>NC_013173.1:2127578-2732604 GCF_000023225.1 Desulfomicrobium baculatum DSM 4028
ATGCTTGGCCTCGCTTTCCCGTCCTGCACGCAACGATTCAACTCTACGAGGCCGGAGAAGGAGTTCCGGGGACGCCAAGGCCATGACGGCATCGGGCCGACTGCCGCACAATTTGAAGTCAACCACTCCGCCCTTCGGGCACCCCTCCTTGGCAGGAGGGGAGTTGGAGCGGCTACTGGTGGACCTTTGTTTTGTGCGTTCACAACCTGCGATGATACATCACAAAGCCGGAACGAAGTTCAAGGCCATGACGGAACCGGGCCGACCGCCGCAACGCAACTTCCGATCAAAACCGCCTACAACCCCTTGCTTTCAAACCAGCGGAAAAGCCCCAGCACGACGCAGATGAACACGATGATCACGACCCAGGGCGAGACGCCAAGGGCTTCCGGCAGTCCGATCTTGCCGAAGTCCGCCCAGGCCAGCACCGTAGTCTTGAAAAAAGGATATAGCTCCGCGTAAATGGCCGCACCCGTAACCATCCCTGCGATGGCGAAAATGGCGTGCCAGCGCCCTTCGCCCAGGGCTCCCACGGAGGTTCCCGGGCAGTAGCCCATGACCGCCCAGCCCGCGCCGAACAGGGCCCCGCCGACAAGGATCGCGCCCACGTTCATAGGCTTGTGACTCATGGTGATGACGCCCGCGCTGGACAATACCTCTATCCCGACCATGCCCACGATGATGGCCGAGAGCATGAACTTGAGGATGGTCATATCTTTGAGGAGCATGGCTCCGATCTGCTTCTCGAAGCGCAATACCCGCCCCTTTTGCAACAGAAAGCCGAAGAGGATACCGGTGACCAGTCCCAAAATCTGATCGTTGCCCATCATGACCTCCTTCCGTAAATGAAAGCCGCCACGATTATGCCGACGACAAAGAACATGGTCAGGGCCACCATACCGCTGACGGAAAGCTGCATCATGCCGCTCAGGCCATGTCCGCTGGGGCAGCCGTCGGCCATGCGCGCCCCTATCATGGCCACGATGCCGCCCAGAAATGCACCGATGGCACGTTTTCCGACGGATGGACCGAAGCGCTTCTCCCAGATCGGGGGCACGCTTTCGAGTTTGAAGCTCTTATCAGTGCCTGAAGCTATGAGCGACCCCACAAATATGCCCAGAACCAGCATGAACTGCCAGTCGATCTTGATTTTCTGCTGGGTGAAATATTCATTGGCCTGCACCCGTTCGGGCACGATCTGCTGCTCGATGACGCCCGCGCCGCGCACGAAGGTGGTCGAGGCCCCCAGGTAGCTGGTTTTTCCGAGCCACGCTGTGGTGGCATACGCCGAAAGGATGGCCAGCACGCCCACCAGGGCTCCGGCAAGGTAAGGATTCCAACCGCCGGAATCCTGTTTTTTCATTCGCATACGACAAACCTCCTGTTTGATATCCGAGAAGATAACGCAACAGAACAGGCAAACGCAAGCGCGTGCTGCAATCAGCCTATACCTGTCTCGAAAACATCTCATATACCAACAAGAGAAAATTGTGGATGCAAATTATGGGCATGGATTGCAGTATGTACGTTTTCACGCACCAGGCGCACATCAGATTGATAGCTAAATGCGGACTATAATACTCCGAAATACACATCACGTTTGAACTGTACGAGCCATTGAACCCAAATTTTTTATTCATTTGAAAAAAATTGGAGCCCCACCGCGTTCCGGCAGAAAACTAGGAATTTTGCAATCGATACAGAGAGATCAGGCGTCGCAGATCGTCTTCTATGACTGGCCGCTGACTATGACCGACTTCAAGCCGCAGGCGCTTGGTGTCGGCCACCATGACCGGGACATCGTTCGGCCTGTCCGGCAAGGCTCCAAGGCGCAATAGGTCGGGTCGTCCGGCGAACCGGGCGACCTGCCTGGACAGGGCGGCAATGGAGCGGGGCTGTCCGCAGCCGACATTGACGGGGCCTGTCACTCGGGAGCGGGCCAGTGCGGCCAGCGCCCCGGCGACAAACCAGACGCTTGAAAAATCGCGGACCAGGCGCCCGGACCCGCAACACGCCTCTCGACCGGCGAGCACGGAACGAATGATTGAGGACACAAGCCGCTCCGGGTGTTCGCCCGCTCCGAAGAGATGAAAGAGGCGCGCCCAGGACGCCTGAGCGCCAGGACGCCTTTCGGCCAGGGCAAGGAGTCTGCGCCACAGTTCGGCCTTGGACTGGCCATAGAGGGTGCAGGGATCAATTTTGCGGCTCTCGGACCAGGGCATGTTGTCGTTCAGATCCTGACTCGCGTATTCGGCGCAAGTGCCGATGCCGACGAAGCGCCGTCCGCCCGTCTCGAAGAACCGCATCGCCAGTTCGAAGGAGACGTCCAGCCAAACCCGGTTATCCGGCGCGGACCAGAACCGGCCATGCTCCACATTCCAGGCGCAGTGCACCAGCACAGCGGGCCTCAGCTCGCGCAGCAGGAGACGAACATCCCCGGAGTGATGCAGATCCACCCGGTGCCAGCGCACGCCGGGCAATTCGGGCCCGACATTCCGGCATCCCAGAGCCTCTACCCACGCCCCTTCGGCCGCCAACGCGGCCACGAGAGGCAGCCCCACGAAGCCGCTTCCTCCGGTCACCAGCACCCGTTCAGACATGGCCGGGCCAGCTGCGGTCACGCAGGGAAATCACCACGGGTCTGGCCGGCCACGACAACCCCAGGGCCGGGTCGTCCCAGCGCAGCCCACGTGCGTGCTCCGGGGCGTGAGGCGCGTCCATCATGTATTCGACCAGCGCCCCGTCGGTCAGGGTCATGAAACCGTGGGCGCATCCTTCGGGGATAAAAAGGGCGTTGCCCGCATCGGAACACAGGTTGACCGCCCAATGCCGCAAACGCGTGGGCGAGCCGTCCCGCAGATCGACCACCACATCAAGGATGCGGCCGTGCAGGCAGCGGACCAGCTTGCGTTCGCGGGCGGGTGAAACCTGGTAATGCATGCCGCGCAAAGTATGGCGACGGATATTCGCCGAGAGGCTCGTCTGCACGGGAAAAAAATCGATGCCAGCGGCCAGAAACGCCTCCCGGCACCAGGTACGCAGAAAAAAGCCCCTTGCATCACGATGCGCCTCCCCTTCAATCTGATGGAGTCCGCCAATGGGTGTCGGCAGGATGCGCATCAGCGCACCTCCATTCGTGGCACGGCGGTCAGCAAACGGCCACGGAATCCCGCGCCGCGCAGACTCTTCACGATTTCACGGGCGATGTTCCAGGGCAGGATCAGGATGTCGTCCGGAGCCAGGGCCATTAGCTCCTCGGGAGAAACGACCGGAATATGGCTGCCGGGCAAAAGCCGCCCTTGTTTGACGGGATTGCGATCGGCCACAGCCAAGATGCCGTCCGCCTTCACTCCAGCCGCGTTCAGGAATGTGTTGCCCTTGGCCGCCGCGCCATACGCCGCGACCCGGAGTCCCTGCTCCCGGCTCTGGGACATCCAGCTTTGAAAATCATCCAGCGCGAGCCGGACGCGTTGGTCAAAGCCCCTGTAGAAGGCGTCGCCGCCAAGCCCCCGACGCAGTTCCAACTCACGCATCGCCAGCGCCGATCCGGGCGAGGAGGACGCGGCCCGGGCACAGGCCAACACCCGCAGCGATCCTCCGTGAGTGGGCAGTTCCTCGACCCGGGCGACGTGGAGACCGTGCCTCGCGAGCAGTCGCTCCATGGCCAGAAAAGACCAATAGGCGTAATGCTCGTGATAGATGGTGTCGAATTGCACGCCTTCGACCATGCGCAGCAGATGCGGGGCCTCAATGGAGACCATCCCTTGCGGTCCGGCCAATCGCGCCAGACCGGCGACGAAATCGTTCACATCGGGCACATGCGCGAGCACGTTGTTGGCAATGACCAGATCGGCATGCCGACCCAGCCGCGCCAGCAGGTCATCCGCGCTGTCCGCGCCAAGAAAGGCCGTTTCCGTCGGCACCCCGCTCTCTCGCGCTACCCAGGCGATGTTGGCGGCCGGTTCCACGCCCAGACAGGGCACCCCCGCAGCCACGAAATTGCGGAGCAGGTAGCCGTCGTTGCTGGCCGCCTCGATCACCAGACTCCGGCTGTTCAGTCCGAGCCGCCGCATCATTTCCGCAGAGTAGCGACGGGCGTGCTCCAGCCATGACTCGGACGTCGAGGAAAAATAGGCGTAGTCCGAAAAGATGCCCTGGGCATCGACAACGGCGTCAAGCTGCACCATGCGACATTCGTCGCAAACCACGGCCCGCAGTGGAAAGCTCGGCTCGGCCTCAAGGTCAGCGCCGGGGGGCAGATAGGAATTGGCCAGGGGCATCCGGCCCAGATCGCAGAATGTGGCACCGAGGGAACCTCCGCAGGAGCGGCAGGCTGTCACGGGTCGTGCCTCGCCTCTCATGCCTGCTCCTGCGCTGCCGAGGGGGACAACGCTTTGCCGACTTCGTCTTCCGAGTAGACGCCCATGTCCACGCCTCTGGCCCAGGCGGCATACCACTGCGCGGTCCTGGCGATGGCGCCTGACGTGTCGTGAAAGGGAGTCCATCCCAGAACGCGCCGCGCGAGGCTGCTGTCCAAGGCCAGCCGCCGCTGTTCGGCGATGACGGAAGCGCCTGTGGTTTCCCAGCGCACCGATCGGCCCGTCGCGGCCTCCCAGTGATGAATCAGATCCCGCACCCGCAACTCGGCGTCCCGCGGGCCGAAGTTGAGGGCCGCCGGCACAAGGGAACCTGCGGCCAGGGCCTGGGCCAGCAACAGATAGCCGCGCAGCACATCCAGCACATGCTGGAATGGGCGCGTGGCGTCTGGACTCCGCAACACAAGAGGGCTACCCCTTCTCTGGGCTCGCACCAGATCCGGCACCAGACGCTCACGGGCGAAATCCCCGCCGCCGATGACGTTACCGGCGCGGGCCGTGGCCATGGGCGGCATCTCGTCCATGTAGGAATGTCGCCAGACTGTCACGGCCGATTCGGCCGCGGCCTTGGAAGCGCTGTAGGGATCAACGCCGCCCAGTGGATCGTCCTCCCGGAAGGGCCGCCCCGTGTTGTCGTTGCGATACACCTTGTCCGAGGTGACGATCACCGCCGCCGCGACGTCGCGCTGACCGCGCAGCGCCTGCAGCAGATGCGCCGTGCCCGTCACGTTGGTGGCGAAGGTGCCGCCTGGGTCGCGATACCCCTCCCCCACCAGGGCTTGCGCGGCCAGATGGAAAACGATCTCGGGACGCGCCTTTTGCGTGATCTTCTCCACCAGCGCCGGCACGCGGATGTCGGCCGCATAGGAACGTCGCATCCGGGTGGACACGCCCAGCAGATCATAGGTTCGGTGGCGGACCGGCGGCAGGGAGATCCCCGACACTTTCGCGCCGAGGGCATGCAGCATGAGGCAAAGCCAGGCGCCCTTGAATCCGGTGTGGCCCGTGACCAGCACGCGACGTCCGCTCCAGAACCCGGAGGAAAGCGCGTTCACCAGTTCCTCCAGGGCGCGCCGCCCTCGGCCCAGAGGCGCTCGAGCCTGTCCCGGTCCCGCAGCGTGTCCATGGGCTGCCAGAACCCATGGTGTTCGTAGGCATGCAGTTCGCCGTCGCGGGCCAGGCCGCGTAGCGGTTCCTCCTCCCATACTGTGTCGTCTGCGGCAATGCGGGCCAGCACCTGCGGCGAAAGAACAAAAAAGCCGCCATTGATGCTCCCGCCGTCGCCGTTGGGCTTTTCGACAAAGGCGCTGACCCGCGACCCGTCCCTGGCCAGGGAGCCGAATCGGCCGGGCGGGGACACGGCGGTGACTGTCGCCGCGTGACCATGGCGGTGATGGAAGTCGATGAGCTTGCGTATGTCCACATCCGCCACGCCGTCGCCGTAGGTCATGCAGAAGGCGTCCTCCCCCGCCAGCAGATGACCGACGCGCCGCATCCGTCCGCCGGTCTGGGTGTTTTCCCCCGTGTCGACGAGACTGATGCGCCAGGAGTCCTCGGCGGGGCGCAAGACCTCCACCTGACGGCTGGCGAGATCCACCACGATATCCGAGGCGTGCAGCGCGTAATTGAGGAAATACTCCTTGATCTGCCAGCCCCGGTAGCCAAGGCAGATGATGAAATCGCGCACGCCGTGCCCGGCGTAGATCTTCATGATGTGCCACAGGATGGGCCTTCCCCCGATCTCGACCATGGGCTTGGGGCGCAAGCCCGTCTCCTCGGACAGGCGCGTGCCGCGTCCACCGGCCAGGATGACTGCTTTCACGACAGGACGACCTCCTCGATTTTGCGATAAAAATTCCGGACAAAGCGGTCAGCCTGCCCCAGCGGATTGGTCGCGATCATGTCGCGCAAACCGTGGCGCAGGGCCAGTCGTCGGGTCCGGTCCTCGGCCAGCATGGCCGCCTGTTCCACGTAATTATCGGTGCTGAACACGGCCAGGTCGCCGAGTCCGGCGTTGGAAAGGTTTGAATAGGACAGGCGTTCGGCAAATCCCGGCCCGACCAGGCTGATCGTGGGCACGCCCATCCACAGGGCTTCGCAGGTCGTGGTGCCGCCGACATGGGGCAGGGTGTCCAGGGCGATGTCGATCTCGTTGTAGTGCTGCAGGTGCGTTCCTCGCACGCCGATGAAATCAAGGCGGCCCGGGTCGACGTTGCGGGCCGCGAAGGCCGCCCGCGCGTTGGCCTTGAAGCTCGGCGTCGCGGCTTCGGGCCGCAGGAAGAGGAAATGCGAGCCAGGCACGCGGCGCAGCACAGCTGCCCAGCAGTCGAGACAGGCCTCGGTAATCTTGTAGGGATTGTTGGCCGTGCCGAAGGTCAGGCGGCCGCGCCGATCCTCGGGAAGCCCGCCCGCGATGGGAACGTCGGCGAAGTTATTGCGCCCCACCACAACCCAGGTCTCGGACAGCTCGAAGGGCCGCTCGATGAGCAGACGTGGATCGGACGGGAGGATGTACGGGTCCACCACGATGTAATCGATGGTCTCCAGACCGGCGGAATGGGGGTAGCCCAGCCAGCTCGCCCCGATGCGGGCCGGACGGTAGGCCATGACGTCGAGCTTGTTCATGGCCGTGGAGCCGCCCAGCTCGAAAAGGATGTCGAGACCGTCCACGGCGATGCCCTCGGCCACCTGCTCGCTGGTGCGCCCCGGCCACCAGCGGTAGGCCGCGACCTTACTCTCGATCTGGGCTTGGGCGGGCGAGGGCGACCCCTCGTAAAAGGAGTAGCAATAGACTTCGAACCGGTCCCGGTCGTAGCGTGACAGCAACGGATAGGCGAAATAGCCGACCGGATGGTTGCGCAGGTCGCTGGACATGAAGCCGACGCGCAGCTTGCGCTTCGAAGCCATGGTGGGCATGGCCGCAGGCGTGACGGGCGTGACGCCACCGATGACCCCGCGTCCCCACTGCCGGTGCCACTCCACGAGCATAGCCCTGTCCTCCATGCTTTGGACCTGGCCCAGCTCGTAATGCACCGCCGAGATTTTGCCTTGCGACTGCCAGACCGGCAGAATCTCGCCGAGCCGGCCGGTGGCCGCCATGCGCTCCATGTCCAGCAAACGCGTAAAGACCGTGCGCAGCGTGCGTGCGGTCTCAAGCCGTCTCTCGGGGTGCCTGTCCTGCAGGTCGCAGGCTACGGCGTAGGCGGCTTCCAGATGCTCCGCCTCGCTCCCGTAGCGGCTGCGCGAAAGGCTGTCGACGAGCCTTTCGGCGGCCTGCCATGCATCGGGGTTGGCGGCCAGGGCGCGCCGCAAGGCGTCGTTGGCCATGCGACGGCTGCCTTCGGCAGTCCCGTCGCCGCAGGTCTGCGCGAGAAGCAGGTTGGCCGACAGATGGCCGGGTTCGTCAGCCAGGACTTCGGCAAGCAGCTTCCTGGCGTCGTCGATGCGACCGGCATTGTACCGAATTCGGGCGAGCATGATCGCGGGTTCCGGATCGCCCGGACGCGCGGCCCGGAAACGTTCGATGGCTGCGGCGGCTTCATCATGCCTGCCCAGCTTTGCCAGCACCTGAACATGCGTTCTGAACGAAGCGGGATCGGCCGGGGCAAGGCTCGCGGCCCTGTCCAGAGCCTGCAAGGCGGGTTCGGTCCGGCGCTGGCGGAAAAGCGAGGCCCCCTGCAAGCGCCATAATTCCGCATTGCGCGGCTCCAGGCGTGCTGCTTCCCCGAACGCCTCTGCCGCCGCCTGGAAATTGCCCATGGCTTCGTGGACATTACCCGTGTTCACCCAGGCGGAGACCAGGCGCGGGCGAAGTTTCCGCGCCAGCTCGAACATGCCGAGGGCCTGCTCGAAGCGACCGGCACGTTTGAGCATCACCCCAAGCAGGTTGATCAGGTCGAAATCCTTTGGTTTCTTGGCCTGCAGGGGCTCAAGCAGGGCAATGGCCTCGTCGTGCCGGTGCAGGGCGCTCAGGGACAAGGCGTAGGGCAAGGCCTGAACCCGCGCCGAAGCCTTGAGGAAGACGGCCTGCTCAAAGGCCCGTAAGGCTTCCTCGTACTCGCGGGATTGATGCAGGGCGAATCCGAGATGCTGCCAGGCCAAAGCATCGCCGGGCCGAACGGCTGTCCGTTCACGCAACTCCTTGATCCGGCATTGGATACCTGCTTGAACCTCTACCGTTTTCACTTCCATATCTTTCATGAGTATTGCTTGAAGAGCACGCAGCTTGAAGGCATGCTCCGCGACAAAAATGGAAAACGGTGCAGGGCATTCCGGGAAACGCACCGTTTTCCACTTGAATCAAAAACGCATTCGCCCGCGTGCGAGTTGGGGCTAGTTCAGTTCAGGAACATGCACGCTAACACCCAGAGTGTTCATAAGGGCCGCGATGGGCATGCAAATCCGGTAATACGAGAACGTATGCGCTGCCATGGCGTTCAGATATACCTGCTGGGAACTGAACAGACTCTTCTGCGCGGAAACAAGGTCAAGAAGGGATCTCTTGCCCATGCGAAACTGATCCGCGTAACTGACGACGATGTCGGCATTCTCGTCGGTCAGGTCGCGCAAAATCGGCAGCAGCTTCCAGGTCGAACGGTGGAAGCTGTATGCGGTCCGCACATCCTCCTCCACCTCGCGGCGGACTTCTTCGGCATCCTGCACGGACTTGGAGACTTCGCTTTTCGCCTCTCTGATCTCAGCCGAGAGGGACCCGCCGCTGTACAAATTGAAGGACAGTTGCAGCATGGCTGATACGTCATGATAATTCTGCTCGTACCCTCCGGTATTGTCGGAATGCCCCCCTGCAAGCTTGGCGTAGAGCTGAGGCAGGTGCAGACCCTTCGCTGATTCAGCCTCCTTTTCCTTTTGCTTTATGGCCAAGCGCGCGGCTTTCAAGGCGCGGTTGTTGTCCATGGCGAGAGCAATTCCTTCTTCAAGAGTCGGAGGAATTGCCTGCTTCGGTCTTTCTGGCATGGCCAACTGTTCCGCTTTGCTCCCGAAAACCTTCAGATATCCCGCCTCGGCGTCCTCAAGACCCTGACGTGCCTGCACCAACCGTGATTTCGCTTCTTCAAGAGAAGCTTCGGCCTGGTTTACGTCGACCTGTGTTCCGCCACCGTTGTTCAATCGAATGCGGGTAAGCTCAAGGATTTTTTCATGCTCGACGATATTGTTTTCACACAATTCGATCAGGGCCCGATTGCGAATGACTTCCATGAAATACTGTGTCGCGGTCAGTCCGACGTCCTCGGCCGTGTTGAAAAGCTCTTCCTGCTTGGACTGCGAATGGAGCTTGTCCGCTTCCACCTTGGAACTGGTCATACCGCCGTCGAAAAGCAACTGGGACATGACTACCCTCATATCATTGGTCCAGCCCTCACCCTGCTTGTCGTCATAGAGGAAGCTGGTCGTATCGTTCTGAATGACCTGATACCCACCCCTGGCAACGACATTGACCTGCGGCAGCAAGGCGCCGAACGATTTCAGATACGCTTCGTGCGAGGAAGAATACGCATGTTTGCGACTCAGAAAGGTTGGATTGGTGTCCATGGCGGACTGAAGGGCCGCCTGAAGCGAAACCCCGTTTTCCGCAGTGGCCTTGTTCAATATGGAATTTACATTCTTGGCTCCGGAAACAGCAGGAACCGCGCCAACACCGTCTCCCGCTCCATCCTTCGCCCGGACCAGGGCCGGCGAGACGCATATCACAAGCATTATCATGAACAAAAAAATCAACGTATTCCTAACTGCTCTCCATGCCATGAGACACATCCTCCGTAATATTTAAGAAAAATGGAATAAAACAATAAGTCGACTAAATTTATTCGCATTCGACATACTGTTTAAAAAAAGCACACAATCGATTTTTTTAAACGAATCAATTTGAAAAATTCAAATTTTAATAACTCTCCTTGAATTCAAGATATTGCTGACCGAGAATCAACAATTAAGCGAATGGAAATAGCTATACATTACGAAAAATAAAAATTTCTACGCACAATCTAATTTTTTATCCAAAATAATTACACGAAATTTAAACATGATGAGATGAAAAAACTTTTTATTATTAATACCGTACAATGCACACTTAATTAAATTCACACACCAATGTATATTTACATTTAAAATATAAACATCTGTATGTACTTATGACTTAAAAATCGTACGAAATAATGCAGTTTCATTTTTAAAAACAATAACATAGCAATATAAAAAGACCGCTTGCATAAAACCTTACCCTGCCCGACCGGCGTCTTCACATCGGACACAACGTCGCAAAACCGCGTAAAATTCAGTGATGTCTATGGGTTTGGCCAGATGATCGCTCATTCCCGCGGCCAGACAAGCCTCTCGATCACCCTTCATGGCGTTGGCGGTCATGGCGATGATGGGCAAATCCCTGTATTTTTCCATGCTCCGGATGCGACGGCTGGCTTCCAGCCCATCCATGACCGGCATGGCCATATCCATCAGCACAACGTCATACGGGTCCTTCGCTTCCTCCAGGCGCTGCAACGCCTCAAGTCCGTTAAAGGCCACCGCCGTAACCGCGCCGACGTCTTCGAGAATGGCGCACGCCACTTCCTGGTTGAAAAGGTTGTCGTCGACCAGAAGCACGCGAAGATCGTTGAGCTTCTGATCCAGAAGTCGGACTCGTTCATCCGAAGCCTCTTTGTCGCCGTCGCTTTGGCCTGCGTCCGTGGCCGTCATAATCGCATCGAGAAGGCCGAACGTCGTGACCGGCTTGATCAACTGACCCGCTGCCCCGATGTCTCGAATCTCCCGCCCTTGCGGGTCCTCGTGGCACGAGAGCGCCGCGAGCAAAACCGGCACGTCATCTGGCAGGCCCGTGGCCCGGAGTCTGCTCAGGGTTGTCGGCCCGTCGAGTTCGGGCATGTCCCAGTCGAGAATGACCAGGGAGAATCGGCCAGGGTCACGGAGCATGGCCGTCAAGGCTTGCTGTCCGGATCCCACGGCTTCGCAGGCGAAGCCCAAGCGGGTCACGCAAAGGACCAGACTTTGCAGAGCGGCAGGATTGTCGTCGACCACGAGAACAGCCCGCCCCATCAGATCAGGGAACACCGTGGGCCTCGGCAAATCCGGCTTGTCATCCGTGGCCAGGTCCAGTTCGACCCAAAAGGTTGAACCCTGTCCCCGCTCGCTCGACAACCCGATCACCCCACCCATCAGCTCGACCAGCCTGGAACTGATGTTCAGCCCAAGCCCGGCTCCGCCGTATCTGCTGGCAGTGTCACCGCCACCCTGTTCGAAAGCCTGAAACAAACGGGGTATGAGTTCGGCAGGGATGCCCGGGCCGGTATCGGAAATCTCGAAGCGAAACCGCTGTCTGCCTGATGAAAACGCATGCGCGTCCACTGCGTACGCAGCGCCCGGAACAGCCTTGGCAAACCCCATCGCAATGCGGACTTCACCATTCTTGGTGAATTTGACGGCATTTCCAGCAAGATTCACCAGCACCTGCCGCAGCCGCATGGGGTCTCCGAACACGTGGACGGGTAAGTCCGGATCCGCTTCGAGCAGCAGTTCGTTGCCATTTTTCTCGGCCATGGGCGCGACGATTTCGCACACTTCACGTGCCAGGCAGAGCAGATCGAAGGACTTGTGTTCCACATCCAGCTTACCCGCCTCGATCTTTGCCAAATCCAAAATCTCGTTGATTAATCCCAGCAAGTGTCCGGCCGAGACCTTCACTTTAAGAAGGTACTGCCGGACCTGATCACAGCACTGCATGCGCAGGGCGATGTCGGTGAAGCCCAGAATGGCGGCCATGGGCGTGCGTATCTCATGGCTCATGCGGGCCAGAAAAAGATTCTTGGCCCGGGCGGCCATGGCCGAGGCCTCGCGCTCCAGCTTGAGCTGCCTTATGCGGTAGGCCAACGGCAGGGACATGAGCACGGCCTCGGCGGCCAGCGCCAGATTGAAACCCATGGAATAGCCCAGGTTGGACCATCCGACGACCGTGGCGACAAAAATGAAGAAGAGCACCGAAACCAGGCTCCAGGCCATGAGCAGAATGCATCCGGGCCAGCGCCCCTTGAGACAGCTGGACAGGATGACGCCAAAACCCATCAGGAACACCGCCACGTTGAAGACGAGATTGAACATCGTGTGCATGTGCGAGGAAGGCAAAAACGGCCCCAAGACGACGAGGGCGCCCGTTGGAAAGACGCAAGCCAAGAGCAACCTGTCCCACGCGGGATGGAATCGGCCTGTCTCCAAAAAATCACGCAGAAACAGGCACATGGCGATGGCGCAAAAGTTGATGGACGTCGCGGCGACCAGGGGCTGGAGTTCGTAGCTGAAAAACGGCGTCCACATCTTGTTGGAGAAGTACCCCAGCAGCGCGACATGGAACACGACGAACCAGAGGTAGGACCTGTCCCGGATGTAGATGAAAATAACGAAGTTGTAGACGATCATGGCAGCCAGCACCGCCACGAAGGCGCCAAAGGCCAGGCTGCGCAGGTTGTTCTCGGAGAGGCAGCGGTTGCGCTCGCACAGGGAGGGCCTGACGAAGGAGACGCGCTCGCTGAACACCCTGAAATAGTACGTATGACTCAGTCCGTCGGCGATGAGCGGAATGAGCCGACCTTCAGTCGTCGAGCCGAAGCGGTGGGAGGTGAGCTGCCAGAGGTCTCCCTGTTCGTCGGACGCGGGTAGGGGAGCGTAGAAGTCCAGCGTCCGGACGTAGGCCCAATCGGGATCGAAATACCAATCCTGGCCCGGGTCGAGCCTGACGGTGAACCGGAACCACCAAACAGAATCCGCCATGCCCAGATTGACGGACGATGAGGAGACCTGACTGAATCGGCCCGTGGCGGCCACATGATCCACATCGTCGAACTCGTGGACCCGGTCTTCCAGGACCTCCAGATACGGCCCCAGAACGAGCAAGGATTGCCCCGGCGTCGTTCGAACTTCCCTCGCCTCCGGGTCGGCGTCCGGCCCAGTCGTATCTTCATGCCCGGACAACGGGATCCAGGCCAGTCTCGGACCTTCGGAGCCGGACGCCCGGGTCGGCCACGCCAGCACGGCAAATACCAGTGCCATCGCGGCCAGTACCGGCACAGCCCGGAAGAATCGAAAGAATAACGACCGGACGGGCCGCTGAACATGGTCCGACGGCCCGCTCAAGCGATAAAGAGGCATCATCCCCGCAGCGCTCCTTTCCATAGGCGCCAGATGCAAACCCTCGCCGTCGGAGGGAGGAAGCATCTCCCGGCGGCTCCATCCGCCGGGAGATGCACAGGGGTTCCCGCTCCGTGCGCGCATTCGGACATCCTGACAGAGTGCGTCAAAAGGGAGTCTATGCGTGCACGACGTTCTGCTGTGCCATGTCCGACTCGATCATCAGATTTACCAAGGTCGAGCCCGCATACCCCGAATAGTGATTATACTCCTGTCCATCGGCTCCGGTCTCGACGCCGAGCAACTGCCAGCCGGAATCCGTCGTTGTCACGCTGTCATTCGCGTCGCCCCGCACCCAGAGGGTGTCGGCGCCGCCCGTCGTGTCCAGCACGTCCGAGGCTTTGAGGGCCAGGGCATTGGCGTCGTCGGCATCGCCGGAGATGTCGATGCGCTCGATGCCTGTGATCCGGCCCGCGTCGTTCATGACGCTCAGGTCGAAGATGCTTCCGGTGCCGATGTTGTCCTCCAGGCGGAAGGTGTCGAAACCGTCCCCGCCATGAGCGGTGTCCGTCACGCCGCCGATGAGCAGGTCGTCGCCCTCGCCGCCCAAGAGCAGATCGTTGCCCAGGCCGCCGTCCAAGGTGTCGTCGCCGGCACCGCCGCTGATCAAGTTGTCCCCGCCGTCACCAATGAGCACATCACCATGCGTCGTATCGTTCGTGCCAATGATTTGCTCAATGCTGACGAGGGTGTCGCCCAGGGCGTGATTGCCGTCGCCACCGCCGGTCTGCGCCGTGGCGAGATTCATGTCTATATTCACCCAGGCGCTGCTGGCGCTGAAGTCCGCCGCGTCCACGCCCGTTCCGCCATCCAGGAGGTCCGCCCCAGCCCCTCCGGCCAAGGTGTCATTGTTACCCTGGCCGTAGAGCCTGTCGTCGCCGTCGCCGCCAAGCAGGAGGTTTTTGTCCCTAGCGCCCCGCAGGGTGTCGTTGCCCGCGCCGCCGTCCAGGGTGTCGGCGCCATAAGCGGCAGCGAGAGCGTCGTTGCCGTCCATACCGTACAGGTAGTTCGATCCGTTGCTTCCGGTAATGGTGTCGTTGAAGTTCGAGCCGATGACGTTCTCGATGCCGGTAAGGGAGTCACCCTCGGCGTCACCACCTTTGTAGGTGCCGTACCTCAGGTCCATGGTTACAGCCGCGCCGCTCGCGCTGTAGTCGGCCGTGTCGATGCCGCCGCCGCCATCAATGGAGTCCGCTCCGCCCAGGCCGCTCAGCACGTTGGCATTGCCGTCGCCGATGAGCGTGTCGTCGTAGGAGGAGCCGATGACGTTCTCGATGCCGATGAGCACGTCACCGGCGGCGTGGTTGCCCGTGTAGATAATTTTCCATTCGTCACCATTCCTGTCCAGGATGGTCTCGGTCATGACCGACCCGCCGCCGGTCTGGGCAGTGGCCTGGCTTAGGTCAACCCGCACATTGGCTTCGCTCAGGCTGTAGTCGGCGGTGTCGATGCCGTCGCCGCCGTCCAGGATGTCGGCCCCGGCCAGGCCAGCCAGGATGTCATCGCCCTCGCGACCCTCCAGCCGGTTGTGAGCACTCATGAAACCAAGTTGGTCGATGTCGCGGCCGGTCAGGGTGTCGTTGTAGGCGGAGCCGTACAGGCCGTCCATGTAATAGAACTCGTCGCCGTCCTCCTCGCCCGCGCCTTGCTGGACCCAGCCCTTCACATTCTGGATCCTCAGGTCGACCTTCACCCCCGAGGCGGCATTCGCGTAGGAGGCGATGTCGTAGTCCATGCCGCCCCAGATTAAATCCTCTCCAAGGCCGCCCTCCAGCGTGTCGTTGTTGTTCACGCCCCACAGGGAGTCGTTGCCCACGCCGCCGATCATGAGATCGTTGCCGT
The DNA here is from genome assembly GCF_000023225.1 of Desulfomicrobium baculatum DSM 4028. NCBI lineage: Bacteria > Pseudomonadati > Thermodesulfobacteriota > Desulfovibrionia > Desulfovibrionales > Desulfomicrobiaceae > Desulfomicrobium > Desulfomicrobium baculatum. Next base: position 2,143,007 of record NC_013173.1, read on the forward strand.
CCAAGCCATTCATATCGTTGCCCTGGTCGTTGCCGATGAGGGTGTCGTGACCGTACGATCCCACGGCGTTGACGATGCCGGTGAGGATGTCGCCGGTGGCGTCGGTGTCGGCGTCCTCCAGATGCTCCTTGCCGGTCTGGGCCGTGAGCCCGTCCTGGATCCTCAGGTCAAGGTAAACGCCCTGCGAGCTGATGTCGAAGTCGCCGTGCCCGGTCAGCTCGTAGGAGGCTATGGTGCTGATGCCGTTGCCGATGATGCGGTCCGCCCCCATGCCGCCGCAGAGTATGTCATCACCATCGGAATTGCTGCCGACCAGGGTGTCGTTGCCAGCGCCGCCGATCAGTTTGTTACGGTACGAGAAGTACGCCTCCTGCATGCCGCTGTTCGGCAGGTAGCATTCCAGGTAGTCGTCGCCGTCGCCGCCCAAGATGGAGTCGAAGCCCGCGCCGCCGTGGATGGTGTCGTCGCCGGCACCGCCGCTGATCAAGTTGTCCCCGCCGTCACCAATGAGCACATCACCATGCGTCGTATCGTTCGTGCCAATGATTTGCTCAATACTGACGAGGGTGTCGCCCAGGGCGTGATTGCCGTCGCCCCCGCCCGTCTGCGCAGTGGCGAGACTCATGTCTATATTCACCCAAGCGCTGTTGGCGCTGTAGTCCGCCGTGTCCACGCCCGTTCCGCCATCCAGGAGGTCCGCCCCAGCCCCTCCGGCCAAGGTGTCGTTGTTGCCCTGGCCGTAGAGCCTGTCGTCGCCGTCGCCGCCAAGCAGGAGGTTTTTGTCCTTAGCGCCCCACAGGGTGTCGTTGCCCGCGCCGCCGTCCAGGGTGTCGTCGCCATAAGCGGCAGCGAGAGAGTCGTTGCCGTCCATACCGAACAGGTAGTTCGATCCGTTGCTTCCGGTAATGGTGTCGTTGAAGTTCGAGCCGAAGACGTTCTCGATGCCGGTAAGGGAGTCACCCTCGGCGTCACCACCTTTGCAGGTGCCGTACCTCAGGTCCATGGTTACAGCCTCGTTGCTCGCGCGGTAGTCCACCGTGTCGATGCCGTCGCCGCCGATGAGGGAATCGGCCCCGGTTCCGCCGTCAAGGAGATCCGATCCGTCCTCGCCATCCAGGGTGTCGTTGTTACCCTGGCCGTAGAGGCTGTCGTTGCCGTCGCCGCCAAGCAGGAGGTTTTTGTCCCTAGCGCCCCGCAGGGTGTCGTTGCCCGCGCCGCCGTCCAGGGTGTCGTCGCCATAAGCGGCAGCGAGAGAGTCGTTGCCGTCCATACCGAACAGGTAGTTCGATCCGTTGCTTCCGGTAATGGTGTCGTTGAAGTTCGAGCCGAAGACGTTCTCGATGCCGGTAAGGGAGTCACCCTCGGCGTCACCACCTTTGCAGGTGCCGTACCTCAGGTCCATGGTTACAGCCTCGTTGCTCGCGCGGTAGTCCACCGTGTCGATGCCGTCGCCGCCGACAATGGAGTCCGCTCCGCCCAGGCCGCTCAGCACGTTGGCGTTGCCGTCGCCGATGAGCGTGTCGTTGTAGGAGGAGCCGATGACGTTCTGGATGTTCTGAAGAATGTCGCCATCAGCGTGATTGCCATCAGCCCCGCCGCTCTGGGCCGTGAGGCCATCCTGGCGGCTCAGGTCGATATGCACCCCAGCGGTGCTGGCGCTATAGTCCACCGTATTGATGGCGCCGCCGCCATTAATGGAGTCCGCTCCGCCCAGGCCGCTCAGCACGTTGTTGCCGATGTCGCCGGTGAGCGTGTCGTTGTAGGAGGAGCCGATGACGTTCTGGATGTTCCGAAGAATGTCGCCATCAGCGTGATTGCCATCAGCCCCGCCGCTCTGGGCCGTGAGGCCATCCTGGCGGCTCAGGTCGATATGCACCCCAGCGGTGCTGGCGCTATAGTCCACCGTATCGATGCCGCCGCCGCCATCAATGGAGTCCGCTCCGCCCAGGCCGCTCAGGACGTTGGCATTGCTGTCGCCGATGAGCGTGTCGTCGTAGGAGGAGCCGATGACGTTCTCGATGCCGATGAGCACGTCGCCGGCGGCGTCGCCCGTGCCGGACTGGGCCGTGACCCCGTCCTGGATGGTCAGGACGACGTGGACGCCCGAACCGCTCGTGCTGTAGTCGGCCGTGTCGTTGCCCGTGCCGCCGTCCAGGGTGTCGTTGCCGGCCAGGCCGCTCAGGATGTCGTCGCCCCCGCGGCCCTGCAGGAGGTTGTGGATGCTCATGTAGTCGGGGTCGTCGGTGTCGCGGCCGGTCAGGGTGTCGTTGAAGGCGGAGCCGTACAGGCCGTCCATGTACCAGAGCTCGTCGCCGTCCTCCTCGCCGTTGCCTTGCTGGGTCAAGCCGTTCACATTCTGGATCCTCAGGTCGACGTTCACCCCCGAGGCCGCGTTCTCGTAGGAGGCGATGTCGTCGCCCTTCCAGCCCCAGATAAGGTCGGCCCCGAGCCCGCCATCCAAGGTGTCGTCGTTGATGTCGCCCCTCAGGGAGTCGTTGCCGTCCCCGCCGATCAGCAGGTTGTTGCCGCCGTTGCCGTACATATCGTTGCCCTGGTCGTTGCCGATGAGGGTGTCGTGACCGTACGATCCCAAGGCGTTGACGATGCCGGTGAGGATGTCGCCGGTGGCGTCGGTGGCGTCGTCCTCCACACGCTCCTTGCCGGTCTGGGCCTTGATGCCGTCCTGGATGCGCAGGTCGAGGTAGACGCCATGGATGTTCTTCTCCATGCCGTCGCCGTCCCCGGTCCGCTCGTAGGAGACCATGGTATTGACGCCGTTGCCGTAGATGTGGTCCGCCCCCATGCCGCCGTTGAGAATACCCATGGAAGTGTCGCTGTTGCGGCTGCCGTCCAGGGTGTCGTCGCCGGCCCCGCCGATCAGCAGGTCCTGGTGCTCGTCCTTGTCGCTGGAGTAGTAGCCTATCAGGCGGTCGTTGCCCTCCCCGCCCAAGATGCTGTCGTAGTCTCCGCCGCCGGAAATGGTGTCGTTGCCGTCGCCGCCGTAGATCATGTCCTCGAAGGCGCTGCCGTAGATCAAGTCGTCGCCGGCCCCGCCGTAGATGGTGTCGACATGTGCGACATCATCTTTTGGTTTTGTATTGTCGGGGTCGCCGTAGATGGTGTCGTCGCCGTCAAGGCCATAGATGAGATTTATGTCCTTGTTGCCGGAGAGCACGTCATTGTAGTTCGAGCCGGTCACGCCCTCGATACCCAGCAACGTGTCGCCCAGGGCATGGTTGTCCTGGCCGGCACTGTCCGTGCCGCCGCCGCTCTGGGCGGTGGCGCCGTCCTGGATGCGCAGGTCCACGTTCACCCAGGCCGTGCTGGCGCTGTAGTCGGCCATGTCAAGAATGCCCAAGCCGCCGGCCAGGGAGTCGGCCCCGGCCCCGCCGATCAAGGTGTCGTTGCCCTTGCCGCCGATCAGGGTGTCGGCGCCGTCCAGGCCGCTGAGGATGTTGGCGCGGTCGTTGCCGGTGAGCACGTCGCCATGGGCGAGGTCGTTGGTGCCGATAAGGTTCTCGATGCCGGTGAGCACATCGCCCAGCGCGTGATTGCCCGCGCCGCCGTCGGTTTGGGCCGTGGCCAGGGTCAGGTCCACATTAACCCAGCTGGTGCTGGTGCTGGCGCTGTAGTCGGCCGTATCGTTGCCGTCGCCGCCGTCCAGGGTGTCGGCCCCGGCCAGGCCAGCCAGGATGTCGTCGCCGCCGCGGCCCTGGATGCGGTTGTGCACGCTCCCGCTGTCCGAGTATTGCGTATTGCAGCCGGTGAGGGTGTCGTTGTGGTTGGAGCCGTACAGGCCGTCCATGTGGTAGAGTTCATCCCCGTTCTCCTCGCCCGTGCCGACCTGGCGGCGACCCTGTATTTCCAGGCTAACATTCACGCCCGAGGCCGCATGCTCGTAGGAGGCGATGTCTTCGCCCAGGTCGCCCAAGAGGGCATCCGCAGCCAGGCCGCCCTCCAGCGTGTTGTTGCCACCATGGCCGTAGAGGATGTCGTCGCCGTCGCCGCCAATCATGAGGTCGTTGCCGTCGTTTCCTGCCATCGCGTTGGCCTGGTGGTTGCCGATAAGCGTGTCGCTGCCGTTCGAGCCCGCGGCGTGGACGATGCCGGTCAGGATGTCGCCGGTGGCGTCGTCGCCGCCGGACTTGCCGGTCTGGGCCGTGACGCCGTCCTGGATATTCAGGTCGAGATAAACGCCCTGGTAGCTGACATCGAAGTCGCCGTGCCCGGTCAGTTGGTAGTTGGCGAAGGTGTTTGTGCCGTTGCCGATGATGCGGTCGGCTCCGGAACCACCGACGAGCACCGTGTGCTCAAAAATAATATCGAGTTCGTGACTGCCATCCAGGGTGTCGTTGCCCCAGCCGCCGATGAGGGTGTCCTGCCTTCGGTCGCTTGTGCCGTCGGGGTTGTAGCCCACCAGAGAGTCGTCGCCGTCGCCGCCGTAGATGGTGTCCTGGGCACTGCCGCCGTAGATGGTGTCGTTGCCTGCGCCGCCATAGATGGAGTCATCGTCATAGATGGAGTCATCGTGGACGCCGCCGTCGATCCAGTCGTCGCCGTCGCCGCCGTAGATGGTGTCCCGGGCATTGCCGCCGTAGATGGTGTCGTTGCCTGCGCCGCCGTTCATGAAGTTGCTCACGCCATTGCCGGTGAGCACGTCGCCATGGGCGAGGTCGTTGGTGCCGATAAGGTTCTCGATGCCGGTGAGCACGTCGTCCTGCGCGTGATTGCCATCGCCACCGCCAGTCTGGGCCGTGGCCAGGCTCAAGTCCACATTCACCCAGGTGGTGCTGTCGTGGTAGTCGGCCATGTCTGTGCCTGCGCCGCCGTCCAGAAGGTCGGCCCCGGCCCCGCCGACCAACGTATCGTTGCCAAGTCCAGCGTTGATGGTGTCGTTACCGTCCAGGCCGGAGAGCAGGTTATTTCCGGTATTTCCCGTGAGCACATCGCCATGCAGGGTGTCATTGGTCCCGGTGAGGTTCTCAATGCCGGTGAGCACGTCGCCCAGCGCATGATTGCCATCGCCGCCGCCGACCTGGGCCGTGGCCAGGTTCAGGTCCACGTTCACCCAGGTGGCGCTGGCGTGGTAGTCCACCGTGTCGACGCCCGCTCCGCCGTCCAGGGTGTCGGCATGGACGCCGCCGCGCAGGGTGTCGTCGCCGCCCAGGCCGCGCGCATCAAATGTATACTGGGGATCGTCGAAGTTCCAACCCACGGTCAGGTCGTCGGGGCCCTCGGTTCCGGTTATCTTGACCACGCCGTCCGTGATTTCGGCCTCGCCCAGACCGGTCTGCACATAAAGCCGCACGGTCTCGCCGTCCTTGACGGCCTCGTACAGGACATAGGTGTTGCCGTCAGCGCCCAGGGCCACGTCCTGTCCCACTTTGGTCCAGGTCCAGCCGTCGCCGGAGACCCTGGTCACCGCGTCGCCCTGGTCCCCGGTCACCACCAGAGCCATCAGGCCGCTGCCGGCCGGGTCGGCCACGCCGTTGTTCAGGATGGCGTCGCCATTCACGGTCAGGCTGCTGGCGCTGCCCGTGAGGTCGAGGCGTTCAACGCCTGTAATCTGCGTGGAGTGGGCGATATCCAGGGCTGTGTCGCTGCTGTGCAGCACATCGTTGCCAGCCCCGCCGACGACAGTGTCGCCAGCGCCGGCGGTGATGATATCGTTGCCGTCCCGGCCGTCAAGCACGTTGGCCTGGCTGTCGCCGATGAGCGTGTCGGCTCCGGCCGTGCCGATGACGTTCCGGATGTTCTGGAGGATGTCGCCATCGGCGTGGTTTTCAGCCTCTCCGCCGCTCTGGGCGGCTTTTCCGTCTTGCTGGTTCAGGTCGATGCGCACGGCCTTCGTGCTGGCGCTGTAGTCCACGGTGTTGACGCCGCTGCCGCCGTCAATGAAGTCCGCCCCGGCTCCGCCGATGAGCACGTCATTTCCTGCGCCGCCGTCCAGGGAGTCTTTGCCTTCGCCGCCATCCAGGGTGTCGTTGCCCGCGCCGCCATCCAGGGTGTCGTTCCAAGCTTCATTGCCGCCGTACAGGGAGTCGTTGCCGTCGCCGCCCAGCAGGGAGTCGCGGTATTCGCCGCCATCCAGGGTGTCGTCGCCGTCGCCGCCGTCCAGGGTGTCGGCAAAGTTCATTTCGCCGCCATACAGGGAGTCGTTGCCGTCGCCGCCCAGCAGGAAGTCCTGGCCAGCGCCGCCATCCAGGGTGTCGTCGCCTGCGCCGCCGTTCATGTTATCGTAGAAAGCCCCATCGCCGCCGTACAGGGAGTCGTTGCCGTCACCGCCATCCATGGTGTCGCGTTCATAGCCGCCATCCAGGGAGTCATTGCCGCCGCCGCCCAGCAGGGAGTCGCGGTATTCGCCGCCATCCAGGGTGTCGTCGCCGTCGCCGCCGTCCAGGGTGTCGGCAAAGTTCCTTTCGCCGCCATACAGGGAGTCGTTGCCGTCGCCGCCCAGCAGGAAGTCCTCGCCAGCGCCGCCATCCAGGGTGTCGTCGCCTGCGCCGCCGTTCATGTTATCGTAGAAAGCCCCATCGCCGCCGTACAGGGAGTCGTTGCCGTCACCGCCATCCATGGTGTCGCGATCATAGCCGCCATCCAGGGAGTCATTGCCGTCGCCGCCCAGCAGGGAGTCGCGGTCTTCGCCGCCATCCAGGGTGTCGTCGCCGTCGCCGCCGTCCAGGGTGTCGGCAAAGTTCCTTTCGCCGCCATACAGGGAGTCGTTGCCGTCGCCGCCCAGCAGGAAGTCGTGGCCAGCGCCGCCATCCAGGGTGTCGTCGCCTGCGCCGCCGTTCATGTTATCGTAGAAAGCCCCATCGCCGCCGTACAGGGAGTCGTTGCCCGCGCCACCGTTCAGGGTATCGTACCCACCGCCGCCGTACAGGGTGTCAGCGCCGTCGCCTCCATCCAGAACATTGTGCCATCCGTTGCCCGTGATGCTATCGTCATACTGCGAACCGGTGACGTTCTCAATGCTCACCAGGGTGTCGCCCAGGGCGTGGTTGCCCTCGCCGCCGCCAACCTGGGCCGTGGCCAGGGTCAGGTCCACGTTCACCCAGGTGGCGCTGTCGTGGTAGTCGGCCATGTCTGTGCCGGTGCCGCCGTCCAGCAGGTCCGCCCCGGCCCCGCCATGCAGCAAGTCGTTGCCAGCAAAGCCGTACAGGCTGTCGTCGCCGAGCAGGCCATGAAGCTCGTTGTTCAGGCCGTTGCCCGAGAGCACGTCGCCATGGGTTGTGTCGTTGGTGCCGGTGAGAATCTCAATGCCGGTGAGCACATCGCCAGCGGCATGGTTGTTCGTGCCGCCGTCAATCTGGGCCGTGGCCAGGTTCAGGTCCACGTTCACCCAGGTGGCGCTGGCGTGGTAGTCCACTGCATCCGTGCCCAGGCCGCCGTCCAGGGTGTCGGCATGCACGCCGCCGCGCAGGGTGTCGTCGCCGCCCAGGCCGCGCGCATCAAATGTATACTGGGGATCGTCGAAGTTCCAACCCACGGTCAGGTCGTCGGGGCCCTCGGTTCCGGTTATCTTGACCACGCCGTCCGTAATCTCGGCCTCGCCCAGACCGGTCTGCACATAAAGCCGCACGGTCTCGCCGTCCTTGACGGCCTCGTACAGGACATAGGTGTTGCCGTCAGCGCCCAGGGCCAGATCCTGTCCCACTTTGGTCCAGGTCCAGCCGTCGCCGGAGACCCTGGTCACCGCGTCGCCCTGGTCCCCGGTCACCACCAGAGCCATCAGGCCGCTGCCAGCCGGATCGGCCACGCCGTTGTTCAGGATGGCGTCGCCATTCACGGTCAGGCTGGTGGAAGCCCCCGTGAGGTCGACCCGTTCCACGTTCTGCATGTGGATGCCGTTGACAAGATCGATGCTGGCGTCTGTGCTCTTCAGCACATCCAGGCCTGCGCCGCCGTCAACATTGTCGCCTGCGCCAGCGATGATGAGGTCGTTGCCCTCGCCGCCGATGATCGAGTCGTTGCCCACCCCGCCGTCCAGGGTGTCGTGGCCCGTGGCGCCGTCCAGGGTGTCGTTGCCGGACCGGCCGTCCAACGTGTCATTTCCAGCCAAGCCTTCAAGCTTGTTATCCTCGGCGTTGCCAACAAGACTATCTCCGTAACGGCTTCCCCGCACATTCTCAATGCTCACGAGCACGTCGTCTAAGGCATCGTTATGCCCTTCGCCGTCCCTACCTCCAAGTCCTTGGGCTCCAGTGAGGTTGAGATCAATTTTTACCCAGGTATAGGCGTCGGCGTAATCGACGGTGTCGATACCGTCGCCGCCGTTCAGGGTGTCTGCGCCAGTCCAGCCATGCAGCCAATCGTTGCCCGTACCGCCGATCAGGGAGTCACGCCCACCAGCACCGCCCAGTGTGTCGTTGCCAGCACCGCCATCCAACGTATTGCTAGCGCCAATATAATAATACGTTACGGCATTGGCGTGCAGGACATCGTCGCCATCCCCGCCCAAAAGCATTGCGGCCGGTCCACCGAAATCGAAGCCGATGAGGGTGTCGTTGCCGATACCGCCAATGAGGGTCGTTATGCCCGTGAGCGTATCTCCCCATGCGTCGCTACTCGTGCCGCCACCTGTTGTCTGAGCGCCATTTTGGTCCAGATTTACGTAAACTCCTGTCGTGCTGGAGCTATAGTCGGCCGTATTCGAGCCGGCACCGCCGTCCAGCAGGTCGGCACCGGCACCGCCCATAAGCGTGTCGTTGCCGGCACCACCACGCAGGGTGTCGTTGCCGGCCAGGCCGTGGAGTTCGTTGTTCAGGGCATTGCCCGAGAGCACGTCGCCATGGGTTGTGTCGTTGCTGCCGGTGAGATTCTCAATGCCGGTGAGCACGTCGCCCAGCGCATGATTGCCATCGCCGCCGCCGACCTGGGCCGTGGCCAGGTTCAGGTCCACTTTCACCCAGGTGGCGCTGGCGTGGTAGTCCACTGCATCCGTGCCCAGGCCGCCGTCCAGGGTGTCGGCATGCACGCCGCCGCGCAGGGTGTCGTCGCCGCCCAGGCCGCGCGCATCAAATGTATACTGGGGATCGTCGAAGTTCCAACCCACGGTCAGGTCGTCGGGGCCCTCGGTTCCGGTTATCTTGACCACGCCGTCCGTAATCTCGGCCTCGCCCAGACCGGTCTGCACATAAAGCCGCACGGTCTCGCCGTCCTTGACGGCCTCGTACAGGACATAGGTGTTGCCGTCAGCGCCCAGGGCCACGTCCTGTCCCACTTTGGTCCAGGTCCAGCCGTCGCCGGAGACCCTGGTCACCGCGTCGCCCTGGTCCCCGGTCACCACCAGAGCCATCAGGCCGCTGCCGGCCGGGTCGGCCACGCCGTTGTTCAGGATGGCGTCGCCATTCACGGTCAGGCTGCTGGCGCTGCCCGTGAGGTCGAGGCGTTCAACGCCTGTAATCTGCGTGGAGTGGGCGATATCCAGGGCTGTGTCGCTGCTGTGCAGCACATCGTTGCCAGCCCCGCCGACGACAGTGTCGCCAGCGCCGGCGGTGATGATATCGTTGCCGTCCCGGCCGTCAAGCACGTTGGCCTGGCTGTCGCCGATGAGCGTGTCGGCTCCGGCCGTGCCGATGACGTTCCGGATGTTCTGGAGGATGTCGCCATCGGCGTGGTTTTCAGCCTCTCCGCCGCTCTGGGCGGCTTTTCCGTCTTGCTGGTTCAGGTCGATGCGCACGGCCTTCGTGCTGGCGCTGTAGTCCACGGTGTTGACGTCTTCGCCGCCGTTCAGGGTGTCTTTTCCAACCCCGCCAACCAGGGTATCGTCGCCCGCGTCACCCATCAGAACATCGTTGCCGTCGCCGCCCATCATGGAGTCGTTATCCTCACCGCCCATCAGGGTGTCATTGCCGACGCCGCCGTCCAAGGTATCGTTGCCCGCACCGCCGTCCAACAAGTCGTTATCGGCGCGAAGCCAAGTTTTATAGGGCTGGTACGGGGTGGAAACACCACCGTACAGAGAGTCGTTGCCGTCGCCGCCGTACAGGGTGTCAGCACCGCGGCCGCCATCCAGGACATCATCACCGGCACCGCCGTCCAGAAGATCCCAATCGGTGTAATACCCGGGGATCCATTCTATATTTGAAGCATCGCCACCATAGAGCGTGTCGTTGCCGTCACCGCCTATTAAGTGATCGGAATTAGTCCCACCGTCCAGAAAGTCATTGCCGTCGCGACCATAGAGGGTGTCGTTGCCGCCGTCGGAGAGCAGGGTATCATTGCCTGCGCCGCCGTCCATGACTCCATTATTTCCTCCATCATATATGCCGCCGGCAATCATGGAGTCATTCCCGTCGCCACCGTATAGGGTGTCTCGGCCGAAGCCGCCTATCAACGTATCGTCGCCGTCACCGCCGTCTAAAAAGCTCCTATAATTTATATACGATAAGTTTACGGACAGAGAATCATTGCCAGCGCCGCCGTACAGGGTGTTGTTGCCCTGGCCGCCGTGCAGGGTGTCATTGCCATCGCCGCCATCCAAGGAATCGTCGCCGTCACCACCGTACAGGATGTCATGTCCAGCCTCACTTATGAGCGTGTCATTGCCGCCGTCCCCCATCATGGAGTCGTTGCCGTCGCCGCCCATCATGGAGTCGTTATCCTCACCGCCCATCAGGGTGTCCTTGCCGGCGCCACCGTCCAGTGTATCGTTGCCCGCTCCGCCGTCCAACAAGTCGTTATCGGCGCGAAGCCAAGTTTTATAGGGCTGGTACGGGGTGGAATCACCGCCGTACAGAGAGTCGTTGCCGTCGCCGCCGTACAGGGTGTCAGCACCGCGGCCGCCATCCAGGACATCATCACCGGCACCGCCGTCCAGAAGATCCCAATCGGTGTAATACCCGGGGCTGAATAGAATCCATTCTATATTTGAAGCATCGCCACCATAGAGCGTGTCGTTGCCGTCACCGCCTATTAAGTGATCGGAATTAGTCCCACCGTCCAGAAAGTCATTGCCGTCGCGACCATAGAGGGTGTCGTTGCCGCCGTCGGAGAGCAGGGTATCATTGCCTGCGCCGCCGTCCATGACTTCATGATGTCCTCCTTCATACATGCCGCCGGCAATCATGGAGTCATTCCCGTCGCCACCGTATAGGGTGTCTCGGCCGAAGCCGCCTATCAACGTATCGTCGCCGTCACCGCCGTCTAAAAAGCTCCTATAATTTATATAAGATAAGTTTACGGACAGAGAATCATTGCCAGCGCCGCCGTACAGGGTGTTGTTGCCCTGGCCGCCGTGCAGGGTGTCATTGCCATCGCCGCCATCCAAGGAATCGTCGCCGCCACCACCGTACAGGATGTCATGTCCAGCCTCACTTATGAGCGTGTCGTTGCCGCCGTCCCCCATCATGGAGTCGTTGCCGTCGCCGCCCATCATGGAGTCGTTGCCCGCGCCGCCGTACAGGGTGTCGTCGCCGACCAGACCGTTGAGGATATTGGCTTGGCCGTCGCCGATGAGCACATCGTTGAAGTTTGAACCTGTGAGGTTCTCAATGCCTTTCAGAACGTCGCCAGCAGCGTGATTGCGTTCGCCTCCACCGGACTGGGCCATGGCCCCCTTGGTCAGGTCCACTTTCACCCAGCCGTCGCTGTCGCTGTAGTCGGCACAATCCTGGCCGGCGCCGCCGTCCAGGGTGTCCGCACCCGACCCGCCGCGCAGGGTATCATTGCCCTTGAAGCCGTAGACGTGGAACTTCACCCCGTCGCGGTTGAAGTCGACATTCGCCTTCGTCAGATCGTCGCCGACGGTGCCGTCGTTGTTGTCCGTGCCCCAGACCTGGACCGTGGTGTTCTGGATGTGGAAGGTGGCCGGGCCGGTGGTGTTCACGCCGTCGGAGACCGTGAATACGAAGGTGTCATCATCAATGACCAGGACCTTGTTCTGGGCGTGGGGGTCGAAGCGGAAGGTGACGCGGCCCGAGTCGAGATCGGCCTGGGTGAAGGTCACCCTGGTAGCGTCGACCTCCTTGCCGTCGATCATCAGCACGCCGTAGGCCGGCCCCTGGCTGATCGTGTATTTCAAGTCCGCCGGGCCGCTCTCGCGGTCCGTGGCCCGCAGGTGGTCCAGCAGGTTCCCCGCCTCGTCGTCGTCCACCAGGAGGGTTGCGTTGAGGTCGATGACCGGGGGGAGGTTTAGGTGATCCTGACCAGGATCACCGGACAGACCGTCGTCGAGCGAGTCGTCCAGCATGCGATCCTCGTCCTTGTCGCCCGTCTCCTTGCGCCCGGCCAATCCTTCTCCGGCCATGCCGCTGAATTCGGCCATCTCCAGGAGCTGGCCCATGCCGAAGTCATCGCCTGTCTGGCGGTCCAGAAATGCGGTGCTGTCGACCCGCGCCTGGTGCACGCCTAGCGGCTCATGCGTGGGCGCGTCATCGGACAGGTCGGTGCGGGTCGGCTCGAAAACGATGGTCGGCAAGGGCTTGAGGCCCATTATTTCGGGAGCCAGGGCTATTTGTTCAGGAATTTCTCCGGCAGACTCCACGGTGAACTCGCCGACACCCTCCAATTTAATGATGACTTCACCCGGAGCCCCGGCCTCGACCTGCGCCTGGTCAGATGAGGCCGCGATGAGCAAGTGCTCATTCGCATTCAACAGCACCACGCCCCCGCTGGCGATTTCCACTTCACGCGCAGTGCCGTCCGCCTGCTGAACAAATATCTGGGTCTTGGACATGAGATTGCTCCTTGGTCTGAATAGTACAAATTTTTATACGGCAATCTACATAGTATTTGTTCGATAGCTAATTAGCACTGCTATTAATTTTCATAGTCAACCTATAATTATAACTTTATATTATCTTATTATTAATACCTACTTTATTCCAAGCAAACATATTCATATTTAAATAAAGATAAAAAAAATTATCATACATAAATATTTATAAAATACTGTAAAAATACTAACCACAAATCAGTATGAATTCTTCACAATCCACTCATAAAAGCCAATATTTCCTTGATTTCACAATTATATACGTACTTTTTTCCACTTCGGAGATTGCAAAAGAAACAGAAGGAGCGACGCTTTCACAAGCGTCGCTCCCTCTGTTTCTCCAGTCGATTCGCGGCGTGCCGCGACGGACTATTTCAGTTCAGGAACATCCATGCTCACGTTGAGCGTGGACATGAGCGCGGAGATGGGCATGCAGATTCTGTAGTACGAGAATGTATGCGCGGTCATGGCGTTGAGGTACACCTGCTGCGAACTGAACAGGCTTCTCTGCGCGGACACCAGATCCAGGAGAGTCCTCTTGCCCATGCGAAACTGATCAGCATAGCTGTCCACGACCCTGGCGTTCTCGTCGGTCAGGCTACTCAGAACGGGCAGCAGATCCCCGGTGGCCTTGTGAAAACTGTAAGCAGTGCGCACATCCTCTTCCACCTTGCGCCGGACCTCTTCGGTCTCCGCCAGCGCCTTCAGTCGTTCACTCTTCGCCTCCCGAATGGCGGCCGCGTCGGACCCGCCACTGTAGAGGTTGAAGGAGACCTGGAGCATGGCGGAGAGGTCATGGTAATTTTCGGAATATCCACCGGTATTGTCCGAGCGCCCCCCGGAGGCCTTGAAGTGAAGCTTGGGCATATGGCGTCCCTTGGCCGAGACAACTTCGCTTTCCTTTTGCAGGATGCCCAGATGCGCGGCTTTGAGGGCCCGATTCGCGTTCATGGCCAAGGCCACGCCGTCTTCCGGACTCTGGGGAATCGCTCCGATCGGCTTTTCGGGCATGGACAGCCTGTCCGCCGTGGCTCCGAAAACCTTCAGATATCCCGCTTCGGCGTCCTCCAGCCCCTGCCTGGCCTGCACCAGACGAGATCTGGCCTCATCCAGGGAAGCCTCGGCCTGATTCACGTCGACCTGCGTTCCGCCGCCGCTGTCAAGGCGAATGCGGGTGAGATCGAGAATGGCCGCATGTTCGGCAATGTTGCGTTCGCACAATTCGATGAGGGCGCGATTGCGGATGACTTCCATGAAGTGCTGCGTCGCGGTCAGTCCGACATCCTCGGCGGTGTTGAAAAGCTCTTCCTTTCTGGAATGCGACAGGTGCTTGTCGGCCTCGACCTTGGCGGAAGTCAGGCCGCCGTCGAAAATCAGCTGCGACATGACCACGCGCATATCGTCCGTCCACGTGTCGCCCTGCTCGCCGGACATGCTGGCGATGGTCGTATCGTTGCGCACCACCTGATACCCGCCCTTGGCCACGAAATCGACTTGCGGCAGCAGGGCGCCGAACGATTTGAGATACGCTTCGTGCGACGACGAATAGGCATGCTTGCGGCTCAGAAAAGTGGGGTTGTCGTTGATGGCCGATTGAAGGGCCGCCTGAAGCGTGAGACCGCCAGGGGCCGCCGTGTCGTCCAGAATCGACTTGACGCCGTCGGAGCCGGAAGCAGTGACGGAGGGCTCCGCATTCGGGGACGCGACTGACTGCGCACCGGAAATGGCCGGAACGGCACAGACAAGAAGAGAGATCACGAGATACATGCAAACGATTTGAATCTGTGCCAATTTCATACAGATATTCCTCCTTTGGTATTCAAAAAAGATATCTTTACGTTCATCATGATGCAGAGTCACAGAAATATCAGAACCATCAAGCGACTTCATATTACGTGGCGATTTGTAAAAATTCATGGTGCCTCCAATTTATATTTCGTTTTGATACGCGAGAGTTGTTTCAACATATAAGTTTATCGTCTGAGAATCGTACTGAGCAGTATAATGATGATACGTCTGACCTTCATGACTCACGTCCGCAGCCTCCTGGGTCCAGCCCTCGCCCATGGTCGTCACGCTGTCTCCGGTATCGCCATCGATATAGAGTGATCCGCCGGACACCTCGAACACGTCCTCGGCCCTGAGAGTCAGGGTATTCGCGTCGTCGGCGTCGCCCGTGATATCGATGCGCTCGATGCCCGTGATCCGGCCCGCATCGTTCATGGCGCCCAGGTCGAAGGCGCTTCCGGTTCCGATGTTGTCCTCCAGGCGGAAGGTGTCGAACCCGTCCCCGCCGTCCACGACGTCATCCGCGCCGCCGTGGATCAGGTCGTCGCCCGTGCCGCCCTGGATGGTGTCGATCCCGGCGCCGCCGATCAGAAGATCGTTGTCCGCGCCACCGTCCATGAAGTCGTTTCCGGCCCCGCCGTCGAGGGTGTCGTTGTCGGACCCGCCCAGCAGGGTGTCGTCGCCGCCCCGGCCCAGGATGTAGTCCCAGTACCCCCCGCCATCGATCATATTGGCTCCGCCGTCGCCCAGAAGAGAGTCGAACCACTGGGAGCCGATGATGTTCTCGATGCCGACCAGCGTGTCGCAATACGCATCGGAATAGGAGCTGTTCGGAAAGGAATACCAAGAGTCGGTCAGGTCAACCATGCACACGTCGAGGCTGTTGCTGTAGTCGACCGTGTCGATGCCGGCCCCGCCCACCAGGTAGTCGCCGGTGTAGGTGTTGTCGTAGGAGCCGACCCCATCCTGGAACCAGTCGTCACCGTCGCCGCCTTCCAGCGTGTCGTAGCCCAATCCGCCGACCAGGGTGTCGTTGCCCGCGCCGCCAACCAGGGAGTCGTCGCCGTCCAGCCCGACGAGCATGTTGGCCTGGTCGTCACCCGTGAGCACGTCGCCATGAGCGGCATCGTTGCTACCTATGACGCCTTCGAAGCCGATGAGCGTGTCGCCCGCCGCGTGGTTGGCCGCGCCGCCGCCGCTCTGTGCCGTGACGCCGTCTTGAAGGTTCAGGTCCATGTCCACCCAAGAGGCGCTGGTGCTGTAGCTAGCCATGTCGTAGCCGGCACCGCCGTCCATGAGGTCGCTGCCCGCGCCCCCGGCCAAAGTGTCGTCGCCCGGCCCGCCGAGCAGGGTGTCGTCGCCGCCGAGGCCCTGGATGTTGAATGGGTGCCGGGAGTCGGTGAAGTCCCAGACAGTGGTCAGGTCGTCATGACCCTCTGTTCCCAGGACGTGGTACACGCCGTCGGCGAGTTCGATCTCGTTCAGGCCGGTCTCCATATAGAGCCGCACGGTCTGGCCGGCCTTCGAGGCCTCGTACAGGGCATAGGTCAGCCCGTCCCCACCGACGGTCATGTCCGAGGCAACCAGGGTCCAGGACCAGCCGTCGGCCACCCTGATCACCGAATCGCCATCATCTCCGTTGACCACCAGGGCCATGAACCCGCTGCCCGCCGGGTCGGCCACGCCGTTCAACAGAATGGCGTCGCCGTTCACGGCCAGATCCTTGCCCGCGCCCGTCAGGTCGATCCGCTCGATGCCGGTGATGGTCGTGGAGGAGGTCACGTCGAGATACTCGTCTTCCGAAACCAGCACGTCGCTGCCCACGCCTCCGTCCACGACATCGCCCGCCCCGGCGCGGATCAGGTCGTCTCCGTCGCCGCCCTGGAAAGTATCGCTCCCCGCGCCGCCGATGAGGGTGTCATCTCCCCCGCCGCCGATCAGACTGTCGTCTCCGGCCAGGCCGGAGAGCACGTTGTTTCCACCGTCGCCGGTGAGCGTGTCACCATAGGCAGAGCCCGTGACGTTCTCGATGGAGATGAGCACATCGCCTGCGGCGTGGTTACCTACCTCGCCGCCGGTCTGAGCCGTGGACAGGGCGAGGTCCACGTTTACGGCGGAAGTGCTGAGACTGTAGTTGGCGGTGTCCGAGCCAGTGCCGCCATCCAGGGTGTCGTTGCCGGACAGGCCGGCCAGGATGTCGTCGCCGCCACGGCCTTCGATGAGGTTGTGCACGCTCATGTAATCCGGAATATCCGTACTGCGGCCGGTCAGCGTGTCGTTGAACTCGGAGCCCCACAGGCCATCCATGTACCAGAGACTGTCGCCATTCTCCTCGCCTGCGCCAGACTGGCGCGAGTAGTTACCATCGGCATCGTAGTTCTGGATCTCCAGGCTGACGTTCACGCCCGAGGCGGCATTCGCGTAGGAGGCGATGTCGTAGTCCATGCCGCCCCAGATTAAATCCTCTCCAAGGCCGCCCTCCAGCGTGTCGTTGTTGTTCACGCCCCACAGGGAGTCGTTGCCCACGCCGCCGATCATGAGGTCATCGGCGTCTTGCCCTAACATCTCGTTGTTCTGGTCGTTGCCGATGAGCGTATCGGCGCCGTTCGTACCCACGGCGTTGACGATGCCGGTCAGGATGTCGCCGGTGGCGTCGTCGCCCCCGGGCTTGCCGGGCTGGACCATCAGGTTGCCGTCGGCGTCCAGGCCCTGCAGGCGCAGGTCGAGGTAAACGCCCTGCCAGTTGACATCGTAGTCGCCGTGCCCGGTCAGCTCGTAGCTGGCCGAGGATCTGACCCCGTTGCCGATGATGCGGTCGGCTCCCATGCCGCCGACAAGGGTGTCCCAGAGGGTGGCGCTGCCACCTTCCAGGGTATCGTTGCCCGTGCCGCCGATAAGGAGGTCCTGGATGTTGTCAGCGCCGCCGTACAGGTAGTCGTCGCCGGCGCCGCCCCTAATGGAATCGATGCCGCCTCCGCCGTGGAGGGTGTCGTTACCCGTGCCGCCGTAGATGGCGTCTTCGTGAGTGCCGCCATCAATCGAGTCGTTGCCGTCCCCGCCATAAATCGTGTCGTAGAAGCCGCCGCCGTAGATGGTGTCGTCGCCATCCAGGCCGGAGAGCAGATTGGACAGGTTGTTGCCGGTAAGCACGTCGCCATGGGCGATGTCATTTGTTCCGGTGAGGTTCTCGATGCCCGCCAGCGTGTCGCCGAGGGCGTGATTGCCGTCGCCCCCGCCGAGTTGGGCCGTGGCCAGGTTCAGGTTCACATTCACCCAGGATGCGCTGGCGCTGTAGTCGACCATGTCCGAATGAAGCCCGCCGTCCAGGGAATCCGCGCCTACCCCGCCAATGAGGGTGTCGTTGCCGGATCCACCAATGAGGGTATCGTCACCGTCCAGACCGATGAGCAGATTGGCCAGGGTGTTGCCGGTGAGCACGTCGCCATGGGCGGTGTCTGTGGTGCCCGTCAGGTTCTCGATGCCCGCCAGGGTGTCACCCAACGCATCGTTGTCAGCCCCCCCGCCGACCTGAGCGGTGGCCAGGGTAAGGTTCACTTGAACCCACGACGCACCGCCGCTGTAGTCGCCCATGTCGGTGCCTGTGCCGCCATCCATGGAGTCGACTCCGGCTCCGCCGATCAGGGTGTCGTTGCCGGCTCCGCCGATGAGCGTGTCGATACCGGCAAGGCCGGTGAGCACATTGGCCTGGCCGTCGCCCGTGAGGCTGTCGTCCCAGCTTGAACCCGTGAGGTTCTCGATGCCAGCGAGCACGTCGCCCAGGGCATCATTGCCTGCCCCGCCGCCGATCTGGGCCGTGGCGAGGTTCAGGTCCGCCTGAACCCACGCGGCGCTGGCGCTGTAGTCCACAGTGTCGGTGCCCAGCCCGCCGTCCAGGGTGTCGGCATTGACCCCGCCGCGCAGGATGTCGTTTCCGACAAAGCCGTATACGTGGAAGGTCGAGGTGTCGTCGTCGAAGTTGGTCAAAGCGGTCAGGTCGTCGGCGTTGTCCGTGCCCCAGACCTGCACCACGCTATTGTGAATGTCGAAGGTGTGCAGAGCGGTGGTCGCAGCGCCGTCGCTCACCGTGAAGGTGAAGCTGTCGCCGGTCACCACCTGGGCCTCCGCTCCGGCCGAAGCGGTGAATTGAAAGGCCACCCTGCCGTTGTCGATGTCGTCCTGGGTGAAGACCGGCTGCGAGAAGTCGGTTATCTCCACGCCGTCCAGCAGCAGGACGCCGTGGACCGGCGCCTGGTCGATGGAATACGAGAGATCCGCCGCGTCATTGTCCACGTCCGCCGCATGGAGCGAACCGGTCAGGGAGACAGAGGCCGTGTCGTCGGCAATGAGTTGGGTGTTGAGATCGACCACCGGCGCGTCGTTGACCGGGCTCACCTGCACGGTCACAGTGGCCTCGTCGCTCCAGCGCAGACCATCGCTCACTTTGATCGTGAAGGACGTGTCGCCGAAGAAGTCGCCGCCCGGCACCATGCGCAGACCGCCCAGATCGGCGTACGTGATCGTATCGCCTTCCATCACCGCCTCCGCGCCCAGATACAGCGTGCCGTGGTCCGGCAGGCCGGTGATCTTCACCAGAGCCGGTTCGAAGCTGTGGTCGTCGGCGTAGCGGCCGTCTGCAGTGAAGTCGCCGCTCTGAAAGGCCAGAGCCGTGTCCTCGTCCGTGGTCACGGCGAAATCGGCCATGACCGGGGCCGTCTCGCCGCCACCCAGGACCATGCCGCTTTCGAGGTACAGCTTCACGGTTTCGCCGCCGCTCTCGGCCTCGTACACCGTGTAGGTCTTGCCGTCGCCCAGGGCGAACCCTTCGTCGATGGTCGCCCAGTTCCAGACGGCATAGCCGATGTGCAGCACGTCCCCAGCATCGCCGTTGACGACGAGGGCCATGTTGCCGCTGCCGGCCGGGTCGAGGGCCGCGTTGTAAAGGATGGCGTCGCCGCTCACGGTCAGGCTGCCGGCGGTGCCGGTGAGATCGATGCGTTCCACGCCTGAAATGGTGGTGGAGGCGGAGATGTCCAGGCTGGCGTCGCCGCTGTACAGCACGTCGCTGCCCGCCCCGCCGAGCACGGTGTCGCCCGCGCCGGCGATGATGACGTCGTCGCCGCCCAGGCCGTCAAGGATATTGACGCCCGCGTCGCCGACAAGCGTGTCGGCGTGGGCCGAACCCGTGACGTTCTCCATGCCGGTCAGCACGTCGCCTTCGGCGTGGTTG
Organism: Desulfomicrobium baculatum DSM 4028; assembly: GCF_000023225.1. Lineage (NCBI taxonomy): Bacteria > Pseudomonadati > Thermodesulfobacteriota > Desulfovibrionia > Desulfovibrionales > Desulfomicrobiaceae > Desulfomicrobium > Desulfomicrobium baculatum. The sequence continues at coordinate 2,162,740 of NC_013173.1, forward strand.
CCGGCCTCGCCGCCCGTCTGGGACGTGGTCAGGGTGAGGTCCACGTTTACGGCGGAAGTGCTGAGACTGTAATCCGCCGTGTCGGAGCCGTCGCCGCCAACCAGACTGTCGGCCCCGTCCAGGCCGGAGAGCACGTTGTTTCCGCCGTCGCCGATGAGCGTGTCACCATAGGCGGAACCCGTGACGTTCTCGATGCTGACGAGCATGTCGCCTTGGGCGTGGTTGCCGCCGTAGCGGGTGCCCGACGTGTAGGCGTCAAACCAATAAAGAGCGGTGGTCACGTCTCCTCCGCCGGTCTGAGCCGTGGTCAGGTTCAGGTCGACCAGCACGGAGGCTTCGCTCAGGCTGTAGTCGGCGGTGTCGATGCCGTCGCCGCCGTCCAGGGTGTCGTTGCCGCCCAGACCGGCCAGGACGTCGTCGCCAGCGCCGCCCTGCAGCAGGTTCTGCGCGCTCAGATATTCGGGTTGCTCCACGGTGCTGCCGGTGAGCGTGTCGTTGAACTCGGAGCCCCACAGGCCGTCCATGTACCAGAGCTCGTCACCGTTCTCTTCGCCTGCTCCGCTCTGCAAGCCACCCTTCTGGATTTCCAGGCTGACGTTCACGCCCGAGGCGGCATTCGCGTAGGAGGCGATGTCGTAGTCCATGCCGCCCCAGATGTAATCCGCCCCAAGGCCGCCCTCCAGCGTGTCGTTGTTGTTCACGCCCTCCAGTTTGTCGTTGCCCGCGCCGCCGATCATGAGGTCGTCGCCGTCAACGCCGAACATCTCGTTGGCCTGGTCATTGCCGATGAGCGTGTCGCTGCCGTTCGTACCCACGGCGTTGACGATGCCGGTCAGGATGTCGCCGGTGGCGTCGTCGCCCCCGGGCTTGCCGGGCTGGACCATCAGGTTGCCGTCGGCGTCCAAGCCCTGGAGGCGCAGGTCAAGGTAAACGCCCTGGTAGCTGACATCGAAGTCGCCATACCCGGTCAGCTCGTAGCTGGCCGAGGATCTGATGCCGTTGCCGATGATGCGGTCGGCTCCCATGCCGCCGATAAGGGTGTCCAAGAGGGTGGCGCTGCCGCCTTCCAGGGTATCGTTACCCGTGCCGCCGATAAGGAGGTCCTGGGTGTTGTCAGAGCCGCCGTACAGGTAGTCGTCGCCAGCGCCGCCCCAGATGGAGTCGATGCCGCCTCCGCCGTGGAGGGTGTCGTTGCCTGCGTCGCCGTAGATGAAGTCTTCGTGAGTACCGCCATCAATCGAGTCGTTGCCGTCCCCGCCATGAATCGTGTCGTAGAAGCCGCCGCCGAAGATGGTGTCGTCGCCGTCGTAAGCCCAAATGCGGTTGCTGCCGCCGTTGCCTGTAAGGGAGTCGCTGTACTGGGATCCATTGACGTCCTCGATGCCCGTCAGGATGTCGCCCTCGGCGTGGTTGCCCGCGCCGCCGCCGGTCTGCGCCGTGGTCCCGTTTTGGATGTTCAGATCCACGTTCACCCAGGCGGTGCTGGCGCTATAGTCCGCCAGATCGCGGGTGCCCGTGCCGCCGTCCACCCTGTCAGCCCCGGCCCCGCTGACCAGGGTGTCGTTGCCCGCGCCGCCGATGAGGGTGTCGTCGCCGTCCAGGCCGATGAGATGATTGTTCGCAGCATTGCCCGTGAGCACGTCGCCGTGGGTGGCGTCGTTGCTGCCGATGAGATTCTCGATGCCGATAAGCGTATCGCCCTCGGCGTCATTGTCCGCCCCGCCGCCGCTCTGCGCCGTGGTGCCGTCCTGGATGTTCAGGTCCACGTTCACCCAGCTCGCGCTGGTGCGGTAATCGGCGAAATCCTGGCCCGCGCCGCCGTCGATCAGGTCGGCCCCGGCCCCGCCACGCAATGTGTCGTTGCCCACGCCGCCAAGCAGAGTGTCGGTGCCGTCCAGGCCGGAAAGGAAGTTGGCCGCCGCATCGCCGGTGATGCTGTCGTTAAAGCCCGAGCCAATGACGTTCTCGATGCCGATGAGCACGTCGCCCTCGGCGTGGCCGCCTGCCTGGGTAGCGCGGGTCAAGTCGATGTCCACGGCAGCAGTGCTCGCGGTGTAATCCACGGTGTCGCCGCCTTCCTGAGTGTAGAGCCAGGGCGTGTGCGATGCGTACGTCTGCCCGCCGCCGTCCAGGGTATCGCTGCCTGCGCCGCCGCGCAGGGTGTCGTTGCCGTCGAAACCGAAGACGTGGAAGGTCACGCCTTCGCGACTGAAATCCGCCGCGCCCGTCAGATCGTCGGCCTCGTCCGTGCCCCAGATCTGCACAGCGCTGTTGCGGATGCTGAAGGTCGTCTCGACGGTGCTCAGGCTGCCGTCATCGACGGTAAAGACAAAGGAGTCGTCCTCGATGACCCGGAATTCGTCGCCGGGCTGCGGGGTGTCGAAGCTAAAGGAGACGCGGCCGCCATCGATGTCGGCCTGGGTGAAGACCGGCTGGGAGAAATCGGTGATCTCGACGCCGTCCAGCAGCAGCACGCCGCTTACCGGTCCCTGGGTGATGGTGTACAAAAGATCCGCCGCATCGTTGTCCACGTCCGTGGCCGACAGGGACCCCGCCAGGGATTGCGCGGTCAGGTCGTCCACCAGCAGCACATCGTTGACGGCGATGACAGGGGCGTCGTTGACCGGATTGACCGTCAAGGCCGCCTTGGCGGCAGATGACGTTTCGCCGTCGCTTACGAGGTAGCTCAGTACGACATTGCCGTTCCAGTCCGCCGCCGGGGTGAAGGTCCAGGTCCCGTCGCCGTTGTCCGTCAAGACGCCGGACCCGTCCGCGAGGCGCAGGTCGGTCACAACCAGCGGAGCGTCGGCGGGGTTGTAGGCCTTGGCCAACAGCCCGGCCATTGTGATGAGCATGGACCCGTCTTCGTCCATGTCGCCAAGATCCACCGTGCCGAGCACCAAGAGCGAGTCGTCTTCCGGGGATGTCCGGAACCAGGCCAGCCCTTCCCACTCGACCTCGTCCTCGATTCCGCGACCGGCCAGGTCAGCGCCGGGCGTTGCGCTGAACGATCCCGATTCCAGAAATTCGGTCATGCCGAAGTCGTCGCCTGTGGCGCGATCCAGAAAATCGGTGCTGCCGACGCTGGTCTGATGAATGCCGAGTGCCTGGCGGATTTGCGTGTCGCTGCTGAAGACGTCGCTCTCGGCTTCGGAAACCGATGAGCTTGACGTGGCGGCTACGGTTTTCAGACCCGCGACCTGATCTTCGGGCAGCGCGCCCAGCGCCGACATCGCGACTTCGAGATCACTTTCGGGCGCTGAGACGGCAGCAGCTGTCGCATCGGCAGCATCCGCGCCCAGGCCATCGACCGCGACAACGGGCGGTTGCCCGCCCGGATTCAGCGGCTCCAAGCCGCCAGTGACGGCCTCGGTTTCATGCGCTTTGCCGTCTAAGGGTTGAACGATCCCCTGATTCTTGAACATGTGGTTGCTCCTTGGTCGCCTAGTACGACTCTTTGAAAGCAACCTACTTTTTTATGTATATTAAATAACATACGTATACGTATGGAATTCATACATGAATATGTACGCGTATATGCTTATTTTACGCCCGACAAAAATAACCATCGTTAGTTATAAGCACCTCCATTTCAAGAATATCATCCACCTATAAGAACAGGGCCACCATGGACTTGCCTCTGCCGGCAATAATGAGAAATCAATATTTATCATGCTGATTTTAAACGAAAAGAAAACACTTAAGGCAGCGCTACGCGCCCGATCATCGCCAGAAACTGAGTAGATGGTTTCGAAACCAACGCAGATCACATCCAAGATAAATAATTACCTACGTAAATACTAATACATCCCCTTCAATTTTAAAACAAAAACCCTACCACAAAACAGAGGGAGGCCGCGAAATCTCACCCTTGAGCAAATCTCGCGGCCTCCCGCCACAGAGGTTACGGTAACGATAGTCGTCCCGGTGAAAAAGGGCTCAATGTCTTTTCACTACCTGAAAAGCATGGATCCACCCCGACGTATACCAGCCCACTTGCCCAGGCTACGCACTTCGCCAGGCACACGTAGGCGGGGATCACTTTTGCGGCACATTCCGAATTCTTTCAGCAGTCCCTGACAATGATCTCTCGCGATGTTTCGCACTGACCTCCTGGATGACCCTCTCTCCTCCCGCATCCTCCCTGAGCACGGCATGTCCTGAGCACACGCTATATGTTTATATGCATTTGTGCGGACATTTCAAAATACAATACATACTAAAATATGCATAAATAGGATCCAAAAATACTGATCCTTAGGAATAATTCTACCCTCTCCGCTCATGTAATGTCTAATTATACGGGAAAGGCCATCACCCCCTCAAAGGCAGCCCACCCCGTATCACTGATCTTCAAACAGCACGGCACGGCGCAAATCCTCCCGGACACCACTTCAATCGTGACTGCCGGGAAAAAAAACTCGCGAGCGTGCTTCTCAAACGGCGAGAGAATCATTCGGAACAAAATCCGGAACATTTGTAGCTCGTCAAATTTGTGCAACATTTCAATAAGATGCCTGCAACGCGCTCACAGCGTAAGCGGTCATCAAAACACGCAAGCAAGGAGAGTCAGATGCTGCAGGAGTCGCAAACAACCAACGGCGGAACTATCCAACCCGTCGTCTCGGAACGAACGGAAAGCCAGGCAACGACCGACGCGCTTTCCGGGTGCCTTCTCTTTGTCGCCAAACATCACGGCCGCGTCCTTTCGCCCGCGTCCCTCCTGTCCGGCCTGCCTCTCGACGCGCAGGGGCGGCTGACTCCCGGCCAGGTCGAAGCGGCCGCCCGCAACGCCGGCATGTCTGCCCGCATCGTCAGGAGTCCTCTGTCACAGGTCGCGCGCTTCGCCCTGCCGGCCGTGCTCTTTCTTGAAGACGACCAGGCCTGCGTACTCGTGGAGATGGACGGCGAGAAACTGACCGTCGCCCATCCGGCCCTCGAAGAAGGCGTCAAGGTCATGCCCCGCAAGGAACTTGAAAAGCTCCACGCGGGCCACGTCCTCTACCTCCTGCCCATCAGGGAGGAGTCTGCGCACCAACGCCCTTCTCTCAAAACCAAAGGGCATTGGTTGTTGAGCGCCCTGCTCAAAAACTGGCGCTCGTACTCCCAGGTCATTATCGCGGCGGCCATTCTGAACATCCTGGCCCTGGCCTCGCCACTCTTCGTCATGAACGTCTACGACCGGGTAGTGCCCAACAACGCCCTGGAAACCCTCTGGGTGCTGGCCATCGGCATGGCCGTTGTCTTTGTTTTCGACTTCGCCATCAAAAGCCTGCGCGCCTACTTCATCGACAACACCGGCAAGAAGATCGACGTTGAACTGGAGGGCAGACTCTTCGACCAGCTCCTGAACATGCACCTCAAGGACAAGCCCGCCTCGGTGGGCTCTTTCGCCAACCTCCTGCGCGAACTGGAAGTCCTGCGGGATTTCTTCACCTCGGCCACGCTGGTGAGCTTCGTGGACCTGCCCTTCATTCTGCTCTTCATCGCCATGTTCTGGTACATCGGCGGCCCCATCGCCTTCGTTTTCATGGCCGTCCTGCCCATCACGATCCTCATCGGCCTGGCCATCCACGTGCCCATAAAAAACTCCGTCGAGGGCGCCATGGCCAAAGGCAACGGCAAGCACGGAGTGCTCGTGGAGACTTTGAGCAACATCGAAACGGTCAAGGGCCTGGGCTGCGAGGCGACCATGCGCCAGCGTTGGATGCGCGACACGGCCGACAGCGCCAGGCACGCGATCCGCTTACGCTCCCTGTCCCACCTGGCCATGAACTTGACGGGATTCGTGCAACAGTTCGCCTACGTGGTCATCATCATTGTCGGCGTCTACCTGATCAAAGACGGCACGCTGACAACGGGCGGGCTGGTGGCCTGCTCCATCCTGAGCGGCAGGGTCATGGCCCCCTTCGCCCAGATTGCCCAGCTCCTCACGCGTCTGCACCATACCATGAACGCCTACTCGGAGTTGGACAAGGTCATGAGCCTGTCGGTCGAACGCACGGATACGCACTCTTTTCTGCATAGGCCGCAATTGGCGGGAAACATTGAATTCCGCGACGTCACCTTCTCCTACCCTGGTTCAAAACTCCCTGCCCTCAAGGGGTTGAACCTGCGCATCGCAGCCGGCGAACGCGTGGGCATCGTGGGGCGGACCGGTTCGGGCAAGTCAACACTGGGGAAACTGATATTGAGTCTTTACACCCCTGATCAGGGCTCGGTGCTGGTGGATGGAGCGGACCTGCGCCAGGTCGACCCGGCGGATCTGCGTCGCTGGACCGGATACATGCCCCAGGATGTGGCGCTGTTCCAGGGTACGGTTAGGCAGAACATCTGCATGGCGCATCCCCAGGCTTCGGACCAGGAAATCCTGCAAGCCGCTCAGATATCGGGCACCCACGACTTCATGCGCACCAACCCCCAGGGCTACGCCCTGCACGTAGGGGAACGCGGCGGCACCCTTTCCGGAGGCCAGCGCCAGGCCATCTCCATCGCCAGAGCGCTGCTGCGCAACCCGCGCATCCTGGTCATGGACGAACCCTCCAGCTCCATGGACTCCCAGTCCGAGGCGCTGCTGCTGCAACGCCTCAAATTATTTCTGGACGGAAGGACGCTGGTGCTGATCACCCATCGTCCCTCTCTCCTTGAACTGGTGAACCGTCTGGTTGTCATTGACGACGGCCGGGTGGTGGCGGACGGGCCCAAGGACGTGATCGTGCGGCAACTGCAGTCCGGAGGAATTCCCGTCAATCAAGACATGCAGCAGCAACCGGGGGCCAAACAATGAACACCCAGCACAATCCTGTCGAATCTGCGCCCAGCGCGCCCGGACCCGAAACAGCACCGCCAGCGCCCGCGCAAAACGATTCACGCGCATCCACCGAGCCTGCGGGAGAGCACGCCTGCCGGGAACAGCAGATCCGGAATTTTGCGATGGAACTGGATGACATGACCAGGCGCAGCAGGATTACGCACAACCTCCTGCTCATCGTCATCGCCATGTTCTTCACGGCAGCCATTGCCTGGGCGGCCCACGCTCCTCTGGACGAAGTGGTGCGAGGCATGGGCAAGATCATCCCTTCCACGGAAATCAAGCGCATCCAGAATTTCGAAGGCGGCATCGTCAAGGAAATCCTGGTGCGCGAAGGCGAAGAGGTGACCAAGAACCAGCCGCTGATCCTTCTTGATCAGACGCAGATGACATCGCGGTTTCGTGAGCAGCAATCAAACTATCTCGATCAGACCCTGGCCATCGCCCGCCTGGAAGCGGAGCTGGCAGGGAAGGACACCATAGTTTTCCCGGCCGAAGTGCAGGACCAAAAGCCGCATCTGCTCAAAAACCAAACCGAGCTTCTGCGCTCTCGCGCCGCCAATCGGCAGGCCGCCCTGTCCGTTCTTGAATTCGACAGGCAGCAGCGTCTGCAGGAACTCAAAGAGCTCAAGAGCAGGCTGAGCTATCTGCAGAGCAACCATGCGCTCCTGAAAAAGGAAGTAGACATGACCCGGGCCATGGTTTCCAAGGGGGCCGCGTCGGAAATGGATCTTTTGCGCTCCCAGCGCCAGCTGATGGAACTCGCGGGACAGATCGCCGATGCGCGTATCGCCATTCCCAAAGTGAACGCCACCCTTGAAGCGGCCGCGCACCGCATCGAGGAAGGAGAAAGCAACCATCGCACGGAAATACTGCAGGAGCTCAATACGATTCGCACGGAAATGGAAGGCCGCAAGGAAACACTTCCGGCCCTTGAAGACCAGGTGAACCGCACCACCGTCCGCTCTCCTGTTGACGGCACCGTGCAGCGGGTCTTCGTGACGACCATTGGCGAGGCTGTCGCACCAGGCATGGAGATGCTTGAAATCGTGCCCAGGGAAGACACCCTCCTGGTCGAGGCGAAAGTGGTCCCGGAGGACATCGCCTTTCTGCATCCCGGGCAAAATGCGGATGTCAAGATCACTGCCTACGATTTTTCCATCTATGGAAGCATGACGGGAAAAGTGGAACATATCAGTGCCGACGCCATCACCGACGAACAGAAAAAACTCAGCTACTACCTCATCAAGGTCCGCACCGATAGCGCGTCACTGACAAGCAAGAATGGCAAGGAACTCCCCATCATCCCGGGCATGGTGGCTCAAGTGGATGTGTTGACCGGCAAGAAAACCGTGCTTGAATACATTGTTAACCCCATCATCAAGACTGCCCGAGGCGCCTTGCGTGAACGGTAGGGGGTTGAACTCCGCGAGACCGCGTGGTAAAGTTTTCATTGGGAGAAATTTACCATGAAAAAAAGAGTTCTGCTGGTTGAAGACGATGAGCTGCTTCGTTTAGGTCTGAAGTCCATAATTCAGACCAAAAAAGAATACGCAATTGAAGCCGACACGGCGAGCGGCAAACAAGCCATCCGCCTCTTCGACTCCAATCATCCCGACATTGTCCTCCTTGACCTCCAGCTGCCTGATATTTCCGGCATCGAGGTATTGCGTCACATCAAGCGGATCGCACCCGAAATCCCCGTGGTGGTACTTACCTCTCATGAAGAAAACGAGCTGCTTTTCGAGGCGCTGGAGTGGGGAGCAAACTGTTACGTGCTTAAAGGGGCAGGGCCGGAAGAACTGCTTCTGGGTATCCATTACGCGCTGCTAAACGAGATGTTCGTCAGCCCGAAACTGGCCAAGCTCATCGTCGAGGCCTACCTCTTCGTCAATCGCCAGCGTAAGTCCCTGCCGCCTTTGGCCGACCTTACGGTGCGGGAAAAGGAAATCGTCAGACTCGTCATCGACGGGAAAAAGAGCAAGGAGATCGCCGACACGCTCTTCATCAGCGTCAAAACCGTTCACAAGCACCGCTCGAACATCCTGGAAAAACTCGGCCTCAACAATCTTGCCGACCTTCGCCAGCGCAAAATGTATGTTCTCACCGAAATGCTGGAAGAAGACCTCACCGAATAGCACGCCCTCTACAGCCTGCCCTTCAAAATACAACCGACGGGGGAGGCTGATTTTCATTATTACATATTATTACCTAAAGCATTTCAAAATACATAATTATTGCCATTGTTGATGATCTCCATCGTCATGTAAACTCCTTCCAAATACTCTCGTATACGCAATGCCTGTATACGTTATTTCAACGACAGAGCTGCTGCCATGCTGGAGAATAATCCGGGAGTGACACGCCTTGGAAAAAAGCAATTTTCTACTGGTTGAAGACGATCATCTTTTGCGCATGGGACTCAAATCCATGATCGACATGCATGACGGCTACACGTGCGGGTCGGACGTCGCTACCGGCAGGGAAGCCCTGCATTCCTTCAGACGAAACCCTGCGGACATCGTCCTGCTGGATCTGCAACTGCCGGACATGTTCGGAACGGAAGTCCTGAAGAAATTGCGCAAGATAGATAAGCAGGTCAAGGTTGTCGTATTGACCGCCCATGAAAACGGCGATTTTCTTTATGAAACACTGGAATACGGCGCCAACGCATATGTTCTTAAAAGCGAAAACCCCGAAGAACTTTTCATGGCCATAAAATGCGCATTGAACGACGACCTGTTCATCAGTCCCAAACTCACCAAAAACATCATCAAGGACTATATCTTCACCACACGACAGCGAAAAGGCTTGTCTTCCCTGCAAAACCTCACGCCGCGTGAAATTGATGTGGTGAAGCTGATTTTCAAAGGCAAGAAGAGCAGGGAAATCGCGGAAATCCTGGCCATCAGCGTCAAAACCGTCGACAAGCACCGCTCGAACATCCTGCAGAAAATAGGCATCCACACCTTCAACGAACTGCGTCAAGGAGGGATGTACTTCCTTGATCTTCTGAACCAGAATTAATTCCCTGACAGAATACTTCGCACTAGTCCTTGCGGAATTCAAAATTTGCAAAGCGCAGAGCCCTTGCGTTCGAAAAAAATACCCCCACTTGTTTCAACAATTACAAATAGTTAAGACAATTCAAACCTTTTCACAGGCTTTCACAGCGGCGCGATGATCGAAAACATCCCGACGGACGGGAATCCGTCATCACAGCATACCCCGCTCCTCTCCCCAAAACCAAATCTCCCCGCGACCATGCACAGAAAAAAACATCCGCGTCTGATTTTTCATTCTTCATGATTTGAAAAATTGCAGAATTATCTGTATCCGTCATCATGAACAACCCATATCTTGCCCTATCCTCGTGCTACGGCAATGAATTGGCACCGCTCACCACGCTACGACCACGATCTGCGAATCGACTGTTTTTTGCAAATGATCATGCTATGTTAAGATTTCAAACACATACGACAAATCGCTACAGTGATATATATCTCAAGAGAAAGCACGAGTCACGTAACATTCATTTTTTATTGGATATGATTACGACATTCCCGAAAACCGGGTCATGAAATCTGAACAAACGGAGTTACTTTTGAAAACCCGAAAATTCGACGTCATCGTCCTGGGCTCCGGAGTCGCCGGAGGCCATGTTGCCACACGCTGCCACAAGGCCGGACTGAGCGTGGCGCTGGTGGAAAGCCACGGTTTCGGGGGCACCTGCCCTCTGCATGGTTGCGAACCCAAGAAAGTGATGGCCGATGCCGCAGAGACTGTGGAACGCTTCAACAATGCCTCCGGATCAGGCCCGGTCGGCTCCGCCAAGCTCGACTGGGTGGAACTCATGCGCTTCAAACGCACCTTCACGGACGACTTGCCGGACAAAATCCAAAAACACTACGAAAAGCTAGGCATCCACACATTCACTGCGGCCGGAATCTTTGCCGGACCAAACACCATCGTCAGCGGAAATTCACGGCTTGAAGCCTCCCATATCTGCATTGCAACCGGCTCAACTCCCAGGGAGTTGCACATCCCGGGCAGCAGTCTGCTGTCTTCCAGCAACGATTTCTTGGCCATGCCAACCCTGCCGGAGAGGATCGCCTTCATCGGAGGCGGATTCATAGCCTTTGAAATGGCCCACATTGCGGCAGCGGCCGGTGCGCACGTAACGATTGTTCATCGCAGCCAGCGGTTTCTCAAAAAGTTTGACGCCGACCTGGTGAAGCGACTGGCTGAACATCTGGAAAAAATGGGGGTGAAATTTTATCAGAACTGTCCACCCCACTCCATCGAAAAGGATGGCAGCGCGTTGGTATTGAAAGCCGGAGAAGACGGCAGCCAAAGCTTTGCGGCGGACGCAATCTTCAACGCGGCCGGGCGTATCCCAAACCTGGCGGACCTTGACCTGCCCACCGGCAACATCGACACGCACAAAGGAGGAGTCGCCGTCAACGCCTGCATGCAGAGTCTCTCCAACCCTAGCGTATTCGCTGCCGGAGACGTCATCGCCGAAACCATGCCCCTCACTCCCGTGGCCAGCGTGGAGGCGGAAGTCGTGGCCAAAAACATCATCGAAGGCCCAATACACGAAATCAGCAAGGACGTGACGCCATTCGCCCTGTTCACCTACCCGCCGCTGGCAGGCGTGGGCATGCTCGAAGAAGAGGCGCACGAGCAGGGCTTAGGATTTGATGTCATCCATGGAGATTCGGCAGGGTGGTCGGAATACCAGCGCATCGGGCAGCAGTGCGCGGGATTCAAGCTGCTGGTCGATAAAGAGACGCGCCAACTCCTCGGGGCGCACGTTTTGGGTGACGCGGCAGAGGAAACGATCAACCTATTCGCACTGGCCATGCGCAAGAAGGTCGATGTGGACGAATTGCGATCCATGTTGTGGGCATACCCGTCTTTTGGGTACGCAATCAAATACATGTTCAGATAACTTAACATGCTGTTCTAAAATACCAAAATCCACAGCGGGAGCGGTCGACCGGCCGCTCCTGCGATTTGTGCAATTCGGGGGGCCTACTCTCCTGATCGCTTTTCTTCCTGCACGGCACCATCCATTTCCAGATTCCGGAAAAAGGCCGTGGTGTCTCCCTTGGCCCAAAGGCCGACGTAACCGGCAACGGGCCGGGGGGCAGTGAAACGCAGACTGCGCCCATCAACCACGCGGGCGGTGATCTCCTTCCCCATCACCCTCACCTCAAGACCAAACCAACTGCCCACAGACATTTTCATAGCGATCCGCGTCAAAAACTGTCTGGTGTTGTTCACAAATTCGAGCAGTTGCAGCTCCCCTGCGGCGGCATCTGCAGCCAGCACCAGACAATTTCCCACGTTGGCCAGGCCGAAAGCCAGCCCGGCGGCGAGGTCCACGCATCCGGCCTCGATGCGCACATCGACCCGGATGCGTCCATCTTCGTGCCGACTGTCACGCTTCACGGCTACGGGATAGTAGTGCCGGGCATGCCGCTTCTCCAAAAATTTCCGGTACCGTTCGCCCAGCACCGAACTCGCCGCAAAATGCAGCGCGCACGTGACTGTCTGCCCCATACGCGCCCCGTCCTGCATGATGACCTCCAGGCCGTCCATTTCAGAAAGGGACCATTGGCCGAAAGATGCGTAAAAACCGGGAAGGCGCTTTTCGGAACGATCCAGAAAATCATATTCCTGCCTGAAGAACAACTCGGTCAGAGTCTGCACCTCCGTCTGGTTCGGGATAGCGAGATCGAGCAGCCTGCTGCACCCCAGCAGACGGCCGGTCTGATCCAGAACATCTTCCATTGCCGGACAGTCAAGACCTCTGAGAGCTGCCTGCAGCATGTCCCCGCTGATCTCGACCTCGTAGCCCAGTCGGCCAAGAACATTGGATAAAAACTCGATGCGCAGGGCCTTGCCGGAACTGGTGCCGGCCCCGCCCGAAAACTGCAGGGTTATGATGTTGGCATCCGGCTCATCCGAACAGAGCGCATCCAGATTCGAATAATGGTATCCGAACTTGACGCTCAGGTTCAGATATTCGGCGGAGACCAGGGCGTAGGATTTCGTTTGCAGCGGCACGGTGCCTCCGGGCCCCATGCTCCCGGACATGAGGGCCATGAAGTTGCGCCCGCTGATGTCCACGTTACCGGCCCAGGTCACCCCCGGATGGGCCAGGCCCCGCCATAGCGCGGCCATGGGTTTGGAACGGATGTGCTCCGGGCGAATCTCGTCGCAGGTACGCAGTCCCTCGGCCAATCCGCCGCCCAGATCAATGAAATGCATGGCCAGGGGAATATTGGCGCTCATGCTGCGCGAAACCAGGGATTCACCGGCGAGCCTGGAGATGTTGAACATTTCCTCCATGGCCTTTTCGTGGGCGAAGCGGATCAGGTCATGCAGAGTGCGACACCCCCCGGGGGTGAACTCCGGCGATTTGGGGTCGGTCAGATTGAGGGGAGAAATGCGTTCCAGCAGTTCGCGCAGATGCCTGCCAATGGGCCCACGGCCTTCATCTTCTTCCCTGCCGGGCAGCTTTCGGGCCAGTTCGGGGATGAGGCCCTGATAGACCTCCCCTTCTTCCGCCAGCAAGGTGATCTCTTGGCCGGTGGATATTCTCGTCGTGGCCTCGCGGGTGTCCATGAGGGCCGGGACATTGAACTCCCGCGCCACGGAAGCCAAATGGCTGGCCACTCCGCCCAGATCGGTGATCAGCCCTCGGGCCCGGCTCATGTAGGGGGCCAGATCGGGCGCGGCCGTACGGGCGACAAGGATGGCATTTTCAACCTGGTCCGGTTGCAACTCCGCCGAAACAAGAACCGCCTTGCCCGAAACCCTGCCGGGTGATGCCGTTTGACCGGCGGACAAGATCAGCTCCATGCCGTCAGTCTTCAAGGCGGCCGCGGGTTTGTCTACCTTGGTCATGCCCAAGGGGCGCGACTGAAGAAAAACGATCCGCCCTTCCGCATCTTCCGCCCATTCGATATCCTGCGGCGCGCCGAAATGGGCTTCGAGCCGAAGTCCGGAGCGCACCAAATCAACGACGCTCGAATCCGCCAGCGCAGGCGTCATGTTTTCCGGATCATCGCCTTTGGGCTGGACGCTGCGCCGGGCGATTGACAATGAGTCACGATCAACCCGGTATACATCCGGCGAGGCGGTCCCCCCGACCACCTGCTCGCCCAAACCCAGGGCCGCGTCGATACGTGCTTGCCTAGCCGTCGGGATGGAAGGATCGACAGTATACAGGACGCCGCTGGCCCTGGCATCGACCAAATCCACGGCGGCCACGGCCATGGGTGTGGCCGCGTCGGACAACCCGTACCGCAACCGGTACAGGATGGCGCGAGGCGTGTATTTACTGGCCAGAACTGTGCGATAGGCCGTGGGCAGATCCTTTTCTTCAACCGGAAGCACACTTGCGTACTGACCGGCAAAAGAGGCCGCGGTGTCCTCTCCCACGGCGCTGCTGCGAACTGCCATGCGTGGTTTGCGGCCAAGTCGCCTGGACAGCGCAAGAAATTCACCCTGCATGGCCTCCTCCAGAGCGCCTGGCAACGGAGCGGCCAGAATTTTTTCCCGAATCAGTCGACACGCCTCGCCCTTGTCCGCCGCGTCCGGATCAAAATCGGCCAGCATTTCTTCCACGGGCTCAAGCAAGCCGTTATCGCGCAGAAAGAGATCAAAGCCTGCCGTCGTGACGACAAACCCGTCCGGAGCCGACAGCCCGAGCACATTGGTGATCTGCGCCAAATTGGCGGCCTTGGCGCCGGCCAGAGGCACGTCTTTTGCGCCCAGTTCCGCGAAAGACAACGTCAGGGGGCCGTCGATGACCGGCCTCGTGCGCTGGATCAAGGCGTCAAGCTCCCCGGCCACGGTATCAAAAACGGATAAAATCTCCTCGTACCGATGACCTGAAAGCTCATTCAAGGATTCCACCAGCCCCTTGACCTGAACCAGAAGCTCCGTGCCACGACGCTGGATGAAGGCCAAAGTGGCCAGACCAGCCCCCCGGTCCAGCATTTCAAGCTCAGCCAGGATGCGCAGAGCGCGATGATTGTGCTCCAGAAAGGCATCGTAATGCCGAAAACGTCGCGAGGCCTGACCGTCCTGGTTCGCCAGCAGGTGGCAGGAATCGTGCTTGGAAAATAAGGGCATGGAATTCTCCGCAAAAAAGAGTGCAGACGGTCTATGTCACGTCATCCAGTTCACAAACCAAACGCCACCGCATGGCTCAAGCATCAGCCTTGCCGTTTTCATCCGTACCGAAGGTTCATGCTAGAGAGGCCAAAACCATACCAGAAGCGGAAGCCCCAGGGCGACGACCACGCAGTCCATGGGTAGGCCCATGCGCCAGTAATCGCCAAAACGAAATCCGCCGGGGCCGAGGATCAGGGTGTTGTTCTGGTGCCCGATGGGGGTCAGGAAAGCGCAGGAAGCGCCGATGGCAACGGCCATCAAAAAAGTGTCCGGATTGACGCCGAGCTGAATCGCCGCGCCCAGCCCGATGGGAGCCATCACGGCCGCCGTTGCGGCATTGTTCATGAGATCGGTCAAAACCATGGTCGTGAGCATGACCACGGCCAGTCCGACAAGGGCATTGCCCTGGGCCACATTTTCCAGCAGCAGGCGCGCGATCAGATCGGCCGCGCCGGTATGCTGCATGGCTCCGGCAACCGGCAGCAGCGCTGCCAGCAGCACAATCACCGGCCAGTCCACCGCCTCGTAGACAGAACGCAAGGGCACGATGCGCAGCGCCATGGACGCGAGCACTCCGGCGGCGAACGCCACTGCCGCAGGCAGCAGTCCCAGAGCCGCCAGGCTCACGGAAATCACCATGATGCCCGTGGCCATGAGCGCTTTGCGTTTGTCGGGAATGCGCAGATCCCTCTGCGCCAAGGGCACGCAGCCGGAATTGCCGGCAAACCCGCTCAAACGGTCACGTTGCCCCTGCATCAGCAGCACATCGCCGGGCTTGATCCGCATTGAACGCAATCGCGCCATGCTGCACTCGCCCTGACGGGCAATAGCGAGCAGGTTAATGCCGTACCGCGTTCGCAGCAGCAGGTCGCTGGCTGAACTTCCGACAATTTTGGATTCCGGCAATACCGCCATCTCCATCAGCGCAGTCTCTTCCGTGCGCGGAGAGTCCTCGGACTCTTCGGTTGCCGCGGCAAGATCCGCGCGATCTTCGGGATTGTCTTCGAAGGTGGCCGGTTCAGCGTCACCCGCGCCCGGCTCCTGCGCTTCCAAGACATCAAAATGATCTTCATCGACAGGCTTGGCATCTTTATCGTCAGGAGCATCCGGCAGCTTGTCCTCTTCCAGCTTGAGACCAAGCCGCATGAGCACCTCGTTCAGAGCCCCCACGTCTGCCTCCAGAACCAATATGTCTCCGGCATGCAGAATCTTGCCGGGCCGGGGAGAACGGACATGGATATCGTTGCGCACAAGATCCAGCATTTGCGCATCAAGCTCCTGCAGAACCGCCTTTATTTCCTGCACCTGCTTACCTTCCGTGACGCTGCCTTCCGGCACGCGAACCTCGGTGACGTAGGCGCTCATCTCGAAACCAGCCGCTCCCGCCTGCCTGCGCGCCGGGACAAGACGCCAGCCAATGAGGACGATAAAGACAATGCCCGCCAGGGTCAGCGGCAGGCCGACCAGCGAAAAATCGAACATGCCAAAGGCGTCCGTGTTCGGCTGGTTTGCGCGAAAGCCCGCGATGATAAGATTGGGTGGGGTCCCGATCAGGGTTGTGGTGCCACCCAGAATCGACCCGAAAGCAAGAGGCATCAAGACCTTGCCCGGAGGCAGGTCCAGACGTCCGGCAACCTGAATTGCGACCGGCATCAGCAAAGCCAGTGCGCCGACATTGTTCATGAAGCCGGAAAGCACGGCAGCCAGGGTGACCAAGGCCGCGATGCTGAGCGTCGGACCGGCGTTGGCCGGCAAGACAGTCCGGGTCAGCACATCGACCGCGCCGGAGGATTGCAGACCACGACTCAGCACCAGCACGCAAGCCACCGTAACCACGGCGGGATGACCAAAACCGGCAAAGGCCTCCTGCGGTTCGACCAGGCCGAGAAGGACGCAAACCACCAAGGCACCGATCGCAACCATGTCGTGCCGCCATTTTCCCCATAAAAACATGCCGATGGCAGCGGCTATAATCGCCATGACGAGAGCCTGGTCAAAAGTCATATTCGCCTCTCCCCCGGGATATTCAGTTCATATGCAACATGTTTTCTTCAACAAAATGCCATGAAAAATCATTTCATAAAAAATCAAACAGACTCCTTTCTTTATGTAATGCACTTACAGAATTCATCGCAAAAACGAAATAATTTTGAAAAGATTCACGTGATACGAAACCTGCCGAGATAATCAAAAAAAAATCAACACAAAATGCAATTTTCCGAGGAGGAGCAAGTTCGCTGAAATGCTTTTTTTCTGGATGCTTCCGCGCAAAACAGCTAAGAGTTAGACTCTGATCCGTACGTGCGCCCGTCAAGAAGCAAACCGTGGAGGCAGCCGTGGACAAAGGTAAAAAAATAAAAAAAAAGAGACGCGAGCCAACCTATGAGCGCAAAGCCATTGAAATGGCGCGCGAGCACTACGAAACGCAAAAGCAGAAAGCCATCCACGAACGACGGGTTTTTCGCGGTCTTCAGATCATCCCGACAAAAGCCTATTACGACGACTCCCTCGGTCACAAACCCGGAGAAAACAACTGGGTCGGATACGGATTCGATGTTCACCCCTACGTCTTTTTCGGCGCGGGAACTCTGCTTTTGACATTCATCATCGTGACGATAATGTTCAAAGAGCAGTCGGCAGTCTTTTTTCAAAGCGTACTGGATGGAATCGGCAATACCTTTGGCTGGTTTTACATTCTTTCGGCCAACTTCTTTGTCATCACCATGATCCTGATCGCATCCAGCGACTACGGAAAAATACGAATAGGCGGCCCGGACGCCTTGCCGGAATTCTCGACATTCAGCTGGTATTCCATGCTCATCAGCGCCGGCATGGGTATTGGCCTCATGTTCTGGAGCGTAGGCGAACCCATCTTTCATTACATGTCGCCCTCCCCAATGTTCGATGTTCCCGCCAGCACCCCGCAGTCAGCGCAGGTTGCGCTGGGGCTCACGTATTACCATTGGGGAATTCATCCCTGGGGCATCTATGCGCTGGTCGGACTCTCGCTGGCTTTTTTCGCCTACAACCGGGGACTCCCCCTCACCATCCGTTCCATCTTTTACCCACTTCTGGGTGAAAAAATATATGGATTCTGGGGCAATATCATCGACATTCTCTCCGTGCTGGCCACGCTTTTCGGTCTCGCCACGTCTCTTGGCCTGGGCGTAAAGCAGGTCGCGACGGGACTGACGTATCTGTTTGGCTCGCCCAACACAGTGGAATTCGCCGTGATCCTGATCGCAGCGATCACGTTCCTGGCTGTCCTTTCAGTGACTGCCGGTCTGGATAAAGGAGTCAAACTGCTGAGTATCGGCAACATGTATCTGGCTGGTGCCTTCATGATCTTTTTGTGCGCGGTGGGTCCGACGGTCTATATTCTCAAGGCTTTTACGCAGAATATCGGCTTTTACATCCAGAACCTGCCACAACTCAGCTTCTGGGTGGAAACCTATTACGGCGCGGAAGGAAGCAACTGGCAAAATCCCTGGACCATATTTTATTGGGGCTGGTGGATCTCGTGGTCACCCTTTGTGGGCATGTTCATAGCCAGAATCTCAAAAGGAAGGACTGTACGGGAGTTCATTCTCGGGGTGATGATATTCCCGACGATACTTTCATTCCTGTGGATGTCTTCTTTCGGCGGATCAGCCCTGTGGTTGCAGATTGCCGGCAAGGTCGACATCGCGAGTGCGGTCAGTAAGGATGTTTCAACAGCACTCTTTGTGATGCTTGAAAATTTTCCGTTGTCGCAGATCACATCATTTATCGGCATAACTCTTGTGATCGTCTTTTTTGTAACCTCATCCGATTCCGGATCATTAGTAGTGGACCATCTCACCTCAGGCGGAAAACTTGACTCTCCAATCCCGCAGCGCATTTTCTGGGCCGTCATGGAAGGCGTTTGCGCCGCTGCTCTGCTCATGGGAGGCGGATTGGTGGCGCTGCAAAGTGCATCCATCGCCACGGGGTTGCCGTTTACCCTTGTATTGCTGATCATGTGCTACAGCTTGTACAAGGGGTTGCAGGAAGAGGACTACCACGCGCGAATCATAGAAAAGATCACCCCGGCCACGCAAACCATCCAGATCCCTCTGGGAGAAGGCGACTCCACCACCAAAATCGCTCCCCCGGCAACATCAAGTCAGGGCAGGTAAACCATGTTCCTGCGCAAATCCTCAATAATTCCGGAAGAAGACACGCCAAAAACACGTCGGGACCCACGACCATGCAAATGCCCGTGGGTCCCGACGACCAGAAACCTGTGACGGAAATCATATGAGAGCACCGCAAACCGGAAGGCTGTGCGACTCATGACCCCGGGTTCATGAAAAGCCCGACGGCAAGCGTCCAGGCAAGGGGACGTAAATATCCCCAAAAAGCATCAACGCCATTTGTCGAAATTTACGTACGTATTTCTCTTGATTGTTCCATATTTCACATGCTACCATTTTTATATGAAAACGACTCTCATTATCACAATCGCCCTGATCATAGTAGCACTCGCAATGCTGGCAGGACTGGCCAAAGCATTTGGAAAACCCAGTCGACCGATAAATGTCTGTTTCGATCAACTGAAGAATATGGAACACAGAGATCGTTGAGAAAATCCCGCAATGCCATTCTCCAAGGATGGACTTTTCCCCGTGCTTTGCCGATGAATTTCCTCTTCGAGGCAAATCACCACCCAAAATCCGGAGCATTCCATGGATGATATCCGCATCCGTCCCATCGGCGTCATCAATTCACCCTACACCGACAGGGCCAACATGCCCATCCAACCGTGCGGCGCGCGCGATGTGGCCGGCCGGATCGTGATAGAGGAAGCCCTGGCCCCCGGCCTCAAGGATCTTGAAGGATTTTCCCACATCTATCTGCTCTACCACTTCCACATGAGCACGGGGTTCGATTTAACCGTCGTCCCATTCATGGAACCGGCCGAGCGCGGGCTCTTTTCCACCCGCGCTCCCAGGCGCCCCAACCAGATCGGCCTGTCCATCGTGAGACTGGAGCGCATCGAAGGCAATACCCTGCACATCCTGGATGTGGATGTTCTGGATGGCACTCCGCTCCTGGACATCAAACCCTACTTCAAAACCTTCGACGCCTTCCCCGAAGCCATCTCCGGCTGGGCCGAAGCGCATCAGAACAAGGCAGGCCAGGTCCGCTCCGATACACGCTTTGTCAGCCCCAAGACGTAATCAAGGGCATAGCGCCCGAGGGGAGCCGGGCATGCCTGCTCGCCTCTGCTTCCTGGAGAGTACGGCGCCCCCTGGCGTGGCAACGTCAATCACCCATCAGCTTCAATCCTTGTCTTTTTTACCGTCCTTGAATCCCTGCTCAAACGCGGCCTTTGCCTTGGAAAAGCTGTCCTTCCAGACGTGGAATGACTCTTCGAGCCCTTCTTTGATTTCATCCCAGGCGGACCCGCTGGCCTCCTGCACTACTTTCAATTTTGCCTCAACCTCATTACGTTTTTCCCTCAACTCCTCGACGTGCTCAAGGTAGCGAAGCTTCAAATCCGCCTGAGACTGATTCGCCTTTGCGGTCAATATGTCGATTTCGGCATTCCATTCATCAATTTTGGCCTTGAGTTTCTGCACATAGACATCTTTTTTTTCCGGCATGAGAATCGTCTCCTCGCAAAATTACGGATTATGTGTGAGCAATGGTTAGGATTGACCTTTTTACCAAGGATAAATAATTTTGCCAAATTCTTCCGCGACTGTCCGCACGGTGCCATCCGGCGCCCATGCCCGCAACAAGGAGAAACAATGGAGACATTGATCATCGGTGCCGGGGCGATGGGTGGCCTGTTCGCCACCCTGCTTGCTCCCGTGGTTCCGACACGCCTCTTCACCACCAATGCCGAACACGCCGAGGCCATCAATCTGGCCGGGCTCAGCCTCACCGGCATGGATGGCCGGGTCCGCCGCTCTGCGGCCAATGCGTTGACCGATCCACGGCAATACGGCCGCTGCGCCGACCTGATCATAATCTGCACCAAGGCCCGCTCGACAAGCCAGGCCGCGAGCATTGCCAGTCAGCTGTTGGCAAAGGACGGCCTGGTGCTGACCCTGCAAAACGGGCTCGGCAACCTCGAACTCATTCAGGCCGCAGTGGGCACCGCCCGCGCCGCCGCCGGCATCACCGCTCAAGCGGCCACCCTGCTCGGCCCCGGACAGGTCCGTCATGCCGGCAGCGGTCCGACCGTGCTGGCCGCAGGCCCCGGGCAGGCCAAAAAGATCGACGCCGTCGTAGCCGTGTTCAACCAGGCAGGCATCCCGACCAGTGTCACCAAAGATGGCGAGGCCCTGCTCTGGTCAAAACTCATCATCAACGTGGGGATCAACGCCTTGACCGCATTGCTGCGGGTCCCGAACGGCACGCTGGCCCAAATCTCCGAATGCGAGATCATCATGGCCCAGGCTGTGGCCGAGGCCGTAACCGTGGCCACAGCCATGGGCGTCAGGCTACCCGATGAGGCTCCGCTCAATGGGGTCAGGCAGATTTGCGAGGTGACCAGCAGCAATCAGTCTTCCATGCTGCAGGACATCCTGAAAGGCAGGCCTTCCGAAATCGATGTCATCAATGGCGCCGTCGTCCGCAAAGGCGCCGAGAACGGTGTCCCCACTCCGGTCAACCAGATGCTGACGCAACTGATCAAGGCATTGGAAGCCACCTCCGCCCACCGGATCCCCCCCTCTTCCTCATGAAAGTGCACCCAAGTAAACCTCTGCTTTTGGGTAACGCCAACTTTGAGATGTTTAAAATCAGCGCTCAGCCGCGAGGACGCACCAGAGGCAGCCTCGCTCCCGGAATCTCGGAGGCTTTGCCCAGGCGGGTTTCGTAGATGGCCGTGTAGGCCGCCACCTTTTCCACATAATTCCTGGTTTCGTTGAACGGAATGGTTTCCACCCAGACGTCGGCAGGCATGAGGCTTGACGGGAGCCAGCCTTTGACCCGGCTCTGCCCGGCATTGTAGGCGGCAGTGGCCAGGAAGGGGTGATTTTGCAGGTCGTCGAACTGCCTGCGCAGATAGGAGGTTCCGTAACGGATGTTCCGCTCGGGCTGCAGCAGCAATATGGGGTGGGACAATTTTT
Source organism: Desulfomicrobium baculatum DSM 4028 (assembly GCF_000023225.1). Taxonomy (NCBI): domain Bacteria; kingdom Pseudomonadati; phylum Thermodesulfobacteriota; class Desulfovibrionia; order Desulfovibrionales; family Desulfomicrobiaceae; genus Desulfomicrobium; species Desulfomicrobium baculatum. The sequence goes on from NC_013173.1 coordinate 2,184,847, forward strand.
CGCCGTGCCAACCCGCAATGCGCTTGCCTGTCTGCGGCATGATCTGCATCAATCCCAGGGCCCCGGCAGAAGATCCCACATCGGACATGAACAGGCTCTCCTGGCGCGTCAGACCGTAGACCAGGGCCGGGCTGAGGCCGGTGGCACTGGCCTCGGCAAAAACGATCTCACTGTGCGGCACGGGAAAACGCAGTTCCAGGTCTGTCATGTGACCGGCCGCGGCAGTGGCGACGATGGCCCGGTCATGCCAGCCAAGCCCATGCGCCCAGGCGGCTGCCGCTGCCAGTTCCTCGGCATCGAACCTGGGCTGCGCCTGCTGCCACTCCCGGCGGGCCGGGCCGTAGCGCTCCAGGGCGTAAAGCTCGGCGGCGCGCTGCAGGGCGGGCAGCTTCCCGACGCGGCGCACAGCATCGTCCGTAACGGCCAGCGGGATGTGCGGCACCACCATGGGCCTGCCCAGATGCCCCAGCGCCAGCATGGAGAAGTAATCCTGCCTCTCGGCCAGCGTTTCAAACACTACCAGCGCTTCCCTGTCCCGGCCATTCTCCTGCAGGGCGCGGCCCTGCCAATAGCGCCAGCGCGGTTCCTCCTTCTGGGTGACGCTGAGCCCATCCAGCATGTGGAGCGCCGCCCCCCAGTCCTGCTCGCGCAGAGCCGCGCGCACGGCCCACTCGCGCACGGAGTCGCTGCGAAGGTCTTGCGGGATGGACTCTACCCGCGCCACGGCGCCTGGTTCAAAGCGCAAGCACATGTACAAAGCCGCATCGTTTTCAATGGCTGCAAAGCGCGCACGGTCCAGGCCATTGCGTCGCCGCAAAACATCCCATTCCTTAGCGGCACGGGACGCATCGGCCCGCGTCATCTTACGCATGCCGTGGGCGAGTATGGCGTCCATCCGGTCGTGGGTCACCGTGGTCCAGTCACGCTCCAGAATCAGGGCGGGGTTCTGGTCCACCCGTAGCCAGTAATCGAGCCACTGCGCATCGGCCGGGGCCAGATGACGCCACAGATGGCGGGCCAGATTGGCCTGACCCCGCTGCATGGCCAGCTCAATGCGCTGCCAGGTCAAGGCTCTGGTCAATCCGCCTTCCTTGATCCAGGCGTTGAACAGGGGGTCGCAGGATTTCGGGCGCGAGGAACCCGAAAGCCACAGTGACGCGGCCTGGTCCATGGCCTCGGACCGCCTGCCCGTGGCCAGCAGGGCCTGGCCGTAAAAGCATTGCAGATTTTCGTCGTTTTGCGGGCGATAGTCTTCCACAAACCGGCTCCACTGAGCATTTTTGGCAAGCAGGGCAAGCCAAGACCTGCGCAGCGCCTCGGCGGGCGGGGTGCCGTCGTGCTCGCGCAGAAAGGAACGGACTTCCCCGGAGATGCCGAGCCCCATGCGTTTTTCCAGATCCTGCTGCGTCAGATAGGGCAGAAGCACGTAGTCGCCGAGCTCGGCACGCCTGGCCAGGTAGTCCTGACGCTGCCCCTTGCCCAGCGCCTCCTCGGCCTGGAGATAAATCCGGCGCCTGATTTCCGAGCCAAAAGCTTCGGACGGAGCGGAGATCATGACGCCAAGGGCGGCCATGCACACGAAAACAAGAATGCGAGAGATGAAAACCATATGTCCTTCTTGGAATTTTGTTCCATTCTGCCCGGGCGGCCCCATGCTGGCAAGCCCGCCTGAGCAAAACGAGCCGTGTTTCAGGCAGACCGCCCGCAAAACTCTCACATAATGCCGCCCGTAGTCCCAAAAACCGGGGGCGGTTTGCGCCCCCGTTGGTCATCCCGATTCAGTCATGACAGATCACGCCATCCCGCACCCGCACAAGGGTGTCGGCCCGGGCGGCGATTTCGGCGCTGTGCGTGACCAGGATGATGGTCTTGCCCTGGCGGACGAGATCCTCAAGCACGTTCAGCACCTCCGCCTCCGCCGCCGAGTCCAGGTTCCCCGTGGGTTCGTCCATGAGCAGCACCGGAGGGTCATTGGCCAGGGCCCGGGCAATGGCCACCCGCTGCTGCTGCCCGCCGGAGAGCTGCCCCGGCTTGGCATTTATCTTGTCCGAGAGTCCGACCAGTTCCAGCAGCTCCTCGGCCCGTTCTTTTTGCCGGGTTTCGGACGCAGCGGCCAGCATCAGGGCCATTTCCACATTCTCACGGGCCGTGAGGCTCTGCAGAAGATTGAAGAACTGGAACACGAACCCGATCTTGCGCGAGCGCAAAGCGGCCAGCTCACTGTCGCGAAGATCGAACATGTTCTGTCCGTCAAGCTGGACCCGGCCGCTGCTTGGCCGGTCCAGCCCCCCGAGCAGATGCATGAGGGTCGACTTGCCGTGCCCGGAGGGGCCGACGATGCAGGTCAGCCCGCCCCGCTCGATTTCAAGGTCCACGCCGCGCAGGGCCTGGGTCAGGCTTGCGCCCTGGCCATAGGTCTTGGTCAGACCCTGGGTTCTTATGATGGAATCATTCATAACTGATGGCCTCCACGGGTGAAAGTCTGGACGCGCGCCAGGCAGGATAGAGCCCGGAGAGCATGGCGATGAGCGTCGAAAAAAGCACCGCCCCGGCCAGCATGAGCGGGTCGATACCGCCTTGCGCGCCCTTGACGAAAGACGATGCCGCGTTCTGGCTGATGAGGGGAGTCGCGAGCATGGACGCCACCAGGCCCAGCGCGGCCCCGCCGATGCCGCCCAGCAGCCCGTAGATCCCGGATTCGAGCAGGAAGAGGCGAAAGATCGTTCCCCTGGTCGCGCCCATGGCCTGCAGGATGCCGATCTCGCGCTTGCGCTCATAGGTTGCGGTCATCATGGTGTTGACGATCCCAAAAGCCGCCGCCAACACTGCCACAGCCGCGATGAGCTGCAGGGTCACGCTGACCGTGCCCACGATGGACAGGACCGAGGCCAGCATCTGCTTGTCCGAGACCACGCCCAGACTCACCACATCCTTGATTTTCAGGGCATAGGCGTCGACCTCTTCCAAGTCATCCACCCGCACCGCCACGTACGAAACGCGGTCCTGCTGATCGTACAACCTCTGGGCCACCGGCAGGGACAGGAACACGGTCAGATCGTCCTTGCCGCCTGTCTCTTCCAGTACCCCGAGCACCGGCAGGCGCGTCCCCCGGATCGTCACTTCCCCGCCCGGCTGCAGGGCGAACTGCCCGGCCACGACCGAGCCGAGCAACGCGCCGTGTTCGTCAGGGGCGCTAAAGTAGCGTCCGGCAGAGACTCGCCACCCCTTGAACGGCAGGGACTCCTCGGTCGGAACGCCCAGCACGGACACCGGACGGTTCTGGATGGCCGAACGCTCGGCCAGAAACGGAATGGCCGTCATGCCGGGGATTGCGCGGATGGCCGCGACTTCTTCTGCGGTGATGGTGGTCGGCAACTGTTCGCCGGTCAGGATCGAGACCTGCTCAAAGGCGCAGCTGCCCTTGGGGGTGACGACCAGGTTCGCGCCCAGAGCGGCGGATTCCTTCTTGATCTGCGCCGTGAGGCTTCCGCCAAGCGCCACGAAGGTCACAAAAGAGGCCATGCCGATGACTATGCCCAGCAGGGTGAAGACAAACCGCCCCCGGCGGCGGACGATGTTCTTGAAAACGAGTTTGGCCGGGGTCATTTGAAGGCCTCCAGATTGTGCCGCGCCAGGATCTGCAACGCTTCCGCCTTGAACAGGTAGCCCGACGCGTCCTTGACCATAACTCCTGTGACCCTGACTTCATCGCCAATGGCGGGCCGCGTGTCGCCGAGCCTGACCGGAAGGAGCACCTTGGTGCAGCCCGGGCTTGCACACTTCAATTCGCCCAAATCCATGATGCCCATGACGTTTGGATCCGAGCTGGAATAGGCATAGGCGATCCCGATGACATCCATGGATCCGCTGAAGGCGCCGGGATCGGACACCAACTGGCCGACCCCCAGAGGCGGATTGTTTTTTTCACAACCCGTGACGAACAGGGCCATGACGACAAGCAAAATCCCGCAAAACGTGACAATGCGCATGAATTCACTCCTGAAGAGAAAAGGAAAAACGATCGCCGGAACGCGCCACAGCGCGCATCGGCGGCCTCGAAAAAAGGGGGCTAGCGGATCAGATGAACTCAGGAGGGAATTCGGCGGCGCGCAGGAACGGGTCCGGCGCAGCCAGGGCGAGTTGCCACTCGAAGCGGCTCGCGGTGCGGCTGACGGTCACGGGGAAGCCCTGTTCGGGGAGAAAGGAAAGAAAGCCGGTAATCATCCCGCAAACCGAATCTGCGCACTCACTCGTCGCGGCAGCGGATTCGGGGGGACATTCCTCGCTGCAACAGGCCTTTTCCAGCCCGTGCAGAAAAATCACAGTGGATACGGAAACAGACATGAGCATGAACGCAAGCAGCGGCACCAAGGCGACCCCAAGCAGGCGACTTTGCAACATGGTTCTGTGTCCGCGGTGGTTCATGGATTCACGTCGCGGGTCAGTTGGCGGGGTTGCTGAGTGGCGCAAGGAGCTTCTGTTCCCCGCCGCTCGCGCCCGGTGCCTTTCCGGTCATCTCGCGCAGGACCTCAGCGATGGGCGTGCCGTTGGCGTTCACCGCCTGCGGATTTATGCGCACCAGATCCTGCCAGGCCGCGATGGCTCCTTCCCTGTCGCCAAGGTCGTAGAGCAGCACGATACCGGTGTTCATGCGCGCAGTTTCGTGCCGGGGATCCGCGGCGATGGCCTTGGCAAAGGCATCCAGGGCCTTCTGAAATTCACCCAAAGAGCGGTGCATGACGCCCATATCGGTCAGCACGTTGGGATTGCCCGGACTGAGTTCCAGGGACCGGCTGTAGGCCTCGATGGATTTGGCGGGCTGGCTCGTGTCGAAGTAGAGATTGCCCAGGGTGATCCAGGCGTTCACGTCCTGCGGGTTCAAGAGGACGCGATCGGAATAGACCTTGATCTGGGCGAGCATGTCATTGCCCTGGGACTGGGCCGGGGCTTCACTCTGTCCTTTGGTGGAATGAAAGGCCGTGCTGAAGGCGACGCCGATGAGCGCCCCCGCCATCAGGATCACAATCCCGTAAACCAGGGCATTGTTCTTTTTGCCGGCCTGCTGTTTGGGCGATGATTTCGCCATACATCCTCCTTGTCTGAATCTGAAATTGTCGCCCGGATCCGGGCAGCACGGCCCGGACTACCCGGACCGCACCGGAGCCACAAGCAAGCTTCGGACCAGCCAGAGGCACCGTCACGTCCGCAAATCCACAATCAAACGCTCAGAAAAAACATGAAATTTGCACATCATGTGCACAACCATGTGACCATAGCTGCACATCACCGTACACTCTGCGTCGCAAACCACTTGAAACACTGTCACCAAAAAAAGAATGCCCCGTACGGAGGAAAGCGGTTCGACAGATTTTACGCGTTGCGGTAGATGCCTTGCATCACGAGCCCCGCACGCCACAATTCCCGAAAAAATTCGGAGCGCCCATGTACCTGACCGCCATGACCCATCGGGACGAACTCTTTGATCTGACCATGCGCTGGATGAACGACGACTTCCACCCTGAAGACGGGGAAACCCTGACCCGGATATTCGTCTATGAAAGCGCCATCTCCGCCCTGATCATCGAACGCGTCCTGCGCCTGCTCGGCAAATTCCGGGACGCCCCGCTCAACGCGCGGCGGGTCCGCTTCAAGCATGAGCTGCGCGAGAACATCCTCGCGCACCTTGGAGTGCACACGTCACGAGTGGATGAGCTGACGCAGAATTTCCGCGACAACCCCACATATTTTTTTCCTTTCCTGCCCGTGGACGCCCTGGTCATCACCGATGACGCGACCCGGCTGATGGCCCTGGGACGCGTCAAACGGATGGCCCGCGTCGCGGAAAAAGTGTCCTTTCGTCTGGTGGAGGCGCTCTTCAAGGAAATCCAGGCCAAGGCGAGAAGTTTTGCCCAGCAGCGGGCCGCGCAGGCCGGAGTGCCGCTGGACGCGTTTGTCAGTTCGGACGAGGCGATGCAGGACGATTTCGTGCAGGCCGAGGAAGCCGTGGCCCACAGCTTCAAGGACAAAACCATCCACATCGGGGCCGAAGCCCTGACCATAAACGACATCCTCGGCTTCAAAATCATCGCCCCGCAGGAAACCCTCGACCGTCTCCCGTCCATATTGGGCGGCGAACCGGGGGTGAACGTGGCGGAAATCCAGGAACACAGCGGCAACTACAACGCCGTAAACCTGCTGCTGGACCTCGAGCTTCCGCCTGCGGACACGTTGGCCGCGCGCCTGCGCGACATGGACTGGAGCATGGCCGGTCAGCGCGGACTGGACCCGGACGATGTCCAGCTTAATATCGGGAACTACGTGATGGAAGGGGCGGGTTCGGTCAGGATCGAACTTATCCTGACCACCCCGGAGGAACTGATGGAAGCGGAATTCGGCCGCTCAATCCACGAACTGCGCATCCTGCGACTGCGGCAAAGGCAGGCGTACTGCGGCCCTCTCGGGCAAAACGCGGGATATCTGATCGAGTACATGCTCACCCTGGCCGCATCGCCCACGGTCCGCATTCCGGAAATACCGGTCAAGATGTACGGACGCTATCTGCCCGAAGAAATCGAGGCCTTGAAATCCGCCCTGCGCGGCAATGCCTTTGATGAAGGTCTGCTTGGCACGTTCTGCATGCGCCAGGGAACATGCGAAACGACAGGGGACGATTAGAGCGGAAGCACCGAGCCACTGAACCCGCCCTCAAACGACGGCGAGGCTGAAACGCAGACTATCCGAGTCGTTTTGTTTCGGCCCGACCCACGCCCCGCCCGGCCCTGGCCACAAGCCACAGCCCGGCCAGAATGCACGGAACGCTCAGCCACTGTCCGACGGTCAGGAAAAAACCAGCTTCATAGGCGGCCTGAGGCATCTTGTAGAATTCAAGCACAAGACGGGCGGCAAACACCAGCACCAAAAAGCTTCCGGCGAGCAGGCCTTGGCGGCTGCGCACGCCCTCCGCACGCCAGGCCGAAAAAAGAACCGCGAAGATCATAAGATAGGCCGCAGCCTCATAAAGCTGCACGGGATGACGCGGAAGATCGTCCACCCGCGCGAAAATCACGGCCCAGGGCACGATGGTCGGCATGCCCACGATTTCGGAGTTCATGAAATTGCCGATGCGGATGAACGCTCCGCCCAGGACGGCGGGCACAGCAATGCGGTCCAGCAGCCACAAAAAAGGATAGCTTCTGGTCCGAGCAAAGGCCCAGACCGCGACAAGAATCCCGGCCACCCCGCCGTGGCTGGCCAGCCCTCCCTCCCAAATCTTCAAGATATCAAGAGGATTGGCCAAATAATAGGCAGGATCATAGAGCAGACAGTGTCCAAGCCTGGCCCCGACTAGAGCGCCGATGACCACGAATCCAAGCAGGGAGTCCAGGTCATTCTTATCCCGCCCTTCCCGCACGAACATGCGGCCCATGATCTGCAATCCGGCAATGAAGGCGGCGGCGAAAAACAGTCCGTACCAGTGGATGGACAGGGGGCCGAGGGACACGGCGATGGGGTCGGCGTTCCAAAAAAACATGTATTTAATCCTAAATTTTGATTTATTTGAAAAACGACCGCAATCTGTGCCTCCTTGAATTGGAGGCTCATTATCTCAAAATTACAAATTTCTGGATAGATGCAGACCGATGAACGCTTACGAAAAACGTGACGTCCATAAACATCCTTGGTGTTATCCGCATGCAAGCCGCGCCTTAGACTTTGGCGCGAAGAAAATTGATGCTAGCGGAGCGCACAACATTCCAGACGATCGCGACCGCTGTTCTTGGCGATATACAGCAGGCGGTCAGCCTCCTTATACATCGTGTCGAAAACATTGGAAAACGAATTGTCCACCAGCCCCATGCTGACGGTCACGGCGAGATTCCCGCGGGTAAACCTGTGCTGGCGGATGGCCTCCAACAGCCGCTGCGCTATGACCTTGGCCTGATCCTGGGCAACGGGGAAAAGAATGCCAAACTCCTCGCCTCCGAAGCGGCCAAAAATCTCCTCCCGCCGGAGCAGCTGCTGGATCAGACGCACAAGCTCAATCAGCACCTCATCACCAATGTCATGGCCATAGGTGTCATTGATCTCCTTGAAATGATCTATGTCGAAAAGCATGAAGGACGCAAACTCGTGCGCAGGGCTGAGGAGCATCTCTTGAGCGAATTGGACAAAAGTGTTGCGATTGAAAATTCCGGTCAGACCATCGATTTGAGATTTCTTCGTCAACACCTCCTTCTCCTGCACATGTGCGGTGATGTCGATGAAGACAATGATGTGGCTGTTCTCGGTGACGGGGACAATCTCCCTTTCGACGATTGTCACGTGACCATCGCGATTGCGAAAACGAACGAGCTTTTTTGTTCCCTCCGTCTTGCATTTCTCAAAACAGTCCAAAAAGATCGTCACGTTGCGACCCACAACGTTTTCCTGCTTTTCGTTGAGCATTCTCAGAAAAGACTGGTTGACTCGATTGATCACCCCGTCGACCACAAACAGAAGCCCCGCACGAACCTTCTCGAAGATGATCTCAAGTTCCCGATAACGGTTCCTGATCTCTTCACGGGCATTAACTTCTTCCGTTATATCGTCGAATGACCACAGCACAAATTGCTGAACGTCAGTCGCGATGGGCACGCCCGTCAGCTTAACCCAGAAAAGCGCGCCGTCCTTTTTCCTGTAAAGCAGGTCGCGGCTTTGCAAGGATCCGTCGCGTGTTCGCTCGAAGCATTGCTTGTAGCTCTCAAAATGTTCCAGGGATGGAGTCAACATGGCTGTGGACTGGCCGAGGATCTCTTCCCGCGAATACTCGAACAAATCGCAAAAACGAATGTTCGCCTTGACCATGATGCGTTGACTGTCCACGATCACCATGGGAGTGATGCTGCGCTCGAAAAGAATATCCCCGGTGAGCATGGAGTCATACGTCGCGAGCACTTCTTTTCCTAACGTCATGTTATACCGCCAGAATGTCGTAAAGCATTTTGAAGCCGACCAAACATAAAACAAGGCACAGCACATTTTTGATATCGGTGTTCTTGAGTTTCGCGTGCATGATCCGGTTGCCAACAAATCCGCCCAACATACTTGCAATAGTCGTCACGCCAATGAGCGTCCAGTCGATCGTGATGAATCCGGCGTAACTCAGAAAAGCGGACAGCGTCGAAAAAGGGATCATGAAGCTGGCGTTGATGGCAATTTGCATGGGTGAAAACCCCATGGCGAACAGAACCGGAACAATGAGCGCGCCGCCGCCGATGCCCAGAAGACCGGCCAGAAAGCCGACACCGAGACCAAGCGAGAAAATGGCCCATTTGCACTTCACTGTTTCCTCGTGCGGTGTGCGACCTTTGAAAAAGATCTTTGCCGAAGAAAAAAACAAAAAGATCACGAAAGCCAGCTTGATGTACTCCACATTCCAGATGCTGGCGCAGTAGGTTCCGATCGGAGCGCAGCATACCGACGCGATGAGAAATGGCGTGATGGTGGAGAAATCGAGCAGTTGTCGCCGCCAATTCAAGAAACTGGCGGTCGAGGTCGTCGTGGTGTTGATGAACAAGCCGACGGCCTTGGCCAGATTAAAATCAACACCGAGGAATCCCAGAATCGGAATGAGCACGACAGAGGACCCCATTCCGCCTGTCGCGAAAAGAGCCGAGAAGAACAGCGTGGCGAAAAAACTGGCGATGTAGAGGATCATGCACGATCAAGCTTGAGATCATTGGCCGCGCCGCCCCGCAATCTGTCTGCCAGCGCGAGCAGTCCGCCAACAAGAATCTTGGCCGTGAATCCCTGCTGGAGAAGAAACTGGCAAGCGATATTGGACCGGATATCAAGCGGACAGGCACAGACAATCGTTTTGTCCCTGGGCAATTCCGCCAAGCGGTCGGGAAGTTCATTCAGGGGTATCGCAACGGCGAACGACATGCCCCACAAGCGTGTCTCAAAAGGAAAGCGGATATCCAGAAGAACGGTTTCCCCTCCGTTGAACAGGGTCACAAACTGATCAGCCGAAATGAGGCTTGTGCCGATATCTTTCATGGTCATGCTGCGCAGAAAATCTTCCATGACGTCTCCTATTTTATCGAATAAAATTTGAATCTGACACGAAAAATCCATGAATCCACAACTATTTGTTATTATGGACAGATTCGCCTTCGCTTCATGCACAGTTGCAACGTTTCAGACTCCCGGCGTCAACGGTCGCTAACGACAAACCCAATCTTCCAATAATTTCAAGCTATTAAATAAAGACGTTATCGAACCAGGCCCTCTCGGCCATCCATGCTCATCGTACAGTCTAAATGAGTTTAGGGGAACCTCCGCACGCACAGACACTGGAACTACTTTCGGACATTTCGACTCTCCTATTTGGCAAGAATTTTCTTCAGTTCATCCACCGTCGGCACCTTGCCAACCAGCTTGACCTCTCCATCCACGACCAATCCCGGAGTCATCATCACGCCGTAGGCCATGATCTTGTTCACATCCGTGACCTTTTCAATTTCATAAGCCAAACCCAAGGCGTCTGCCGCCGTCTTGACGGCCTCCGTCAATTTCACACACTTGGGGCACCCGGTGCCCAGGATCTGAATCTTCATATTTCCTCCACATTACGTTCAATGATCAACTCAACCCCAGATTGATCCGTAAAAAATACCCGAAAACGTGGCCATGATGATGACCAGGCTGACGAAGACCACGGTCTTCTTGAGGCCCATGATGCTATTGATGACCAGCATATTCGGCAGGCTCAGCGCAGGACCGGCCAGGAGCAGGGCCAGGGCCGGGCCCTTGCCCATGCCGGAACCGATGAGCCCTTGCAGGATGGGCACCTCGGTCAGGGTGGCGAAGTACATGAAGGCACCGGCGAAGGAGGCGAAGAAGTTGGCCATGAATGAATTGCCGCCCACAGCCCCGGCTACCCATTCCGAGGGGATGAGGCCTTCGTTGCCCACGCGGCCCAGCAGCGCCCCGGCGACGAGCACGCCGAAGAGTAGAAGCGGCAGGATCTGCTTGGCAAAACCCCAGGATGACGAAAACCAATCCCCGACCTCTCCGTCATCTGTGCTGGTGAAGGCGGACAGGCCGATGACGCCGGCCGTGAAGGCCAGCAGTGGCTGCTGCGGAAAAACAAGCGCAAGCAGAACGACGGGAACGGCCGCAACGCCGACCTTCCAAACCTTTACGCCAAACCAGGTCACGAGCATAGCGCCCAGAGCCACGGAAAAGGCCGAAGTCAGCATCCACTTGGCATTATAGATGGCAGCCCACAGCCCGGTATCGGCCTGCGGAGCGCCCCAGTTGGCAAAAACCAGGATGGCTACCATGGAAGCGAAATAGAGGGCGTTCTGCCACAGGGGGCGTTTCACTTCCTCTTCCAACATGGCCATCTGCATGACCTGCCGCTCGGCCTCCTCTTTGCGGAAGAAAAAGTGCATCAAAAGGCCGATGACCACGCTGAACAGGATGGCTCCCACGGCGCGGGCGATGCCCATTTCTGGCCCGAGGATGCGGGCCGTCATGACAATGGCCAGCACGTTGATGGCCGGACCGGAATAGAGAAACGCGCAAGCCGGGCCAAGGCCCGCGCCCATGCGGTAGATGCCGGCGAAGAGCGGCAGCACTGTGCAGGAGCATACGGCCAAGATGGTGCCCGAGACGGCGGCCACGCCGTAGGCCAGAACCTTGTTGGCCTTGGCTCCCAGGTACTTCATCACCGCCCCCTGGCTGACAAAGACCGAAATGGCCCCGGCGATGAAGAAGGCCGGGATCAGACACAAAAGAACGTGCTCTCTTGCGTACCATTTGACGAGATGAAACGCTTCGAGGATGGCGTTGTCAAAACGCGGCAAACCGACGGGCAGATAAAAACAGGCCAGGAATACGACGACGATCAAGCCCAACGGCTTCCACTCTTCTTTCCAGTTCATGACAAACCCCTACTTGATTTGCGGCCGGTCCGAGAGGCCGGTCATTGAAAGATGTTCCCGGGTGCGTGCGGACAACACGGCCTCCACGCAATGCATGAAATTCAAAACGCACGGGACCTTGAGGCTATAGTAGACCTGCTTGCCTCTTTTGTCGTCCTGCACGATACCTGCCTGCTTGAGTACGGTAAGGTGCTTGGACACGGTGGAAAAATCCGCGTCGATGAGCTCGGCAAACTCGCACACGCATTTTTCACCGGCTTCAAGCTGCTCCACCATCCACAGCCTGGTCGGATGAGCCAAGGCTTTGAGGACCGCGGACTTGGCCTCATAAAATTTCTTGTCTTCAGTTTTCATCTTCGCTCCTTCATTTGCACAAATGACCAAATAAGCAAGCTTGTCAGTCTCGTCAATGGCGGAAACATGATTTGGGGTAATTTTCACTTTCCATTCCTGACGAAATCTCACGGAAAAGAATTGACGCGGGAAACGCTTGGCAATATTGCCAAGTGAAAATCAGAGGACAACCATGCTCATGCATTTTCGCCCCACCAGGGAAGACTTCGAGGCCCGTGCCCGGGTCATGAAGGCCCTGGCCCATCCGACCCGGCTCATGATGATCGAGGAGCTTTCGCGCGGCGAACGCTGCGTCCGCGACCTGCGTGATCTTGCGGACTGCGACCTGTCCACGGTTTCCAAGCATCTCTCGCTCTTGAAGGACGCGGGCATAGTGGAAGACGAAAAGCGTGGCAAGCAGGTCTACTATCGCCTGCGCGTTCCCTGTGTGCTGAATTTCTTTCACTGTCTGGACTCGGTGCTCACGGCCCGGGACAGGCTGACAGGCCTTTGAAAAACGGCGATCTGCCGCGTCAGCGAAGAAATCCAGACCGCTTATGTATTCGCAATACACCGCACGTCCTGAATTTTTTCGCTTCCTTGCATCTCACCATTTTTGAAAGGCCTGTGAATTTGAATTGTTATGTCAGTCATGTGTACACTGATTCTTGGCCGCAAGGCCAATCAAAACTTCAACCGTTTACGGAGCTGTCATGAAAAAAGTTCACGTCATGGGTCCTGGCTGCCCCAAGTGCACCGAAACCTTCAAGATCGTCGAAGCGGCCATTGCCGAAACCGGCGTTGAGGCCACTCTCGAAAAAGTCACCGACTTCACCGAGATTTCAAAATTCGGCGTGTTCACCACTCCGGCCGTGGCCGTGGACGGGACGGTCAAGGTCATGGGCAAGGTGCCCAAGAAGGCCGACGTGGTGGCCTGGCTGACCGCATAATACGCTCCTGCCCCGATCCTGTCTTGCGAACCGCTTCGGGGCAGGATGCGCCGACATCAACTACCGGCTTGCCTATCCATCCCTTGCACCGAGGTTTGCATGAAAATTCTTCGCCTTCTCCTTGCTCTCATTTTTCTGGCCGCAGCGTCTCCAGCCCTGGCCGCGCCGTCCCCACTCATCTCCGGCGACCCGCAGGAAGTTCCCATCAAGGGCATGGTCACCATGGTCGACGTCGGCGCCAAGGCCTGCATACCCTGCAAGATGATGATTCCGGTCATCGAATCCTTGTCTGAAGAATACGAAGGCCGGGCCGCCATCGTCTTCATCGACGTCTGGAAAAACCCGGACGAGACCCCGAAATTCGGTCTTCGCGCCATCCCGACCCAGATTTTCTACGACAAGGACGGCAATGAAGTCATGCGCCACGAGGGGTACTTTTCCAAAGAGGAGATCATCAAGGTGCTGACCAAGCTCGGGGTGGAATGATGGATCAATTCCTGATCCTTATCCATGAATGGATGGGGTCCGGCGTGGGTCTGGCGGCTCTGGGCTGTTTTTTGTGGGGCGTGGTCAGCGTGCTTTTCAGCCCCTGCCATCTGGCCTCCATCCCGCTCATCGTGGGCTACGTGGCCGGACAGGACAGACTGGTCGAAGGACGTCAGGCCGCGCTCTACGCGGGCCTCTTCACCAGCGGGTTGTTTCTGACCATCGCCGCCATCGGCGTGATCTGCGCCCTGCTCGGCCGCATGCTCGGCGACGTGGGACCGTACTGGACCATCGCCGTGGGGCTGATCCTGCTGTGGGTGGCCATGGACATGCTCGGCGTGGCCACATGCTCCATGGGCGGAAGTCTCATGGGCCGCTTTAAACTGCGCGGCATGGGCGGAGCCTTTGTGCTCGGTCTGGCCTACGGAGTCCTGTCCGGCTCCTGCACCTTCGGCTTCATCGCCCCCATCCTGGCCGTCATCACGGTGCAGGAAAAAATCGCGACCGGCATCCTGCTCATCATTCTCTTTGGCCTCGGGCACTGCATCCCCATCGTCATCGCCGGCAGTTCCACGGCCCTGGTGCGGCGCCTCCTAGACAATGCCTCCTGGCAGCGCGGCGGAACGGCCTTCCGTCGATTGGCCGGAATCCTCATCGGCCTCATGGGCATCTATTTCATCGCCCGCCCCTTTCTGCCCGCCTGAATCATCTGCCCGCGAGTGCTCGGTTTCATAAACCTGAAGCCCTTGCATTGACATATCCACCTATGCGGATATATCAAGCAAACAAAGCCCACCCAAGAAGGAGCAAGCGCCACATGAAAAAAGAGAACCTCGCCGGAATCAGCTTTTTCGAAAAAAATCTTACGCTTTGGGTCGCCCTGTGCATGGTCGCGGGGGTGCTCATCGGCAAGTTCCTTCCCGCAGTCCCGGCTTTCTTAAGCAAGTTCGAATACGCCAAGGTCTCCATTCCCATCGCGGTGCTGATCTGGTTCATGATCTATCCGATGATGATGAAGGTCGATTTCGCGAGCATCAAAAACGTGGGCAGGAATCCGGGCGGTCTGTACCTGACCTGGATCGTGAACTGGCTGATCAAGCCGTTCACCATGTTCGCCATCGCGGGGTTTTTCTTTTTCGTGGTCTTCGCGCCCTTCATCGAGCCCGAACTGGCCCGGGACTACCTGGCCGGGGCCATTCTGCTCGGGGCCGCGCCGTGTACGGCCATGGTTTTCGTCTGGAGCCACCTGACCCGGGGCAATCCGGCCTACACCGTGGTCCAGGTAGCCACCAACGACCTCATCATTCTGGTCGCCTTCACCCCCATCGTGGCATTCCTGCTTGGCATCAGCGGCGTGAGCATTCCCTGGAATACCCTATTTCTCTCCGTGATCCTATTTGTGGTCATCCCTCTTGCCGGGGGCGTGCTGACCCGCAAGCACGTCATCAAGAGCAAGGGTCTGGACTATTTCAACAACACCTTCATCCCCAAGTTCAACAACGCCACTATCGTCGGGCTGCTGCTGACCCTGGTGCTCATCTTTTCCTTCCAGGGGGAGGTCATTCTCGATAACCCGCTGCACATCCTGCTCATCGCCATCCCGCTCATAATCCAGACCGTGCTCATTTTTTTCATCGCCTACCTGGGGGCCAGAAAAATGAAGCTCTGCCACAGCATCGCGGCCCCGGCGGGCATGATCGGCGCGTCCAACTTCTTCGAGCTGGCCGTGGCCGTGGCCATCACCCTGTTCGGAGCCTCGTCCCCAGTGGTGCTCGCCACCATCGTCGGCGTGCTGGTGGAGGTTCCGGTCATGCTGGCCCTGGTCAAGTACGCCAACCGCACCGCAGGCTGGTTCCCGGATCTGCGGAGCTGACGCAGTGAATTTGCGTTCGGGGATAATTTTGGAATGACTGCCCGCAGTACCGGAATGGACTAAGGGCTTTGATCGTTAAAGCAGTATCGAAGCATCAGGAGATCATCATGAAAATACTCTTTCTCTGCACAGGAAATTCCTGCCGCAGCCAGATGGCTGAAGGCTGGGCCAGGCATCTGAAAAAAGGCGAAATCGAGGCAGCGTCCGCCGGCATCGTCCGGCACGGCATGAATCCTTACGCGGTCAAGGTCATGCAGGAGGCAGGGGTGGACATGAGTGCCCACGTCTCCAAGACTCTCGATGATCTGCCGAGCCTGGAATTTGACGCCGTGGTTACGCTGTGCGGACACGCCAGCGAAACCTGCCCGTTTTTTCCCGGGCCGGTTCGTAGAGTGCACCATGGCTTCGACGATCCGCCGAGCCTGTGCGCCGGGATGACGGATGAAGAAGAAATACTGGCCGTCTATCGCCGGGTCCGCGATGAAATCCTCACATTCATTGAAGGCTTGCCCAAAAATCTGGAATAATCCGCTCACCCGGCAGGGTCCGCACCAAGACCGCCGCTCGAATTCGCAACTCGCGCACCACGCATCTCAATTTGCGGCATGAAGCCGCTCCATGGTGCGGGCCACGGCGCTCAGGCTGAAGTTGCTGAGCATGTGCACGGGCTTCTTGAACTTCTTGCCCAGACTTTTGACCTTCAGGCACGCGCCGTGGCTGTTGCAGTTGACTGGGCAAAGGACCAGATCCGCCCGCTGCACGCTGTTTTCGAGGCCCTTGCCACCGGATTTCATGTGCCCGGCGTGGTACTCGAAAATTCCTCCGCGCTCTTCCACCAGCTTCCGATAAGCCTTTTCCATGCGCTCGATGCCGCCGACGATGAGCACCCGCTTCCTGCACAGGTCATAAGACGGACACTGCGCGCAATCGCCGCTGCGACATGGCACGTATGACGACTCATCCGCATTCGGTTGCGCTGAAAATCCTTTACGCGAATGCCGCCGGTGCTTTCCCAGGTCGTGCTGTTCAACAGATTTGTTCATCCTCGTCCTCCAGTCTGACCGATTGTGTTACCAACTCCATTTCAAACAATTTCCTTCAACTCGGGCATCGGCAACAAAATCCCAGTGCTTCATAAAATTTTATAATTCTAAAATTGAGAGAACTGAAAATTATTTTTTCTGATTTTATTCTGAGTATTTATTTAATTATTGAGAACACAATTATTAGTCACGCCTAATAAATAACCCGCATAAACGCCCCCTGTCAACACACTCCGTTCCTGATCGTTCAACGGCCAACATCCTGCGCCGTCTTTTCCGGGCGGATCACATACACAACACCGCGTATCCGGTTGGAACAACAAGGGGAGTTGTTACCCAGCAGCGGTTTGTCTTACTGCGTTTCCATAATTCAGGCGAACAATCGCCACCCTGCAACTGGATGCGAGCAAGGAGGAAACGATCATGACTCTGGCTGAACGACTCCGCAAGGAAGCCCGAATGGAAGGCAAACTGGAAGGCAAACTGGAAGGCAAGCTGGAAGGGGAAGTCCTGGGCCGCCACGCTGTTCTGAGGCGTCAGCTTGGCAAGCGCTTCGGAAAGGATATTCTTGACATCCGCATGCAGGAACGCCTGCGCTGCGCCACCGCCGAACAGCTGGACCTCTGGGCCGAGCGTATCCTCGACGCTCACACACTGGAGGATGTTTTCAGGGAATAACCCCCTTTTGCGGGCCCGTGCCGTCATTTCTCCCGGCTCGATGCCCCATGCACGGCATCGTTCACGTCATTCTTCGCCGCCAAGCCATCCCCGATAAACACTCTTATTCTCGCGAGCCGCCATCTGTCTCGCCTGAAACGGACGACTCCAGCAACGCGCCCCAGTCCGTGCGCCCGCTCATTTCCCGCAGGATCTCTTGCGGCAGAAAATCCTTGCCGAACCTGAATTCCCAGCCGCCGCCAAGGGCCTTGTACGTAGCGATCAGATTGGTAAGCACCGAGCCCTGCGTGGCGGTCAGCTGATCCTGAACCTGGACTTTGGAGCGCTGCGTGTCCAGGACGCGCTGAAAATCGGCCAGGCCCTCGCGGTACTGGATCATGGAAATTTCCACCGAGCGCGTGGCGGCGGCCACCCCCTGCTCCAGAAACGCCACTTCCTCACGGGAGCGCGAAAAGGCGGTCAAGGCGTCCTCGGTCTCGCGGGCCGCGGTCAGTACTATGTTCTTGTACTGTTCCACAAGCTGCTGGAAACGGGCATCCTGAACGCGCACATTGTTCGTGATGCGCCCATAATTGAAGATGTCCCAGCCAAAACCCAAGCCGCCTGAATACTGCAGGCTCTCACCGCTCCAAAGGTCGCCCAGGCTGCTCCCCCCCGGATACCCGGCAAAGGTCAGGGCCGCGTTGCTGGCCGAGAGGCCGATGGTGCCGAAAAGCGAAAAGCGCGGATAGAGGTCCGCTTGGGCCACCCCGATCAGGGCGCACTGGGCGGCCATCTGCGCCTCGGCGAGGCGAATGTCCGGCCGCCGCCGGAGCAGCTCGGCGGGAACCCCCACGGCCACCTCGGACGGCACTTGCGGAACAGGTCCCGGCCCGCCGAGAATCCGGTCCGCTTCGCCGGGCAGCATCCCGAGCAGGGCCGAGAGCCCGTTCTTGGACTGCCGCAGCTGCGCCTCAAGGCGCGGGATGGAGGCCTGCGTCCCAGCCAGCAGCGCTGCAGCCTGGGTCACATCCAGTTCGGTCACGTCCCCGCCCTGGTGCAGCACCCGGGCGATCTGCAGGGACCGCTCCTGCAACGCCACGTTTTCATGCGCAATGAAGAGCCTCTGCTCCAGGGTGCGCAGGGTCACGTAGACCCGCGCCACCTCCGCCGTGAGCGTGACCAGCAGGTCGTCGTATCCGGCCATGGCCGCGTCCACGCTCCACGCCCCGGATTCCACGGCCCGCCGGAACCTGCCCCAGAAATCCAGCTCCCAGGCCGCGTCCAGGGCCACGGAGGCCGTGGCGTAATACCTGTCGATGGCCGGCGTGGTGTTGGCGTTGTGCCTGCTCAGGCCCGTGTCGGAAACACTGCCTTGAAGCTGCTGCAACTGCGGGAACTGGTTCCCGGTGGCGATGCCGAGCCGGGCCCGCGACTCCAGGATACGCAAGGCCGCCACATGCAGGGACGGGTTGCGCTCGGCGGCCAGCGCGACCAGGCGGTCCAGAACGGGGTCATTCAGACGCTTCCACCAGGCCGCAAGCTCGGCCGGACCGTGCTTCAGCCCCGCGTCATCTTTTTCAAGCCACTCCTGCATCTGCGGAGCCTGGGGCCGCACGTAGTCCGGCCCCACGGCGCAACCGGCGATGACGGCCAAAGCAAGGCTGAAAATCGCGAGCCGAAACGCCCTGCCGCCCAACGTCCGTCGTATATCCTTCATGACGCTATTCCTCGCACTTCACGTTGAAAAAGATGGCATAGAGCACCGGCACGACAATCAGGGTCAGGACCGTGGCGAACCCGAGGCCGAACATGATGGTCACCGCCATGGACACGAAGAAGGCATCCTGGACCAGGGGGAGCATGCCAAGAATCGTGGTCAGGGCGGCCATGGACACGGGAATGAGGCGACTGACGCCGGAATCGAGGACTGCCTTGAAGGGA
This sequence comes from Desulfomicrobium baculatum DSM 4028, assembly GCF_000023225.1. Lineage (NCBI taxonomy): Bacteria > Pseudomonadati > Thermodesulfobacteriota > Desulfovibrionia > Desulfovibrionales > Desulfomicrobiaceae > Desulfomicrobium > Desulfomicrobium baculatum. Next base: position 2,204,063 of record NC_013173.1, read on the forward strand.
GGTTTGCCGCTCCCGGTTTCCACATCGATCTGATCGATCAGCACGATGGCGTTCTTGATGAGCATGCCCGAGAGGCTCATGAGACCAAGCAGGGACATGAACCCGAAAGGCTGGTTGAAGAGCAAGAGGCCCGCGGTCACGCCGATGACGGAGAGGGGCACGGTAAGCCAGATGACCAGGGTCTTCTTGATGGAGTTGAAGAGCACGATGACAATGAGCACCATGAGGCCGAAGAACACCGGGATGGTGCCCGCGAGGCGCGCATTGGCCTTGGCCGAGTCTTCGGACTCACCGCCCCAGGCCATGTAGTAGCCGGGCATATCCTTTATGGGCCATTTGTCTGAGTAACCGACCTTGAGCGTCGAGGCGTCATAGTCCTTTTGAAAGGGATCCTCTCCGGGCGGAAGGGTTTTTCCGAGCACCTGCGCCACATCCACGTTCAGAACCTGCTCGATCCTGGGCTTCACGCGCTGCATCAGCTCGCTCGGCAGGCCCTCGCTGGGATCGGCATGAATGCGCAGCATCTTGAAACGATCCCGCCGCCACAGATAGGCGTCCTCGAACTCCATGGTTATGCCGGAAAGCACCTGACCAATGGGAATCATGGATTGCGCGGCCGGACTCCAGATGGGCATGCCCTCCATGCTGTCCAGGTCGGCGCGCTCCTCTTCCGGAGCACGCGTGATGATCGGAAGCAGTTCGTCGCGCTCCTTGAACACGCCCACCCGGGTACCCTCGAAGACAGACTCGAAAGCCGTGGCGATCTGCGGCCTCTCGATGCCGGCCTTGAGCGCCGGAACTTCGGCCATCCGGGGCCGCATGACCTTGGCCTTCTGCCGCCACTCGTTGCGCACGGACTTGGCGTGCGGGTCATCCAGCAGCACCTGCTCCGCCTTGGCGGCGAGTTCCCTGAGGACCGTCGAATCGGGACCGTACAGCCGCAGCTGGAGCTTGCCGCCCACGGAGGGTCCAAGCACAAAGAGCCGCACGCTGACCAGAGCCTCAGGGAACAAGCGGTCGAGATCCCGCTGAATCTCCTTGGTCAGGCCCGGGATGCGCTTGTAATCGTCAACGTCGACAAGGATCTGGCCAAAGGCGTCGTAACTCTTCTCCGTCGGATAGGTCAGCAGGAAACGGACCTGCCCTCCCCCGATCATGGTCGTCATGTGGGTCACGCCTTCGCGCCTGCCGATATCCGCTTCGGCCCGCTCCAGTTGCCGCTGGGTTTCGCGGATGTCAGTGCCCTCGGCGAACCAGAAGTCCACGTAGAACTGTGCTCTGGTCGAGTCCGGGAAGAAGCTGTTCTTGAGGGTTCCAAAGCCGACCATGGACGCGATGAACAGGGCGACCACGACCGCCACAGTGACCCAGCGCCAGCGGATGCACCACGCCAGAAAGACGCGATATGCGCAGTAGAATCTCCCGCCATAAGGATCGGGGGAGGCGCTTGAGCCGTCCGCGTTTTGCGGCCTGACCTTCAGAAACGTCTTGCAAAAGAGCGGGGTGGTGTTCACGGCCGTGACCCAGCTCATGAGCAGGGAAATGAGAATGACATAAAAGAGGGAACGGCAATATTCTCCCGTGCTGTCCTGGGAAGTGCCGATGGCGGCAAAGGCGGCCACGGCCACGAAGGTCGCGCCCAGGAGCGGCACCCCGACCTGTCCCACGACATCACGGGCAGCGGTCAGAGCGTCGACGCCCCGGTTCATCTTCTCCTTCATCCCGTCCGTGACCACGATGGCATTGTCGACCAGCATGCCCAGCGCGATGACCAGCGCGCCGAGCGAGATCCTCTCCAGAGTGATGTCGCCCAGGTCCATGACGATAAAAGTCGCCATGATGGTGATCACAAGGACCGCCCCGATGATCAGCCCGCTGCGCAGCCCCATGAATATGAGCAGCACCACCACGACGATGGCCACGGCCTCCAGCAGGTTGATCAGAAAACCGTTGATGGCCTCGGTCACGGCCCGGCTCTGGTGCGAGATGACGTGCAGCTCCATGCCCACCGGACGCATGGATTCAAGCTCGCGGAAACGCTGATCCAGAGACTCGCCCATGTCGACCACGTTGCCGCCCAGAACGGTGGACACGGCCAGCCCGATGGCGGGCTTGCCGTCGTAACGCAGGATCGCATCCGGCGGAGCGATGTAGTCGCGCTTGATGTCGGCCACGTCACGCAGATAGACCGTGCTGTCCGACCCCATGCCCTTGATGAGCAGCCCGCCGATGTCCTGCTCGGATTTGAATTCGCCCGTGGGGCTGATGGGGATGTATTCGCCCCCCAGCGGCAGATGCCCACCGCTGGCCGGAATGTTCTTGGCCTTCAGGGCGCCTGCGATATCGGACGGAGCAACGCCGAATTGGGACATTTTTTCGCGGCGCATCTCGATGAAGATGGCCTCCTTCTGCACGCCGTAAAGCATGATCCGCTTCACGTCCTTGGCCTTCAAGAGCTCGCGCTGCAGAAACTTGGCGTACTCGTGAAGTTCGCGCGGCGTATAGCCCTCTCCGGTGATGGCCAGAAAGACGCCGTAAACATCGCCAAAATCGTCATTGACGATGGATGGCCCGGCGCCGGGCGGCAGACTGCGCTGCGCGTCGGAAACCTTGCGCCGCAGCTCGTCCCAGACCTGAGGCAAGGAGGACTTGTCAAAGTTGTCCTTCATCGTGACCTGCACGATGGACAAGTCCCGCGAGGATCTCGACTCCACCCGCTCCAATTGGCCCATCTCCTGGCAGGCCTTCTCGATCACGTTGGTGACCTCTTCCTCCACCTGCTCCGCCGAGGCCCCCGCATACGGGGTGATGATGACCGCCTCCTTGATGGTGAACTCCGGGTCTTCCAGCCTGCTCAGATTATTGAAGGAGTACCATCCGACCACCAGAAAAAGGATGGTCATGACCCAGCTGATGACGCTCTTGCGTATGCTCCACTCCGCGATATTCATCATCATTCTCCCGGCCGGATCAGAAGGTTCCATCAAACGGCTTGACCCGCATCCCGTCACGCAGCTGACTGGCTCCGCTCACCGCCACAATCTCTCCGGCCTGCAGGCCTTCGGTTATGCGGATGCCCGCATCCCCGGCCACCTCGCCGATGCCGACCTTGCGGCGCTGCACGGCCATGGATTTCGGCTCCACCACCCAGACATGGGAGACGCCCTGCTCGTCGCCGAAAACAGCCACTGCGGGAATGACGTACCGGCCGTCTCCGTTCACGCCTTGCTGCGCGGAGCCGACGATCATGGCGGTCATGCCCGGCAGGATGGCGACATCGTCCGGCTTTTCCATCTGGAAGACGACCTGGAAGGTCTGGGTTTTGGGGTCCGCCCTGGTGGAGAATTCCTTGACGATGAGAGAAAATTCCCGACCCGGCAGGGCCGCGAACTCCGCATGCACCGGAGCCTGCTTCCCTGTTCTTTCAGAAGGCTCGTTTATGCGCGCAACCACGCTCTCTGGCAGGTCGACCAGAATTTCAAGGGACGAGATGTCGTCCAGGCTGACGACGGGCTCCTTGGCCTGCACCTCCTGAAAATTTTCCACATGCCGCCTGGAGACGATGCCGGAAAAAGGAGCGTGCAGGCGGGTGTAGCCAAGCTTGTCCCTGGCCGCGTCCACCGCTGCCTGGACGGACTCCAGCTCGGCCGTGGCCCGGTCCATGGCTTCGCGCCTTTTCACGATCATGCTCTCGCTGGTCGCGCCGGGATCCTGTTTGCGGATCCGCAGAATCCGCTCGTACTCGCTTTTGGCGCTCTCCAAAGCGGCGCGGACATTGCCGTACTGCCCCTGGGCGCTGCGCAGACCGGTCTCGAAATCGCGTTGCTCCAGCTGTGCCAGAACGTCCCCTTCCCGCACCTCCTGCCCCTCCCCAACGGGAAGCCGGATGAGGGTGCCGGAAACCTGAAAGGCCAACTCCGCCCGCCTGGCCGCCCGCACCGTGCCCGGAAACGAGCGTTGCGTGGCTTGCGAAGCCTGTCCGACGGTCATCATCTTCACGGGCCGGGGCTCCGCGGACGCCTCCTGCACCTCCTTTTGACCCTCGCACGAGGCCAGAAGGGTCAGACAGACAACCACAACGGCCGCGCCGGGAAAGAAAAACCCGAGACTGCGAGAATTTCCGTTCATCCTGCTCATGCGGACACCATATCCTTGTTTTGCTACTGCGAGTGGACAATCCCGGACGGACTGCCGGCTTCTAGTTCCGGCATGCCTGCCCAGGCTAAATTTTCCGTACTGACCTTGGCACCGTCTTTCAGACGACACACCTGTAGCAGATTCCGCACCCACAGTTCCAGTCATGATTTACCGATAATCACCCCGCGCCCCTGGCTCTACCCCACGCCACGACCATGTTCTCCAAGCACTTCGTTACAATCCCAAGAATAAACTCCTGATCGAATATTCTACCTTCTATATTATTCCAATAAATAAATTATTGAAGCATATAATACAACAAATTTTTAATTTATTCATTTTTGCACTCATTATCATCATAACAATAAAATAGTTATAATTTAATTTTATACTATTTTATTGTTATGATTTAAGAAAAATAAATTAATTATTATTTTAAATTTATATTTTTAAATTCTTGTACTACAAAAACTAGTAACACAAGTAAAAAAATGTTTACTTTTAGACAAAACGATCAATCTGTATGACATATTGCACTTTCAACACCCTTGTGACAAAAGGCGCAAAATTAGCACTATTGACACCTCACCTTGCGGAGATTCTCATGAAAAATATCAAACTCGGCACCAAGCTCATTGGCGGGTTCACTCTTACCGCTCTCATCGCCCTTGTCATCGGACTGGTCAGCATTCTGACCATGCGCGACCTGTCCGAAGACATTGAATCCATGGGCACCGAATCCCTGCCCTCGGTGGAGCTTCTGCTGCGCGTCAAGGGCGGCATCGCGGACCTGACCACAAGCCTGCGCGGCCTGCTCAGCACGGAACTGACCGTCCAGGATCGCAAGGAAATCCCGACGCAGATCAGCTCCATCCGCGATGCGTACCGCAAATCGGCGGACGCCTATGCCGCTTTGCCCCACGGCGAGGAAGAGGCGGCGTTGTGGCGGGACATCCAGACCGTTGTCACCAATATAGCCGGAACCAACAACAAGGTCCTGGGGCTTAACGAACGTCTCATCGAACTCGACATCATGAATCCCGACAACCTCATGGGCAGGTTGCAGCAGTTTCGCGGTGACCACTACAGCCTGATGACCAACGTCGGGCAGCTCTTGGCTACCGGCGAGAGTTTCGAAGGCGGAACGGATCACCACGCCTGCAATTACGGCAAGTGGTCAGGGGAGCTGACCACCACGAATTCCAAAATGAAGAGCATCCTGGATACCGTCTACCCCGTGCACCAGTCGTTCCACCAGACCATCGCCAAGATCAAGGAGCTGGCCGCCGCAGGACGAGGTGAAGAATCGCTGGAATTGTACAAACAACTCCTGCCCATCGCCACGGAAGTGTTCAAGCACTTCGGTGACATGCGCGGCCAGGCCCAGGAGGCGCAGGAATCTTTCCAGGAAATGGGTCGGCTGCTCATGGTCGAATCAAGGGTGGACCAGGAAAAACTCGACCAAACCATGCTTGAGGCCGTGGACCTGACCACCCGCAACAGCGCGCAGGCCGCCACCACCGCCGGGGAAGAAGCGACCCGCGCCATGACCGTGGCCAGCGTCGGCGTCGTGCTCGGTGTGATCATCGCCCTGGCCCTGGGCGTCATCCTGACCAGATCCATCACCGGGCCAGTGTACAAGGGCGTGGATTTCGCCAAGAAGATCGCCCAGGGAGACCTGACCGCCGAGGTGGACGTGCACCAGAAGGACGAACTGGGCATCCTGGCCCAGGCCTTGCGCGACATGGTCGCCAAGTTGCGCGAGATTGTCGGCGAGGTGCAGTCGGCCTCGGACAACGTGGCTTCCGGTTCCGAGGAACTGAGCGCCTCCTCCGAGCAGCTCTCGCAGGGCGCCACCGAGCAGGCCGCTTCCGTGGAAGAGGTCTCGTCGAGCATGGAAGAAATGGGTGCCAACATCCGTCAGAATTCCGAGAACGCCACCCAGACCGAGAAAATCGCGCTCAAGGCCGCCCAGGACGCCGAGGCCGGCGGCAAGGCCGTGGTCCAGGCCGTGAGCGCCATGAAAAACATCGCCGAGAAAATTTCCATCGTCGAGGAAATCGCACGGCAAACCAACCTGCTGGCCCTCAATGCCGCCATCGAAGCCGCGCGCGCCGGTGAACACGGCAAAGGCTTTGCCGTGGTCGCGGCCGAGGTGCGCAAGCTGGCCGAACGCAGCGGCACTGCCGCAGCCGAGATCAGCCAGCTGTCCTCCTCCACCGTCAGCGTGGCCGACCAGGCCGGGCAGATGCTGGTCAAGTTGGTCCCGGACATCCAGCGCACGGCCGAGCTGGTGCAGGAGATCTCCGCCGCATCGAACGAACAGAACGCCGGTGCCGAACAGATCAACAAGGCCCTGCAGCAGCTTGATCAGGTCATTCAGCAGAACGCCTCGGCCTCCGAGGAAATGGCCTCCACCTCCGAGGAACTGTCCAGCCAAGCCGAACAGCTGCAGTCGTCCATCTCCTTCTTCCATCTGGGCGCAACGGCGGCCCGCATCACCCGTCAGAGTGTCCACCGGGGCAGGCCGCAACAATCCAGAAAAGCCCCAAAGGCTCTGGCCGCCAAGGCTCCAATCGGCGGACTGGCCCTTGATATGGGACGCGATGATGAAGACGATGAATTCGAACGCTTCTAACCAAAGATCGAGATAACCCATGAGTGACATCACTACCCTGCAGTACCTGACCTTCGCCCTGGGCGAGGAGGTCTTTGCCCTGGAGACGGGCTGTGTGCGCGAGGTCATCGAACTCGTGCCCGTGACCCGCATCCCCAAGACGCCGCCTTTCATGCGCGGAGTCATCAACCTGCGCGGCCACGCCGTGCCGGTGGTCGACCTGCGCATCAAATTCGACATGCCCACCGCCCACGACACGGTGAACACCTGCATCATCATTGTGGACGTGGAAGTCGAGGGAGAAAACTGCTACATGGGCGCCATCGTCGACTCGGTGCGGGAAGTATTCGAGATGACCAGCGACCAGATCAACCCGCCGCCGCGCATGGGCACGTCCATAAGGGCGGACTTCATCCGGGGCATGGGCAAGCAGAACGAGGAGTTCATCATGATTCTCGACATCGGCAAGGTCTTCTCCCAGGAGGAACTGGCACTGGTGCTCGAAAAGGAAGGGACGGAAGCGTAACACTTCCTTTTTGCCCGGAAAGCCTGCTCCAGCAGCCTGCCGCACATACAAAAAGCCCCCGCTTGGAAGATTCCAGCAGGGGCTTTTTCAGTTCTACTATGAGTTCTAGTTTCCGGCCATCATGGCTGCGATGTCGTCCTGTACCGTTCCGATGGGCCTTATGTTGAAGTTCTCAACCAGCACCTTGGCCACATTCGGGGACAAAAAGCCCGGCAGCGTCGGCCCGAGGCGGATGCCCTTCACGCCGAGAGCCAGGAGGGCCAGGAGCACGGCCACGGCCTTCTGCTCGTACCAGGCGATGTCGTAGGACACGGGCAGGTCGTTGATGTCATCAAGGCCGAAGACCTCTTTGAGCTTCAGGGCGATGACGGCCAGGGAATAGGAATCGTTGCACTGCCCGGCGTCCAGCACGCGGGGAATGCCGCCAATGTCGCCGAGGTTCAGCTTGTTGTAGCGATACTTGGCGCATCCGGCCGTCAGGATAACCGTGTCCTTCGGCAGGGCCTCGGCCACCTGGGTGAAGTACTCGCGTGACTTCTGACGCCCGTCGCAGCCGGCCATGACCACAAAGCGCTTGATGGCGCCGGATTTGACCGCCTCCACCACCTTGTCGGCCAGGGCCATGACCTGATGGTGGGCGAATCCGCCGACGATGCTGCCGGTCTCGATCTCGACTGGCGGCGGACATTTCTTGGCCTGGGCGATCAGCGCCGAGAAATCCTTGGCTCCGCCCGCCGGACGGTCAGCGATGTGCGTGGCGCCCTCGTAACCGACCACGCCCGTGGTGTAGAGACGATCCAGATAGGTGTTGTCTTTTTTGAGCGGCACCAGACAGTTGGTGGTCAGCAGGATGGGGCCGTTGAAGGATTCGAATTCAGGATTCTGCTGCCACCAGGAGCCGCCGTAGTTACCCACGAAATGCGAATACTTTTTGAATGCCGGATAGTAGTTGGCCGGAAGCATCTCGCCGTGGGTGTAAACGTCCACGCCCGTGCCCTCGGTTTGTTTCAGCAGTTCGGCCATATCTTTGAGGTCATGGCCGCTGATGAGGATGCCGGGATTCTTGCCCACGCCGATGTTGACCGTGGTGATTTCCGGGTTGCCGTAAGTGGTCGTATTGGCCTCGTCCAAAAGGGCCATGGTCGTCACGGCCATGTTGCCCGCCTTCATGACCAGAGCGACCATTTCGTCCACGGACAGATTTTTGGTGGTGGAAGCCAGGGCTTCAAGCATGAAGTCATCGATCTCGGGCTTGCGGAAACCCAGCACCGCCGCATGGTCGGCATAGGCGGCAACGCCTTTGAGGCCGATGATCAAAAGTTCCCGCAGGGAGCGAACATCCTCGTTCTCCGTGGCCAGAATACCCACGCTTTTGGCCTTTTCGGCAAAGGCGGACGAGTTCCCGGTCCAGGTCGCGGCCTCGGGCAGCGGATCGGCGAAATCCTTGCCGTGCTTGGCCTTGTAGGCAGACAGGAAGGAATTTTTGAGTTTGTCGCGACGGGCAAGAGCTTCCTGGATCAGGGTCACAAAGCGACCGTCGTCCCAGTTGGCATTGGTGATGGTGGCGAAAAGCGCCTGCAGCACGAAATCGTCATTGGAGCGATCCGGATGCCCGAGTTCTTTGAGTCTTTCGCCATACACGGCGATGCCGCGCAGCACGAAAATGAGCAGATCCTGCAGGTTGGCGGTCTCTTCCGGCTTGCCGCACATGCCTTTGACCGTGCAGCCCGTATTCTTCGCCGTTTCCTGACACTGGAAGCAGAACATAGTGACCTCCTTTTTTTGTTGTTGATCGCGTGACAACGCACGCACCTCAAGTCAAAAACTACCCTTGAAAGCCGCTCTCCTTGTGCTTGGCGGCAATGGCATCCGCCAGACGATCCAGGGCGCCGTAGGTATCGTCCGTCGGCAAGCCCTTGCACAGCACAGGCTCCAGCACCTCGACCTTCAGATTGGGAATCATGCCAGCCAGGGTCTCCACCGTCTTGCCGCCCCATCCGTAGGAGCCGATGATGGACAGGTATTTGGCCTTGGGACGCAGGGCATTGGCCAAAAATGCCGCGTAGGCGGCCATGGGATGCGGACCGGCAAGCACTGTGGGGGTGCCGAGCACGATGGTGCCCGCATCCACCAGGGACATGGCCAGCTTGCCGATGTCGGTCACGGTGAGATTGAAAAGCTCCACCCGCACCTCGCGCTCGGACAGGGCCGCCGCCAGGTGATCGACCATGAGCCGGGTGCTGCCGTGCATGGAGACAAAGGGTAAGGCCACCAGATTGTGCGCCGTGCCCGAAACCCAATCCTTGTAGGCGTCCACGATCCAGCCGGGACTGTCGTAGATCTGGCCGTGGCTGGGGGCGATCATGGCGATGTCGTAGGGGCCGAGTTTTTCGAGGTTTTTGGCGATGATGGCCCGAAACGGCATCATGATCTCGCCGAAATAGCGCTTGGCGGCTTCATGCACCCGGCCCTGGTCGCGCACGAAAAGGTCGCTCGTGGCGATGTGCGAACCGAAAAAGTCGCAACTGAACAGGATCTTGTCCTCAGCAAGATAGGTGGACATGGTTTCCGGCCAGTGCACCCAGGGCGTGAGAATGAAGGTCAGCGTCTTGTCGCCAAGGGAGAGGGTTTCGCCGTCTGCGACAACGATGAATTTGTCATCGGGGATGAGCAAAAGATCCATGAGCATGGACTTGGCCTTGGCGTTGGTGACGACCTTGGCCTCGGGGTACAGGTCCAGTACCAGGGCTATTGTTCCGGAATGATCCTGCTCGGCATGCTGGCAAATGACATAGTCGAGTTTTTCCACTCCATCCAGGTGCCCAAGCAGGGTGTCGACCATGTCGGGGTCCACGGCGTCGATGAGCGCGGTCTTCTCGCTGCCTTCCACGAGGTAGGCGTTGTAGGTCGTCCCGTCGGGGAGCGGAACCAGGGAGTCGAACAGCCGCCTGTCCCAATCCACCGCACCCATCCAGAAGACGCCGTCTTTTATTTTCTTCGTATGCATCGCTGAGTCCTTGTTTTCGTGTTGCGGATGTCTTGTTTTACGCTTCAGCCAGTGCGGCAGGGCGCGTCCGAACTAGAGCCAAAACTCCGGATAACGCCTGCCTTTTGGAATGTTGTTGACCACCAGGGCAACCAGAAGCAGGATCACCGCCCCCAGTCCCGCCGGAACCAGGGCGTACATGTAGCCCAGGCTGTGCACCGAATCCCCGCCGATGACCGCGATCAAGGCCGTGGCCCCGCCCGGAGGGTGCAGTGTCTTGGTCAGATGCATGACCGCGATGGCCGTGGCCACGGCCACCGCAGCGGCCAGCCAGGGAGTCGCGCCAAGAATCTCTTGTGCGCATACACCAATTAAAGCGGAAAGAACATGCCCCCCGAGCACATTTCTTGGTTGGGCCAAGGGGCTGCGGATAGCGCCGTAGACAAGGACCGCCGTGGCCCCGAAGGAGCCGATGAGCAGGGCCTGACCGGCCTGGTCCACCATCCGCGCGTGCAGAAGCCCGACCAGGGCGATGCCGATCACAGCGCCGGTCCAGGACCAGAGCACCTCCGAAAGGGCTACCCGGGGCGGGCTTTGCGTCGTGCCGCGCATTTTCTTGAAATAGTCCACGGGCTACCTCCCGCACATGGAGCCGACAAGGTCGGTCCGGGTCACGATGCCGACAGGGCGGCCCTCTTCGTCGCAGATGGGCAGGCGGTTGATGGAATGCCTGGCCAGCATCTCCGAAAGCTCGGCCACCGGCGTTTCGCGGGAAGCGACCACGGGCGGGGAACTCATGATGTCGTCCACCAGCAGCTTGCGCACATCCGTGACCATGCACCCCGGGGTGCTCAGGCAGGTGGAGACCACGGTCATGAATGAGGCCGTACCGGGCAGGCCCATCTTGCGCAGATAGTCCTTTTCCGAGACCACCCCGCAGATCCGGCCCTCCACGTCGAGCACGGGCGCGCCGCTGATGCCGAGCCCGGCCATGAGCGCTGCGGCTTCCGAGGCGCTCATGCCCTTCTGCAGGCAGTGCACGGGCGCGGTCATGATGTCCTCGGCCGTGCCCAGGGAGCGCACGCGCTTCAGGGCCAGGTCATATGCCAGCGCATAAATCTCCCGAAACGTCCCCGGCGTTATGTCCACGTAGCCCTGCATGGAACGCATGGCGTCGAGGACATCCTCTTCAGTCAAATCCGTAAATCCGCATTGATCGTTCATCTCATCTCCTTTCCGGTTCACTCCACGGACCGCCCTTCACCGGCCTGTTCCTCGGTGCGCCCGTCCCGAATCTGGTACAGGCGCTTGAAGGTCGGAATGATTTTTTCATCATGGGTCACGACAATGATCGCGGTTTCATACTGGCTGGCCATCTGGTTCAGAATCCGGATCACGGCCATGGCCCTTTCGCTGTCCAGGGGCGCGGTCGGCTCGTCGGCCAGAATGACTGGCGGCCGATTGACGAGGGCGCGGGCAATGGACACACGCTGCTGCTCCCCTCCCGAAAGCTGGGCAGGCATAGCCCCCGCCCTGTGCCCGACGTCCAGAGCTTCGAGAAATTCCAGAGCCAAGGCCCTGGCCTTGGAATTCGGCATGCCGGACAGCATCGGCAGCAAGGCCACGTTGTCCGTAACGTCCAAAAAAGGAATGAGGTAGGGCGCTTGAAAGATAAACCCAATCTTGTCGCGCCGAAGCGCCCGCAAATCGGAAATCTTCCAGCCCTGATCGAAAATGATGTCATCCCCCAGCGTCATCCTCCCGCCGCTCGGCTCGATGACCGCTCCCAGGCACTTGAGCAGCGTGCTCTTGCCTGAACCTGACGGGCCGATGAGACCGACCACTTCTCCCGGCCCCACGACCATGTCCACCCCCTTCAGGGCGTCCACCGCCGTGTCGCCTTGGCCATAGCGCTTGCGCACGTCTTCGATGAGTATTCCAGGCATCATCACCCTCCAATGGCTTCGGCCGGATCGACCTTGAGGGCCGCACGGATTGCCATGACGCTGGCCAGTGCACAAATGACCATGACGGCCACCAACCCGCGCGCCGCGTCTTCGGGCAGCAGCAGGACGTATTTCGGGAAAATGGGAGCCCACAGCGTGGCCGCGATCTTGCCGACCACGAAGCCGATCAGCCCCAGCCCCAGGGCCTGTTGCAGGATCATGGCGGCAATGGTCCTGTTGCGCGTGCCGATGAGTTTCAGGACCGCGATCTCCCGGATCTTGCCCATGGTCAGCGTGTAAATGATGAAGGCGACGATGGCCGCGCTGACCACGGACAGAATGACCAGAAACATGCCGATCTGACGGGCCGACGTGGCCACGAGCTTTTCGATCAGGATTTCCTCCATCTGCGCCCGCGTATAGACCTGATACCTGCTCCAGCGCTGAATGGATTTCGCCACTTCGCCCGGCACATGGCCGGGAGCAAGGCGGACCAGCACGGCGTTGACGTTGGTGTTGGTGGACTGGGACGCGATGACGGCGTCCAGAAGACCCGGAATCGGACGGTTGAATGCCGGATTCTGCGCTGCCCGCTGGCGGGAACGGACGATGGCGTCGTTGTCTTTCAAAAACTGCGCCTCCTGGGCGTCCTTGAGCGGAATGAAGACCATGGGGTCACCGCCCGAGGAAACCGTTCGCCGAGTCAGCCCGACCACCGTGTAGACATTTCTGCGGATGACGATCTCTTGCCCCAGCCTGAAGCCGGTTTTGACATCGGCCACGGCCTCGTAATGGCTTCGGGTGATATGGCGTCCGGCCACCAGAAAAATGGGCTGTCCCGGCTCTCCGGGCCCACCCGGAACCACGCCGACGACCATGGCCCGCACGTCGCCGCCGTCGTGCCGGACCTGCATGGTCAGATAGGTCACGTTCGCAGCCCTCTCAACGCCCTCCATGCCGAGAATCGAGCGATAGACATCGTCGGGGATGGTCGAGGATTCGGCGTAAGGACCCAGGGTATCCTGCTGCACGACCCACAAGTCCGCCCCGCTGTTGTCCAGAAGCACCTTGGCGTCCTCGACCATGCCGCGATAGATCCCGGCCATGGACAGCGTCACCCCGATGAGCAGGCCAAGCCCCACCCCGGTAAAGACGAACTTTCCCCAGGAATGCAGGATATCGCGCCCGGCCAGGCTGATCATTTGGGCACCCCCGGAAGATGGTCCACAATCGTGATGCCGCTTCTGGCCGTCAGCGTGGACGCGCTGTGCGAGACGACGGTCTGTCCCGCACTCAGCCCCTTGCGGACCTGCACCAGCCCGTCCAGATCTCCCTGGCCAAGTTCGACGGGAACGAATTCGATGTTCCCGTCTTCAACAACCCAGACTCCAAGCGTGTCTTTGTCCCGCAGCACGCTGCTGCCGGGAATGGCCGGAGCAGGCGGCAGGGCAGGCAGATCCACGGTCACCTCGGCCAGTTCGCCCATGGCAGGCAGAGGGTCTGGCAGGGATTCGAAGGTCACCTTTGCCAGCAGTTCCTCAGTCACGGCGTCCGCAACCGGCTCGACACGGTACACGTGCGCGCGAAGGGATTCCGACGAACGGGAACGCAGCACGACTCGCGCCGGCAAGCCGGCCGCAAGCCCGGAAGCCCGGAGCTGATCGAAGCGGGCATTGACCCAGATATGATCCGGGTCGATGATCTCCACCACGGCCTGCCCGGCCACGGCAGTCGTGCCGGGCTCGATCAGCCGCCTGGTGACCAGCCCGGCAACAGGCGAAACCAGCCTGACGGTCTCCCGCTGGCGAGATATGCCGGCCCCTTCGGACGTGAGGCGGTCGTATTCGTGCTTGGCCGAAGCCACGGTGGCCAGGGCGGCCTCAAGCCCGCTCCGCGCGACCTGCAACTCCTGTCTGCTTGCCTCGAAGGTATCCCTGCTCACCGCTCCGCTCTGCACCAGGGTGTCAAAGCGGCGGGCCTGGGACTCGGCGTAGGTTGTTTTCGCCCGCAGTTCCGAAACCTGGGCTTCGGCGGCCCGCACCGTCGCAGCGGCGCGCATCATGGCGGCATCCTGGGCGTCGAGCCTGTCATCAAGGTCCACGGGGTCCATTTCACCAATGACCTGCCCCGGTTCGACCCGGTCCCCCACATCCACCAAAATCTCAAGAACCCGGCCGGAGCCTATCGGTCCAATGTTCTGCGTGTACCGTGCCTCCACCGTGCCGATGCCGAAAAGCGACGGCTCCACCGGCATCTCCCTGACCTCGAACACGACCACCGCAACGGGAGCCAACGGCCCGGAACGCAGCGCCACATACAGGAAGGCCCCTGCCAAGAGACCAAGGATGACCAGCATCAGAAATTTCTTGCGGGACATGAGACTCATCATAAGGATCTCCTTATGGCGCGACGAAACAGGGCAAACGTTTGCGCAGCACCGCGAGTCATGCACTCCATATCGCCAAGCAAGAGCGCCTTGATGACCAGTCCCTGGACTGCGCCCACAAAAAGGGAGACCGCGACATCCGTGGGAATCGTGCTGTCCACCTCGCCACAGGCTTTGCCCTGCGCAAGCGTCCCGGCCAGGAGCTTTCCGTACTGCTCGATCAGGGCAGCCACGACGATTTTAGCCGGAGTGGATTCGGTTTTCTGGAGCTCTCCGAAGAGCATACGCGGAATCCCGGGATATTCAACGGCAAAGGCGATGTGGGCCATGAACATGGCCTCAAGAGCGGCAAGCGGACTAGCGGCGGTTTGGGCCGCCGTTGAAACACGCGCATACAATTCCGTGGCAACCCACTCCATGACCGCGCGCCAGATTTCGTCTTTACTGGAAAAATGCCGGAAGATACCGCCCTGGGACAAGCCCATGCGCGCCGCAATGGCCGTGGTCGTTATGTCCGCCGGATTCTGGACGGCGGCCAATTCAAGCACCGCCTTGACGGCCATGCCCCGCCTTTCCTCCGCCGAGAGATATTTTGCTGCCTGATTCATGATGTCTCCAAAGAAAGCGATTGATAACTTTCTTTTGGTTCCTTGTTCGAAGTTGTCAAGGGTCCAATTTTTCCGTTTGACCCATTACGAAGCACGGCAAGCACTGTTTTCCCGTAACGACGGTGACCGCCAATAGAAACATCCGATCCATAATTCGCGAATCCATCAATTATCACGATTTGCATCCACTCCATGTTTCCAGCATATAAGGAAAAATTATTCTCCGGAGGTAATGATGACGCAGGAAGCTTATCGTGAAATGTGGGAAAATCTGAATCTGGACATCGCGGCCCATGACGGGCTCCTGGGCGTGCTCGGAAAATTTTACGGCGACATCTACATGAGCCAGCAGGGACGGCTCAAAGGAATGGAATACCTGGATTTCGTGCTTTCGGAAGTGCACGGCCTGCGCATCAAGGAACTGCAGGATGCCAAGGCCCAGGGACGCAAGATCATCGGCACTTTCTGCGTGTTCGTGCCCGAAGAGCTGGCCCTGGCCCTGGACGCCGTTCAGGTCGGCCTGTGCGCAGGAGCCGATGCGGGCAAGGAAGCGGCCGAAACCCTGGTACCGCGCAACACCTGCGCATTGATCAAGTCCTTCATCGGCTTCAAACTGGCCCGGCTGTGCCCCTACACCGAATCCTGCGACCTGATCGTCGGGGAAACCACCTGTGACGGCAAGAAAAAGGCCTATGAGGCCTTTGCCGAGCACGCGCCCATGTTCGTCATGGAAGTGCCGCAGACCAAGTCCCCCGCCGCCCGCGCCCTGTGGAAAGAGGAGATGCTGCGCTACATGGCCAGGCTTGAGGACCTGACCGGCAAGAAAGTCACCGCCGAAAAACTGGCCGAAGCCATCAAGACGGTCAACGCCCGCCGACGTGCCCTGCAGCGCCTGAACAGGCTGCGCGCCGCCGTGCCCACGCCCATCTCCGGCCGCGACGTGCTGCTCATCAATCAGGTCAGCTTCTACGATGATCCGGTCCGTTTCACCGCGTCCGTAAACACCCTGTGCGACCAGCTCGAAGAACGGATCAAGGCCGGCGAAGGCGTGGCTCCGAAAGACGCGCCCCGGCTCATGCTCTCCGGCTGTCCCATGGCCGTGCCGAACTGGAAGCTGCCCTATGTCATCGAAAGCTCCGGGGCGGTCATCGTCGGCGAGGAGTCGTGCATCGGCACCCGCAACACCCGGGACCTGGTGGACGAGTCCGCCGGGACCCTGGAAGAGATGCTCGACGCCCTGGCCGACCGCTACATGAAAATCGACTGCGCCTGTTTCACGCCCAATGACGAGCGTCTGGAAAACGTC
This sequence comes from Desulfomicrobium baculatum DSM 4028, assembly GCF_000023225.1. Lineage (NCBI taxonomy): Bacteria > Pseudomonadati > Thermodesulfobacteriota > Desulfovibrionia > Desulfovibrionales > Desulfomicrobiaceae > Desulfomicrobium > Desulfomicrobium baculatum. The sequence goes on from NC_013173.1 coordinate 2,220,575, forward strand.
GAAGCCATGGCCTCGGACCTGAAAGTCGACGGGGTCATCCAGTACGCCCTCATGTTCTGCCAGCCCTACGCCCATGAAGGCATCAAGGTGGAGAAGCGGCTGACTGCGGCCGGCATCCCGAGCATGTCCCTGGAGACGGACTATTCCATGGAGGATGTGGAGCAATTGAAGACCCGCGTCGAAGCCTTCCTGGAAACCGTGAAATGACGGTTCTGGGCATCGACATCGGCTCCCGCTCCATCGAAGTGGTGGCCATGCGGCAGGGCAAGGTGGTGGAAAAGCGTCAGGCTCCCACCACCTTCAATCCCGTTAAGCAGGTAATGGACCTTCTGAGCGGCCTTGACGCCCACCTAGCGGTGGCCACGGGCTACGGGCGCAAGCTGGTGCAGGAACTGGACCTGGGCTTTCCGGTTGAGACCATCACCGAAATAAAGGCCCACGGCCTGGGCGCGCACCATCTTTTCCCGGCGGGCCGGACCGTGCTCGACATCGGCGGCCAGGACACCAAAGCCCTGTCCCTTTTGCCCAGCGGCCGGGTCGGCAAATTCGAAATGAACGATCGCTGCGCGGCAGGCACGGGAAAATTCCTGGAATACACGGCCCAGATCTTCCAGATTCCGGTCCAGGACTTCGGGAATTACGCCCTTGGCGGCGACAAGCCGCCCATCATCAATTCCATGTGCACGGTCTTCGCCGAGACCGAGGCCACGTCCCTCATGGCCCAGGGCGTACGTCCCGAAAACATCGCCCTCGGCCTGCACCTGTCCATCGCACGGCGCACGGCCAACATGCTCGGCCGCGTGGGTCTTGTCCTCCCGCTCATCTTCGTCGGCGGCGTGGCCCACAACCCCTGCATGCGCCGCCTGCTTGCCGAGCAGACAGGCACCGCGCCCGGCGAAACCCTGTTCATCCCCGACGAACCGGACATGACCGGAGCCCTAGGCGCGGCGCTGTGGTCCGAGACACTGGCTTCCGGCTGACCGCGTCTGCGCAGGGATCATCATGAACGACCGGGACCGGACTGCGGCCCCGCTTTAGTGCTCGGAACAGCTGGATATTGCCGGAGGCCTGAGACATCAATCGAGCGATTCGATTGCAATGCACCAAACGCATAGAATTTTTCATTTTGACAGCCGGATTCGAAAACGATCACTGTGTCCGCATGGGTATGAAAGTTGAACAGATTCTTGAGCAGGGTTCCGGAGCCCAGAATGAAGACTATCTGATCTCGGAACACGATGTCTTTGGCGTGTTTGACGGCTCGACGAGCCTGGACGGAGCCTTTTTTGGCGACGGCCGGAGCGGCGGAGCCATGGCGTCATCCATCGCGGGCCGGGCGTTTCTGGGAGGTTCGGAGCCACTGACCGGACTCGGGGCCTTGGCCAACGACTCCATCAGGGCGCAGATGGAACTTTGCGGGGTTGATTTTTCCAGACGGTGCGGCCTGTGGAGCACCAGTGCCGCCGTCGTGCGCCTGAGAAACGGCGTCATCGAATGGTTCCAGACAGGGGATTCGCAAGTCGTCTTCATCGGCCAGGATGGTAACCACAGGGTCGCGACCAGACGCGAAGACCACGACTTCCCCACCTTGAGCCTGATCAGGGAGAAAGGGCGCCATCACCCAGAGGTGCGAAAACTCGTGGAAACGATCCGGCAGGACATGAACCGCAGCTATGGAGTGCTGAACGGGGAGCGAGAGGCGGTGGATTTTTTCCGCACGGGAATGGAAGATGCCCGTAACATAAAGACCGTGCTGATCTTCACGGACGGACTGGATGTCCCCTGCCCGGCCCCCAAAAAATACAAGGACTTTTCATGCCTTGTCGACATGGCCTGCGAACTGGGGCTCGAAGGTCTGCGCGATCATGTGCGCAGTCAGGAGGCAGCCGACCCCGACATGAAACGGTATCCGCGCTTCAAGAAACATGACGACATCGCAGCCATCGCCATTCATCTCTAGCCGTCACTTGTCTTCCAGAGCCTGCCTGTAAACAACCGCGCGGGAGGGCGTGAACGAAACCTTGAAACACGTTCCAGTCTCCTGATCGCTCGTCGAGGAAATATTCCAGCCATTGTGCTCGCAAATGCGCTTCACCAGCGACAGTCCGAGCCCCAAACCCTCACCCCTTGCGGCTGACCCGCGCACGAAAGGCTGGAAAATGCGTTCCTGTTCATGGGCGGGAATCCCCATGCCCGTGTCCTCGATGCGAAATCCATCATGTTCCAGGACGAGACGCACCGTGCCCTGGGCCGTATAGTGCAACGCGTTCCGCAGCAGGTTTGCCATTACCGTGCGCAGGAAGGTCGGGTTGTGACCTGCCTTGTCCGTCCCCTCGTCGATGAGTTCAAAATCAAGTCCCTTGGCGTGGATCGCCGCTTCCCAGAGTTCCGCTTGTTCCCGTGCGACATCCGCCAAAGTGACCGTTTCCGCCTCCGTGCCATCGACCGGGCCTGATCGGGCGAGCATGAGAAATGTCCGGACCAGGTCGTTCATGTCCCGTGCAGCCCGAGCGATGCGTTTAATCTGCTCGCGTTGACCATCATGCAGCTGGTTTTCGAGCAGCAGCTCGCACGATGTCGAGATGACCATCAGCGGCGTACGCAGTTCATGACTGACGTCGCTGGTGAAGAGGCGCTCGCGTTCGATGGACCGCCGGAGTTGCCCGAGGGTGCTGTCGAAGGCGGCCGCCAAGTGCCCGATCTCGTCATCCGCATAGTCCAGGGCCAGAGGGGCCGTGCGGGTGGCAAGCTGGTCGCGGTGCCGGACTTGTCCGGCGAGCCGGGCGACCGGCTCCATAACCTGCCTGGCCATGATCGCGCCCAGCCCCCAGGCACAGACGATGGATAACAGAAAACCCGCCAGGACTACCGAGAAGAGAATCTCCTCCCGGTCCTCGAATTCCTGCTGCTCCTGCAGGAGCACGTATCGAACCCCGTTTATCTCTGTCAGATAGACGTAGGCCGCTTCGTTCTCATCCTCGATCTCCGTGAGTCCCTCGGAAAATTCCGCGAAGCGTTCCGGGATCGGGTGCACGGCTGAGTTCGATGCAAAGAAACGGGTTCGGGCGTCGAGCCGTGGAGCCCTGCCCGCCTTGATATCCTCATGGAGCACCAGGCTCAGTTTGCCGTGCAGCTCCTTTGTGATGAGCTGGTCTTCGACAAAATGGACGACACCTACAATCCCGAGGGAAAAAGAGCCGCTGACGAGCACCGTCATGAGCACGAAGGCGGTGACTATGCGCTGGGAGAAGGGAAGCCTAGAGGTCATCGGTATTCTCCGCCAGACGGTATCCGATGCCATGCACCGTGTGCAGCAGCGGCGAGTCGAAGGACTTGTCCACGACCTGGCGCAACTGATGAATATGGCTACGCAGGCTGTCGCTATCAGGACAGTTATCCCCCCAAAGCTCCCGCTCCAGTTCCTCGCGACGGACCACGGCGGGGCTTTTTTTCATCAGAATCTCCAGAAGCCTCAGCCCGAAGGGATGCGGCCTGAGCGTCCGCCCCGCGCGTCGCACCTGGAGGGTCTCCACGTCGAAGGCGAGGTCGCCGACCCGCAGCTCATGGACCCTGCTCCCCTTGGCCCGGCGCAGCACGGCCTGGATGCGCGCGTGGAGTTCGGACAGGGCGAAAGGCTTGACGAGATAGTCGTCGGTGCCGGTGTTGAACCCCTGGATGCGATCGTCCAGCGTGTCGCGGGCAGTGAGCATGATGACCGGAATATCAAGCTTGGCGTCCTCGCGCAGCCGCTTGCAGATCTGGTAGCCGTCGATGCCGGGCAGCATGACGTCCAGCACGATCAGGTCGTAGGCGTGGGTGACGGCCAGGTGCAAACCTCCGAGCCCATCCTGCGCGCAATCGACAGTGTAACCCTTGAGCTGGAGATAATCGAGCACGTTGGCGAGGATGTCGGAATTGTCTTCAACGATCAGGATGCGCATGCGGCGAGCCTTGTTTTGGGGGTTTCACGAATTTTTCACGCCAACGCGACAATCGATTCACGTCCTGGCGGGTAGAGAGGGGACCGACAACATGGAGGAATGCACATGTCCCTTTCACGATATGCCCAGGTGCGCTGTTTGGCCATCATCTTGGGCGCCTGGTTGATCATTTTTTTTCTGACCCGCCTCGTCTTGCTGGCAAGTCACTTTGGAGATGTCAATACGACTTTGTTCGGTGTTCTGAGCATCTTCGGGCTCGGTCTGGTCCATGATCTGAGTTTCCTCAGCTATGCGGCGCTACCCGTGGTCTTGTATCTTGTCCTTTGTCCCGCAACAATCTGGCGACGCCGATGGCACCAAAGACTGTTGCGCAGCCTGGTCGGGTTCAGTCTCTTCGTCATGCTCTTCACGGCCGTTTCGGAATGGATGTTCTGGGACGAGTTTGGGGTGCGCTTCAATTTCATCGCCGTCGATTATCTTGTTTATTCCACCGAGGTCATCAACAATATATTGGAATCGTATCCCGTCTATCCCCTTTTGGCGGTGCTGGTCGTAATCTCGGCGGTCGGGGTTGTCGTGTCGGGCCAGGTGGTCGATCAGGCTCTCGGGGCACCCCTCTTGTCGCGGCGCGGGCGCGGGCTTCTGTTCGCAGCGGTCGCCGGAGTATGTCTGCTCGTGACCGCCGCCGTGGGGCAGGACTTCACCAGCGACGGAAACACCGTACGGCGCGAACTTGCAGGCAATGGTCCTTTTCAGTTTTTCGCAGCGTTCCGCAATAACGAACTGGACTACTCTCAACTCTACGCCACATTGCCCGATGAGGATCTCGGCGGTTTGCTCCGCCAGGAAGTGGCCGAACCCAATGCCCGCTTCATGAGTGCGGACCCCCTTGATATCCGCCGCGACATCGACAACTCAGGGTCGTTCAGACGGCTCAACGTCATTCTGGTCACGGTCGAGAGCTTGAGCGCGAAATACCTCGGGTGTTTCGGCGACTCCCGAAACTTGACACCGAATCTGGACCGCTTGCGCCAGGATAGCCTGTTTTTCAGCAATTTCTACGCAACCGGCACGCGTACGGACCGAGGCTTGGAGGCCATCACCCTGTCCATGCCTCCGACCCCGGGACGATCCATCGTCAAACGCCTCGGCCGGGAAAGCGGATACGCCAGCCTGGGCAGGCAACTGGAGGCGCAGGGCTACGACAGCGTCTTTCTGTACGGCGGACGCGGCTATTTCGACAACATGAACGCGTTCTTCGGCGGCAACGGATACCGTATCATCGACCAGAGCAGCGTCCCCGAGGAGGAGATAACTTTCAAAAACGCCTGGGGCATGTGCGACGAGGACCTGTACAGCCAGGCGCTGCGGCAGGCGGACATCGACCACGCCGTGGGCAAACCGTTTTACTTCCAGCTCATGACCACATCGAATCACCGTCCCTTCACCTATCCCGAGGGCCGCATCGACATTCCTTCGGGATATGGCCGGGAAGGCGCTGTCAAATACACGGACTACTCCATCGGAGAATTCATGGAACAGGCGCGGCGAAGACCCTGGTTTGAAAAAACGATTTTCGTCTTTGTCGCCGACCATACGGCGGGGAGCGCAGGCAAGGAAGACCTGCCGGTTGCCAAGTATCATATTCCCTTGTTCATCTTCTCGCCCAACTTACTCAAAGCGCAGGAGGTTTCGGTGCTCGCCAGCCAGATCGACCTGGCCCCGACCCTGCTTGGCCTCTTGAATCTGGATTACACATCGACTTTTTTTGGACGCAACGTATTGCGCGACGATGTTGCTTCAGGACGGGCGCTGATCGGAAACTACCAGCATCTTGGTCTGTTTGATGGTCAGAACCTTGCGATTTTGAGCCCTCGTCAGGGCATGCGACGCCATGACGACGCGCTGGGGCTGAGCGACGAATCCGGCGACAGTGTCGCCGATCCGCTGATGCGGCGCGATATTGCGTATTACCAAGGTGCCAGCCACGCATTCAAGGCAGGTCTGCTCCGTTGGCAAAGCAATGGTTTGAAAGAGATTGGCGAAAAAAATTCAAATCTATCTCACTCCGTTCCAGTATCACCCCGAACCCGTCCGGAGAGTTGATGTCTGCACCCTGTCTTCGTTCGACGGCCTTGTTGGGCGGCTTGCTTGGCCTATTGATTCTGCTTTATGCTGGGATATTCGCCCATCGGGCCGTGCTGGGCGTGGATATAATGGAGGCCCGCAACCTCATCACGGCAAGGAACACATCCCGCCATGGGTTTCGCCGGACATCCCGGAACGCCATACGGCTGATGAAAAGGAGCTCATGCAAATTTTTGAAGATCTGAACATAGATTACGCTATGGCCGCAGACTTTCATGGCTATAACCGGACGCGTCTGCGCGGGGTGGAATATATCATCACTGGCGGTGGAGGGGAACGGTTGCACGAATCTCAAGGGCGACAATTTCATCATGCCATAGCCTTGACTGTTGGAATGAACATGGTTTCGGAACGAATTCTGCCAGCATCTGCGCATTTTGATTTTAAAGAATGGATAGATATGAATTCCATTGCTTATATCGGTCCATTTTTGCTTGACCATTCTTTTTTTATTGTAATAGGAAATATTAGTATAATTATATTTTTGATAATCTTATATAAAAAAAAAAAAAATAAATGCTGAAATTGGCTAAATGATATGGATCTACACATCACATTAAACGCTAACCTCAACTCAAGCAACAAACGACATCGAGGCCATCGCCATACAGTTCTGAGGTTCTACCTCTCTTGAACGGCCCGATTATAGGCGGCCTCGATTCTCAAAAAAATCTTCTCCCAGGTGAACGGCTCCGTAATCCTGCGGATGTATTCCTCATCGGGCCGCACCCCGTTCATCACATCCGAGATGCTCATCTCCAGCGCCTTGGCCAGCCGGGCTTCCAGTACCGGCTCGTCGGCAGTGTACGGCCTGTCCACGGTTTCAAGCCGGGGAAGTTCCACCATGCGCACCATGTGCGGATGCGGCTCGGCGAAAAGCCCCCTGGCTCCAGACAGGTCCGTGGTGACTATGCGGCAGCCGCAGGCCATGGCCTCCAGCAGGACCAGGGGAAGGCCCTCGAAAAACGACGGCAGCACGAAAATGTCGCATCTGCGCATCAGTCCGCCCAACTTCTCGTGGGAGAGCACGCCATGAACCGTGACCCGGTCGCCATGGCTCGCGGCCAACTCCAGGCACAGGTCTCTTTCCGGCCCACTGCCCGCGCCCACGAGATGGAGGTTCCAGGGAGCCTCTATCCTGTTGAGGCTTCGTAGCAGCCAGGGAACACCCTTGGAGGAATCGAGCTTGCCCGCGTAGAGAAGCTGCACGACATCCGAATCCGGCTCGTCCTCCTCGGCATAGAAGCACAGCTCGTTGAATCCGCCGCTGATGACGTCCACCCTGCCGGGATCAATGCCCAGCAATTCGACGATGTCGGCCTTCTGCTGCTCGAAAAGGGCGATGACCCGATCGATGCCGCGCAACGACTCTTTGAGCGAATCGCCCAGTTCCAAACACAGGCGGTGCTGGCGCAGACACGAACCGTGACAGGTAGTGACCAGGGGCAGATGCGGAGCGACCTCGCGGGCCACGGCCGTGGCCATCCACAGATGGTTGGAATGGATGACGTCGGGCGCGAAATCCACCACGGCGGCACCGATGACCCTGAAAAAGACCGTCTTGTACTCGATGATCTGCAGTCTGGTCAGGGAGGAACAGACCGTGCTTTCGTAAGGCATGACATCGCTCATACCCATGACGGGAAACCCCAGGTCATGGCCGTCAAAGCGGATGACCCGGAGCCTGCCCGGCTGCACCAGATCTTCCGGCACCGCGAAGTCAGCACAGACGCCCGCGATGAGAAACGGCTCATGCCCTCTGTTTCGGCCCTGACGGATCATCTCCTGAACGTATTTCCCGCTACCCGTGTAGTCCGGTTTCTGGCTGATGAGATGGAGGACTCGCATGCCGGTCGGCTAGCATTTTCTTTTTTGGATATCCATAATAGTCGCGCTGTTCAGACGGGACCAATCGCTCATTTCACGGCGCGTCGACAACATTACATGGCGGACGCCGATACGAGGCACCCAAAAAAAACGCCCCGCAAGGGCGAGGCGTCCCCCTTCATTTCGGCGCAGGAGGTCCTCCATGGAAATCAGTAAATTCCAGACCTGTAGGAAGGATGAAGGGTGTGTTCCCGATTGTTTATTCCAGGGGTCAATACTAAACTAATATTTGTATTTAATCAAAAATAGTATAGTAGTCTTCAGCATAATAATTCAAATCATCATCTTCTTGCAACAGGTCAGACATTTTTTCTAGTTTTTCTTCGAACTCTTCATTTTCATCGTTTGCCATTGCGCTCCACTGCTCTTTAATTTTGTTTTTAAACCAATCAGAATTTCCTTTCCAAATATTTTCATTCATATGAGCTCTCCTTTCAACCAGCTCTCACTGGAAGTAGTTATATGTCCATATTCTTCTCATCACCAATTCTAATTAAAATTAAATGCATTCACTGTAACAACTGCAATGGAAACTCTGCGCCAATATGTTGAAACTGGGCATTTGAGCGATAAAAAGCACACGGCCCAGCCTCCCGAGCTCTTGGCAACATCCATGCCAAAAGAAGTTAACAGCCATTTATGATCACAACATATCTATTATACGAGACTAAACGAAATGAGGGAGTGGCTTGAACAGAGGGATACATCAAATCAACTCGTCAGATCCAACATAACCGCCATATATGACGAGGCAGCTCGCGCATCAGCTTCATGGCTTGCAGCGCGGCCATATGGATTCCGGCATCTTCCAGCTTCATCCCCATCTTGACGAAGAGGTCTGGTCAATGACATATTAATATTTGTTTATATGCTTATTTACAATGTGCCCGGAGGGCTCATGGACCACGAAGACGATCTCAAGGGGGTGGGACGATCCCTGGCCGACCTGGCCTTTCTGGCCCGGGCGCTGTCCGATGAGAACAGGCTGCGCATCCTGATGCATGTCGGGACCGGCAGACTGTCCGTCACGCAGATCGCCGAGGAGCTGGGGTTGTCCCAGCCGCTTGTTTCGCATCACTTGAAGGAGTTGAAACGCGCCCTGCTGGTCGACGTCGAACGCCGGGGGCCATTCATTCACTACGGAATCAGCCGACCGGAGGTACTTGACGTCCTTCGATCCATCGGCACCCTGGCCAGACAGCTCATTGCGGACAGGTCAAGCTTCTAAAATCGCATGGAGAGTACAATGTCTGAACTCGAAAAATTCCTCGACCGCATGGAGCCGGAACAGGCTGCCGTTTCCTTGGCCCTGGCGGCGCGTGGCCTTTTTGCGCTCTTGAACGAGGAGCAGCGACGTGAATTCATCGAGCGCATGCTCGGAGAACCCGGCGAGGACAAGGTTGTCGGGATGGTCCATCTCTGACTGGCCGAATGCATGGACGAAGGTGTCGATCCAACAAAGATGTGTCAGAGTTTAGTGGATAAAGTGGCCCAGTCGCGGCAGCTGATGGCGCTCGCGCACCCCGAGGTACTCGGTCTCTTCGAGGATTGGCTCGAAGAACTGGAAGAGGAGGTTGTCCGGCTCGCAACCAAGGAAGCTCTCAACCCGCACATCATTGCGGACAAAACAGGGCTCTCACGGGCCGGGGCGGAATTCGTCCTGGCCAAACTGCGTCGTGAACAAAGAATAGAATGAGGCGCGCGTCATGAACGCCGGAGCCGCTTCCGCGCTGACCGCCGCCATGACGGTTTTGCCCAACGGTTGAAAAACCAAAAAAAACAGGAGACTCGCATGATCAAGGTCCATTTGTTCCTGAACGAACCCAACGGCAACGCCTGAAAACATTTCCTGGAAATGCTGCCCAGGTTGGGCGCAAACTACGAAATCGAACTGGAAGTGACCTCCCAGCCCAGAGCCGCGTACCAGACCGACGAGTATTTCGAACTCGAACTACCCCTGGCCCCGGCCGTGATGGTCGGTGACGAGGTGGCGACCGAAGGTTCGGACATTGCCGAGGACAAGCTTGAAGCCTGTATCCGTCGGCATCTCGGACTGTCCGATCCGACGTCCTGAAAAAGAGAACCGGAAAAACGCCATGGATCTCCAAAACATAGTCAGGCTCGGAGCTTTCGTATTGACGGCCGTACTCATGGCCGGCCTGGAAATCGCCCGGCCGCGCAGACGCCCCGATCCGGGCAGGATGGGCCGCTGGGTGGGCAACCTCGGCGTGGTGGCCGTGTCCACAGTGCTCGCGCGCCTCGTCTTTCCCGTTGTGCCCATGGCCCTGGCTGCCACGCTCCGTGGCCAGGGCCTGGGCATCTTCCCCGCCCTCGGCCTGCCCCTGGCCGTGGAAATCGTTCTTGGCATCCTCATCCTGGATCTGGCCATGTACGGCCAGCACCGCCTCTTCCATGCCTGGCGACCCCTGTGGCGGGTGCACCGCATGCACCATGCGGACACCTTCTTCGACTTTTCCACCGGGGTTCGCTTCCATCCCGTGGAAATCCTCATTTCCATGGCCTTCAAGCTCGCCCTGGTGGCCCTGCTGGCCCCGCCGCCCCTGGCCGTTTTGGCCTTCGAGATCATCCTGAACAGCGCGGCGATGTTCAACCACTCCAACCTCTTCCTGCCCCTCCCCCTGGACCGAGCCCTGCGCCTGGCGCTGGTCACGCCGGACATGCACCGCATCCACCACTCCACCGACGGCAAGGAAATGAACAGAAACTTCGGCTTCAGCTTCCCCTGGTGGGACCGGCTCTTCTCGACCTACCAGGACCAGCCCGTCGGCGGCCACGAAACCATGCCGCTGGGACTGAACATCTTCCGTGACGCCAGATACCGCTCCCTGTTTCAGATGCTGGCCATGCCCTTCACGAATCCCGGCTCAGTACGCAAGAAATAAGCACGCCTTCCGACCTGCGACCTCGCTGTTGGAAACGTATTGCCTGACATGGACGAAACGTCCCTTCACCCATGCCAGGCAATACACTGCGGCAACGCTGTTCCACGACAAATAACGAGTTTACCTCGAATCCGATTTTTCCGGACTCCCATAATCCGATTTATTTTCATCCAGACAGCAATTACTGCTTGACTCTTGCACAGGATAGTGTGTTAAGTAACTCGCAATATTCCCCGCACATTTTCAATATATTGATTTTTATATATTTTCCAATTTCACCCGCCTTTAATGCATCAGTGCATTGAAATATTGGCAGCAACATGGTCACGCGCATGTGTCGACGCACCACTGCTATACCTCTCGGCGCATGCCGTGCTGTTCGCCAAGCCCGATAACCCTCTCACGTTCAACATCTTGAGGAGTGCGGTATGGAGCGGAAGAAAAGAAATCTGATTCTTCTGGCGTTGGCGGCCTGGATCGCCCAGCTGGGATGCATGGCGACAGAGCCGGAGGTGAACGTCGCCCAGCTCACCTCGAAACCCAAGGCTTACGTAGGTTCGGAGCAGTGTAAGACGTGCCACCTCGAACACTACGACTCCTGGAAGATGACCCTGCACAGCCGCATGCTGCTGGACGCGAAGGCCAACCAGGACGCCATCGTGACCGAACTCGACCCCGCGGCCATCCGGGCCGACCTGGAAAAAATCAAGGACTCCCTCAAAATCCCCCCGGACCAGTTCTACATCCCCAAACCCGAAGAGGTCCTCTTCACCATCGGCAGCCAGTGGAAGCAGCGCTACCTCGTCCAGAAGGACGGCATGCTCGTCATGGCCCCCATCCAGTACAACACCGACACCGGCCGCTGGGTGAACTACAATGAGGACAAATGGGACAAAAACTCCTGGATCTTGAAGTGCGGCGGCTGCCATGCGACCGGCGTGGACCTGGAGAAAGGCACCTTCGAACCGTCCGTAGGCTGCGAGGCCTGCCACGGTCCCGGCTCCTGGCATGTGGCCTTGCCCAAGAGCGCCCTGTTCGAGAAGCGCCAGACCGTGGTCAACCCAGCCAAGCTGACGCCAGGAGTGGCCGTCCAGATCTGCGGTTCCTGCCACAACCGCGGCAAGGCCACCAAAAACGATAAGGCTGCGTGGCCCGTCGGCTACATGCCCGGCAAGGCCCTGGAGACCTACTTCAAGTCGACGTCTTTCGCCGCAGGCGACAAGCAGCACATGTACGGCAACGAGTTCTCCAAGGCCCACCACCAGCAGTACATCGACTGGAAGCTGTCCAAGCACTACATGGAAGGCGTCGCGTGCACCTCATGCCACTATGTGCACAAGCTCGGAATTTCAGACACCAGGCTGCAGACCAAGGAAGCCGGCTCCAACCAGTGCCTGTCCTGCCACACCCAGCTCAATCAGAACCTGGCGCATTCCATCCACTCGCACGCCAACTGCGTGGGATGCCACATGCCCAGGGTAGTCAAGAGCGCCGAGTCCGGCGACCTGCACAGCCATGTCTTCAAGCCGCTGCTGCCCAAGGAAACCCTGGCCAATCCCGCCATCCCGAATTCCTGCCAGACCTGCCACAAGCACAAGGACGCGGATCTGGCCCAACTGCAGAAGCAGTATGACGCCCTGGCGAGACTCCCAAAGCCCATGGGTCAGTCCATCGGGTTCATCAGTGAAGCCGGAGGGGCGCAGTAACCCCGAGGGAGGTGGATCATGATGCGACTCATCGTCCGACTCGGGCTCGGGATCCTTCTCGCTCTGGCCGCGTGGATCACAGCCGGAGCTCAAGAGGAGCTCTCCCGCGTGACTCACGGGCGCTACGGCGAAATGGAGTCGAGCACCGGGCGCTACGGCGATCACGAAGTCAGCAGCGGCCGGGCCGGAGCCATGGGGAGGCTGCGCGGCGCCGCCAGACCGGAACTGCGCTATAACCCCGCCGCCGGGCCGCGCAACTGGCAGGCCATATTCGCCTGGGACGCCCACGCAGGCGTGCGCAACTACTCCCCGAGCCTGGCTTGCGCGCGCTGCCATGCCGAGCATGCCGTCAACAACAAGCACGTGCTGCGCGGAGCAGTGCAATGCCGACAGTGCCACGGAGGGGAACCCATCGCAGCCGTCAGTTCGGCCGCAAGCCCCCTCAACCCCATGCGCAGGCACGCCTATGCCTGCGCCAAATGCCATCAAGGAGCCAGCGCGTCCTTCGCTTTGTACGTCATCCACGAACCGCCGCCCATGAAAGCGGCGACCCTGGTCACCTTTCCGGAGCTGGCCTGGGCTTTCTGGATCATGACGGGCATCGCGGCGCTGACCTTTGCCCTGTTCCTGCCGCACACCGTCCTCTGGGGACTGCGGGAACTGTTCTCCAAAGCCCCGGCCAAGGAGGGTACGCCATGAGAATACGACGGTTCACACCTGCGCAGCGCGCCTTTCACGCGCTGCTTCTCATTACGTTCCTGTGGCAATCGGCCACCGGCCTGGCCCGGATGTACCACGAGACGGCCTTCGGACAGACCCTGACCGGCCTCCTGGGCGGCCAGGAGAGGGCCCTGGCCCTGCATATCTGGGGAGGGATCGCCATGCTGGCCCTCTTCGCCGCGCACCTGATCTATCTGGCCGCCGTAGCCGTCACGGCGAGACGCGCCATGACCGGGCCGGATTCCCTGCTGCCCCGGTTGCGGGACGCGGGCGACTTCCTCAGGCACTTGGGATGGATGCTCGGCCTGACCAAAGCTCCGCACTTCGAGCGTTGGGGATACTGGGAGAAGTTCGACTACTGGGCCGTCTTCTGGGGCATGGTCATCATCGGCGGGACAGGCCTCATGCTCATCTCGCCCTTGGCGACGAGCCGCTGGCTGCCGGGGTGGTCCCTGAACGTGGCCTTCTGGGTGCACCGCATCGAGGCGGTGCTGGCCATGGGGCACGTCTTTATCATCCACTTCTTCGTGGCACACCTCAGACGGCACAACTTCCCCATGGACCGCGCCATGTTCGCGGGGGGAACCGATCTGAAGGCGCAGACCGAGGAGAGACCGGCCTGGGTGGAACGGCTCGGGAAAGAGGGCCGGCTGACGACAATGACCATGCAGGACGCCCCCGTCCTGGCCCGGGCCGCGTCCTATGCCCTGGGCCTGTGCGCCGTCGGCGTGGGTTTGTGGCTGATTATCCAGGCCGTGCGCCACGCGCCGCTTGTCACGTGGTAGCGATCCGGAAAGAACGGACGAATCCGCGTTCCACAGACTCTGAAGAGCCAATGGAACTGACGACCGCCAAGCCGGCCGTCACCGTCAAAGCGAAAGGCCGCCTGCTTCGAGAGGCGGCCTTTCGCTTTGACGATTTCAAGTGATCGGGATGTTGCCAGACGCGCTCCGTGCCCGCCCCGCCTAGATCAATCCCGCCGCCAGCCCCCCTCCCAGCAGCAGGAGCATCGCGCCGACCAGCAGCCGCACCGTCTGGATGGTGATTTTTTGGAGCACCTTGCGGCTGTAGTGCACGCCCAGGAAGGCCGACAAGGTGGCGGCGACCACAAGGCCCGCATTATCAGTGATCATGTGCGAACCGGACATGCCCGCGTAGACGCCAAGGCGCGTCACGTCGACCACGCAGGCCAGGACCACGCCCGTGGCGATGAAGGCATCCTTGCCCAGGCCCGCGCCCAGCAGGAAGGCGCTGCGGAAGGCCCCCTGGTTGCCCGACAGCCCGCCGAAAAACCCGCTGACGATCCCGCCAAGGGGCAACCAGACTGGTGAAATGGCCTGTCTCTTCCCGCCGCGCAGTTCCTGGGCGGCGAAAAAGACGATGAGCACGCCGACCAAGAGCTTGACCGGAGTGATGAAAAACTCGCCCCCGGCCAGGGTGTAGAAAAAGAGCGGCTCTAGGTCCGAGACGCTGACCAACACACAGGCTCCGGCGAAGCTCGCGACCAGGGCGGGCAGGCCGAAGCGCAGGCTCACGCCCCAGTCGGCCTGCCGGCCGAACAGGGCAAGCTTGAAGAGGTTGTTGGCGAAGTGCACCACAGCGGTCACTGCCACGGCCGTCTCGATAGGAAAGAAGATGGCCATGACCGGGGTCAGCACCGTGCCGAGACCAAAACCGGAGAAAAGGGTCAGGCCGGAAACGGCCAGGCTGGCCAGACAAATGACGAGGTATTCCACTCGGTGCTCCGTGAGTTCGGGGATCTGACGGCCCAAAGCCGACAGTGTGGCCTGCATTCAGACCGGACATCCATAAAAAAATGCAATCGATGTTACTTCATAATCGCAGCGAGGTTGCAAGTCATCCTTGATGGCAACCGGCAATACCGACGGTGCAAAACGCATGCGCACCTCCCTTGACCGCAAATCCGGAAACCCGAGCGCTTTTTCCTTCTTGACCCGATCCGGCGTACCGCGCCATGCTTAGTGCTTTGAGCGGGAACTGGCCCTGCCCATCTTTCCGCGACCAGGGCACGGCACTGCCGGCATCATTGATCCCAACAGTTTCACGGAGTTCTCACAGACCATGCTGTCCCTCTTCATTCTCCTGTTCATCGTGCTTTGCGCCCTGGTCCTTTTTATCGGCGGCTGGGTGCCTGCGGATGTGGTCGGGATCATGGTCCTTGCCGCCCTGGCCCTGACCGGCCTCGTTTCCCCGGAAGAAGCCGTGGCCGGATTCAGCAGTCCGGCGGTCATCACGGTGCTGGCCATGTTCGTGCTCTCGGCCGGGCTGACCCGTACGGGCGTGGCCTACCGCATCGGCCAGCCGCTGCAGCTCTTCGCGCGCAAGGGCGAAGCCGTGCTGATCGTGGTGCTCATGGCGGCGGCCGGCATCCTCTCCGCCCTCATCAACACCACCACCGTTGCCGTCATCCTGCTGCCCGCGACCATGGATCTGGCCCGCCGCAGCGGTCTGCCGCCCGCGCGTCTGCTCATGCCCATGGCCCTGGGCTGCCTGCTCGGCGGACCGTTCACGGGCATCTCCACGCCGCCCAACATCCTGGCCACGGACGCCTTGCGTGCCGCCGGACTGACGACCTTCAAGATCTTCGACTTCACCCCCATCACCGGTGCCTTGGTCGTGGCCGGCATCGCTTTCATGGTCCTCCTCGGCAAGCGTCTGCTGCCCAAGGGCGGAACGTCGGGGACTCGCAAAAACGGCATCGAGTCGGCCTACGAGATCGGCGCGCACATCTTCACCATCGAACTTCCGCCGGCGTCCCCCCTCATCGGGCGCAATCTGGCAGAAAGCCGCCTGGGCTCGGCCCTGTACCTGACGGTAGTGGGCCTGCACCGCGCAGGCGAGCTCATCCTCTCCCCCCGGGCCCAGGAAACCCTGCAAGCCGCCGATATCATCATTGTCCACGGCCAGGCGGACCAGGTCAGCCACTTCCACGGCAGCAGGCACCTGCAGGTCGAACCAGGCGGACCCGAGACCGCCGAGATCACCCGCCGCCTTGGCGCGGCATCGGTCCGCATCGGCAAAGGATCGCCCCTCATCGCACGCACCCTGGCCGAAAGCGGGCTGCGCCGGGACCATCATGTGCATGTGCTGGCCCTCAATTCGCCGACAGGAGAATGCCTGGGAGACTTCCGGCGCCACCGTTTCGAGGAAGGGGACGGCCTGGTGCTCCAGGGCGAGCATCAGGTCCTGGAGAATCTGGCCGAAAAGGGTCTGGTCGAGCTCGGAACGCCGCTGGCGGATGGTTCGGCCGATGCGCCGGGCTGCGAGCTGCTCAGCCTCTGCTCCGTGCGGGTGCCGGAAGGATCGGTGCTGGCCGGGCGCAACCTGGTGGAAAGCCGCCTGGGCAACGCCTTCGGTTTGACGGTGGTGGGTCTGGCGCGGGACGGAAAGGTGGACTGCCTGCCCGCCCCGGAGGAGACGATCCAGGCCGGAGACCTGCTCGTGGTCCAGGGTCTGGCGCGGGACATCGACGTGTTCGAGGGCCTGCAGGACCTGGAAATTTCGGAACAGTCCTCGCGGCTGGCCGCCGAACTGGAGTCCCAACAAATCGGCATGACCGAGGTGCTGCTCTCGCCCCGGACAACCCTGGCCGGCAAGACCTTGAGCGACCTGCTCTTCCGCGACCATTATGGTCTGAGCGTCCTGGCCGTGCTCCGCAAGGGGCGCGCCTGCCGCACGGGCCTGCAGGACATGCCCCTGCAGTTCGGAGACGCGTTGCTGGTCTACGGCCCGCGCCAGAGCCTGGAGGCCGTGGCCCGGGACGAGGACTTCCTGGTGCTGGACCAGGCCGCGGCCAAGGCCCCGCGCCTGCACAAGGCGCCCCTGGCCACCATGATCATGGTGGCCGTGCTGCTGAGCGCCATCCTGGGCTTCGTGCCCATCGCCATCGCGGCCCTGACCGGAATGGCGGCCATGGTCGTCGGAGGCTGCCTGACCATGGAGGAGGCCTACCACTCCATCGAATGGAAAGTGATCTTTCTCATCGCCGGCATGCTCCCGCTTGGCATGGCCATCGAGAACACCGGGGCGGCGCAGATGGGGGCCGAGGCGCTCATCGGCCTGGTTGGCGACCTCGGCCCGCGCTGGGTGGTGGCCGCGCTGTTCGGAGTGACGGTGCTCGGCACGCAGGTCATCCCCACTGCTGCCCTGGTGGTGCTCATGGCACCCGTGGCCCTCGGCGCGGCCTCGGCGCTGGGCATCTCGCCGCAACTCCTGATGATGACCGTGGCCATGGCCGCTTCCGCGAGCTTCGCGAGCCCCCTGTCACACCCGGCGCATCTTTTGGTCATGGGCCCCGGCGGATACAAGTTCATGGACTACGTCAAGGTCGGTGCCCCGCTGACGCTTGTGGTCATGGCCGTGTCGGTCTGGCTGCTGCCCATGCTCTGGCCGGCATGAGACCGCGCGGCATTTGCCGGACAGCGCCCTGCCGCATCACGATCCGGCACTTCATATCGGCAACACGCCTAAAATTACGGCTTGACGATTATGGAGGACACTCTGTATTTATATCCTTTGAAGGGGAGTAGCTCCTCGAGACAAGGTCAACATCACTGGCGCCCACGCGCTTGGCCTTGTCGTCGGATCAAACCGATGAGCAAGACCTTCAGCATGACAACCATGCTGGAGGTCTTTTTTTATTGACCTCCGGCCAACTTTCGGAGGTTCCATGAAGGTTTTTTCTCCCCCCGCCCACGCCATCGGTCGCCAGCCATGGCCGAACCACCCTCGTTTCTCAGCCAGCGATCCGCCCCGCCCTCCCGGCGGCGCCAGACGTTGTTTCACTGAACCGCTTTTCCCAATCCCGAATACCGCAACCACGGGAGTCTGCGGGCTTCCCTTGGCTATGAATAAACTTTGGAGAAATATATGAGCACGTTATTGCTGTGGGTCGGATTTCATGTTTTCATTTTCGCGCTCTTGCTCTTCGATCTTGGCGTGGTGCAGCGCAAAAACAAGGATATGAGCGTCGGCACGGCCCTTTGGGTCAGTCTGGGCTACGTGCTGCTGGCGCTCATGTTCGGGGCGGGGGTGTATTATTTCAAGGGTTCGCAGGCCGGACTCGAGTTTCTGACGGGGTATTTCATCGAGAAAAGCCTGAGCGTGGACAACATCTTTGTCTTCCTGCTCATCTTTCTGCATTTTTCAGTGTCCAAAGCCAATCAGCGCCGGATTCTCTTCTGGGGCATCCTCGGCGCCCTGGCCATGCGCGCCACGCTGATCATCGCCGGGGCCAGCGCCATCGCGACCTTCCACTGGCTGCTCTATGTGTTCGGCGTCTTGCTCATCGCCTCCGGCATCAAGATGCTCATCACCATCAACCAGGAACCGGATCTCTCGCGCAACCGCATCGCCCGGTTCATGCGCAGCCACTTCCGGGTCACCGAAGACTTCGAGGGCGAGAAATTCTGGGTCCGGCGCGACGGCCTCTTGTTCATGACGCCCCTGTTCATGGTCCTCGTCATCGTCGAGGTCTCGGACGTCATCTTCGCCATCGACTCCATCCCTGCAATCCTGGCCATCAGCAAGGACACGTTCATCGTCTATTCCTCCAACGTGTTCGCGATCCTGGGCCTGCGGGCCCTGTATTTCGCCCTGGCCGGAGTGATCCACCGCTTCCACTACCTCAAATACGGTCTCTCCTTCGTGCTCATCCTGGTGGGGGCCAAGATGACCGTGAACACGTATTTCGGGACCAAGGTCATCTCGACGGAAATGGCGCTCATGGCCACGGCCGCCCTGATCGGAAGCTCCATGCTCTACTCCATGTACCGCACGCGGCAGGTCACGGCCTCGGAAACGAAGAAAACCCTGCGCTGGTGGATTCCGGGAACTCCGGCGCGCAAAGAAGAAAGAACCGATCACAGGCAGGATGTGAACTGAGCATTGGGCGCGCATCCAAAAAGCCACGCGGCAATGGATGCGCGCCCAATTCCGACAAAGAAGCCCTCTATTGCACGACCACCCAGCCATCGGGCCCCTTCACGAAGCGCACCGTGGTCATTTCCTTGGAACGCCCTGCAATCGGGACGGTCATATCGACCTCGACGTCACAAACGAATCCGGGGGCTTCCTTGGCCTCCGCGCAGCCGATCTTCTTGACGGCGTGCAGCTCCGTCTTGCCCAAGGAATCCGTAAACGACTTGCCCACTCCGCCAAACAGCTTTCCGGCCTCGTCGAGACTTTGAGCGGTCCTCGCCATGTCTTTCTCAAAGGCGGCCCGGATGTCGGCCTCGGACGGTTCGCCGGAGCAGCCCACTGCCAAAAGCGACATGGCCAATAAGGCTCCTGTCAGCATGAATTTCATTTTTCCCTCCTGCGGTTACGGATACTCGGATCTTTCGATCGTAGTGAAATCGAATAGTGGCTGTAAACGCGGCAGTTGTACAATTCCTGCCTCTTCATAAAAAAAGGAGGACTGCATCATTTTTGATTCCCGTTCGATCACGGGCGAATCCCCGCCATGCCTGCGATATTCTCCCAAGAAACGTTGACTTCCACGCCTCCCTATGCTCAAGGTTCCGCTCCCGGGCGCGCTTCTTCCCGAGATCGGACCAGGCATGTTATTGGTAACAGGAACACGCGCAAGGTCCGGCTGTTTTTCAAGCCTTTGCCCTGGAAACAGAATTCCTAATGACTGAAGGGCTCCGGCCACGCAAGGCCTGAGCCTTTTTCGTTGTGCCTCGCATTGACATCACGGGGTCTGGTTACTAAGTTTGCAACTTTCCCTGTCCACCGGACGTGTCCATCGGGCGTAGCGGCAGGACGGCACAACGACCCGATTTTTTTACGGAGCTCCATGCACCCCTCGACCCTGATCTCCCGCATTGAATCCACGGCCCCGCCACAGCTGGCAGCGTCCTGGGACAAATGCGGCGTGCAGATCGCCTCTGCCGCTTCGGAGGTCAAGACGTTGTGCGTGGCCCTGGACCCCAGTGCCGAAACTGTACGCCAGGCGGTGGATCACGAGGCGGATTTTCTGCTCTGCCACCACCCGCTCAGTCTCTCGCCC
This sequence comes from Desulfomicrobium baculatum DSM 4028, assembly GCF_000023225.1. Taxonomy (NCBI): domain Bacteria; kingdom Pseudomonadati; phylum Thermodesulfobacteriota; class Desulfovibrionia; order Desulfovibrionales; family Desulfomicrobiaceae; genus Desulfomicrobium; species Desulfomicrobium baculatum. The sequence goes on from NC_013173.1 coordinate 2,240,913, forward strand.
CGGCTGCCGAGCCGCCTGGACGACTTTCATGAGGTCCTGCGGCTGACCCTGGGCACCTCTTTGTGGCTTTACAGCGCACACACCTCCCTGGACGCCAACCCGGACGGGCCGGTCAACTGGCTGGGCCGCGCCCTGCGGATGCAGGACATGCGCATCCTTGAAGTGACCCGCCGCGAAACGCCGGTGGTCGTGCGCCTGACGGACCCGGCCGTGCAGGAAAAAGTCCGGGATTTCGGAGGCAACCTCGCCCGCCGCGACGGACACATGGAAGAATATCTCCTCTGGCCGGATGAAAGCGCCGCTTTCAAAGCCAGGCTGGAACCCGGATCATCCTTCCAGGAGATCGCCCTGGCCGCGCCGATTCGTGAATACGGTTTCGGATGCATCGGAACGTTGCCGGTTGCCCTGGCCTGGGATGAATTCGCAGCCCATCTGAGCGCCCTAGGCCTGCCGCTGTCGCGCATGGTCGGGCAGGCTCCGCAGAGCGTCATCCGAGTGGCCTATTGCCCCGGATCGGGAGCCGAGCTGGGACCGGCCGCCTTCGCGGGAGGCGCGGACGTCTATCTGACCGGCGACGTCAAATATCACCAGGCCCAGGCCGTGCAGGACCTCGGCCTGACCATCGATGTCGGACATTTTTGTCTTGAAGAGACCATGATGCGCATCTGGAGCGAAGGCCTGGACCGCGACCTGTCCCCCGAGGGAGTTCGGGTCGTCTTTCTGTCGGGCCGCAATCCTTTTGTTTGAATCTTCCCGGGGAACATCCCGGAAAATTGATACGTTTTTGAGGAGGATGCTACCTTGAGTATTTATATGGAACAGATCGAGCAGCTGGTCGTGCTGCAAAAAGTGGATTCGGAGATGATCACCCTGCAGCGCATCCTCGAAGACGCGCCCAAGCAGCTGCAGAGCCTGCAGGAAAAACAGGCCTACCTCAAGCAGCAGCAGGCCGTGATCCAGGAAAAGGTCGACGTGCTTATGGAGCAGAAGAACCGTCTGGAAAGCGAGATCGAAAACGACACCCAGAAGGTCAAGAAGAGCAAGAACAAGCTCATGATGGTCGAAAACACCAAGGAATATCACGCCATGATGCGTGAGATGGACACCATGGAGAAGATGAACCGCTCCCGCGAGGAAGAGAAGGCCAATCTTCTTGCGGATCTTTCCGACCTCGAGGGTCGCAAGGATGCCCTGCAGGGCGACATCGACAGCCTGGAAGCAACCATCACCGCCCAGCAGTCCACCCTGGACCAGGAACTGGCCGAAAAGCGCGCCCGTATCGAAATCCTGGACAAGGAAAAGAAAAAGGCCTCCGAGGCCGTTCCCGCGCCGATCCTAACCCGCTACAATTTCATTCGCGACCGCATCCCGAATCCGGTCATCGTGCCGGTCAGCGAAGGCGTTTGCCTGGGCTGTCATGTGGTCATCCCGCCCCAGGCCTTCATCGACCTGCAGAAGGGCGAGCAGATCTTAAGCTGTCCCAACTGCCTGCGCATCATTTTCTGGGAGCGTCATTTCTCGGGTAATGATTGATTTTTTGCGGAGCCGGACAGGCTGTCGCTGCCGATCGCAAGATTGGGAGAGGAAAGTCCGGACACCACAGGGCAGGATGCTGGATAACGTCCAGCGGGGGCGACCCCGGGACAGTGCCACAGAAACAAACCGCCCGGGCTTCATGTCCGGGTAAGGGTGAAAAGGTGGGGTAAGAGCCCACCAGTTGTCGCGGTGACGCGGCAAGCTAGGTAAACCCCATCCGGTGCAAGACCAAATAGGAAGGTGGCCGGCCCGGTCACGACCCTTCGGGTAGGTTGCTGGAGACGGCGGGTAACCGCCGCCCTAGAGGAATGACAGCCGCCCGGCAACGGGCACAGAATCCGGCTTATCGTCCGGCTCCGTATTTTTTGATAATGACACACTCACTTTGGACCATAATCCTGGCTGCGGGCCAGGGTTCGCGTCTGGCTCCGGCAACGGGCGGCACACGCAAACAGTTTCTGCACCATGAGGGACATCCCCTCTATTGGCGCAGCGTCCTGACCATGTCCGCAGTGCCTGCACTTGCGGGCGTGGTCCTTGTTTTTCCGGCCCAAGAGCTGGACCTGCGCAGCGCTGAACTCGAAACCCTCAAAAACATCGCGGACCCGGGCGTTCGCATCCTGGCTGTCTGTGGCGGAGACAGAAGACAGGACTCCGTGCGCTTGGGCCTGGCAGCCCTGCCCCGGGATTGCACCCGGGTGCTTGTGCACGACAGCGCGCGCCCCTTTTTCACGCCCGCCCTCGTACAGGCCCTCCTTGCAGGCCTGACGGATGAGGACTGCGGCGTCATTCCCGTCATCCCCGTCACGGACACGATCAAACAGGTCGAAAACAACCTGGTCCTGTCCACGCTCGCGCGCGAAACCCTGCGTGCGGTCCAGACACCGCAGCTTTTTCCGGTCGACCTGCTGCGCCGGGTACACGAACAGGCCCTGGCGGAAGACTGGACGGTCACGGACGACGCCAGCATGTTCGAACGCGCCGGCCTCACCATCCGGACCGTGCCCGGCGAGACCGCCAATCTGAAGATCACAACCCCGGAGGACCTGCGCGTGCTCGCCACCCACCCCCCACTGCCCGTGCCCTGTACCGGATTCGGCTACGACGTGCATGCCTACGGCGGCAACCGGCCCATGGTCCTGGGCGGCATGCCCATCGCCGGGGCCCCTTTCGTCAAGGCGCACTCAGACGGCGACGTGCTCCTGCACGCCCTCTGCGACGCCATCCTCGGCTGCCTCGGCCTGGGGGACATCGGCGAACATTTTCCGGACAGCGACGAGCGCTTCGAGAACATCTCCTCCGCCATCCTGCTGTCGGAGGTCATGGACAAAGCTCGCGCGTTGGGACTTTGCATCACCCATGTCGACCTGACCGTTATCGCCCAGACCCCGCGCCTGGCTCCGCACAAGGCGGCCATCCGCGGCAACGTGGCGCGCCTGCTTGAGCTTTGTGACCAGCAGGTCAATGTCAAGGCGACCACGGAAGAACACCTGGGCTTCACCGGCCGCAAGGAAGGAATCAAGGCCGTGGCCGTCGTCACGGGGGCAAGGACGCGTCCATGACCAATTTCAAGACCGGCGGCCCCTGGATCACCCGCTTCGCCCCCAGCCCCACCGGAGCACTGCATCTGGGCAACGTGCGCACGGCTATCCTGAACCACCTTCTGGCAAAGCAAAGCGGCGGGAAATTTCTGCTGCGCCTTGAGGATACGGATCAGGAACGCTCCACCTTCGCCGCCGAAGCCGCCATCCTGTGGTCCATGTCCTGGCTCGGGCTTGTTCCCGATGAACCGGTGCGCCACCAGAGCCTGCGCCTTGATCTTTACCGCAGGGCCGTGGACAGACTCATGGCGGAAGGCCGGGCCTACCCGTGCTTCTGCACCGATGCCGAGCTGGAACAGGACCGCAAGGACGCCGCAGCCAAGAACCTCCCCCCCCGCTACAGCGGTCGCTGCGCACGCATGTCGGCCGATGAGCGTGCCGAAAAACTGAACCGTGGTGATGCCCACGCCATCCGCTTCCGTCTGCCCGAAAAGACGGAAGTCGGCTTCACGGACCTCATCAAGGGGCAAGTGTCCATTCCGGCGGGGGCGTTCGGAGATTTCGTGCTGCTGCGCTCAAACGGCTGGCCAAGCTACAATCTGGCCGTGGTCGTCGATGACGCTGACATGGGCGTCAATCTGGTGCTGCGCGGCGAGGACCACCTGACCAACACGGCCCGCCAGATCCTGCTCTATGATGCCCTGCGCCTCACGGCTCCATCGTTTGCCCATCACGGCCTGCTCATGGACGCGGACGGCAAGAAGCTCTCCAAGCGCAGCGGGGCGTTAAGCATCCCCGAGTGCATGGAAATGGGCCTTGAACCCCTGGCCGTGGTCCAGTACCTGGCATCCCTGTCCGGGGCTTTGCCGACAAAGAATATTTTTGCGTCCCGTGACGAGATGGCCCGGGCGTTCAACCCCTTTGCGCTTGGCCGTGGCAACGCGGTCATGAGTCTGGATGAACTCAACGCCTTGAGCGCGCGCGTTTTCCGGGCAGCGGACCTCGCGGATCAGGTCCGTGAACTTGACGAATTCCTGCCCGCAGGTAACGCTTGGCACGACATCGACCCGCAAACCCGCCGGCACCTGCTGGCCAGCCTGCGCGAAAACGCGGCGAACATGCAGGAGCTGCGCGCCCTGCTGCCTCTTTTCACGGAAAAGGAAACCCGCTTTACCCCCAGCGCGCTGACCGAATTGGCCGCCAGCCTGCCGGTTCTTGACGCGCTTGACCACGCCATGTCCGAGCATAACCCGGACGCAAGCCTGCAAAAGGACGACGCAAGCGCCGTGCTGCGCCGCATAAGCCAGGAAGCCGGGGTCAAGGGCCGTCAGCTTTACCACCCCATACGTCTGGCCCTGACCGGCAGCGACAGCGGACCGGAGCTGGCGACTCTGCTTTCGCTTTTGCCGGCAGCTCTGATCAGAGAACGCACCCAAACGGTGCTGAACATATTTTCCCATCGCAACCACAAGGAATGAGCATGCAGATCTACAATAGCCTTACCAGGAAAAAAGAAGAATTCATCCCGCTCAAACCCGGCCATGTGTCCATGTATGTCTGCGGCATCACGGCCTACGACTACTGTCACATCGGACACGCACGCTCCGCCGTGGTCTTCGACGTCCTGGTCCGTTACCTGCGCTACATCGGCATGCAGGTCACTTTTGTGCGCAACTTCACCGACGTGGACGACAAGATCATAAATCGCGCCAACCGCGAGGGCACGGATTTCGAAAGCATCGCCCGCTCCTACATCGACGCCTTCTACACCGACATGGATCGCCTTGGCATCCTGCGGGCCGACATCGAGCCCAAGGCCACCGAGCACATCAAAGAGATGATCGAACTCTGCGAAAATCTCATCGCCAAGAAGCACGCCTACTCCACTCCCAGCGGCGACGTCTATTTTCGGGTCCGCTCCTACGCCGACTATGGCAAGCTTTCCGGCCGCAACATCGAAGACCTCATGTCCGGGGCACGCATCGAACCCGGCGAGGAAAAAGAAGATCCGCTCGACTTCGCTCTCTGGAAAGGAGCAAAACCCGGCGAACCTTCCTGGCCCAGTCCCTGGGGACCGGGTCGCCCGGGCTGGCACATTGAATGCTCGGCCATGAGCGAACGCTACCTGCCCCTGCCTTTCGACATCCACGGCGGCGGACAGGACCTGGCCTTCCCGCACCACGAAAACGAGCGGGCCCAGACCGAGGCGGCCACGGACAAGCAGTTTGTGCGCTACTGGGTCCACAATGGTTTCGTGCAGATCAATTCGGAGAAGATGTCCAAGTCTCTCAACAACTTCGTGACCATTCGCGACATCCTGGCCAACTACCTGCCCGAGGTGCTGCGCTTCTTTCTCATCACCAAGCACTACCGCAGCCCCCTGGACTACACCTCCGACGCTCTGGAAGAATCCGAACGCGCATTGAAGCGCATCTACCTGACCAAGACCGCCGCCGAGGCCCACGTAGCCGGCACCAAATGGACCGCCACGCCTCTTCCGGCCGAAATCGTGGTCGAGGCCACCGCTCTGGAAGCCAAGTGGGACGATTCCATGGCCGACGACATGAACACGGCCGCGGCCCTGGGGCATGTTTTTGTGCTAATGAAGATCGTCAACCGCATCCTGGAAGACAAGACCCTCAAGAAATCTGAACAGGGTCGGGACATGATTCGCCACGCCCTCAAGCTGTTCGAACGCTGGGGAGAGGTGCTGGGCCTTTTTCTCATGCCCAGCAGCGATTTTTTAACCCAACTCAAAGAAAGCCGGGTCCTGCGCAGGAAAATCGACACGGATCTGGTGCAGACCAAGCTGCAGGAACGAAAAGAAGCGCGCGCGGCCAAGGACTTTGCCCGTTCCGACGCCATCCGTGATGAACTTCTTGCGCTGGGAGTGACCATCCAGGACACGGCCCAAGGCGTTCAGTGGGACGTTGAGTAAAATACTGCACGGGCCACCTGCCCCGGAAGGTAACCGACAAAAAGGCCGCGCAGTGCGGCCTTTTTGATTTTGATCAAAAAGCTGTTATTTGAAGAGGTTCTTCAAGCCCTCCACGCCCTTGTTCAGGCCCGAGCCCACGCCTTTCAAAACATCCTGCACGGCCTGACCGCCGCGCAAACCCAAGGCCCGCAAAACAGCTTCCATGTCGGGGCTGATGGTCGGCTCGCGCACCGGACCGCTGATCCGCACCGGAATGCTGTTCAAGCCAAGCGCGCCTTCATCGAATTGACCCTGACTCCCGGCAAGCTCGATCAGCAGACTGAAATCCATGACCTCGCGCACCAGATCCGTCTGACCGTTTCCGGTGACGCGGAAGCGTGGCGCAAGAAGGAAAAGATCGGGCGTCGTCTCCACCCCGTTGCTGATGCTCCCGCTGGCTGAAAGGACGGAAAAGACCGTGCGAGGCGATTCTTGCGGTCCCGGGGAGAGGCCTTTCACTTTGCGGATTCCATCACGCAGCAACTGCGAAACGTTCACCCCGCTTATGGCACCGTCAGTCACTTTGAAATCCACTTTCCCCTTCAGATTGCGCCGCAAATCCATTGTGCTCCACCCGCTCGTATCGATGGCGGCGCTGCTTTGCATCGAACCCGAAAGGCTTTCCTGGCCATGCAGATCACGCAGCAACGGCCCAATCTGCAAACCTGAGACGAGATGGGACCACGTATACACAAGTGTCTGCCCACGCACATCCAGGGATCCCTCGCCCTTCAACTGCCCGCCGTAAAGACCTGATTCGATTTCCTGCATGTCGAACAGACCGTCTTTGGCCGTCAGGCGAATGCGTGCGTCGGATACACGCAGATTGTACACGGTAAGTGAATCCACTGCCAACGTCGCGTTCAGATTCAGTTTGCGCATCATCTTGACCGGCAATTCGATGTTTTCGTCCGAAGATCCGGAGGAAGCCTGTGCCTCGCCGGGATCGGAATGCATGCGGTAACGGTCCAGATTCAAGGTATCGAGGTGCAGATCGAGGTCAACCTGCGGATTTGTGCGGCCATGGACGGCGACACGGCCTCTAAGCGCTTGATCGTCGATCACGAGCCGCAAATTCGTCGCCGCAAAACCATCCTGTCCTTTGGTCAATGTACATGAAAAGGCCACCTCTTCCAGAGCGGATGGGTCCTTAAAATCAGGAAAGGCCAACCCAAGCCGGGTAAATGCATCCTTTGGATTGAAGCGTGCCACATCAAGAACGCCATTGATGTCGGTACCGCTCGATGCCTGTGCCGAAAAACCGACATCAAGCCCCAAGCCCTGCATTCGTCCATTGTCGATCCGGCCGTCAGTAGAAAAAAAATCTGCCGAAAGAGATATGGTCTCAGGGCTGCCCGGCAGAGAATCTCCGGACAAAATGGCCTTCATGGCCAGATCCTCGACGCCCAAACGATCAAGGTCCAGAGTCGCTTTGGCGGAAAAATCAAGTTCTGCGGTGATCTCACCCCGCTTTGCCCGTGCATAGGTATCCACCACAAAAGGCACGCCGAAAGCAAAATCGGACACGTCCAGACGAATGCCGGCGACCTCGAAATTCTCACCACTGCGCTGGTCGTCCCAGACAATCCGGGCATCCGAAACGTGCAGTCCGTCCACAATCAGCCCCGCCAGAAACGGTACTCGTTTATCCCGGGCCAAAACAGGTTTATCTGGAGCACTTGCATCATCCGAAGGAGGAGTGGCAAGATCCATCCAATTACCGCGTCCACTCTCATCTCGCGAAAGAAACAGGGAAAGTCCCTCAATATCGATAGCCACGACGTCCAACCGTGAAGAGAGAAGAGGCAAGAGGCGGGTTTTTAAGTGCGCTCCGCTCAGGGTCAAAAAGGGCCCGCTGAAACCTTGGCAGTTCCCAAGCTCAAGATCACTGATGGAAACGGACAGGTACGGGAAAAATTCCAGGCCGATATCCCCGGAAATGAGCAACTCGCGCCCGGTGTTATCGCGCACGGATTTGACGATCTGGGATTTGTAATCGTTGGGATCGAAGTTCAGCAGCAGCACTCCGGCCAGAATTCCGCAAACCACGACCAACCCCAGCAAAACGCGCACAGTCCAGATCCGTATATTCATCACAGTATCCCCTTACAGGTGGTAAAGCGAAAGGCTGATATGACCACCAGCCATGACGAAAGCGTATAGCTCACAAACACCATAAGGGCAAAACATGTCGGAATAAAGGGAGGAAATATGCAGAAACGGAAAAACTGGATAAACTGGAGTATCATTTTCTAAAAAGAAAAGCCGGCTTTTGGCCGGCTTTTCTGCTCGTTAGAATAATAATTCAGTGTGTTAGCTCCATAAAGGAGAAGCAAGGCGCGCACCGGAGGAGGTCACCAGCAGACAGGAATGACCGGGCAGCGATGAGGTCAGACGCAAAGCCTCGCGCGGTGACATGAGACTCAGCGACGTGGCCAGGCCGTCAGCCTGCATAACCGTGGGAGCCTGGACGCTCACGCTTCTGATGTACTGCGGGGAAGCGCCGGTCTCGGGGTTGATCAGGTGAGTCGATTTGCGGGAAGAATCAAAAAAGACTTCATAACCGCCGGATGTTGCCACGGCGCCCGAACGCATTTCGATGACGGCAGGATAATCGCCCTGCTTGTTTGGATCTTCGATGGCAATGCGCCACGGACGACCGTCACCTTTGGGCGAGCCCTGGACGCGAATGTCTCCGCCGGCATCGACCATGTAATGAGCAACTCCGAGCGCGCCCAGCATTTCTGCCGCTTTGTCGGCAATGTATCCTTTGGCTATTCCGTCAAGAGTCGCGCTCATCCCGGATGTGGTGAACTTCAAATCCGATCCGCTCTGCCGCACTTGGGTGGAATCAACCAGAGCCAGGGCCTCTTGAAGTTCCTTTGCGTCAGGCTGCCCCTTGGTGCGTTCCATGAGGTTGACAACAGGTGCCACAGTCATGTCGAAGCGTCCACCGGATTGACGGTGCAGCGTGCTTCCGTGAGCCAGGACGTCCAGCAGTTCCCGCGGAGATCCGGAAAGGCGTCCGTGAACATTCAGGGCGGACAAGGCGGTATTGGAATCAAATCGGCTCAAAATGCCGATCAAACGATTCATTTCATCAAAAGCGCGGCCAATGGCTTCTTGACCCTGATTCTTACTTGGGGCCATGACGGTCATGCCGACAATCGTTCCCATGAGCATGCGCTTTTCGGTGGTCATGACCAAGCCGCTCGCAGCCATGGCCGGAAGCACGCGCAACGCAGGAGCCAGTGCTGCTCCACCGGCGAGCACAGCCAGTTTTTTCAGAAAATCACGGCGGTCTTGAGTGTGGGTCCCATGCTTCATATTTATGCTCCGATTCTGTGGCGTGGGTTAGGCGTTCAGGTCCGCGACATGTGATTCTTCGGGATAACGCGCGGGCTCCATGTCGGGCGCGGCCGACATCAACTCGGGATTCAGGCAGCGCAGAATATTGCGAGGACATATCTCCACGCAAATCTCCTTGCAGGAGGGACCGTAAGCCAGACACGCCTTGTGATCGATGGAAATGCGATCATCGACCATGGAAATGCACTTGGCCGGACACTTCTTGATGCAGGCGCCGCAGCTGATGCAGCCAACTTCACAGACATCCTTAACAGCCTTGCCCTTGTCCTGGGATGAACAAAAAACCATGACGCGTGAGCGCCTGGGAATAAGCTCAAGAATCGAGTTCGGGCAGGTGCGCACGCACGTGCCACAGCTGGTGCATTTATCCGGCGCGATGTGGACCAAATCATTCTCGATCCACATGGCGTCAAAGGGACAGGCACGCACGCAGTCGCCAAAGCCGAGACAGGAGTACTTGCAGGCATCGGGGCCGTCCTGAACCAGTTTGGCGGCGGCACAACTCTCAATGCCAAAGTAATCAAACTTTTTGGCGACATTGCCTTCGACTTTGATACAGCGCCTAAACGCCACCTCAGGATCGGAATCACCGGCGGCCTTGCCGGTGAGTTCCGCCACTTTGGTGGCGACATCAGGGCCGCCGGCACAACATTTGTTGGGCGGCATGTCGGGGTCATTGATGACCGCTGCGGCATACGCTTCGCAGCCGGCAAATCCACAACCGCCGCAATTGGCGCCGGGAAGTGCTTCGGTGACAACCTCAATGCGAGGGTCTTCCTCGACATACAACACTTTGGACGCAATGGCCAAAATACCAGCCGAAGCGAATCCCAAGCTGAAAAGGGTCAAAACGGATACAGTAATCATAAAGGATTCTCCACCTTAGGCTATCATACCCTTGAACGCCATGAATGCCAGCGACATGATCCCGGCCATGATCAGGCCGATGGGAACCCCACGCATGGCGCGGGGAATCCTGGTGATCTCGAAACGCTCCCGTATACCTGCCAATACGACAAGCGCGAGCATGAAGCCCGTTCCGGCCGCAACAGCGTAAAGCAACGAAGTGACAAAATCATATTCTTTGCGCTGTACGAGGATCGCCACACCCAACACCGCGCAGTTCGTGGTGATGAGGGGCAAAAAGATGCCCAGCGCCTTGTACAGAGGTGGAACCATCTTTTTAAGGAACATTTCGACGAACTGAACAAGAGCAGCAATAACCAAAATGAAAACGATGGTCTGCAGATATCCAAGATTAAATGGAAGCAGAACATGTTTTTGAATTAGAAAGGTGAACAGAGTGGCCATTATGGTCACGAAAATGACCGCAGCACCCATGCCGATGGAGACGCTCTTCTCTTTTGAACAACCAAGGTACGGACAGTTACCGAGATACTGAGCCAGTACGATATTGTTTACGAAGATGGCCGAGATGAAAAGCAAGAAAATATCCATATGCCGTCGCTCCCTTTTTTAGCCTTTGGCTGCTTCAAGCCGTTCCAGCTTCTTTTGGTTGACGATTTTCTCCAACCCTTTGCAGGCAGCGCAACCAGCACAACCCGCGTCGAAATTGGGATCAAGTTCAACGCCCTTACGCTTGGCCTGCCAGACATTGAGAAAATTCATTCCGGCCAGAATCAAACCCAGACAGACAAAGGCTCCTGGTGCTTGAACCATGAACGTGAAGGGATGAAAATCCGGCCCGAACAGTGACATACCGAACCATGTGCCCGAACCAAAAATTTCACGAAGACTGCCAAGGAAAGTGAGAGACAGAGTAAAACCGATTCCCATCCCAAGCCCGTCAGCCAAAGCGAGGAGAGGGGGATTTTTTGCCGCAAAAGCTTCCGCACGACCAAGAATGATGCAGTTTACGACAATAAGTGGAACAAATATGCCCAACTGCTGATAAAGCGGATAAGCGAAAGCTTGCATAAGCATTTCGACAGTAACAACCAGAGAAGCCGCAATGGCAATAAAACAGACGATGCGGACTTTTTTCGGAATAATGTTTCGCACGAGCGAAATAATGACGTTGGAAAGAGAAAGAACAAAAATAACCGCAGCCCCCATGCCCAGACCGTTGTTGGCAGTGGTCGTCACTGCAAGGACAGGACAAAGGCCCAGCACCAGACGGAACGGTGGAAGTTCATTCCAGAGTCCTTTGGTGAATTCTTTCATCATACTGGCCATGAAAAATCTCCTTGGGATGATTAACCGCCGGGTTACCAGGTGGTCTTGATCGTATCCTTGAGGGCTGCGTACCAACCTGCAGCCTGCTTAACCGCATCCGCAGCGCCAATGGACGAAAACGTCGCTCCGGAAATGGCGTCGATGTCGCCGCCATCCTTTTTCAGCGTAGCTTTCGCGGGATCCTTGGCCTTGAACTGCTTCGTGAAGGCCGGTTCTTCAATACGAGAACCAAGACCCGGCGTTTCTTTATGAGTCGTGACGCTGATGCCGACGAGATTATCCGCGGCAACATCGAACCCCACAAGCACGTTCACATCCCCGCCATACCCTTTGCCGGAAGCCTCTATGGCCACGGCCTGCAATTTGCCACCCTTGAAAGAAGGAAACACAATGATCGTCTCGCCTTCGCTGCCTGGTTTGGGCATATTCTTTCGATCCGCGATGGGATCATTGTCACCCTGCAGAAAAATCTGCTTCAAAGCCGGGCCCTGGACATTGGTCAGGACCTGTTCCTCGATGATTGGCGTGGTCCAGACCTTGAGCCCGGACAGGACGAAACCCGCAAGACCGGTGATGGCGGAAAGCACAACCACCATTCGTACAATTTCCATCATGCCGTGCTACCTCCCGCCGAAGGGTTTGGGTTGGATGAGATCAAAAAGCGGCGTGCAGAGATTCGCCAGCAGGATCGCAAAGGGCACGCCATCGGGATAGACGCCGTAGGTGCGGATGATGATCACCATCACGCCTCCGAAAAAACCGAACAACAGCATGGGTAAGCGCCAGGCCGGAGACGACGAAGGATACGGCATCAGGAAGAAAGCCGCCAAAAGAGTGCTCCCCGAAAGGAGGTGAAAAAGCGGGGAAGCGTAGTGCTGGGGGTCGATGAGGTTATACACCGTCCCGGTCAGGATCACTCCCGCCAGGAAAGAAACCGGAATAAACCAGCGCACCACCCCTCGGGAAAGGAGATAGACGCCTCCGATAAGAACCATCAAAGCCTGTGAGGCGCCCAGGGCGCCAAGGTTCTCGCCCAGCAGAAGACTCATGGGAGTCACGGAGGAGATGGCGTCGAGGCCGAAATACTTGAGGTCGCTCAAGGGCTCGATCAGATCCCATTTGAGAAGCATTCCGTTCAAGTCCATGAAATCCGGCCAGGAGATGGCCAAAACAGCCCAGCCAAGCGCGGGCGCGCAGATCGGACTGCCGCCGTACCCGCCGAAAACCATGCGACCGAGAATGATCATGATCGCACTGCCGATAACCACCATCCATACCGGGGCGGTGGCCGGAAGCAAAAAGGCGAAAAGCAGTCCATCCACCAGGGCGCTGAAGTCATCGGAGGTGGGGGCCTGTTTCATGATCTTTTGCACGAGAGCTTCGGTGACGATGGCTGTAAGCCCTGCCCAGGCCATGACCTCGACCGCATCATATCCGTAGCGGTACACGGCCATGGCGATCACCGGCAAAAGGGCCAGTAGCGTCTGAAGCATGTTCTTTTGAAGCGTTCTTCCGCTATGCCAAAGCGGAGCCGTGGCGACGGAATAGATTTTCTTGGAAATATCCTGGCTTGCCATGTGCTTTTATCCTTCCTTGTTCATGTCTGATTGAAACGATGCGGGAAGCATCAGTCCTGCAATCTGCATGTAGACACTGCTTCGTCCTGGGCAGTCAGCTGCTTCTTGGCCAGAAGCAGGTACTGCATAACCGGACGATTGGCCGGACACACGAAAGTACACATGCCGCATTCAAGGCAGGCTTCGACATGCTGTGAGCGGGTACTTTCAAAGATATTGAATTCGGCATACCGGGAAATCATTCCTGGTTGAATGCGAGCCGGACAAACCAGGACGCACTCGCCGCAGTTGATACAGGGATTGGGCTGAACAGAAGGATAGAGGCCATCCCGAACCAGAGTCACGGCAGTGCAGTTTTCCGGTATGCCCACGCTCAGATCGCTCAACGCCTCACCGCGCATGGGACCATTCAGAGCCAGCTTCCATTCCGGGCCTTGCTCGACGCCCGCGGCATTCAACAAGTCCTGCACCGGCATGCCGGTGGGCACCCGATACACCTTCCCGCCGACAGTGACCGCGGCTTCCATGAGGGGAAGCTTGGTGGTCGCCACAAGACCGACTCTGTAGAGCGCGGAAATGGAAATGACATCGACGTTGTCAGGTCTTTCTGATCCGGTCGCCGCATGAACGACCAAAGGATCGATGGTGGCCGGATAAACGTCGCTGGCGTTGACGGTGGTGCACCCGTGTAATGAGATCTGCTTGCCGCTGGCAACAACCAGCTTCACCGTTCCGGGCTTGATGGCGCGTTCCAGAATCTGCAGACCGGCCTTCAAGGTATCCTGGGCATCCCTAACCAGCTGTTCGCTGACCAGCACGCCGGGCTCGGGATTGAGACCGTTAATGATCAATGCACGTGAGGCATGGAACCTGCTCGTGTCGATGCCAAGTTCCAGCAGCTTGCGGCAAAGTTCTTCGTTGGCGAGCGAGTCCAGCTCCGCGCAGGGTTCCGGCCGAGCGGGAACCACAGCCTCTTCACCCTCTTTGGGTGCGGGGATGGGACCGACGACGATGGCGTCGGGAAGCACATCTTCAACAATGCCGTCGATGGAGGAATGGACAAAGCCGATGCCGTAAGCGCTCGTCGAAGGATTTTCCGCGACGACTTGGCCGCGGCCCACGATTTGTTTCTTCTTGACGATGGGTTTGTGTTTTTTCTGAATCGGAATCCGTACCAACGTGGGCGTCGGCACGTTCTGCAAAACGTCCTTGATTTCGACCGAGGTGTTCAGGCGTAATTTCATCATGATGGTCTTACCTGGTATGACAGCGGGTACACGATTTTTCGCCAAAAGGTCCTTTCCCAGCCTCTTCGTGACACGTCATACACTGATCGTGAAACGAATCCATGCGATGCGGCAAAGGCGTGGCGTCAGTATCGAAATGACACGAATTGCAGGACGGCTGCAGGGTTCCTGCCTTGCCGGGCAGCAATTCATGACACTCGTTACAACCTTCCAATTTCTGTTCGTACATGTCGGCATGACAACTCTCGCACTTGGCGTGAACGGCATCGCGCAAGGCGGGCGTGTCGCCATCGGCTTTCTCGCCATGACACTGGTTGCAGGCACCCGGCTCGGCCTCGATGTCCGTGTCGTGATGGCAATCAGTGCAGCTCGAAGCATACTGCTCCGCATGGTCGTCATGGCTGTAGGTAAGCTTGCCGAGTTCGGCATGATGACAACGCGTACAGGTCTCCTCAGGCAATGTGGTCTGGTGATCCGAGGAGAACTTCGCATCAAATTCCGTCGCATGACATGAGCCACACGGCAGCGGGGTCAAACCAGGATTTTCACTCTCGTGATGGCATTTGGCGCAGTTGCCGCCATCTTTCTCAACGTACTGCACATGACGAGAATGGGTGAAAACTACATCGCCGCCCTTGTTGTCCAACCGAAGACGAACAGGCAGCTCTTCCGAAGGGGCTGGTGCAAACTGACCACCCAGGGCCAGAAGCGCCAACAGACCGCAGACAATGGTGATGGGTACGTAACGTTTTTTCAAAACAGTGTCCTTGTGCTCCGGTTTGACGCAACTAAAGACAGGATGCTTCACTCAAGCATCCATCTCCCACAGAATAATAACGCAAGGCAGCTTTTTCCCGTCAAAAAGCCTGCTCCAACAGGACGCCTATTCAATTATCGATTTTTTGTAAACATAAATCTGAAATGATTTTTAAACTCAACTGTTTTGCTCAGAATATCCCCGTCATACGCCAGTCTTGGAGCGGCCTCGATTCAGCCGAAAATGACGTCTGGACCTCTGCATTTTTTCGCGCCATGATCAAACACGCATGTCGCGCTGCAAGTCAGCGTAATTATCGTCGAACCAGCATCCGGAATACCAAGCGCCCGGATCAAATCTTAGCGGACACGGTGTCATATGCTTATCCCTTTTCTCGCTCTTTGTGCCGGTTTGGCCCTGCTTGTCTGGAGTGCGGACCATTTCATCGACGGCGCGGCCAGCGTCGCGCGCCATTTTTCCATGCCCCCGCTACTCATCGGCATGATCATTGTCGGCTTCGGGACGTCAGCCCCGGAAATGGTCGTCTCCGCGCTGGCCGCCATGAACGGCACACCCGGCATTGCTCTGGGCAATGCTTTCGGTTCGAATATCACTAACATAGCTCTCATCCTCGGCTTCACCGCCCTGCTCAAACCCATCGAGATCCATTCCCAGGTGCTGCGCAAGGAATTGCCGTTGCTCACAGCGGTGACCGCAGTGACGGCATACCTTATTCACGAAGGAACCCTCACCCGCACTGATGCCGTGATCATGCTGGTTCTTTTTGCCGGGCTCATGTTCTGGACCGTGCGACAGGGAATGCAAACCCAGGGAGACCCCTTTGGCGAAGAGATGGGCAACGAATTATGCGCGCAGTGCATGCCCCTCGGCCGCGCCTACTTTTGGCTCGTCACAGGACTTGTTCTTCTCATCGGCAGCTCCCGCCTTTTGGTATGGGGCGCGGTGGAGATCGCGCACGCCCTCGGGGTGAGCGACCTCATCATAGGTCTGACCGTCGTCGCGCTGGGCACCTCGCTTCCGGAGCTGGCGTCCTCGATCATCGCCAGTCGCAAGGGCGAACATGATATCGCGCTGGGCAATGTGCTGGGCTCAAACCTTTTCAACACCTTGGCCGTGGTCGGAATCGCCGGCGTTATCCGCCCCATGGACGTTGAACCCGGAGTCATTTCACGTGACATTCCGGTCATGACCGCCCTTACCCTTTCCCTGTTCCTGATCGGCTTCAGATTCAAACGACCCGGCCGCATCAACCGCTATGCGGGCGCAGCCCTGCTGACGTGCTATATCGGATACACTGCCTTTCTGGTCAGAACGACTCTCTTCCCATAACAACAAAGAGAGGCCCGCAAGCTTTCGCTTCCGGGCCTCTCTTCGACGTATCTTCCAAGTTCACTTCGCGGCGTGAAGATCCTCGCCAATCTCCTGCAACATCAGGCGGATGGCTGCGAGTTTGTCGCGATGCTTTCCCTCCAGACGCTGATCCAGGTCATCGGTGGCATGCGCCATGGCCCGAACCTGATTTTCCATGGTCATGAGCGATGTCCGTCGCGGGAGCGTGCCGAGCTCGGCCACCTTGCCGTCCAGCGCGGCATGCCGGGCGTCGAGTTCCAGCACGGCGCTGTTCAACGATTTAAGTTCGTCGATCTCCCGGCCAAGCCCGGCCACGTTTTGGTGCAGGGCGTAAAAAAAGACAAAAAGAAGCAGGATGGTGCAGGCAGCAAGCCCTGCAGCCAAGCGGTCCTTTCCGAACACGTCTTTTGATTCCATGATACCTCCCAATCAGCACTCGTCTGAAAAATACCGAATTTCAGCAATCGGAATAACGTGAAACAAACGGCAGGCTCAGGGTCAGTTGATGAGAGCCTGCAAAGGCGCCGGAATGCCTCCACCCCGGTTAATGAAGCCTGCGGAAACGCCGTTGCTGCGCACGGGCATGATTTCGGCCTCGCCCAGCAAGCCCCCGAAATGAACCCGGTCGCCGGCCTTTTTGCCGGGCACCGGGATGAGGCGACAGGCCGTGGTCTTCTTGTTGATCATGCCGATGGCCATCTCGTCAGCAATGATCGCGGACAAGGTTTCGGCCGTGGTATCGCCCGGCAAGGCCACCATGTCGAGCCCGACTGAACACACGGCGGTCATGGCTTCCAATTTTTCAAGACAAAGGTGTCCGGCGGAAGCGGCAGCCGCAATGTTCAAATCCTCGCTGACGGGGATGAAGGCGCCGCTTAAGCCACCGACTCGCGAACTGGCGAAAGCGCCGCCCTTCTTGACCGCGTCGTTGAGCATGGCCAGGGCCGCCGTGGACCCGGGCACGCCGATGGCTCCCAGGCCCAGGGACTGAAAAATTTCGCCCACGCTGTCGCCGACGTTGGGTGTCGGGGCCAGGGAAAGATCGACAATGCCGAATTCCACGGCCAGAATGCGGGCCACTTCGCGGCCGATGATCTCACCCACGCGAGTGACCTTGTAGGCCGTGCGTTTGATCACGTCGGCCAGTTCGCCCAGATGCGCGCCCGGATTGTCCTGCAAGGCGCGGTCAATGGCCTTCTTGACCACGCCGGGGCCGCTGACGCCGACATTGATGACGGAACTGGCCTCGCCCACGCCCAGATACGCGCCGGCCATGAACGGCACATCCTCGGGGATGTTTGCGAAAACCACCAGCTTGGCGCAGCCCAGGCCGTCACGGTCGGCCGTGCGCGCGGCAGCGGCCTTGATGGTCCGCCCCATGAGGGCCACGGCGTCCATGTTGATGCCAGCCCGGGTGGTGGCCACATTTATGGATGAGCACATGCGATGGGTGATATCCAGGGCCTCGGGAATGGCATCGATGAGGGCCAGATCGCCTTTGGCCATCCCTTTTTCAACCAGAGCCCCGAATCCGCCGATGAAATCGACGTTCACGTCCTTGGCGGCCTGATCCAGGGTCTTCGCCACCTCGACCATGCCCCGGCTGTCGAAGGGAGCGGCGGCCACGGCGATGGGACTGACCGAAATGCGCTTGTTGACTACGGGAATGCCGTAACGGTCTCCAACTTCGTCGCACACGGTGACCAGATCTCTGGCCAGGGTGGTGATGCGTTTATATATGGTATCGGTAAATCTGGACAGGTCGTGGGACGCGCAGTCGAGCAGGCTGATGCCGAGCGTCACTGTGCGTACGTCCAGATTCTCGTTCTTGATCATGGAAAGGG
The DNA here is from genome assembly GCF_000023225.1 of Desulfomicrobium baculatum DSM 4028. Taxonomy (NCBI): domain Bacteria; kingdom Pseudomonadati; phylum Thermodesulfobacteriota; class Desulfovibrionia; order Desulfovibrionales; family Desulfomicrobiaceae; genus Desulfomicrobium; species Desulfomicrobium baculatum. The sequence goes on from NC_013173.1 coordinate 2,259,328, forward strand.
TGGAAAGAACCTCGCGGTCGTTGAGCATGCCTGGTCTCCTAAACTCTGTGAATCGTTTCAAATATGTCACGGTGCTGGACCGACGCGTCAAGTCCGAACCCGGAACACGTCTCCTGCATGACCCGCCGCAGGTGGCGATGCTCCACTCCCGCGGGGACATCGACCTCGAAGATCATGATCATCTCGTCCACGCCGTCTTCCTGGGTGATGATGGCCCGGAAATGAACCACGTTGCACGCGAGCGAAGCAATGGCCTCTGTCACGGCGGCGATGGTCCCGGGCTTGTCCACGCCTCTGGTGGTTATGACAAAGGGCTCCGTCGCAGCGACCGCAGCCGGAGCGGAAGCCGCCATGGGGCGCAGGTGGGCGCTGAGTTCCATTTCTCCCAGAGCGGCGTTCAGGCTGCTCCCGATTTCATCCAGTGGATGGCCTTCCGGGTTGAGAACGATAAAAATGGATGCGAACTCGGTTTGCAGGATGGTCTGGCTGACATCTTCGATGTTGCAACCATGGGTAAACAGGATGGTCGATATTTTTGCCAGGATACCCGGCTTGTCTTTGCCGATGACCGACAGCACGAATTTATTCATTGATCCTCCAAATCGTGGGAAAGTCCTGGTCTATTGCTTGGGGCGCGGGCATGCGTCAAGCCTTATCCCCACGCCGCGCTGGCCAAACAAAGTGGAAAAGGCTAGGTGGCTGGCACCTTAGTACATCAACCCCACCCGAGGTAATAATGACACAAATAGGAACCCCGCTCTCCCCTTCAGCCACCAAGGTCCTTCTGCTCGGCTCCGGCGAATTGGGCAAGGAGGTCGTCATTGAACTGCAGCGACTTGGCGTGGAAGTCATCGCCGTGGACCGATACGAAAATGCCCCGGCCATGCAGGTTGCGCATCGCAGCCACACCGTTTCAATGCTGGACGGCCCTGCTCTGCGCAGGATCATTGAGACTGAAAAACCGAATTTCATCGTCCCCGAAATCGAAGCCATCGCCACCGACACCCTGGTGGAACTTGAAGCCGAAGGGTACACCGTCATCCCTACCGCCCGCGCCGCAAAACTGACCATGAACCGCGAAGGCATCCGGCGCCTGGCCGCCGAGGAACTGGGCCTTCGGACTTCGCCCTACCGCTTTGCCGCGACCTACGAAGAATACATGGACGCCATCCAGACCGTGGGCACCCCTTGCGTGGTCAAACCCATCATGAGCTCCTCCGGCAAAGGGCAATCTGTGGTCAAGGCTCCCGCCGATGCCGAGAATTCCTGGAAATATGCCCAGGAAGGCGGCCGCACGGGCAAGGGCAAGGTCATCGTCGAAGGATTTGTCGACTTCGATTACGAGATCACCCTGCTCACCGTGCGCCACACCGGAGGAACATCATTCTGCGCCCCCATCGGCCATTTCCAGAAAGATGGAGACTACCAGCAATCCTGGCAGCCTCAACCCATGAGCGAGGCGGCCTTGGCCGAGGCCAAACGCATGGCCGAGGCAGTGACCGGAGCCCTGGGCGGACGCGGGATTTTCGGCGTGGAATTCTTCATCAAGGGCGACACCGTCTATTTCAGCGAGGTTTCCCCCCGCCCTCACGACACTGGGCTGGTCACGCTTATCTCCCAGGATCTCTCGGAATTCGCCCTGCACGCCCGCGCCATCCTCGGACTGCCCGTACCGGTCATCCGCCAGCTCGGACCCGCCGCCTCCAGTGTCATCATGGCCGAAGGATCTTCGAATAGCGTGTCGTTCGGCAATCTTGAAGCCGCGCTGTCCGAGCCGGACACGGACGTAAGGCTGTTTGGCAAACCCGAAGTTTCCGGTAAGCGGCGCATGGGCGTGCTCGTCGCCCGCGACGAAAGCCTGGAAAAGGCCCTGGAAAAAGCCAAAAAAGCCGCCAAGGCGGTGACGATCACACTCTGAGGCGTTTGGAGGCCGAGGATTGTCTTGTCAACGCCTGTGGCTTGGCATAGACAGCTTCGGTCCTGGCGATATCCGCCGCACCCACCCGGCGCGAATCCGGCACGCAGGCTTTGACAGCCGGACCGCCGCCGAGCCCCACAAGGAGACAACATGTTGAAAAAATTTGCTTTGCTTCTGTGTTTGATGCTGATCTGCAGCACCGCCTACAGCGGTGAAAAAGAACATCGCGCCCTGGCTGAAGAACTGATCAAAATCACCGATGGCGACACCGTCATGGAAAAGATGAAAGCCCAGGTGACCATGATCTTCCAGCAGATCGCGTCCCAGATGAACATTCAGGAAGCCGACAAGCCCAAGCTGGAAAAATACTCGGCCCGCTTTGACGCCATCCTGAAAGAAGAGATGTCCTGGGAAAAGGTCAAGACGCAGTATCTGGACCTCTACACCTCCGTTTTCACCGAGGAAGAAACCAAAGGACTGGTTGACTTCTACAAATCCGACCTGGGCAAGAAAGTCACCGCGAAGATGCCCGAGCTCATGCAGCAGAGCATGACCGTGGCCCGCACCTATATGCAGGGCGTGGTACCCAAACTCGAAGAATTGACCGAGGAGATGCGTGTGGAGTTCGAGGGCGCGAGTTCCCCGGCCCCGGCCACGCAGGCTCCGCAGGAAGAGAAAAAGCAGTAAGTCCCCTTTTTCGTGCTCTGCAAAAGGCTCCCCCGGCATCCCGGCGGAGCCTTTTTTCATGCCTTCAGGACACGAGCGCGCGGATTTCGCGGCGCGCTGCCTCCAGAAATTTCGGATACTTATCCTTGACGGGAGCCGACAACTCCATGGACCACTCGCTGATGGTCAAGGGTTCGATGCCGATGACCATGAGTTCGGGTTTGTTTCCCAGCAACTCCGCCATTTTCAGCGAATCCAGCAGATCGATGTCATGCAGCGACAGGCGCTGCTGATAATTGTCCCGCAGGTTCTCCTCCGTAAAACGATACACCGTTCCGGGTTCCCGGCCGCCCTTGACGGTGTCGAGCACAAGAACGCGTTCGTATTCCTGAAAAATATAAAAAATATCCTGAGTAAAGGTGGCTCCGTCCAGAAAATCGACCTTGTCCGGATCCCACTCATTTTCCTGGCCGAGTTCCTTGACCGCGTGCACACCTGCGCCATCGTCGGTCAAGAGAAGGTTGCCCACTCCGAGCACCAAAAGTCGTTTCATGCCATACTCTCCACATCCAGCGTTCTCGCGGCAGCAATCATCTGCGCTGTCGTAATTTTGATCCTAAAAAAAAGGGCCGGTTTCCCGGCCCTTCATGGTTCATTCAATCCGCGTTAGTCAATGTTGACAACGTGTTCTTCACCGGTCTCAGCGTGCAGCACGTGCACGGCACAGCCCAGTCACGGGTCGTAGGAGCGAACCAGGCGCCCCACATTGACGGGATTCTTGATGTCGGGAACCGGCACGCCGATGAGGGCTTCCTCGATCGGACCGCGCTGGCCCATGTCATCTCTGGGGTTGGCGTTCCAAAGAGTCGCAGACACGATCTGATAATTCTCGATCTTCTTGTCTTTGATCTTCAGATAGTGCAGCAATGCGCCGCGGGGAGCTTCCGTGAAACCGGTGCCTTCGGCGGCATCCGGAATCTCGGACTTGACGTAGGTTTCGGCGCCGGGCTGAACCTGCTTGAGCCATTTTTCAACGGCAACGGCGGTAAGCCAGGTCTCTTCCGCACGAGCCACGTGGCGGCCCATGATGGAGAAAGCCTTGTCGCCCAGATCGCGGAAGTTCTTGGCTTCAATGCCGTAGAGTTCCTTGAGCAGCTTCTGGCCAACGGGGCTCAGTTCCGGGTTCTGGACCCACATGCGGGCCAGCGGACCGACTTCGCAGGGCTTGTCCTTGTAACGGGGAGCCTTGACGAAGCTGTATGCGCCGGGCTTGTCCGGATTGGGATTCGTCTCGCCGACGCTGTAGTGCAGGCCGCCGGGAGCGGAATGGTCAAAGAAGGAATGTCCGACATATTCCTTGACCAGCTTGGAATCGAATTCCTCGTCCTTGCCGTCGATGTAGACACCGGGTTTGAGCAGGAAGGTCTTGTAATCGTCGTCTTCGGGGAAAACACCGAAAGCGATGACGTTCTTCCAGCCGATGCCGGTCTCGAACAGATCGGTGTACACGGAACCCAGAGTGTAGATCAGAGGCAGATATTCCTCGATCACGAATTTCTGGACTTCCTTGAAGCGGGCTGCGTATTCGGCAACCTTGTCCGCTGTGGGAATCTCGGTTGCACCGCCCACGACCATGCCCTGAACATGAGGCATGCGACCGCCGAACATGGCGACCATCTCATGACAGATGCGGCGGATTTCCAGTGCCTTCAGGTACTGATTCAAGCCGTAGGTGTTGGTTGCATCGGCCTTGGCTCCGTCCTTGATGCGATCCGTCAACAGATCCGCATTGGCGTAACGGGGAACAAAGGGGGATACATCGGGGCCCTTGACATAATCCAGGGCGGCCAAGTGATAAAAATGCAGAATATGAGACTGCAGATAGTTGGCGCCGAAGATCAGGTTACGGGTAATGCGGCCATTGGTGGTTACTTTGACGCCGAAGGCGTCATCCTGGGCCATGACGGAAGCCGTACAGTGCGCCGTGGGGCACACGCCGCAGATGCGCTGTACGATCTGGGAAGAATCCCTGGGATCGCGGCCGCGCAGAATCTGCTCGAACCCACGGAACATTCCGCCGGAACACTTGGCATCGACGACCTTGCCGTCTTTGACTTCAACTTCAATCTTGAGATGACCTTCAACCCGGGTCAACGGATCAATGGAAATCTTAACTTTCCCGTCAGCTGCGGGAGTAGCTGCTTGTGACACGTGCGTCCTCCTTGATTATTCCGCTACATAGAAAGGAGACTTTCCGTCCGGAAAGTCCGGTTCCACACAGCCGATACACACGGCGTTCTCGACACACCAGTTTATGCCGTTGTTCCAGCGACGCTTGGCGCAATCGGCATAGGTGGACGGACCCTTGCAGCCAAGTTCGGCCTTGCAGCCCGGCTTGGTGAAGGTTTCCGCGAATTCGGAGTTGTCGTATTTATCAAGATACGGACAGTTCTCGTGGATGTTGTCGCCAAAGAACAGCAGCGGGCGGCCGTCATCATCCAATTCGGGCAGGGGATGCTCGGTCGGATTGAGGACATGGCTCCATGCGGCAACCAGAGTGCCGACCATCCAGTCCGGATGGGGCGGACATCCGGGCACGTTGACCAGCAGTTTTTCGATCTTCTCTTCGGCAAAGAAGTCACGCACGCTCTTGGAGCCGGTGACGTTGCCTGCAGCCGCGGGAATGCCGCCGTAAGCGGCACAAGTACCTATGGCCACGGTGGCCAGAGACTTGGGTGCCAGATCCCGGATCAGTTCCATCATGGTGATTTCATGATGATGCCCTTTGGCATCCAGAGTTTCACCGACAACGCAGTAGCGACCTTCCTTGGCGGTGGGGATGGCACCTTCCACCAGCAAGAAAAAGTTGCCGTTAAACTTTTCAGCAATTTCGTACATATGCGCCAATGCCATCTCACCTTCACTTGCCATGACGGTGGGATGGAACTCAAGGCTGATCACATCCAGCAGAATCTCCTTGATTCTGGGATGGACTGCGTTGAGCAGAGAAACGGAGCAACCAGTACAACCCTGTCCCTGTACCCAGATGACCGGAGCTTTTTTGGCTCCTTCGGTCATGGCGTGCACGATGCCCGGATGATAAATCTGGGAAATTCCCAATCCGGCGACACCTGCGGAGCACAGTTTTACGAACTCACGTCTGCTAAGACTCATACCCTCCTCCTTCAAAAAGGTAATAGCGTGCAGAGACTTCGGCCTTTTTTTCACGAGCTGTCAGATATCCTTAAATTTATTGATATGTCAACGCACTTTGGATCGAAAATCACGATCACTCCAATCTGCGCACAGCAACAGATACAGAGCAGCAATTCGTGGCATGATAATACAATGTGAACAGATAAAATGTTACTTATTAAAAATAAATAACACAATACTGTTTTGCTTTATTCACCTTGATTATCGAAATTTCCGCAAAAGCGTGCGTGTCATATGATTGATTGCTTCGAAAAAACGGGGGTCCGCAAAAAGTCATTTCATCACGCGAGAAATCACTTATTCTCGGGCAGGTAAAATATAAAAACATTGATTTGAAGAAAATGACGACTTTTTGTGGTGAGATGTCCACCTGGCAAGCGGGAACAATGGCATTCATTCACGGCGAGGATAATAGGCATGAGTCGAGTTATGCTGCCATAAAAAATTGTTGATATGATACCCGTCGGAAAAAAAGGTCACTGAACCGAGAATAGGCTCGGGGGAATCGGGGCTCTCTCCGTAGACATAAATAAAACGGTTGAACCGAAAAAGCTGGCGTCTGAGGCCCATTGTTTCGGCATGTAAAATAAGATGCCCGCTGCCGGCACGGTCATCTTCGATCCACACCTTGCCGGACTTGCCCATGGAATACTCGCCAACATAATTTTCCTCGACGAACTCCTCCGTGGCCACGCCATGCATGAAGCGGGCTTCGGCGCCGTGTTTGAGAGCGTCTTGTCCTGATTCATTGGCCAGCACGGTCACCCCGGCGCGGGGAACAATCTGCCCGATCGGCGTTTTACTCTTCACGCTCTCCTGCAGCGCGGGGCTCGGATTGCGCACACGTTCCGGAGCAGGCTCTGCCTGGGCACGAGGTTTTGACTGTGCGGGAGGGGATTTTTCTTTGGACACGGCTTTCACCTCCGGGACTGGCTTTCGAACCGGACTGGAACTGGCAGCAGAAACTGACGATGTGACATCCGAGGAAGTGACTGGACGCGGCGTTACTTTCTCGGCCACGGGGACTTGGGCAGCAGGAGATACGGTCTCGTCAGATAGCGCAACGATGTCCAACAGCAGGAGCCTGTCTTTGACCAACTGCGGCACGGGGCGAAAATCCGCCATCCAACCACTTAGAGCGTGGAGAAGCAGCGACAAAACAATGCAGCCCATCAACACGAACTTTCGGATGCCAAAAATACGGACATCCTGTCCCATCCTCTTCAATTGGGCAGCTTGAATGCCCTGATCAAAGTCCGAAAGTGTCAAAAAACCCGTCTCGGAAGGACTCATATTGTTATTTCCTCCGACCCGTGATAATTTGGAATAATATCATAGCGTTCCACGGGAGGCGGATATGCTGAAGCTGTCCTTGACTATGCTTATCTTGTGCGCGGTCACAGCCGACGCAGCAACACTATTAAATATAAGCATTGTTCATAGCTATCACAAGGAGTACGCTTGGGAACAAAGTTTGACCAGCGGCCTTTTGGACACCTTGCCGAAAAACGCAACCCTCGATCATTTTTACCTGGACACCAAGCGCCTGCCAAAAACCCAGCACGAGGAGCGTGCCAAAACAGTTTTGCAGCAACTGGCCGCAAGCCAACCTGACCTGATCATCCTCTGCGACGACAATGCGGCCAAATATCTGGGCCCGCACCTCAAAAACGGTTCAACTCCGGTCGTATACGTCGGCATCAATCGCAACCCCAGAGACTACGGCCTCTTTCCTGCCCTCAACATGACCGGAATTCTCGAGCGCCCTCTTCTCAAGCGTTCGCTGCATTCCATGTGTCGACTGGTCAACCCGGATGATACCAAGGTGCTTGTCCTGTTTGACTCTGACTCCACATCCGATGCCGTACTGCACGAAGCTTTCAAAGGAGAATCGTATTTCAACCTGGGCAAGGTGCGCGTAGAACTCAAGCAATTCGAATTGTTGGAAAACTGGCAAAACGCACTTCGTAACGCCAAAGCCGAGGGTTTCGACACCGTCTACATCGGCCTCTACCACACTTTGCGCAACAGCGTGGGCGAGCATGTGCCGGATGCAGAGGTGATCGCCTGGGCCAACGCCCACGCCCCTGTACCCATTTTCGCTTTTTGGGATTTTGCGGTCGGCAAGGGTAAAACAATTGGCGGACATGTGCTCAGCGGACGCGACCAAGGTCTGGCAGGCGGCGAAATCGTGACCGAAATTCTGAACGGCAGACCGCCAGCGGCAATCCCTCCCCGTTCCGCAAAGGAAGGTTCATACCAGTTCAGCATTCATGAATTGAATCGATTCGGCATTACGCTGCCGCAAAAAATCCGGCAACAGGCAGTCATGCTTCCGTGAACGAAACAAAACCGCTGGCCCAAAAGAACCTTCCATGCCTTGACCCGGAGCAGGTCACTCATTACCAGCCTTTTCCATGAGCATAAAAAACGCCAACCAAAAAAAGCAGCAGATTTTGGACCATGAATCGCAGCTGGCCCGCCAACTGGCCATGCAGGTTCTCGAAAAACCCAAACCGCCCATCTGGATGATTTTTGTACCAATATTCTTTGTTTTCTTCGTACAAAAGATGAACCAGTACAAAAGCGGGCTAACGGAATTCGTCGACAACTACATAAGGGCACGGCGGCACGCCTTGGAGGCGGCCCTGGAAGCCGAAGAGACCGGAAATCCTGCGAACGTGGCGGGACTTGTGGAAAAAGTGGGGAATATTCCGGAGCAGGCAAAGCCTTTTTTCGCGGACTGGATGGCCGTCCTGGTCGACCACTATCGTCTGCTGCTGACCGCACAGGGCAATAGCCATTCAACGCTGGTGCGCGCCGGCTACCACAGCAAAACGAACTATCTGCTGTTCTGCAATTGCCTGAACAAAGCCGAAAACGCGTACAGCATGGCACTTCTTCCGGAAATGGAAGGAGACAACCAGGACCTTCATCATGTCATCAAAAAAATAGACGCCTGCGTCACAAATCTGCGTCGACAGGATGCTGACGCAATCTTCCCTTAAAAACGAATACCCTGACACGGCCCAAAGCTCTTAAGCCAAGCTTGCTTCAACATGACAATAGATTGGCAATGCCGCACGAAAATAGCGCATTGCCAATTTTCATTTCAAAGCCATTTCTCCATCAAAACACAGCATTATTGACACTTCACAACAAATAAAAACGTATTCAATGGCTTAATTTTCCTGCGGGATACACTCACGCTGAAATGAAAGCCGACGCCCTGGTAAACTACAGCATATCTTGCATCTGAGTAAAAAAATCTCCGCGTTCAAAGGCCGGAGAATGCGCTTTTTCCAGTCGGTCCAAACTTGCAAGAAACGCTTCCCACCCCTCAATCTCCTCAATTTTGGCCTTGTCGCAGAAGATCTTGAAACGTGTGCCACGTGGGCACTTGGTCAGATTTATCTCAAAACTGTGTCCTTGCGTGTACACGGTCCAATGTGCGGACCAACTGCTTCTATCGCCTTCTGTTTTTTTGAATTTTTCAAAAAACGCCTCGAATATTTCGACAATACGCTTCTCGTCCATTTTTCCTCCTTATATCCTAAAATGGTTCTTTTGCGCGTCATTAACGGCAAGAAGGTAAGCACTTTCTCCGCGCTTCGGCAACTCTGAAACGCAGACTTGCCTTTTGACCTCAGCCGGGCGTATTGGTAGGACCAATTTCACGGGAGAAAACTGTGACAACATCCATTCAGCAAAAAAGAACTTACGAAGAAATCACCACACGTCTGCAGACAATGGTGCAGAACGATGACCTGAAACCTGGCGATCGCCTGCCGCCGGAACGCCAACTCGCAATACTGTTCGGAGTTTCGCGCAATTCCGTACGCGAGGCAATCAAAAGCCTGGAGCAGCACGGCATGCTGGTCAGCAGGCCAGGGGCAGGCACCTTCATTGCCGAAAATAATCCGGCCAGCCTGGCGTCGGCCATGGGCGACGCCTTTGCGCGGGAAAGACACCGTCTGGACGACATCTTTGAACTGCGCCTCCTGCTTGAGCCTCAGATCGCTCATCTGGCCGCCCAGCGCATCAAACAGCATGAGCTTGCGGAGTTGCAGGACCTTATTCACGCCTATAAAAAAAACCTTGGGGATGGCCTGCCCGTCTTTTTTTTCGATCAGGCTTTCCACGACGCCATTGCCGCCGCTACCGGCAACCAATCCATCATCCTGCTCATGGAGCAGATGCATGATCTGCTGCGCGAAAGCCGGGATGAGGCGCTGCAATCGCCCGCCCGCAATGCCAAGTCGCTGGAGGATCATCATGCAATCCTGGCGGCCTTGAACTCACACGATCCGGAGCGTGCCCGGGAAGCCATGACGGAACACCTCAAACATACCAGAGAGATAGTTTTTACCTCAACCACGGGAGAAAAATAATGAAGGAAATACGAAAAACCGCCCGCGATCTGATGACCGGCTTCTGTCGCGTGTGCCCTGTTTGCAACGGCAAGGCTTGCGCAGGAGAAGTTCCAGGAATGGGCGGACTCGGCACCGGCTCGGCCTTCATGTCCAACGTACAGGCTTTGGCCAAAGTGACTTTCAACATGCGTTTGGTGCATGAAATCACCGAACCCGATACCAGCACCAGCATCCTGGGACTGGACTTGTCCATGCCCGTCATGGCGGCGCCCATCGGCGGAGTTTCATTTAATATGGGCGGGAAGCGCACTGAAGAAGAGTACATAAAGGCGATCATCGACGGGAGCCGGCAGGCAGGAATCATCGGCTGTACCGGAGACGGAGTGCCGCCCTTCATCCACGAATCCGGGCTGGCAGCCATCGCGACTGCGGGCGGACACGGCATCCCGTTCATCAAACCCTGGGAAGACGCCGAACTCTACGAGAAATTAGCCAAGGCCAGGGACTGTGGAGCCAAAATCATAGGAATGGACATCGACGCGGCCGGCCTTATCACGCTGCGCAAAATGGGACGCCCGGTCTCTCCCAAATCGGTGGACACGCTGCGGGAGATCATTGCCAAGGCGGGAGTGAAGTTCATCATCAAGGGCGTCATGACCCCGGAAGACGCGTCACTGGCTTTGCAGGCAGGAGCCGATGCCATAGTCGTTTCCAACCATGGCGGACGAGTGCTCGATCATACGCCGGGAACAGCCGAGGTATTGCCGGGCATCGCAGGACAGATGAAGGGAAAACTGGGAATAATCGTGGATGGAGGGGTACGCACAGGTGCCGACGTACTCAAGATGCTCGCCCTGGGAGCGGACGCAATCATGGTCGGCAGGCCTTTCAGCATAGCAGCCATGGGCAATCTGACCGAAGGCGTTGCTACCTACAGCGCCACACTTCGCACCGAACTCATGCAGGCCATGGTCATGACCGGCACGGAATCGATAGCGAAGGTTTCACCGACGATACTCTACAGCAAGGCCTAAAAAAAGGGCCGGAAAACCGGCCCTATCCCCTGTATTTCAACCCGGTCTCGTAAACCGGCAATCCTCTCTCGGGGATTTCCTTGCTCCAGCAAACGGCCACAGGGTAACGGTCGAATTCGCCCATGGATGATTCGGGAGAATAACCTTCCAGAGAAAGCTCGAGCTTGGCGTCCTTCTGGATGGGCGTACGGGTCTTGAGACACAGGCCACCGTCGCTGTAATTGATCAAACGGGCATACTGGGTCTTGCTCTGACCTTCATAGACATACCGAACAGGCACCAGGCAGTCTTTGCGAATATGCATGCGCTTGTTTTCAGACATTGGATTCCTCCTCGCGTTTGGCCCCGACCTTCAGGAGTCGGGAGTGAAACTCAAATATTTAAAAGACGACATAATTATAGCCGATTCCAGCAAAAGAGGCAATTATCCAATTTTTGAAAATATCAGCAAAAAAAATACTTGCCATTTGCAACACCCCTCTATATTAACCGACTTCGCTTTCGGGGCAACCCAAAGCAAATACGGCGAGGTAGCTCAGACGGTTAGAGCATGCGGCTCATATCCGCAGTGTCGGGGGTTCAATTCCCTCCCTCGCTACCAGAATCAAAAAAAGGACTTAAGCCAGACAGCTTAAGTCCTTTTTTTATTTTCCGTTTCCAATTGCACACAAATCGCAAAATCTTTTCCAATAAGATTCATCACCGATCAACAAATTCCGCACGCTGCCAATCCAAAAACGACGAGAACAAAACCGGTAACCGTTTTCAAGAAAACCAAGCCAATGCGGTCTGGATTTAAACTATAGAGTGAAGCAAACAGAATCGCCCCCCACGGGGCATATCGATAAAAATTCAACATATTGAATAGTTGCATTTATTCATAAAAACTATAACAGAAAATTGATTATTGAAAAATAGCCCGAAATGTGAAAATGAAGACACGTTAAAGAAAGACGGGTTTGAACGATTCCCAAATACGGATTATAGTGGTGACGCCTGATGAATATTTTCGACAAAAAAGGAACACGTAAAAACACGAAAATCTCATTTCGCACAGACGATGAAACTTTCGCTAAACTCAAATCAATTTGCAGAATAGAAAACAAAACGACTTCATCTTTAATTGAAAACATACTTACAGAATATGTGCTGATCCATGATAACGACTCGCTTCTAGAACAAGAAAAAAGGCTTTCTCCGCGAAAAAAATGCTCAATACCTGCCGTGATATTTGCCAATAACGACAATGATAAAATCTATTATAATTGTTTAATCAAAAGTTTATCAACAAATTCCGCACAACTTGTTTTAAAAAATGTTTTATTGAACGAAAAATTTCAAAATAATTTTCATATCCTTTTTAATTTACCAAAAAGCAATCATCCGCTACTTCTTCCTTGTCAACTTATCCGCTCAACTTGCATGGAAAAAGAATGCCTGATTATTTCAAAAATTATTTTTTCAAACAATGCAGACAGCGAAATTTTACTAAAGTATTTGCAAAAAAATGATTTTACAGAAATTAATGATAAAAAATAATATTTTTTACCGAATCATCAATAATTTTATGAAAAAAGGACATACTGATGGAAACTAAAAATTTGCTAAAAAGAAGAGTTTTGCGAGACGATGTTGCGGAATACTTGATGGAATCCATTCTCAAAGGGGATCTCAACCCTGGAGACAAAATAATCGAATCAAAATTGGCAAGAGAACTGTCCATCAGCCAAGGCGCAGTACGAGAGGCCATCCGCGACCTCATCGCTCAAGGCGTATTGGAGACGGAACCCTACAAGGGAACGCGCATACGGACCCTCACGAAAGAACAGCTCAATGATTACTATGACGTACGCACGGAAATTGAAGCGCTGGCTGTGAGATGGAGCATCATCAAACATGAATCTAAATATCTTGATCTCGCCTTTTTAAAAAGCTGCGTGGACAATATGAAAATCTGCGTCGATAACAATGACTCGAAAAACATGCGAAAACACGACATGGCTTTTCATTTGGCCATAGTCCAAGCAGCGCATAGCGAATCACTTGAAAAAGCGTGGAACTCACTGGGAAATTACTACTGGACCTACATTGCGGTTTACTACGACCATGCCGCTTCATTGCTGCAAGCTCAAGTCGTAAAACACCAAACCATGTACGAAGCCATCGCAGCAGCCGACATCAACGCCTACGCGAACTGTGTACGCGGCCACTACTTCGATACTGACCAACTCTTTCCAGAAAAGAAATAAATCACGGCAAACTGCTAGAAAAAATCACACAGCATAGAAAAGAGAAAGGCCGCTAGTCAACTAGCGGCCTTTCTCTTTTCTATGCGCAGAGAGAGAAACTACATGATACGAGGCTGAATGAATATGAGCAGTTCAGCTTTGGACTTGGCATCGTAGGTGTTCTTGAAGAGCCAGCCAAGGCCAGGCACATCACCCAAACCGGGTATCTGGTTCGTATTGCTGGTTTCCGTGGTTTTTTGCACACCGCCGATAACAATGGTCTCGCGATCACTAACCATCATTTTAGTTTTGGTCTGCTTTGTGTCGATATCACGCCCGTCACTCTTGGGGCTATCGTCACTTATCTCCAGATCCAGAATAAGCTTGTTATCCGGAGTTATCTGAGGAAGGACTGAAATTTTTAAAACAGCTTCCTCGTACTCGGTCGTGGTGCCACCACTCTCGGATTCAGTCGCGGTGGCAAGCTTGGTGCCCTGTTGTATCTCAGCTCTGTTGTTGTTGAGCGTCAGAATTCGAGGAGAGGAAATCGTTTTAACCAGATTGTTGGCTTCACCGAGTTGCAGTGCGGCATCCAGCGCAAACAAGTCTTCGCCCAAAAATTTACCTATTGTCCCGCCAAGGGTGATTCCATTGACAGTATTGATTGCATTAAGGCCCGTGGAAGCAAAAGTGCCGCGCCATTGCTCACTCGGAAGGTTTGCTGCCGTTTCCGTAGCATAAGACGTACCCCATTTGACCCCAAGACTTCTCTGAAATTCATCCGTAGCGTAGACAAGCCGGGCCTCGATCATAACCTGTCGTTCAGCGCGATCCAGTTTCTTGATGAAACTGTCCACCCGCTTCAAGGTGTCTTCAGTGTCGGTTACAATCAGAATGTTCGTACGCGGATCCGAAGAAACGGAACCGCGACCGGTCAACATCGTCTTGACCTTGCCTTCAAACTCGGCGGCGGTGTTATAATTGATTTGCATGTATTCAGTCTTCAGCGGAGCAAGATTCTGCATGCTGACCTGCGCCTGAATGGCGGCCTCGCGGGCTTTCTGCAGCTGAACGCGTTCTGCTTCAAGTTTGGTGGTCGAAGCGATGCGCATGATGTTGCCCTTTATGACCATGCCCAGACCTCTTTGCAAAAGTACCAGATCAAGAGCCTGATCCCAAGGAATATCGACAAGCTTAAGAGAGATTTTCCCTGAAATATCATCATCAAGAATCAAATTGTAGCCGCTGATTTCAGAAATAAGACGCAATACATGTTCAACATCAGCGTCCTGTAAATCAATAGATATCCTCTCACCAGTATAACGCTCTTTCATGCCTGGAAAAAGGGTATTGAGCTCTTGAATTTCGCTCGCATTTTCAGCAATCGCGTCTCCGGCTCCAGCAGCTTCGGCGACGGCACTATCGGCTTGAGCCACCTGAGTGCCTTTCCCCTTGATCAAGATATGTGTTTCGTCTCCTTTACGCAGAACGGACAAAGCGGGATTTTTTGCGCCGGCGAATGAAAGATAGGCGTTGCCATCATTACCGTTAAGCGCGGTGACGTAATCAATTGATGATCCAAGCTTTGTCACATC
The DNA here is from genome assembly GCF_000023225.1 of Desulfomicrobium baculatum DSM 4028. Lineage (NCBI taxonomy): Bacteria > Pseudomonadati > Thermodesulfobacteriota > Desulfovibrionia > Desulfovibrionales > Desulfomicrobiaceae > Desulfomicrobium > Desulfomicrobium baculatum. The sequence goes on from NC_013173.1 coordinate 2,274,358, forward strand.
ATATTTTTTCAGCAACGAATCCTGAAATTGCACTTTGCGGAACGTAAGTTTGAAATCTCCATCTTGCCCAGGGGTCACTTCAAAAGGCAAACTCGAATAAGTGACGACCTGCAAAGAATCATTTTTAGGTTTGAAATTCAGAGACGTAATGTAGTTCGATGGAAGCTGTGGAGATATCGCTTCGTCTGCTACCAACATCAGGCGTCCAAGGGTGTCAGATTGTTTCGATAAAAGAAATTTACTGTTCTCATTCAAAACAATATTCAAAGAGGCAACCCTTTCTCCATCCATATCTTTTTTAATATCAGAGACAAGCGCTGTAACACTTGCCGGTAGTTCAAAATCAGTAACCGGCGGAGTGAATGAAACTTTTATATTGTCATTAGCATCGTGATCAGCATAAATTTGCGCATTGGCATCCAGTGGAATATCGATGATTGTTTTGCCTAACGCTTCAGAAACCACCACTGTTTGCAAATCTTGAACAGAAAGGCCAGCTGCATCACCTGTTTCCATATTAGCAGGCTTAGAGTGCGTTGCGCAAGAAGTCAGCACAACGATACAACCTAAAAATAAAAATCCAGATATCGCTCTGAAGATCTTCATAGCACTCTACTCCTTCTCTTGCCGCAATCTTAAATTAATTAATCGCTTTTTAGCTTCACCAAAAACATCAATGACATCTTCCTCGACGACAAGAACTTCATTCCCGATAGAAGTAACGACGCCATCATACAATCCTATAGTCATCCCAGGGCGAATCAAATACCCTTTGCCATCCGGCAATTCAACCATCGCCATGGAATTTCCGCCCTCTTTGTTGATAATCCCGATGAGCTTTAAGCTGCGGACATCCACTGTTTCCAGCGGGGTGGCCGCCTTCTTTTCAATTTTGGCTTTTTTGGCGGCTTGCATGAGCTCGTATTCGCGAATCTTCACGAAAGATACGAACGGGTCTATTTTACCCTTCGCGTCATACGGGGGCTGTTGTGGCGTTATCCAGTCCGGAAATTCCTGACCGGGCGTATCCGTCGTACCCTCGGCGGCATAGACAGTCCCACATAAGAAAAACAAAACTGTCAGGGTCCAAATGTGTACTTTCATGGCGTCTCATTCACTTTTTTTTCTTATTTTGTGATTTTTGCGCTTCACGAGCCTTGATTTCGGCCTCTGTAAGAGCCCTGTAGACCTGAAGAACAAGACTGGTGTTCAGATACTTTTCCGTCGGAGAAAAATCCGAAACAGGCGAAAAAGTGATATTCTGAATGGTTACAAGCCGATCAAGACGCGAAAGGCGATCAAAATAGGTGACAAGGCGATGAAATGTCCCGCTTATTTGCAGTTGAACCGAACGCGTTGCGTAAAATTCCTGTATTTGCTCGGCACCAGGCTGAAACAAAATAAACTCCACATTTTCGTCTCGGCCCAATTTCTCAAATGAAGAAAGGAGCATCTCAAGTGCCCTGGCATCCTCAGGGAGCAAGGTCTTGGCATAATAAAGTTCTTTTTTCCGCAAGGATAAATTACGCTCCAACTCGGGTAGTTTGGCTACTTGGGCGCGATAAAGGGCGATATCCTTGTCGAGTTTTTCGATGGTCTGCTCGGCCTTTGCAATCTGAGCCAATTTGCCATCAAGGATAAAGTACCAATACGCCCCATAAACCAAACCAGCCAAACCGAGCAGTATCAACAACAACTGCAGGGATGACAATTCAGCAAATTTTTTGGAAACTGTAGATTTATCCATTTGTTGTTCCATTCGTACTTATGTTCTCGAAATACTCCTGGGCCTTGACAGAACATTCGAAGGAAACCAGGCCAAGCCCGTCAATTTCGCGACGAGAGGTCCTTCGCGTGTCCACACTGGCAATATATTTCGACAGACGAAGCCGTTCAACGAAGCTCACAAAAGCCTGATTATCCAATGCGACTCCGCTGAGGGCAATGTTGCCATTGGCGTCAACATTGAATTTTTCAAACCATAATTTATTCTGCGGAATATTGATGACGACCTCATCAATATATTTGACCGGCAATCCTTGGCGAAGGCGAACTTGCTTGATGATCTTGATCCTTCCATCGATATCCTGAAGTTCTTGTATGGTTTGATTCACCTTTGCTACTTCTTTTTCCAAAAGCGTCTTTGTCTGCGTTTTTTTAGATACTGACGCATTCAATTCCGCTAGTTGAGAAGAAAAAAAGTAGTCTACGGCAAAAACGGATCCCAGCACCAACAGGACCCCTAACACGAAAAAAACAAAACTTTTTTCAATGTTTGTTGTTTTAGTTCGCTTTTGCTGAGGAAGTAAATTAATTTTGATCATAGCTGGCTTCCAATATTAAATTGCTCTCAAGGCAAGGCCAAAAGGAACAACCATTTGCGGACCTATTTCTTCAAGATATTCTTTCTGAAAAGAATTCCTGTCGACAAAAATTTTACGGAACGGGTTGTGATATTGAACATCCAGATCGAGTTCTTTCTGGAAGACATCTTTCAGTCCGCCGAGCAACGCGCCACCACCAGACAGATAAAGGGACTCCGCAGGCACAACATTGCTCGAAGATGAATGATAAAATCCTATCAAACGCTTCAATTCGTCACACCAATTCTTGAAAGTCTTGTTCACGGCGTCCGCAATAGCCTTGGCGTTCTTTTCATCAAGATCATCCTTGCCACCCAACTTAATACGCTCCGCTTCCATTCTTTTCAAATTGAGAATGGAGGCAAGGGCTTCAGTTACAACCCGACCGCCAAACGATACTTCTCGCAAAAAAACCGGCTGTCCATTATGATAAATGCAAAAAACGCTTTGCGCACCGCCAATATCAAGGAGATAAACAGGCTTTTCCTGCAATTCTGGGTAGTTATACTCAAAGCTATTACATATCGCAAAAGAATCGACGTCTATCACCGAGAGGGACAATCCAGACTGGGTGATCACATCGCTCAAGTTCTGCACAACCTTCTTTTTGCTGGCCACAAGCAGAACGTCATAACTCTTTTCTTTTGCCCCGGGGCCCAGAACTTGAAAGTCGAGGTAAACATCGTTGATATCGAAAGGAATGTACTGACGAGCATCTTTGTGGACCGTGTCTCCCAAAGTCTTGGGTGAATCAGACTCAAAAGTGACACGCTTAACTATAACCGCATGTCCCGCCATAGAGGAAGCGACCACTTGGTCCTTTAGCAGAAGCTGCGACCAAAGACCTGCGATCTTCTTTGCTGTTGCCGAATTATTATCAAGATCACCAGGCTGCCATGGGCTTCTGGCAATGCTCTCCAAAATAAAATCACCTTTTCCCGGCCGAATCTTTACCATTTTCAGCCATTCGCTTCCAAGATCCAAACCGACACCGGCATTTTTCTTAGAAAATAAACCTAATTTTTTCACAGTGTTATATCCTCAACGATTTTTTTCTCCACTCAAAACCCTGCATTTACTCGTCGATAGTTAATTTATTAACACAAAACATTCAGCCCATGCAAGAAATAATGCGTTGAAAAACAGTGAGCAGCATAATCGACTTTCTGCCTTTTGAAACTTAATCCATCGACACAAACAAAACTCATTCTGTCTACCTGCGCAGAAGTCAACGCCATAACTCCATCTGAAATTTTCACCGATACGTATCGATCTGACCAAATAACGAGCAATTAAACTTCTTGCCGTGGTTTAAAAGATAGCGGCAAAAGCTTTCGCGCCTCAAAATTCTCATTTTTACCCTGGTCCCTCATCCTTTCAGCAGGTCGAACAATAAACCCGAGTTCTTGCCTACGGGGACAGTGAGACGTCAATTCGGCAAAAAAAAGCCCGATTCTTATGAAAGAAACGGGCCTGCGGGAATCAAACAATGCTGATCCGATAAAAAAAGCATCCACGCGATACGAAGTTACTGTGGCGCCCTACAAACAGATCGGTAAAAATGAACGATAGTGAAAAATTCAAACCATAAATACTTTTTTAAAACAAGCTCACGGCTATCCACTTAGCGATCAGAAAAACCTTTGAGCAGCGATTGTCATAAAAAGGAGCTCATCACCAGCTCTCGCGTAGCGAGAAGTCGTCATCCTCAGAAAAAGGAAATCCTGCTTTCCACGTTCCGGAAAGCACGGGACTCGACCTGACGGGTACTAGCCCGTCTCCCCATCCAAGGCGCGCGTTCGCGGGAATTGCATTTTTCCGTAAGCAAACACCAATCACTCTTTCCCATTAGACCTTTTCAAGATTGGCAAGTAAAATCTGACCGAACTCGGCACATCCCACCTGCTTCGCTTTGGCCATCTGACCTGCAAGATCAACCGTCACTCGGCCCTCGGAAATGGCCAGTTCAACCGCGCTGCGTATTTTTCTGGCGGCTTCGTTCCAACCCACGTGCTCAAGCATCAACGCCCCGGAAAGAATCAAACTGCCGGGATTGGCGAGATCTTTTCCTTCGATTGTCGGAGCGGTCCCGTGCGTGGGCTCGAAAAAGGCCAAGTCGCTGCTCATGTTCACACCCGGAGCCAATCCAAGTCCACCGACCTGGGCGGCGAGGGCATCGGAAAGATAATCACCGTTCAAGTTCGGCGTGGCGATGACATCGTATTTCTCCGGCCTGATCAGCACCTCTTGAAACATGGCGTCGGCGATGCGGTCCTGCAGCACAACCCGGCCAGGAGGACAACACTCCTCCCCCTCGCGAACCACCACCCCGGAAAACTCCTCCGCGGCAAGCTCATAACCCCAGTTGCGAAAGGCGCCTTCCGTGAACTTCATGATATTGCCCTTGTGGGCCATGGTCACGCTTTCACGTCTCTGATCCAGGGCAAATTGAATCGCTTTGCGAATAAGTCTTTTGGAGCCCTTTGCCGTCATCGGCTTGATACCTATGCCGCTTTGCTCATCCACGTTCGCGCCCATTTCGTCCCTCAGGAAACTAATGAGCTTTCTGGCTTCAGGACTGCCTGCCTGCCATTCAATTCCTGCGTACACATCTTCGGTATTCTCGCGAAAAATAACCATGTTGACGCGTTCAGGATGCTTGACCGGACTTTCAATCCCCTTGAAATACTGAATGGGCCGGATACAGGCAAACAAATCCAGCGTCTGGCGCATGGTCACATTCAGGCTGCGAAAGCCCTTGCCGACCGGCGTCTCAAGTGGTCCCTTCATGGCCAGATCAGCCGTCTTCAACGTGTCCAGGGTCTCTTGCGGAAGATAGGAGCCTGTTGCCTCAAAAGCTTTCTTGCCTGCCAACAGTTCAACCCATTCAAAACCGCGGCCGTCTCCAAAAGCCAATTCGACGGCTCTGTCGAGAACAGGACGACCGGCCGCCCAAACTTCCCGTCCAATCCCGTCGCCTTCAATAAAATATACTCTGCGTTTCATACTTTTCTCCTCGATCAAAAAAATAAAACCCCTCGCGGGGTTTGGGGATAGTAAAAGATTATTGATCACGCAACCGCCAAAAAACGGCATCAGCGCGGCCAATGACATAGCCAGGGCATCAATTTCGAAAAATTCCGCTGCAAGTCATTCCCGAGCGCCTGTCCTGACCTGCAGGGGTAGGCGGACTTGCGCCCGTCAGGACGAGGCCGTTCTTTTCAGGCGGTATAAAAAGACATGGAGCACCTTCTTCAAGACGAAGACTCTATTTGGCATCAACTAAAGCAGACTTCCACCATAAGAGCGCCATGCTGCGTTTCAAAAGGGATTGCCAAAATGGCGCTTGTTGAAACATGCCTGATTATATGTCCGGCCCCAGTGATCACAGAGGGTATCGCCCCCTCGAAAATCATGCCCATGCCGACCAAGCCTTTACGGGCCTGTCCGGAGATCATGTTTGTCAGTTCGCCGACAGCGTCAGTGACAACATCGTTTATTTCGGACTGCTCCTCGTAAAGCATCGCGCTGACAATACCCAATGCCGACGCCGTGGTGAAGGTCAGGGACATGGTCCCCCTGCTCTTGCCTTTGGGATTGGAAAATCCAATCACGCCCGTTACATCCCCTTGAGCGCCGGCATGCTGCTTGACAAAAGGAGTACCCACCTTGACATCGGTCATCGCCATCGTCTTCAAAACAGAGGTCGTCGCCTCCACGAACTGCGCAATTATTCCCTTTATGGTATCATTCATATTGACCCGCCATGTTGAACTCGAAATTTATTGAATACAGGCACACAGTCCATGATCGTAAAAAAACGCATACGTCACTGCGAGCGCACCATCAAGTGAAACAAGGTCTGCACATACTTCCCCGAAACCACGTCGGCCAGGGCGAAAAGCGGCAAGGAGCCCCGGGCAATTCCTCCGGCAAAGGCAAGCCACAATTCAAGAGACAGATTGCCGAGCGCCGGGTCGAGAGCTGTTTCCCATAACCCGCCGGCCCTCTCTTCATCCAACCCGAAAAAACGGCATCGCAGCGGTCGTCCGGCAAAAAGAATGCATTTTCCATTCTCCAGCAAGGGGCACCTCGCGCTGGCGTCGGACAAACAATACGCTTCGGCCGAAACCTGACTGTCGGCAAGACGTTCCCTGCGCGCGGTCTCCACGGCCCTGGCGATGACCTCCAAGCGTTTTTCGCTGGTCAGTCCGACGTTCATCCTTTGGGTCAGATACACAGCCTCGATCATCGATAATTTGATCGGCGTGCTGCAACACTTGTCATGATCGCGTCCGCATTTGGAGGCGATATCGCGCGTCTCGTCATCAACCCTGGCCTGCAGCGCTTCGTAATCACGAAAGAATGGACTCAGATCAACGGCCTTGTGCATTTCCAGAGAAGGCTCGCGCACAGTGAGCTTCGGGCTTTGCTTTCCATATTTCCGGATTGTCCACCACTGCGAGAAATTGGCGGGCTTGGATCTGAGCGTTCTCAACTTGAACCAGGCAAGGCGGTGCCCCAAACCCCTGCGCAGCAGGTACGCGTTGAGCACCGTTCCGGTCCGCCCGATTCCATGACGGCAATGTATGAGCACCTTCTTGCCCAGGTAGATGGCTTCATCGAGCCAGGCCAGCGCCTTTTCCAATTCAGCCAGTTCCGGGGCCTCTTCGTCGGCAAGGGGCATGTGATACACTTCAAAGCCGGCGGCGCACTCGATGTCGTGCAGATCGCAAAATTCACCGCACAGATTGAGGATCGCTCCAATGCCCTCAGCGCGCAGGCAATCAAGCTGCTCATAGCTCATGGGAGCCGCCCCGACTGCGAGCTGATCCGTGACCCAGGTTGCGGAATAGGCGCTACGGCTCATGCTCTTTCCTCCGGAAAAAATCGCTGCAGAAAAAGGGACGCCTCACTCTTGGCCTCGGCCGAATCTGCAAGCTTCACATCCATGAGCCGCGTCACCGCCAAAACCAGGCCCAAGACCTCCAGGGCATGAGCGGTCTCGGCCGCGGGCATGCGCATGTACGATGCATCGAGCATGTCGCCCTTGATGGTTGTTTCGTAACCGAAATATTCCAGGACCTGGCGCACAAAGATCAGCCGGTGCATGCGTTGCGGCAGGGCGGCGCCGCCGCCTTTAAAACGGAATTTGATGTAGTTCGCACCCGGCAAATCTCCACAAAGGGCATCCACAATGGAAAAATGATACCCGAAGCGGATGTTCAAGTGCATGTACTCCGAGGCAATAATCGAGTAGCTGGCAAGAATCCGTGAATCCTTGCTGAAAATTCCCGCGCTGACCCGGTCAAAGGCCTCCCAATCAACGTGCAGCTGACTTTCATCCCAGGCCACGCGCTCATCGGCCAGTCCGGACCACAGCGCGCGAAGCGGAATGCAGGACAGCGCGCCCACATCCACCGGACCTTTTTCTGCTGCGCTGTCTGCAAGCCCGCCTCCCAGATCGAGCACATACATGACCAGCGGAAGGGTCGTCTCCAGCCGCCTGGATTTGCCAAGCCCCCTCCCGCCCCTGTCGACCAGAGAAAACATTTCAGCGACGCTCTTTTCATGACAAAACCGGACCAGGTCATGCAGCGATCGACACCCCTCCGGCGTGAAATTTTCATCCTCGGGGTCCAAAAGGCTGAGACGCACCGTGCATGAAGCCAGCTCCTGGTTTTCGGCCCGGACCTGGGCGTGAGTCTTCTCGGCCTCCTCGTTGCGCGCCATGATGCTCGGCAAGCAGCGGTCGAAAATTTTCCCTGCCGCCGCATCCACCGTGACGACCGCGCCCTCCTCCAGGATGCCGGGCTCGCATCCCACGACCACAGGCACCCGTCGCTCACGGGCCACTGAGGCCAGGTGGCTGGCTCTGCTTCCGTTACCCGCCACGATGGCGGCAATGCGATCCAGAAACTGCGAGAGCGCAGGGCGCAGCGTGCTGGTCACCACTACCGACCCCTTGGGAATTCCGCGAAAATCGGCTCCGGATGAAACATGATGGACCGGGCCGCAGGCAGCCCCCGGAGACGCGCAATCCAGCTCTGAAACCAGTTCCATCGCGGTAGCGATTTCTTCTGCGGAAAAAGCCTCCCTGTCCTGTTCCTGCTGCAAGGGTCTGGACTGCAGGATCGTGAGCCCGTCCGGCCCGAAGGCCCATTCCACATCCTGAGGCTGTCCGAAAACTTTTTCAAGATGCATGGCCTTTTTGCCGAGCTCGCAGAGGACCTGGTCGGGGATGGCCGCTGAGCTTTCACAGACACAGCCCATCAAGATGGACGGCTCGGGCTCCCGGGTCAGGTAATGCTTGCCCGGGGTCACCGATCCATCCACCAAATCCGCAGCCAGCCCGCCAACCACATAGACCCCCACTGCGTTGCCGCCCACCGCCGAGCATGCGGGATCGAAGGTGTAGACAACTCCTGCGGCCGAAGCCTCCACCATGGGCAGAACAAGGGCGGCCATGGCCGTATTGTTGTCGGTGAGGCCATGTCGCACCCTGTAGGCCAAAGCCCGGGGGCAATATTTCCCGGCCAGAACTCGCTTGTAGGCGGCAAGCACGTCAGACAGCTCAACATCCAGCTCGCTGGCGTATTGACCGGCAAAGGAGATGTTTCCGTCCTCGGCCAAGGCGCTCGAACGGACGGCCAGACGCCGGCCCTCAAGATTCATGTTCTCCACCGCCCGCAGGATCTCGTCTGCGATATCCGCAGGTACTTTGGCCGCCAGGATAAGTTCCTGCAATTCTCCGGTTACACGGACAATGGCGTCATTATTGGACAGGGACACGTCCTCGAAACGCTTCTCGATCTCCTTTTCAAGGTCGTTGTCCCGCAGATAGCGGGCGAAAGCCGAGGCCGTGATGACAAATCCCGCAGGGGTCGCTACGCCATTGCGACGGACGATGGCCAGGTTGGCGGCTTTTCCTCCGACCTGGTCAGGATGGTCCGCGGCTTCATCCAGGGTCAGCACATAAGGGGGGGCAAAATCGAGCGGAGGCTGCGTCACCAGAACGGAAATATCCGCCGCAATGCGCTCCAGCGCCTCCGGGAGACTGGCGTACGCATGAGGGTTCATGTCATAGAGACTGGTTGTCATGTCGCGAACAGCCTGCACGAGCTGTCCGGTCAAGAATCTGACCCGGGCCACGTCCGCCGGATCATAGCCGTATATGGGCGCTTCAAGATCGGCGATCAGGTCCAGGGCCTTGGCATCGCTGTCCAACAGCTCCTTGAAGTGTTCGTATTTTTCACGAATGAGCCTGTTCGGAGCCAGCAGACGGGTGAACCAGTGTCGTAACAGGCGGGACGCGGTCATGGGACCTCATCCTGGTGATCAGCACCCTGCCGCAAAACATCCGCGACCTTGGATTCGAGCTCTTCCTTGTCGATGGGCTTGACGCAGTACTCGCTGGCTCCAAGCTTCAAGGATTCACGGGCTGTTTCCAAGGTGGGGTAGCCCGTCAGCATGATGACCTTGATCCGAGGGGCGAGCTTCTTCATCTCCGCCAGCACCTCGACCCCGGTCATCCTTTTGAGCTTGATATCGAGAATCGCAAGATCCGTAGCGCCTTTGGCCGCGTGACGGATGGCCTCCTCTTCTTCGGTGAACGCCGTGACCTGATGTCCCTGGCGCTCCAGAATCCTTTTCACCAGAACGCCCGCATCGGAAACATCATCCAACACAATAATCGATGCCATGCATCTCTCCTTACGATAAATTCTTGGCCAGCGGAGTAATATCGCCAAAGCCGTTCATCTATGCCCGCTACGCAGCACAATTCGTCAACGCGGATCCTAATATTCGGATCCGTGATCCAGGGGAATATCAACAGTAAAGATTGTTCCCGGTCCCTTCACGGCCCCCTCCGGCAAAGGAGGAAGGTCGAAATCCGCCGGCAACGGGCTGTCCGCGCGAATGTCGCCCATATGATCCTTGACGATGCCAAAGGACACGGACAGCCCGAGCCCCGTTCCCTTGTCCACCGCCTTGGTGGTGTAGAAAGGATCAAAAATCTTCTTCAAAGACACTTCGTCAATGCCGGTGCCGCTGTCAGCGACCTCAAGCGTCACTATCCCAAGAGGCGTCCTAAGTTTGGTGACCACGACGATGACGCCTCCGCTCTCGGGCATGGCATCTTTTGCGTTGTTGAGCAGATTGATCCAGACCTGCTTCAACTTTTCCGGGTCTCCGTAAATGATGGGAAAACTGTCATCAAGCCTGGTCACGATCCGCACCCTGTCCATTTCAAAGGAATGTCGAACCAGACTTACTGATTCCATGACCGAATTATTGAAGCACATCTCGCGCTTATCAGTCTGGCCCTGGCGGGAAAAGCCCAGCAGGTCGGCCACGATCTTGCGGCAGACCTTGGCCTGTTTCTCGATGACCGCCAGATCCTGACTCATCTGGCCGTCAGCGGGCACATCCTCTTTCAGGAGCTGCGCATATCCGAGGATGATGCCAAGGGGAGTGTTGATCTCATGCGCCACGCCTCCGGCCAGCTTGCCGATGGATTCCATTTTTTGCGCCTGGATAAGCTGCTGCTCATATTCCTTGATATCGGTAACATCCCGATCCATGCGCAACAGGCTGACAATGCGACCCGACTCGTCGTGCACCGGAATCTGGACCACATGAAACCATTTGCGCCCACCCGGGCCATCGACGCGCTCCTGCCTGTCCACGCGCTCACCGGTGATGAGCACCTCCCGCCCTTCGAGATTTCTGCGCTCCGCCTCTTCCTCCGAAAAAAGGTGAAAATCGTTGAGCCCCCGGATTTCAGCCACGGTCTTCCCCACGCTCTGCGCAAAAGCTCGGTTGGACGTCTGATAAATCATGCGCGTGTCCACCAGGGAAATGAGGTCGGGGTTCATGTCCAGCACCGTGGACAAAAGCCGTTGCTGGTTGGTCAGAGTCTGCTCGGCCTCGCGCAGGCCGCGGATGTGGTCGCGCAGGGTAAAGGCCATAAAATCCAGCGATTCGGCCAGGTCCTGAATTTCATCACCCACATTCTGCAGAAAAACAGGACAATCCCGGCAACTTGAGGGCTTCGGCCCGATTATACAGGCATGACCGGCACATTTCGTGTCCGGCACCAGCCAGCAACGACGTACGCGGTCATGATGGGCCGGACAGCTTGTCTCCGTGCAATTCATGATTTCCCAGCAGAAATGCTCGCCCGGTAACACGGACAGGTTGTCGAGGCTCCCCGTGACCAGATCTTCGGCATGAGCGCGAAGCTTGGCCAGGCGGCGGGTCACTGTGCGGGCAAAAACGCTGCCCAGGGCCATGGCCGCAAGCAGCACCCCGCCGAACATGGTCGCCAGGGCCGATACGAATTGCTTGGTGGTTGCGTTCAAGCGGGACTTGGACAGGCCGATCCGTACTGTCCCGATACGCTCTCCGGCGACCATTATAGGCGCTGCGAAATCGTAGACGAATATCTGCCCCGTATCGATGAGCTGGACATGCACCCGTTCATCGCTGCCAACGCTGTTGGCCCCCACCAATTCGACGGGGTAACCCTTGACGAAGGAGTGGGTGACGACCCGGTTGTCCGCGTTCTGGACAAAAGCATAAACCACATCGCCAATTTCGCTGACCAGATTTCTAAGGACCAGATAATCCTGGGCCAAAAGCGGATTCACGGCGCGGGCGGCGAGGCTCTCGACCAGGGCGGCCCCGCGCAGCTTGTTCTCCGCCACCAGAGCCGAGGACGTCATTTTGGACACAACGGGCAACAGGACTGCCGCCATGCCAAGCACGATGGCGATGATGCCCAGATTGAGCTTTGTCTCGAATTTGAATCTGGCAAAAAAGGATTTCACTGAAAATCCCCATTCAGATTCAAGCGTCGCATCAGGTTTCTGATAGGTTCATAGTCCTCGTCGCGGGCCGAAATGATGTCGATCATTCCAGCGGCGGCAAGGACCGTGGCATCCTCGCGCCGATTCATGCTGAGGTCCAGCAAAGCACGGGCGATCTTGTCCTTGATGGCCGGGTCGAAACCTTTGCGTACGGAATACACCCAGCCCGGGTACGGACGGCTTTCAGCCAGTACTCGAATCTGCTCCATATCTATCTTGTCGCGCACGACATCAAGCGTGCCCTTGCGGATGGTGCCGACATCGTAGGCGCCCGTATACACCGCCAGAACTACCGCCTCCTGCCTCCCGCCGGCTCCGGTGGCGAAAGAGAATTCCTGAAAATCCTTTTGCGTGATGCCATGGTCGAAGAAGAGGCCAAGGGGATATAAAAAACCCCCTGCGGAATTGGGGTCAACGGCGATGATTCGTTTTCCTCGACAGTCCGCAAGGCTGTTTATGGCGGGGTTGTCGGCGCGCACGATGATCTGGCCCTGGAAATTGGCGCCTCCATCAGGCTCGACAATGCGTGCGAAGGCTTCGGAGCCAAGCCTGGCCAAGGATATGTAAACGAATGGATTGGTGAAGGAGATGTCTATCTCCCCGCGTTCCACCATCTTGATGTGTTCGGCGAACGTATTGGGAAAGACCTGCCGCAGGGACAGCCCGGTCTTATGCCGCAGGTATTCAAGCAGGCGGCGATGGCGTTCAAAAGACACGGAGTGGGAATACTGGGGCAGATAGGCATAGGTAATGGCCGAGGTCGACCCGAGCGGGGCGACGCTTTCGACCTTTGACATGTCCACCTTCACGACGGACTCGTTCTCCGTGCAGGCGGTCATGGTGAACACCAATAAAAGAATCAGGAGTCGCGCAAACGTCATGGTCCCTCTTCGGCAATATTATTTCTATCCGATGCCTTACCTCAAAAGGCCAAAACCAACAACCAGAAGGTTTCTTCGTCCTTTAAGCGCAAGCGCTTCCGGCCATCCGGATTCATTGCGGAAAGCGGCATCATCAGAGGATGGTCCAAGGCGTAGGCCGAGGCAATCGTCCACGCTGCATGCAGGCCGGAGGCTTTTTTTGGGAGCAGACCCTTGCGTCCTTCATCAATGCTTGATGCGCGGCCGCCGACATTGTATCGGTATGCACGTCGATAAACCTCAACACCGGATACAATCATGCACTCGGTCAAACGACTTGCCCACATCGATTTCAATATTCCGGGCGTGAAAGCCGTCGGAATGGAACTGATGAGACTGATCAACTCCCCAAACCCCGATATGGAAGCCTTCGCCCGGACCGTCGAACTCGACCCGGCCATATTTGGCTCCATCCTGGCCTGCGCCAATTCCCCTTTATTCGCCGGCATTGCGGAAATTTCGGATTTGCGGGTTGCGCTGAACCGACTTGGCATGAAGGAAATTCGCCGAATCATCTTCCATGTGGTCCTCGAATCGGCATTCAGATCCGACAACGCGGAAATCAACAAGCTCCTGCGCGCCATCTGGAAACAGAATCTGGCCGTTTCACTGACGATGCAGCGACTTATCCAGGAATGCCCGCAGGTAAAGGCCCTGCCCATGGAAATGGTCTCCATGATCTACCCCCTGGGCCTCATGCACGTCATCGGCATTCCGGTGCTCGCCATCAATTTTTATGAGCCATTCGCAAAATTCATCCATGAAGACCTCTCGCGTCCGTTGCCGGAAATCTATGCGCGTGAAAAAGAGCTCTTCGACGGATTCGATCACTTTGAACTGGGCGCGGAATTGATCAAGCGCTGGGGCTTTCCGGATTTTGTGCCCGATATCATCTCAACCTACCATGTGCCTGAACCGAGCCTCGACGCACACAGCCGCACCTTGCATTCCCTGCTGCGCTTTGCCCGCCATCTTGCCCAGGAACTTGGTTTTGCGGCGCTTCCCGGCGCACCCGAGGGCTTTTGGCTCGAAAGCAGCACTCTCGACGTATCCAAGGTGAACACCCAGGAGATCATGGCCGATGTCACTGATCAGCTCAAGAAAATAACCGCCATGTTTTAGTGAGCCGCCCTGGATAAAAAACAAGGCCGCCGCGCCCATTGCGGACGCGGCGGCCTTGTTTCGTGCCAAACCGGATTGACCGGACGGTCAGAATTTATACGTCACGCTCAAGCCCGCCATGTGGGCACTGGCGTCTTCACGGGTCAGTTCGAGGATGCCTGCTTTGGGTCTGGCCTCATAATCTCGATCCTTCATCCAAAGATAGCCGTAGGACGCGTCCACGGCCCAGGCTTCGTTTATCTTCCAGCCGGTGCCCAGGGTCACAATCTGCCGGTCCGTACAGGGCACGGCATAATCCTCATAATCGTCATTGACCGGAGACTGGTCGTAAACGTAGCCCGCGCGCAGATCGATGCTATCGGTCAATGCGTACTCGGCGCCGAACTGGAATCTCCAGGTGTTGTGCCAATTTTTGGTACTTTCCAGCTTGTCGCCGAATCCGGGTTGCGGGTCATCATAATTGACGATCAAAGATTTGTAGGAACTCCACCTGGTCCACACCGCATCGAATTCCAGACTAAGGCGCTCCATGGGCTTGACCATCACCCCCATGGTCACGGACTCGGGAATGGGCTCGGTGCCGGTAACATCCGTGCTCTTGAAAGAAAGAGGCACTGTTCCCTTCTGCGTAAAGTCTCCATCGCCATGCACCGTCAGCTGGATTTCGCTGCGCCACATGAGGCCGAACGCAAGCCAGTCGAAGGGTTTGTAACGCGCTCCGAGATTCATGCCGTAGCCCCATCCATCGGCGGATATTTCATGCAGGTAATCGGAGTTCGGTACACCCGGAGCCTTAAAGGTCATATCATATCCAAAATCCAGATATGTCGCCTCCACGCCCACGGCCAGGGAAAAGGCGTCGGAAAACCTCAGGGCCATGTTGGGATTGATGGAGACGGACTTGATGGCCGCGCGGGAGCAGTTGTAGCGTCCCGCCCAGGTATCGGCATCCTCGTACTCGGTACCCAGTCCGACCCGGGAGAACATGCCCAGCCCGAACCAGTAGTTGTCCGAAAGCTGGTGCGTGTAATACATGGTGGGCAAAGCCCAGACCGAATCCGCGAAGTCCATGTCTTCCACCGCATCCGATTTCACATCCATGGTCGCAGAAGGTGCAATGGCCGTGGCCCCGATCTGAATCTGCTTGCCCGGTACGTCGGTGATGCAGGCCGGATTGTAGGCCACGGACGAAGGGTCCCCGTCCCGGGCCACCATGGCCCCGCCCAGAGCGTTGCCCCTGGCGCTCCACTCATAGACGCCATAGCCTGCGGCCCATGCCTGCAATGGATAAAGAACAACGCACAGCACAAAAATCCATCTTCGCATTTCTCTTCTCCCGCTTGTGATTTGGCCCGCCAGTGTTGACAGGGCCGCGATACTGTAGCAGGCAAAAATATAACGTCAATGAACTATTGTGCGTTTTTAGTTCATTTTTTATGAATCACCCTTTTTGCCATACAGCGTCGGTGAATCGATGACAGTAAACGACCTTTTGGATTTCTACTCCCCTCGGCTTGAGGACATGAGCGATCTGGCATTGATCCTTGACCAGACGGGCGCGGTGCTCTTTGCCAACGAGGCGGTGCGCAAAATCCAAAGCGCTCCGCCCAAGAGCCTTGCTCCAGAGGACATCATCGAACAGTTGCAGAACCAAGGCCGGGCCGGAGAATTCTCGAACCTGCCAGACAACACCCCGCCTGTGCGCGAGGCCCGGTTACGCGTCATTCTCCCCGATGGCGCGGGGACACGCCACGTGAACTGGAAATTCGTCGGCATCCCGGCGACTGACGGCGCGATTACGCTTGCATGGGGCACCTTTCGTGCTACCGGCCCCGGCCAGGAAATGGGTTTCACCGTCCTGCCAAACGGCATCATCCAGGCCGCAAGCCCTGCCTTGTGCAGCATCTGCGGCTACTCGCGGGACGAACTTGTCGGCAGGCCCGCAAGACAATTCTATTACACTGCCGCCTCGCGCAAGCGCATCGTCAATCAATTGAATGAGCGCAACGAAGTCGAAAACGGAGCGGTCACCCTGCGCTGCAAGGATGGCTCCCCGCTGACTCTCTGGTACAGCGCCGAATCCATACGGGGCACAAGCGGGCGGCTTCTTGCCTACAGCGGATTCTTCCAGCAACGCCCCTTCACCTTTTCCTCCAAGCTGGCCGGGGAATTCACGCGTATCGTCGACGCCCTCCCCGACCTGGCCTGGGTCAGCGGACGGGACTTGCGCATCGTCGCGGCCAATCAGGCCTATCTGAGGGCCTACAAACGCGAACGCGCCGAAGTCATCGGTCAAAGCGAATACGATTTTCTCAATCCCGAACAGGCGCGTTTTCCCATCGAGGCGGCTCTCAAGGTCTTTGAAGAAAAGCAGGAGCTCCTGCACCCCGCCGTGCCTCATCTGACTGATCCGCAGGTCTGGTACAGGGTCATCCGCCGCCCCATCTTCGACGACGACCGCCAGGAGGTCATCGGTCTTCTGGGGATTGCCCAGGATATTTCCGCCAAGGTCGTGCAGGAAAACGCCTTCATGGAGCAACTGCGCGCCCGGGAGGAGGATGTGGTCGTGGTCACCGACGACCAGGGCCGCATTCTGCGCCGCTCGGCCCAAACGTTGAACCCTTCGATATACGGACGGCCACAAACCTTTGACGCCTACACCCTCGACATGCGGCCGGTACTCGACCTCTTGCATGCCGATGATCTGCCCGCAGTGCGAAAGGCCATGCACCTTGTCCTGCGCGAACGTCGTGAACAGCACCTGGAATGCCGCATCCGCAACCAGGCCGGAAACTACTCCACCGTCCTCGCCAGGTTGCTCTTTCACGATGCCATATACGGCGAACCTCGCATGTACGTGGTCGTGCGCGACATTACCGAACAGATGGGCTTGCGCAAGGCGACCATGGTCATCGAACGGCTCAAGCTGGCCTCGGGCGCGCACACGGACCGGGAGCTGGCATCTTTTCTCAATGTATCCGCCGCAGCCATTTCCAACGCACGCAAAAACGAGAGAGTCCCTCCGGACTGGATCATCGACACCGGATTGCGCACCGGCCGCTCCATCGACTGGATCGTCAGCGCGGTGGTGCCCAATCAGGTCTGAATGCGACTCGCCGCACCGCATCATGGGAACATGTGAGCATTGTGCTTGCGGCGCGACATGGATAGAAATCCCACTTTGAACACCAACCGGAGATTTTCCGTGAAACCATTACTTCATCTACTGCTGCTGCTTTTCGTGATCCCGGCCTGCGCAGGCCATCAGGCAAACTCCTCGGCGGCACAGGATAAATGGCTGGCCCTGAACAGGGAATTCATCGCGCTTCACACCAAAGGCTCCTATGACCAGGCCTTGACGGCGGCCCTGCAAGGAGTCGCGCTGGCGCAGGGATTCATGCCCAGGGATAACGCCGACCTGGCTACATCGCTGAACAATCTCGGCGTGACGTACGCGGCCATGGGCAGGTTCGAGGAAGCCAGGGACCCGCTGGAAAGAGCCCTGGCCATGCGCGAAAAAGTACTGGGTCCCAATCACATGGAAGTGGCCACGACCCTAAGCAATCTCGGAGAACTTTACGTGGACATGAACCTGCCTTCCGACGCGGAAGATGCGTTCATCAGGGCGCTTGAAATCCGGGAGGCCGAACTTGGATCCGAGAACGCCGATCTTGCCGAAACCCTGAACAACCTTGGCGAACTCTACCTTCGCAGAGGACTTCTCGATCAGGGCGACACATTGCTGCGACGGGCGCTGGCCATCAGGGAGAACAAACTGGGGCCCGGTCATCCGCAGGTCGCCCGCACCCTCGACAATCTGGCCGCAATAGAACAGGCCCGCAAAAACTATCCGCAGGCCCAGGAGCTGCTGGAACGATCGCTGCGCATCAAGGAAGCGGCCCTGGGACCTGATCACCCCTGGCTGGCCGTCACCCTGACCAGCCTGGCTGAAGTCCTCATGGCCCAAGGCATGATCGCCGACGCCGAACCTATGGCGCGCAGGGCCGTAAACATCGGAGAGGCGGCGTACGGCAGGGACGGCGTGCGCATGGCCCTCCCCCTGGCGACCCTGGGCAACCTGATGCGAAGCCAGGGGCGGTTCGACGAAGCCGAAGAGATGCTCACCCGTGCGCTGCACCTGCAAGAACAGGCGTTGCCGGCGGATCATCTCGACATCGCAATTTCCCTTGGCAACCTGGCCTCGGTTCATTATGCCCAAGGTCGCTTTGCCGAGGCCAGGTCGGATTATGAACGCGCGCTCGTCATCAGCGAAGCAGGCCTAGGCCAAAAGCATGGGGATGTAGCCCAGCTCCTGCATAATCTGGGAGTGGTGAACCGCAAGCTCGGCGATCTGGATCAGGCCGGAACCTTGCTCATGCAGGCCCTGTCCATCCGTGAAACTCTGTTCGGCCCATCGTCTCCCTCTGTGGCCGACACTCTGGAGGCGCTGGCTTTCACCGTGAAGGATGCTGGCGACACGGCTTCAGCCAGCGCATATCTTGAGCGGGCCAAGGCCATCCGCGGACAGAAAGAGTGACAAAAACGACCGGGAAACCGCAACCTTCGGCGTTTTCCTGGTTCGTTTCGGGAAAAAGTCGGAATCTCGGGATTAGACGTTTCACTTCTTTTTCGATAGGTGGATAAACTTCTTGCCGTGGCGATATTCCGCCACCACGATTCAAGACGAATTTCAATTCAAAGACAGGAGCGAGTTACAACGCAATGTTTGCGATCATAGGCTTATTGGTTGTTATAGGCTGTGTTGCGGGCGGCTACATCATGGCCCACGGAAACTTCAGCGTTCTGTGGCAGCCTGCGGAATTCGTCATCATTCTCGGCGCGGCGATCGGCACCTTCCTCGTCGCCTCGCCGATGAAGGTCATCAAGCTTACGATGAAGGGCTTCCCAGCGCCTTCACGGCCAAGGCGCCAGGCAAGGACGAATACCTCCAATTGCTGCGCACCCTCTACGACCTGCTGACCCTGGCCAAGCACGAAGGCATCATCGCCCTTGAAAGCCACGCCAACAAACCCAAGGAAAGCAGCATCTTCACGCCATACCCCTTTGTCATCAAGAACCACCACGTGCTCGATTTCATCTGCGACAACGTGAAGACCTATGCCATGGCCGGCATGGAGCCTCATGAATTCGAAACTCTCATGGATATCGACATCGAAACGCATCACGAAGAGGAGATGATCGCCGTCGGCTCCATCAACAAGCTCGCTGACTCCATGCCCGCTCTGGGCATCGTGGCCTGCGTTCTGGGCGTGGTCATCACCATGGGCGCTCTCAACGAACCGCCGGAGGTTCTGGGCGCGCACATCGGAGCGGCCCTGGTCGGAACGTTCTTCGGCATCCTGATGGCTTACGGCTTCGTCGCTCCGTTCTCCACCAACGTCGAACACCAGGTCCGGGACCAGCACACGCTCCTGAATGTGGCCAAGACCGCCATCATGTCTTTTGCCCTCGGGTGGGCTCCGGCCCTGGCGCTGGAGGCCGCCCGCCGCGCAGTGCCCAGTTCGTCCCGCCCCACCTTTGAAGAACTTGAAAACGCCGTGCGCAAGAAATAGTCCGACCATGGTTGAACAGGATAAAGTGAGACATCATGGCCGATAAAAAAGCCGTCATCATCAAAAAGGTCAAAAAAGGCGGACACGGAGGGCACCATGGCGGTGCCTGGAAGATCGCCTACGCGGACTTGGTCACGGCAATGATGGCCTTTTTCCTTTTGATGTGGCTTTTGAACAACGTGAGCGAAGAGAAGAAAGAGCAACTGTCCATCTACTTCAAGGAATTCTCGGTCATAGACGGCCTGCCCCCGTCCATGAGCGTGGGCGCAGGCGGACAAAGCGCCGCCGATCCGCAGCTCAAGCCGCTCATCATGGAAGGAACCACCGGCATGTTCGCCGAAGGCAAATCCCAGGAGGAAATCCTCAAGGAAGCCATGGCCAAGATGATCGAAGAGCGCCTGAAGGAATACAAGGAAGAACTCATTATCGACACCTTTGATAACGGGGTGCGCATCCAGATGCTCTACGGCGAGGGAAACCCTTTTTTCGATTCGGCCAGTTCCCAGCTGACCGGCGACGCGCGCAATGTGCTCAAGGTCATCGCCGACACCGTACGCGACCTGCCCAACCAGATCGCGGTGGAAGGCCACACCGACGCCGTCCCGCTTGGAGGCCCCAGTTCTCGCTACACCAACTGGGAACTCTCCACGGACCGGGCTTCATCCGCACGCGTCATCCTTGAAGAATTCGGGCTGGACCCCAAACGCATGGTCAGGGTAGCGGGATATGCCGCCACGCAACCACTGATCCGCGAAAATCCGGAGGATCCCCGCAACCGCAGAGTCAGCATTCTCCTCTTCAACGACCCCACCCGGGCTCCTGTGGACATGAATTCGACGTCCGGGGAAAATGGCCAGCTGTCCGTCAATCCCCTCCTCAACGGAACAGCCGTGCCGATGGCGCCTGCAAGCGCGCCGCCCCTGCCCTCCAGAAACTGAACTGTGTCCTTGTGTCGTCACCATGCCTGCGACACGAAAAAAGAAACCCCTGCTCGCAGTCACGCGCAGGGGTTTTCCTTTTTTTAACTGGGACAACAGCCAGTCACATCAAAATCCGGCTCAGGATGCGGCTGACGCCACCCCGAATACGCCCCGTCCCGGGGAGCTTGAACGGCGGGGATTGCCGGAACGTCCGGCAGGAGAGCGCGAGTCGGAGGTATTTCTCGGCGCAGGCCGTCCTGATCTGCCGGAAGGGGCATTGCGGCCGGGAGTTCTGCCGGGCGCGCGGGCAGGACGCGGTTCTTCAAAGGAAGCCTCGTCGCCGCCGCTTGAATAGGCAAAACCTTCAAGACGCACCCGCTCCAGACGGCCACCCAGGATGCGCTCGATGGCATTGATCTGGGCCGAGTCTTCCGGCGAGACCAGGGTTATGGCCTCGCCGCTCTTGTCGGCGCGGCCGGTGCGTCCGATACGATGAGTATAGCTCTCGGCCGTATCCGGCAGATCAAAATTGACGACATGGGAAATGCGCACGCAGTCGATGCCGCGAGCCGCTATGTCCGTGGCGACCATGATGCGGTATTTGCCGCTGCGAAAACCATCCAGGGCTTCCTGTCTGCGATTCTGGGACAGGTTGCCCTGCAAGGATGTCGCAAGCATTCCTTTCTGCTCCAGCTTGCGGGCCAGGCTCTTGGCGCGATGCTTGGTGCGGGTGAAGATGAGCACGCAGTCATGCGGAGTCCTGCCCAGATACGCTTCAAGCAGGCCCATCTTCTGCCCGGCGGAGACCGGGTAAAGAGTATGCCGGATCTTTTCGGGCGGAGCCGTATTGGAGACCTGCACCACCGCGGGCTGAACCAAAACCTGATCGGCGATCTTGCGGATCTCAGGGGGCATGGTCGCGGAAAAAAGCAGATTCTGCCGTTTGGCCGGCAACTTGGCCATGATCCGGCGCAGGTCCGGCAAAAAGCCCATGTCGAACATGCGGTCCGCTTCGTCGAGAACCAGGGCATTCACATGAGACAAATCCACCAGACCGCGATTGACGAGATCCAGCAGACGTCCGGGACATGCCACAAGGACGCTCGCCTGGCGGGCGGCTTTGACCTGCGGAGTTTCGCCAACGCCGCCGAAAACCGCCGCGGAGCGGATGCCGGTCTGTTTGCCAAGCGAAATGAACGTTTCGTGAATCTGCAGGGCAAGCTCGCGGGTTGGAGCCAGAACAAGCACGCGCACCGGGCCGCGCACGGAAATACCGTCCGTGATCATACGCTGCAACAGCGGCAGGGCAAAGGCAGCGGTCTTGCCGGTGCCGGTCTGGGCCAGGCCGAGAACATCCTTGCCGGCGAGCACCGAAGGAATGGCCTGAATCTGAATGGGGGTGGGGGTAACATAGCCGCAGTCACGGATGCCAACGTTCAAACGCTGGTCAAAAGAAAAAGAGGAAAAATCCACAAATGGTCCTGTGGTTGGAGGAAAATCAACGACTGGCGTGATGAACAATCGAAGGCCGGACGTGCCGGAAGAATGGAAAATCTCCAAGACGAGATGATGACGGGCCGTTGCCGGACAGGGTCCACAAGGCTTCAAGGCTCTAGTCTGCTCACGCGAGAGAGGTGAGCCATAAGCCCCTTTGATATGGAATGCAAAGGAAATAATGGCGGCAAAAATGCAAAAAGGCTGCCCCGATAACGAAGCAGCCTGATTTTTTTGTGGTGGGCCAACAAGGAATCGAACCTTGAACCTGCTGATTAAGAGTCAGATGCTCTACCAATTGAGCTATTGGCCCGCGCAAACAGAAGGGCTTACTAGACAGCCGGGCGAACATTGTCAAATAAAAAATTGTGATCCGGTGAATGAAACTGCCTCGCCAGCAGCCATCCCCTTCATGACGTCGCTGCAGAAAGTTGCCATCCCCGTGAAGAAAGGGATCCTTGTATTCTCAACTAGCAGTAGCGTCCTTTAAGGCGGTTGTGCATCTTCCAGACACGCAGTATGCACAGGCACCCTCATCAAGCAAGCCAAGGACGCCATGCCCGACGTATCCCAGCTCCACTCCATCCTCGACTCCGTCAGCTATGCCATCGTGGCCATGGACCTGGATGGCAAGGTCGTCCACCTCAATGAACGGGCCAGGGCCTTTCTCGAAGCCCAGGGGCGCCGCTTCTCGGACTGCGTAGGCCGAGACGTGGCCGAGTTCCTTCCCATCGCGGCCCCGCTGGCCAAGGCCGCCCTCTCCACCGCGGCCTTCCGCAACGGCACCGGACGCATCGTGGACCGAGGCGTGAAGCTCTTTTTCGAAATCACCCCGCACATGCGCGACGGCGAACTGGCCGGGGCGATCGTCAGCCTGCAGCGCCCCGAGCGCTTCGAGGAACTGGCCACCAAGCTCGATTCACACCAGAAACTCCTGCAGACTTTTCAGGCCGTTTTCCAGGCCTCCAACGACGGCATCTGGGTCTGCGACGGAAGCGGCACGATCATGTCCATCAACAAAGCCTCCGAACGCCTGAACGGCATCAGGGCCGAGGATTTTCTGGGCAAAAACATGTCCGAGGTCGTGGCTGGCGGTTTCGTGGACCAATCCGTGACGCTCATGGTGCTCAAATCCAAGGCCCAGGCCAGCATCATCCAAAGCGCGACCAGCACGGGCAAGCAGCTGCTGGTCACCGGCACACCGACCTTTGACGGAAAGGGAAACGTGTCCCTGGTTGTGGTCAACGAACGCGACCTGACCGAACTCAACATGCTGCGCCGGGATCTGGACCAGGTTCAGCGCGAGCAGGCCAAGGTCAAGGACGAACTGGCTGGAGTGACCATGCTTGAACTGAACTCCCAGGGCCTGGCCATGGAGAGTCCGGGCATGCGGCGCGTGGTGGCCAAGGCCATGAAACTCTCCCACTTCAATACCTCGAAAATCCTCATCCTGGGCGAGTCGGGCACGGGCAAGAGCATGATGGCCAAGTTCATCCATCAGAACAGCGCGCGCCGGGACAGGCCGTTCATCTCCGTCAACTGCGCGGCCTTGCCCGAATCCCTGTTCGAGGCCGAGCTGTTTGGGTACGAGCGAGGAGCATTCACCGGGGCCCTCAAGGATGGCAAGGCAGGCCTTCTGGAGGTTGCCCAGGACGGAACCTTCTTTCTGGACGAGGTCGGCGAGACCCCACTGCATCTGCAGGCCAAACTGTTGAAATGCCTGGATGACAATGAATTCACTCCCGTAGGCGGCACCAGACCCAAGAAGATTCGCTGCTCCATCATCGCCGCCACCAACCGCAACCTCGAAGAACAGGTCAAGGCCAAGGCCTTTCGCAAAGATCTTTACTACCGCCTGAACGCCCTGGCGCTGGAGATCCCGCCCTTGCGCAGCCGCCCCGAGGACGTGCTTGAGCTCACCGAAAAATTCCTGACCATGTACAACGCCCAATACCAGACAGAGAAACGCATCAGCCCCAAAGGCATGGAGCTTTTGCTGGGTCATTCCTATCCGGGCAATGCGCGCGAACTCAGAAACCTGATCAAGCAGGCAGTGGTCATGAGCGACGAGGGTGTCATCGACGAGGCTCTTGGTATTGCCATGAGCGGAGAAGCGCAAAGCGAGGACCTGAATCTAACCATAGCGGTGGAGAAAGTG
Organism: Desulfomicrobium baculatum DSM 4028; assembly: GCF_000023225.1. Classification (NCBI taxonomy): domain Bacteria; kingdom Pseudomonadati; phylum Thermodesulfobacteriota; class Desulfovibrionia; order Desulfovibrionales; family Desulfomicrobiaceae; genus Desulfomicrobium; species Desulfomicrobium baculatum. Next base: position 2,298,780 of record NC_013173.1, read on the forward strand.
GAGCGGGAGCTGCTCGCACGGGCCCGGAAGATCTACGGCAGCACGCGGGAAATCGCCCGCCACCTGGGCATCAGTCAGCCCTCGGTCGTGCGCAAAATGGGCAAGCACAAAATCCGATGATTTATTTTTGAATCAAAAACAACCCTTTGTTTTATCTATATCTTTTTTGACCTAAATATACATAATAGCCTGATATTTTGAACATATTCATCCATCACGCTACTTTTCTCTCCATATCCGCCATTTACAGCCCCAAACATGATTCATTAATGAATCAACCAGTTCTCCATTCCTGACGTACGTTCAGAGCATCCGCGAACATAAAGATATAATCCGCCCTTTTCATCAATTAGGCTCTTGCCATGGCTCCTGATCACGATCGGACCCGTATTGTTGGGTCAAGTGGTCCAAGGATGCATTTTTGACATCCACCGCAAAAATCACGTTCCTGAACGATTATGAAGCGGCTACCTAGGCGAATTTTCGCACAGCCGCAGGCAATCCGCCCCAATCCTGAGCAAAAAAATTGCAAATTAGTCAATCGCTAAATATTTGCGATGCTTGAGCACCCAATTGAAACAATTTCGATTCAAAAATGAATCAAAAAGCTCGCCTTTTCACGCAACTACAATTCAATCACCTTGAATACTTGAATTTAACAAATTGGTTCGTTACTTGCTTTATGTCGTGAAAATCTGCACCAGGAAGTGGACCATGACAAATAACGCATTGTTTGAACGCAGGAAAAAGGCTGTCCCGCGCGGCGTGTTCAACACCGCCCCCATCTTTGCCAAGAGCGCCTCCGGTGCCACGATCACGGATGTGGAAGGCCGCGTGTACATCGACTTTGTCGGCGGCATCGGCGTCATGAACGTCGGCCACTGCAACCCCAAGGTGGTCGAGGCCATCAAGACGCAGGCCGAGAAGCTCGTGCACAGCTGCTTCCATGTCGTCATGTACGAGGGCTATGTGGCTCTGGCCGAAAAGCTCATCGAACTCGCTCCCGGTGATTTCGAGAAAAAGGCCGCCCTCTTCAACAGCGGGGCCGAGGCCGTGGAGAACGCTATCAAGGTCGCCCGTCACGCCACAGGCCGTCAGGGCATCCTGGCCTTTGACGGGGCATTCCACGGCCGGACTCTGCTGGCCATGTCCCTGACCAGCAAGGTCAAGCCCTACAAGCTGGGTTTTGGCCCCTATGCCCCTGAAATATATCGTCAGCCCTACCCCTATTGCTACCGTTGCCCCGTGGACTGCGAGTATCCGTCCTGCGGGATCAAATGCGTGGACGTGATCAAAAAGAGCTTCATCGGCAACGCCGCGGCCGAGCATCTGGCCGCCGTCATCATCGAGCCCGTGACCGGCGAGGGCGGCTTCATCGTCCCACCCAGGGAATACTTTCCCAAGCTCAAGGCCCTGTGCGAAGAAAACGGCATCGTCTTCATCGCCGACGAGGTCCAGACCGGATTCGGCCGCACGGGCTCCATGCTGGCCATGGAGCACTGGGGCGTAATCCCGGACATCACCGTGGTCGCCAAGAGCATGGGCGGTGGCATGCCCATCTCCGGCATCGTCGGCCGTGCCGACCTGCTGGACGCGCCGCAGATCGGCGGCCTCGGAGGTACCTACGGCGGCAACCCGGTCAGCTGCGCCGCGTCCCTGGCGGCCATCGACGAACTCGAAACCCACGTTCTGGCCAAGGGCCAGGCCCTTGCCGCCAAAGCCCAGAGCGCCTTTAAGTCCTGGCAAGAACACTATCCTCTCATCGGTGATGTGCGCGGCCTTGGCGCCATGCTGGCCCTGGAACTGGTCCATGACCGCACAACCAAGGAACCGGCTCCCGACAAGACCCAGGCCATGGTCGCCCGCTGCCGCGACAACGGCCTGTTGCTGCTGGCCTGCGGCAACTTCGGCAACGTCATCCGCACGCTCATGCCCCTGGTCACGTCCGCAGAAGAACTGGAAAAAGGACTCGAGATCATGGAAGAAGCACTGGCTTTCGTATCCGCCAAATAGCGTAGCCATTTCGAGGCAGGAAATCGGTTTCACGCTCGGGCGGAGCCTCGCATCTTGATAAGGAGAAGAAGTGAAAGGTTTTTACAATCGCATACTTCTGGTCGACCTGAGCAGCCGGTCCTTTACCATCGTATCGCTACCGGACGAGCTCCTGTCCGTCTGGCTGGGTGGCAAGGGCCTGGCGACCAGGCTTCTCATGGACTTGAACCCGGCCGGGGTGGAACCCATGTCTCCTGAGAATCATCTCATCTTCGCCACGGGCTCCTTCTGCGGAACGAGCATGTGGGGCGGGAGCCGCTACGGAGTGTTCACCAAGTCGCCCCTGACCGGGCGCTACTGCGAATCCTACTCCGGCGGCAAGGCGCCCGAAGCCATGGACGCGGCCGGATTCGACGCCATCGTCCTGCGCGGAGCTGCGGATACTTTCATGGCCCTGACCGTGCACGCGGACGGCTGCGTCTTCCACGACGCGGGCGAACTGTGGGGCAAGGACAGCTTCGAGACCGAAGATCTGGCCCTTGAGCGCTTTGTCATGCCGGAGCTGCCCCACGCCAGGAAGGGCGCGGTCGTTATCGGGCCCGCCTCCGAGCAGGGCGTGCGCTACGGCATCATCAGCAACGACTACTGGCGCTGCGCGGGCCGATCGGGGGCGGGCACTGTCATGGCCGCCAAGAAGATCAAGGCCATCGTCTTTCAAGGCGACCGCAAACGCGAGCCAGCCAATCCCGAAGGCGTGACCGAGTTCGCCAAGAATTTCATGCTCAAGAACCGCGAAGGCGCGGGAGTGAAGGCCTACAAGGCCTACGGCACGACCATGATGGTGGCCATCATGAACACCGCCGGAGCCTTCCCGGCCAAATACTGGACCCAGGGGACCTGCGACCACTGGGAAAAGATCAGCGGCGAGACCTATCACCGCGAGCACCACGTCACCCCCCACGCCTGCGCCAAATGCTTCATGGCCTGCGGACGCATGGCCACCCTCGCCAAGGGGCGCCACAAGGGGCTCAAACTCGAAGGCCCGGAATACGAGACCATCTACGCCTTCGGCGGGCTGTGCATGATCGAGGAGATGGACGAGATCGCCTACTTGAACGACCTCTGCGACCGCCTGGGAATGGACACCATCACGGCCGGGAACCTTTGCGCCTTCGCCATCGAGGCCGCCAAAAGAGACAGGATCGAACTCGACATCGACTACGGCAATGCCCGCGCCATCGCCCTGCTCATCGAACAGATCGCCCGGCGCGAAGGCATTGGCGCGGTCCTGGCCGACGGCATCGTGCCCGCCGCCAAGGCCTGGGGCCTGGAAGACCTGGCCGTGCACGTCAAAGGCATGGAGCCGGCCGGATACGATCCGCGCGTCCTGAAAGGCATGGGCCTGACCTACGCCATCTCCGATCGCGGCGCCTGCCACCTGCGCACCACCTTCTACAAGCCCGAACTGGCGAAAATGATCCCGGCCGACATCGTGGAAGGCAAGGCCGCCATGCTCATCGATTTCGAGGACCGCCTGATCATCTTCGACACCCTGGTCCTGTGCCGCTTCTACCGCGACATGTACGACTGGCAGACCTTGAGCCAGGGCATGACCGAGATGATCGGCGAGGGCTGCTCCGCCGAGAATCTGCGCGCCACGGCCCGGCGCATCCGCAACCTGGTGCGCGAGTTCAACATCCGCGAAGGCCAGACCCCGGACGAGGACCTGCTGCCCAAACGCCTGCTCGAAGAAGCCCTGCCCAGCGGCCACAGCCTCTCGTCCGAGGAGATGGCCTACATGCTGGCCGACTATTACGCCTTGCGCGGCTGGAACGAATCCGGAGCGCCGAGTTGAACGTGCCTCGAAGCCCAAGATTCAAGCGCAATTCAAGGAGACCCCATGGAGTATAGTCTTGAGGCCTACGCCATCTACAAGAACTACGGATCCGTCACCGCGCTGACCAATGTGGACGTGCGGGTTCGGCCCGGGGAGTTCTTCACCCTGCTGGGGCCGTCAGGATGCGGCAAGACCACGCTGCTGCGCATCATCGCCGGGCTCGAGATGCCGGACTCGGGCACGATCATGCTCCGGGGCGCCAACCTGACCTCCCTGCCGGCCAGGGAGCGCAACGTGAACACCGTGTTCCAGAACTACGCCCTGTTCCCGCACCTGAGCGTGGCCGACAACGTGGCCTTCGGGCTGCGCTCGCGAAAATTTCCCGAAGAGGTGATCGGCTCCAAGGTTCATGCGGCCCTCGATATGGTACATATGACCGAGTTCGCCGCGCGCATGCCCGACCAGCTCTCCGGAGGCCAGCAGCAGCGCGTGGCCATGGCCCGCGCCCTGGTCAACGAACCCGAGATCCTGCTCCTCGACGAACCCATGTCCGCCCTCGACGCGAAGCTGCGCACCACCGTGCAGGAAGAGCTGCGCCAACTGCAGCAGCGCCTGGGTATCACCTCCATCCTCGTCACCCACGACCAGGACGAGGCCCTGACCGTGTCCGACCGCATCGCGGTCATGAACCAGGGGCAATTCGTGCAGGTCGGCACGCCCATGGAGATTTACGAGCGGCCGTGCAACCGCTTCGTGGCCAATTTTCTGGGCAAGGCCAACATCATCGAGGCCACCCGCGCGCCGGGCGGAGTCCAGTCCGAACTGGGCTTCTTGCAGGTGAACGGCGTGGACTGGGAAACGGGCTATCTGGCCATCCGGCCCGAACGGGTCCGCCTGCGCGACGAGGCCCCGAGCGTCAACGGCGTGCAGAGCCGGGTGCGGGACGCCTTCTATCGCGGCGACCATCTGGACATCTGGCTCGAAGCCGGCAACCTGCGCCTGCGCACGGCCCCGCACCGGGCCATCGCCAGCGGCGACATGGTCTGGGTGGAGCTGCCGGCCGAGGCCCTGGTGGTGCTCCATGACTGACAACGTCATCTGGTATGGCGAACTGACCACCTCGCGCAGCCTGCTGCGGCGCGGTCTGGCCCATCTCTCGCCGGGCATCGCCTGGACCCTCGTCTTTCTGGCCATCCCCATGCTGGCCCTCATCCCCGTCGGTTTCGCCTCGCGCGGGAGCTACGGCCAGATCGTGTGGGAATTCACCTGGAACAATTTCTACCGTCTGCTGGGGTACGGCACCTTCGGCTGGTCCCCGGACTACCTGATCATCCTCGGGCGCAGTTGCGTGGTCGCGGCCGTGACCACGATCATCTGCGTGCTGCTATCCTACCCCCTGTGCTTCTACATCGCCTGCAAGCCGGCCCGGAAGCGCTACTTCTGGCTGACCCTGGTCATCATCCCGTTCTGGACCAATCTGGTCATCCGCACCTATGCGTGGCTGCTGGTCCTCGCGCCGCAGATGCCCCTGGCCAAACTCGCTTCCTTGCTGGGCTTCATCGCTCCCGACGCGCCGCTCTACCCCACGCCGTTTGCCGTCTATCTCGGCATGGTCAGCACCTTCCTGCCCTTCGTGACCATGCCGCTCTACGCCAACGTGGAGAAGCTGGACTGGTCCCTGGTCGAGGCGGCCCGCGATCTCTACTCCGGCTCCTGGCGTGTGTTCCGGCACGCCATCTTGCCCCAGACCACGCCGGGCCTGGCCGTGGGTGTGACCCTGACCTTCATCCCGGCCATGGGCATGTTTCTGGTCCCTGATTTCCTGGGCGGGGCCAAATACATGCTGGTCGGCAATCTCATCCAGCAGCAGTTCGGCACCAGCCGCGACTGGCCCTTCGGCGCGGCCGTGAGCCTCGGGCTCATGCTCCTGACCTTCATTGGCATCTGGGTGCTGCGCAAGACCGGCGGCAAGGAGGCGGTGCATTGAAGATCCATCCCTTCTTCCGTCTGGTGGCCATCGGAGCCCTGTGCTTCCTTTACATTCCCCTCTTCGCCGTGGCCGTGTTCTCCGTCAACGCGTCGCGCTTCGGCCTGACCTGGAAGGGCTTCACCCTGGACTGGTATTTTCAGCTGGCCGCCAACTCCCTGGTCCTGGAAGCGGCCCGCAACACCCTCTTTCTGGCCGTTGTCTCGACCATGGTCTCCACGGTTTTGGGCACGGCCGTGGCCATCGGCATCAAGCGCCACCCCTGGGGCAAGCGCTGGGCCGGATTCTTCGACCTGATCCTGCATCTGCCCGTGGTCACGCCGGAGATCGTCTTCGCCGCCGCCCTGGTCATCGCCTTCGCCCTGCTGCGCTATGTTTCGTCGATCTTCGACCCGGGCATGCTGAACATGGTCATCGGCCACATCACCTTTCAGATCGCGTTCGTGGCCCTGGTCGTGGGCAGCCGTCTGGCCGCCATCTCCACGAAAATAGAGGAGGCCGCCCGCGACCTCTACGCCGACAACCTCTTTCTGCTGCGCCACGTGACCCTGCCGCTGCTGCGGCCCGGCATCGTGGCCGGGGCCATGCTGGCCTTCACCATGTCGCTCGATGACTTCGTCATCAGCTTCTTCACGGCCGGGCCGTCGTCCATGACCCTGCCGCTCTACATCTATGCCCAGGTCCGCCGGGGAGTGACCCCGGACATCCACGCCCTGTCCACCATCGTTCTGCTGATCACCATTCTGGCAGTGGTTATCGCTGAACGTTTTTCACGCACTTCCACCAAGGAGAAAAAACATGCGTAAGATCCTGCTCACTCTCGCCTTCGTGTTGCTGACCACCGCCTCGGCCTGGTCGGCCCAGGAACTGAACCTGTACATCTGGTCCGAGTACATGGGGCCGGAGATCGTCCCCAATTTCGAGAAACAGACCGGGATCAAGGTCCGCGTGGACTACTACGAGACTATGGAAGACATGATGGCCAAGCTCCAGGCCGGCGGCGCCAGCCAGTACGACCTGGTCGTACCTACAGACTACGGTATTCCGGCCATGATCAAGCTCGGCCTTCTGCAGGAACTGGATCACTCCAAGATCCCGAACATGAAGAACCTCAACCCCAAGTTCATCGACGTGCCCTACGATCCCAAGAACGCCCACACCGTGGCCTATCAATGGGGTACCCTCGGCATGCTCTACAACAAGAAGAAGATCACCGGCCCCATCTCCTGGGCAACCATGTTTGATGCGGACAAGCACGCCGGGTCCTTCGTGCTGCTCGACTCCGTGCGCGAGATGCTGGGCATCGCCCAGTGCTACCTCGGCATGAGCGTGAACACCACGGACACCGAAGAGCTCAAGAAGGTGGTCGAACTAATGCTCGCGACCAAAAAGAGCCCGAATTTCCAGGGCTTCGAGGGCGGAGTCGGCGGCCGGGCCAAGGTCCTGTCCGGCGGGGCCGTAGCCGCCGTGACCTACAACGGCGATGGACTGCGCGGCGTGGAGGAAGACCCCGAAAACGTGGCTTTCGCCAACCCGATCGAGGGAACGGTCATCTGGGTGGACAACATGGCCATCCCGTCCAAAGCCCCAAACCCTGAAGCCGCTTACGCGTTCATCAACTACATCCTGGACGCCAAGGTCGGGGCAGGCCTGTCCAACTGGACCCGCTACCCCACCCCCAACGACGCGGCCAAGCCCTTCATCACCCCCGAAGACCTGCAGAACGAAGCCATCTACCCTTCGGATGAGTACATGGGCAAACTGCAGTTCATCAACGACCTGGGCGACGGGGCGCGCATCTACGACGAGATGTGGACCATGATCAAGACGCGCTAGCTCATCAGCAACGCCACACTCCGCGGACGGCACCCCCGTCCGCGGACAACCCGCCGCACCGAAAGCCCTGACGCCCGGATCGGGCGAGTGCGGCCCGTACGCAAAATTTTTTGGAGAACATCATGCATCGCGACATCTCAAAGGCCCGGGCTGAAGCCCGTTTCATGCTCGAAGCCATCCACACCCCCGACGACCAGCTGACCCTGGAGCAAAGGCAGGACATCGCCAGGAAGACCGTCGAGAACTTCCGGGACAACATCAACAAGGGCTTTCTGAGCTACCGAAAATCCGTGACCCAGGCCGAGGATTTCGCCTACACCGAATGGCAGGGCCAGGGTTCGGTCATGCGCGACGTGCTGGGCCGGGAATTCATCGACATTCTCGGCGGTTTCGGCCTCTACAGCCCCGGCATCCGCCACCCCAAGATCGTGGCCGCCGTCAAGGCCCAGCTCGACCGCTCCCCGCAATACAGCCAGGAAATGCTCGACCCCCTGCGCGCCCAGCTGGCAAGGGTCATCGCGCTTTTGACCCCCGGAGATATCCAGAACGGATTTTTTGCCAACAGCGGCACCGAGGCCGTGGACGGGGCCATGAAGCTGGCCAAGATGTACACGGGCAAAGCCGGTTTCATCTCCACCTTGAAGGGCTTTCACGGCAAGTCCCTGGGCGCGCTCTCGCTCCTGGGCAAGGCCGTGTACCGCGAACCGGCCATGCCGCTCCTGGAGAGCGTGATCCACGTGGAATTCGGCGACGCCGAGCAGGTCGAGCGCGCCCTGTCCATCGCCCGGGCCGTGGGCCAGGGGGTGGCCGCCGTGGTGGCCGAGCCCATCCAGGGCGAAGCCGGGGCCGTGGTGCCGCCGGACGACTACTGGCCGCGCCTGCGCGAGATCTGCGACCACTACGGCGTGCTGCTCATCGCCGACGAGGTCCAGACGGGCTTCGGCCGCACGGGCACGATCTTCGGCGTGGACCACTGGGACGTGACCCCGGACATCATGTGCTTCGGCAAGGCTCTCGGCGGCGGCGTGGTGGCCATGAGCGCCTTCTTCGCCAAGGCCAGGATCTGGGAATGCCTGACTCCCAACCCCTTCATGCACACCACGACCACGGGGGGGAACCCGCTGGCCTGCGCGGCGGCCCTCGCCCACATCGAGGTCATGCTCGATGAGGACACCCCCGGCCAGGCTCGGGACAAGGGCGCGTACGTCATGGGCAAGCTCAGCGAACTCAAGGGACTCTACCCCGGCATATTGGAGAGCATCACGGGCAAGGGCCTGCTGATCGGCATGAACTTCGTGGACGACGAGATCGGCTACAAGGTCGCGGCAGGACTCTTCGCCCGCCGGGTGCTGACCGCCGGGACGCTGACCAACGCGAAGGTCATCCGTTTCGAACCGGCCCTGACCATTTCCTATGAGCAGATCGATGAAGTCTTGAACCGACTGGAAGACACCTTCAAAAGCATCGCCGTGTAAGGAGGAGACATGAATCTGTACACCGGCTCCGTTCTGCATGTGGATCTGACCGCGGGAACAGCTCTAGCCATGCCCCTGCGCCAGGATTGGCTACGCGAGTACTGGGGCGGATGGGGTCTGGCGGCGCGGTATTTTCAGGAATACTCCGCGCCCGGCACCGATGCCCTGTCTCCGGACAATCCGGTGATCATCATGACCGGCCCGCTCTGCGGCACCCTCGTGCCCTTGAGCGCCCGCTTCTGCTTCATGTCCAAGAGCCCACACACGGGCACGGTCTTCGAGTCCAACGCGGGCGGAGCCTTCGGGCCTGAGCTGAAATTTGCCGGCTTCGACGGGATGGTCATCACCGGCAGGTCCGAAAAACCGGTGTACCTCTTCATCCGGAATGGCCGGGCCGAGCTGCGCGATGCCTCGAAACTCTGGGGCCTTGGGATCTTCGAGACCGAGGAAAAACTGCAACAGCTGACCGGCGGGGCCAAGACCCTGTCCATCGGTCCGGCGGGGGAAAACCTCGTTTCCTTCTCCTGCATCGGGACCGAGGCCTACCGACAGCTGGGACGGGGCGGCACGGGCGCACTGTTTGGCTCCAAGAACCTGAAGGCAGTGGCATGTAAGGGCACGGGCGCGGTGCGCGTAGCCGACATGAAGGGCTTTTTGTCCATCATGACCCAGGCCAAGACCGAATCCCTTTTGACCGGCGACAACCTGTGGGCCAAGACCGACGGCACCCCGGTGCTGGTCGACCTGACCAACGAGATGGGCATCCACCCGACCCGCAACTTCAGCCTTGGCGTGAACGCGGAGAAATCCGGCCTGGACAGCGACGCCATGAAGGCGGCACGCGCCGGAGAGCGGGCCTGCTGGTCCTGCCCCATGGCCTGCGGCAAGTTCACCCGCATAGACGGGGTGGAGATTGAAGGCCCGGAATACGAGACCCTGTGCCTGGGCGGCTCCAACTGCGGCGTGAACGATTTGGCCAGCATCGCCCGTTTCAACCGCCTCTGTGACGACCTGGGCCTGGACACCATCTCAAGCGGCGCGACCATCGGCCTGGCCATGGACATGGCCGAACAGGGACTGCGCGACTTCGGACTGCGCTTCGGCGGCGTGCCGGAGTATCTGGCCGTGGTGGAGGAGATGGCCCGCCTGTCCACGGACCGGGGCCGCGACCTGGCCCTGGGCGTGAAACGGCTGGCCGCAAAATACGCGGCCGAAGACCTGGCCGTCGAGTCCAAGGGCATGGAGTTTCCCGCCTACGAACCACGCGGCAACCACGGCATGGGTCTGGCGTACGCCACCAGCGAACGCGGGGCCTGCCATCTGCGGGCCTTCACCATCTTCGCCGAGAATCCCTTTGACGGCGCGCAACTGGCCAAGGACGTGGTCGCGGCCCAGAACCTGAACGCTATCAAGTGGGCCATGTGCATCTGCGATTTCTGGGGCACGATCACCACCGAATACCTGGCCCGGCAGCTCACGGCGGGTCTGGGCGAAACCGTCACGGCCGGGGAGCTGGACCGTGCCGGCGAGCGCATCTGGAACCTGCTGCGCCTGCTGAACAACCGCGAAGGGTTCACGGCCGCCGATGACAGCCTGCCCAAAAAGATCCTTACCCAGGCCTTGCGCGGCGGACCGCACGAAGGCCGCACGCTGGACATGGATGAGCTTGAAGCCATGAAATCACTCTATTATGCGGCGCGGGGCTGGAATGCGGACGCCGTGCCCAGGCCCGCAACCCTGGCCGCCCTAGGTCTTGAGCCATTGACGAACGCGGAGGTGCGGCATGCCTAGAATATTGGTGGCTCTACCGGAAAAATGCACGGGTTGCGGCCGCTGTCAGGCTGCCTGCTCGGCCGCCCACGACGGCGTCTTCGCTCCGTCCCTGGCCCGCCTCGGGATGGACAACTTCCCGCTCCTGGGCCGCTCGGTGCCCAGCGTCTGCTTCCAGTGCGCCAACCCCGACTGCCTGGCCGCCTGCCCGGAAGGAGCGATCCGCCACGACGAGTCCGGCACAGTGCTGGTTCACACGGACAAATGCACAGGCTGCGGCGGCTGCGTGGACGCCTGCCCCTGGGGACAGATTCGGATGGGCGCGAAAAATGTGGCCATCAAATGCGATTTGTGCGGAGGCGAGCCAAGCTGCGTGGCCGAATGCTCGGCGGAAGCCCTGGTCTTCACCGAACCGGACAAGGACCTGCGCAAACGGCGCGGGATGCAAATGAAAGAAAGATGCACGGTTGGATCGCCGGAGGGGAAAAGGGCGGAGCTGGCGCAAAGGCTGGTGGAGTCGAAAAACGGCATGTAGGGCCGCGAACGGTTGATGCTGTACACAATGACAGCATCAACCGCGCAAGGTCCGCTGTTTCAAAGAGGGATGGACTTAGACATTGGAGGAATCACAAGACCCGCTACAGGGCGACTGAGGTGATTCCGATTAGTTCGGCTGCGGGCTGGTTTGGCTCAATCGTCATGACTCTTCGCTTATATGCTCCAACTCCTGCAGCGTCGGGATGTTATCCTTTCCAGCAGACTGCCGAATCTGCCACTGCGCACTTCTCGGGGTCGGCGGCGATGCGTGTGCAAATTTTTCACGCAGACATCGCTTTTTTTTGATCGGGCGGTATCGTCTATTCACCACAAAACGTTACGAGCCCTCTCTGGACGACGCTTTTCCCGTGCTAGGGTTAATCAGTGGTACAAGAATACCCTCTCGCACGCTTTATGCTAGAAACGTGCTCTCGCGCATAATTAAAAATGCACAATCAAGGAGCATGAGCGGTCATATGAGAATTGTTCAAAAAGTCGTGCTGATCGGATTTCTCGGAGTTTTGGCCACCGGATGCATGTATCCGGGCGGACGCCCCGACTACACCGGTTCCGGCGCTTTGAGCGGCGCGGCCACGGGTGCGGCCATCGGCGCCATGGCCTCGCATTCCGGAGAAGGAGCGTTGGTTGGCGGGGCAATCGGCGCCATCGCCGGAGGCATCATAGGGCACGGCATGGATGCGCAGCAGGAAGCGCAGATCCAGGCCCAGGCCCCGCAGACGTATGAGCGGATTCAGCAGAATGAGCCGCTGCGCGTCGCAGATGTGAAAGAACTGGCACGTGCGGGGGTCAGCGATGAGCTTATCATCAGCCAGATCCGCAATTCTCGGACGATCTATCATTTAGCCACAGCCGAGATCATCGGCCTGAAAAACGATGGTGTCAGCGAGAACATCATAGATTTCATGATCAACACGCAGACCCACACGCCCTCGGAGCAGTTCGTGGCCAGACCAACCCGGACAGCTCAAATTCCAGAGACGATTTATGTGCTGCCCAGGCCGGGCCTTTTCTGGATCGGCGGCGCATGGATGGGGCCAAGAGATCATTGGGGCGGGCACAGGGGCTGGCACCGTCCGTACAGGCCATACCGCCACGGACACTACGGTCCAAGTCGCAATGGCCGCTACGGTCACTCAAGACGATGGTGATGGATAACGGGAACTTCGACAGCGGGGGAGCGAGCTTTCAAATGCTCCCTCGCTTGGGCTTTACGTCTGCTACCGATCCAGTTCCTTGATGGTTCTGACCGGAGGCAGACGAAGTGTCAGATCGTCCAATTTCTTATAGTCTGCCCAGTTTGAACAGCAAAGCGCTCAACGCATTGTTTTGCTGCAGGGGATTGCTGGCGATTGAGATGATGTTCTCGTTGATGCTCGGGTCGTCTTTTCCGAAATCCGGATTTACGCTCAATATCTCGAATATATAATCACTGGCTCTCTTGGGGCTGTTTTTTTGTTTGATCATTTTCAATTTTCCATGCGCGATATGGTGACAAATTGCGGCATTATACAGTGCCGTGGACCAGAAATCGACGTCCATTTTCGTGCTTCTCTTCTCTTCTCTGACCGCCAAAAGAGAATAAATACTGCAGGCTCCATCCGGATCACTGAGTTTATTCATCCGAAAATAGGCGATCTCGCTCAGCAACGTCTTATCGACGTGTCCGTTTCGTAGCGCAATTGTCACATACTCTTTCGACATCTCGACCGATTTATGGTCAACACAGACATTTGCGATGTCAACAATCAAACTGGACACGCGATCTTCAGATGTGATCTTGCGAGCTGCGTAGATTGACTTTCCGAAAAACTCTTTCGCCTCATCCTCTTTATTGAGTGACAAGCATAAATCGCCGATCTTTTCGAAATTCGTGTAATCGAGCGTGTTGATCTGCGCGAACTTTTTGAGCCAAAAAATCTCGCCACGTTTCCTTTTGGTCACCGAGCACAGTTTCGCGAGGCTCGCATACGCCTGAAAGCTGAGTTGCTCGTCCTGTAACCCGCGTATGTAGCACCGGCCGGCCTTTCTGTATTCCCCAAGCGCCAGATGCACATCCCCGCAAAAAAGAAGAGCCGGGTGCGTTTGCTCGTATTCCGCAGCTATTTTCTGACAGATCGCAAGCGCCTTCCCGTGCTCTTGCTTCTCAAGGCAGCCCTTTCCAAACTCGATAAGACGATCCAAGATGGAAGCTTCCGCAAAAAGGGACATGATCCGGGACTTGAGATCATTGGGCATAAACGGCTTTATCAGAACAGCCCGGGTTCCGCGGGCGTAAAGCAGACTAATCAAACCATGGTATGCCTTATCAACAATTGCGATGGCTTTTAGTTTATCCTGATACTTTACATAAATATCATCCAGTAAATGAAAATAGACGGCACTATTTTCATTGTTGAAGTCCAATATAAGCAGCAATTCTTTGTATTCTTCCAAAGAATTAATAAAATTCTTGTGCGCTTTTGATTCCCTGAAGTCATCCGTAACGAGAATAACGTAAGCAGATAAGCCAAGCTCGTTAACCATAGTGGTGATTGTTTTCCGAATCCCCATTTCCCGGCATAAAATACATATCTTGCCATTATTGCTAACAAAAGAAGCCAAGCTGGAGAATTGTTCCTGCGCCATGATCCCCTCAAAAAATGTTTTTCTCGATGGAACACATTTTGTCTCTTTAGCCAAGAAATCAATAATCATAACAATTTCATGGTATTGTAGTAAAACTGCCCCCTCTTTTTTTCCAATCGAATATTCTAAAAAAACAGCACAGGGCAAAAGACATTTGAGGTGGATTCTTTCGATGACCGCCGAAAGATGCTGCCTTGTCCGACTTGATGGTTCGAGCAGATCAGGCACTGTTCAAAGCCAAGAACATGGGACGCAATCGATTTGAATGCTTTGACTGAAGCTCTGAAATGACAAAGGGGAGTTTTCTCCCCTTTGTCCGCGTAGCCGAGTGTGCCGCAGACAGTTTATCCCCCGGCACAGGCCAAAACCGGAGACAGTCGTTAAAGCGAGCTTAAGGTCAATCTTTCTTCACCTGCTTGTCCTGTTTTTCCTTTTTCTTCCCGGCTTCTTTGCTGGCTTTCTGTTTTTGCAACTTTTCCTTATCCTTCTTTCCGCCTTTGTCGCCCATGATCCGCTCCTTGGTGTAAAAGATCCTGTTCATACAATGGCTCCAGATTTCAGGCCCTATCTGCGCGCAAGGGGAATCGGAGCTGCCATAAAGGAAATTTGATATCTGGTAGCACGTTGGCAACCGCGCGGCAATGTCTTCATAAGATTGAAATACTAAATTTCATATCACGCAGCGAGCTGTCATCTCCCGCATCTTCGCGGAGTGGACACACTCACCGGAACTGACTAGATAATGATTTGCGGAAATCGTCGTCAGGGTCTTGCCCCTTTTTTCTGACTTGATCCAATCCCCGGAAATCCCGATTCGCCCACACGCTTTTTTATCAACAGAATTTTGAAGGAATATTATGTCATTTGATCAACTTGGCCTGCGGGTCGAACTACTGAAAGCTATCAAGAACAAAGGATATGAAGCCCCCACCGCCATTCAGGCCCAGGCCATACCCGTCATCCTTGCCGGAAGGGACATTCTGGCCCGCGCCCAGACCGGGACAGGCAAGACAGATGCCTTCGGCCTGCCTATCGTCCAAATTCTCGGTTTAACGCGAGGCAACGGCCATCACCCCCGTGCCTTGATCCTCACCCCCACGCGGGAACTGGCCCTGCAGGTCGGCGAGAGCATCAAAGCCTATGCCCGCAAGGTCTCCCTGCGCTGCACCGTAGCCTTTGGCGGGGTGCGCATCGAACCTCAGATTGCGCGCCTGGAACGCGGCATTGACATTCTGGTGGCCACGCCGGGACGTCTGCTTGATCTTGCGAGCCAGGAACATCTGAGCCTCGCATCCATTGAATTTCTGGTTTTCGACGAGGCCGACAGGATGCTTGACCTGGGGTTCAGCGGAGAGATCAACGCAATTCTCGACCTCCTGCCCACAGTGCGCAGGACCATGCTCTTTTCCGCCACCTACACGCCGCAGATCAAGGCCCTGGCCGCAAAGATGCTGGACAAGCCCGAATACATCGAGATCACTCCCGACACCGCCGCCGCTGAAGCGGTGCAGCAGAAAGTGCACCACGTGAATAAAGACAACAAGCTTCCCCTGCTGCTGCATCTCATCGAGAAGCAAAAACAGGATCGCATCCTGGTCTTTGCCCGCACCCGGACCTGGGCCAACAGGCTGACCGACAAGCTGGCCGCCCACGGGATCAGTGTCGCGGCCCTGCACGGCAGCAAGAGCCAGTCCCTCAGAAAGCGGACCCTGGAAGAATTCAAGGACGGCAAGATCCATATCCTCGTGGCCACGGATGTGGCCGCGCGCGGACTGGACATCAGCAACCTGCCCCTCGTGGTCAATTATGATATCCCCAACTCCCCCGAGGATTACGTGCATCGCATCGGACGCACAGGCCGGGCCGGCGTCAGCGGCATCGCCGTGTCCCTGGTCAGCCCCGAGGAGCGCAACCTGCTCCTGGCCATCGAAGACCTGCTGCGCCACCAGATCCCGGTGGAAGCGGTCAAGGGATTCACTGAAGACAGCGACGTCCCGGATTTCGTGCTCTACCGCCCCGGTAATCCCAAAAGCGAGCGAAACGCCCCCAGGGCGATCAAGGAACTGGTGGCCAAAAAATCTCCAGCCAAGCTGACCGTTCAAGGCCGAGGCAAGAAACCCAAAGACGCGGGTCCGGAATCAACGACGCGCGGCAACAAGAACGAAAAATCGGACGCCCGAAAAGCAGAAGACAAAGACACCAGGCCGGATTCCAAGCCACGCGGCAGAAGCACCGGAAAGCCAGACGCGCGGTCAGGGAAAGACTCCGGTCCGGACGCCAAGGGACGCGGCAGACGAAACGAAAGAACAGATACCAGGACAGGGTCCGAGAAGAATTCCGGTCCGGAGTCCAAGGGACGCGGCAGAAGGAACGAACGGTCGGAAGATTCCCGCGCCGGGGCCGATAAGCGCGGAGGAAACACGCGCGGCAAGGCCGCCCGGCCCGATTCCCGGCCCGCCCAGCCAGCCAGGGGGCGGTCCAGAGGCAGAGGCTAGGTCTTCTCCAATCAACGTTCAAACTAACGTGAGCTGACACATGCATATCGCAGACAGGATAAGCAGACTGGGAACCGAGACGGCCTTTGCGGTTGCCGCCCGCGCGGCCGCGCACAAGGCCGCCGGGCATGAGGTTTTCCCTTTTCATCTGGGCGACATGAACATCCCTACCCCGGCCAACGTCATGGAGGCGGCCTGCCGCGCCATGCGCGCCGGCAAGACCGGCTACTGTCCGAGTCCCGGCATCCCCGAGCTGCGCGACGCCCTGGCCTTGGACGTGAACGCGGCCAGAGGGACCTCCTACGCCATGGAAAACGTGGCGATTCAACCCGGCGGCAAACCGGTCATCGGCAAGTTCATAATGGCCTGCATGAATCCCGGCGAGGAAGTGCTCTACCCCAATCCCGGCTACCCCATTTACGAATCCCAGATCGAATACCACGGCGGAGTCGCCGTGCCCTACCGCTACCTGCGGGATACGAGCGGATTTCATATCGATCTGGATCATCTTCAGAGCCTGATCACCCCGCGCACGCGAGCGATCATCATCAATGACCTGCAGAACCCGCTCGGGGCGCAGTGCTCGGACGCGGAACGGAACCGCCTGGCCGAACTGGCCATGCGCCACGACCTGGCCGTTCTTCTGGATGAAGCCTATTTCGACATCCGCTACGGCGGGAAAAGCGTCTCCCTGGCCTCCATCCCGGGCATGGCCGAGCGCAGCGTGATCCTCTACACCTTCTCCAAGAAATTCGCCATGACGGGCTGGCGTCTGGGCGCAGCCATCGGCCCACGTGAGATCATCGATGTCGTCGCCAAGCTCAACGTCAACGACGAGTCCTGCTCCAACCATTTCGTGCAGCACGGCGCCCTCGAAGGCCTGACCGGCGACCAGTCCGGACCATTGGCCATCCTGTCCACACTCAAGGAGCGGCGCGATGCTGCGGTGGAACTTCTCAACTCCATGTCTGGCGTTGACTGCCCCAGCCCCGAGGCCACCTTCTACCTCTTCCCCGAGGTCACGGAACTGATGTCTCGCAAGGGCTTTACGGACGATTATGCGAGCTTCGCCGAGGACATCCTGGTCAAAACAGGTGTCTCGCTCTGTACCCGGCTGCATTTCGGACGCCCACTCCATGGGGAGGAACGACGCTTTATACGCCTGGCCTATTCCGGGATCGACGTGGACGGAATCCGCAAAGGACTCCTCGCATTAAAGACGTATGCGGCTCAATAATCTCACTGCAAAAAGCCTTCATTCTTTTCAAGAAATGGATGCATGTGAACTATGCGGAAATACTGAATTCCACCTGACAGCTACATGCCCGCGTTCCTCCGCTGGACGCGCGTTCACGGGCATGGCTTTTTTAGACATGTGCCGGCTTTTTGCAGTCACCTTTCGTATGGCTGAAAAAAAAAACGAATATGCTGATAAAATTTACGTAGCAGCATAATATGTCAATTCCATTAATTCGTATTTTATCTTTTCAATTTATACCGCTTATTGTCTCCAAGACATAGGGCTTTCCTTGACGAAGCTCTGACAGGTTGTGGATTCCGAGTTTTACGAGAATATTTGACCTGTGCTTGTTCACCGTCTTAATGCTTATAAAAAGAATTTCAGCGATCTCTCTGCTTTTATTCCCATCGATAATGAGTTTAACAATTTCTTTTTCCCGTGACGTAAGGTTATGCAAAGGGGGAAGAGAATTTCGATGGTGGTTGACCAAAAGATAATCCTCAACAATTATCTTGGCCAACTTTGGACTTATAAACATCTCGTTTTTCATGGAATAATGAATCCCTAAAAACAATTCTTCCGGGCCGGAACCCTTGAGCACGTAGGCGTTGGCGCCGAGGGCAAGGGCCTGAAACAGCAGTTCGTTATCCTCGCAGATGGTCAGCAGAATAACAGGGACATTCGGCGCCACCTGTTTCAACTGCCGCAAAACCTCCGTGCCGGAAATGTCAGGAAGCATCAGGTCAAGCAGGACAATATCCGGATGCAACATGCCAAAAAGCCTTACCGCCTCCTTGCCGCTGCCGGTATCTGCATCAATGCTGAACCCACCCCGCATCTCGATCATTGTCTTCAGCCCTTTGCGCAATAAAAGATCGTCTTCAACCAAAAGAATCTTTTTTTTCATACCCTTCTCCGTAAAAATTGCGTCTACTCATTGCTCGTTCAGCGTACCTGACTTGGATTTGAGGATAGGCTTGAGAAGATACTGCAGCACGGTCTTCTTGCCAGTGAGCACATCCACTTCCGCCACCATGCCGGCTATGATCGGAAGATCTTTTCCATCCCGGCTTTTCAGGGACGCTTTGTCCGTACGCACCTTGATAAGATAGTAGCTCAGATTTTCCTGCTCGTCTGTTATGGCATCGGCGCTTATGTGCTCCACGACGCCTGGCATGCTTCCATAGATAGAAAAGTCATAGGCCGTGATTTTCACCTCAGCAGCCTGACCGGGGTACAGAAAGGCGATATCCTGCGGCAGGACCTTGGCCTCTATCAAAAGAGTGTCTTCCTGCGGTACGATTTCAAGCATTTCCTTGCCCGCCCCAACGGCTTCTCCGATTGTGGTCACAAAAACCCGCTTCACCGTGCCATCTACCGGAGACCGGACACTCGTGCGGTCCATTTTGTCTTCCAACGCTGGCAAGGTCTCTTTCACGCCCTCCATTTCCGTGCGGATCTTACTCAACTCGTCCAATATGGCGGAACGCTGCTTGCCTTTCTCTTCTTCGATGCGATGGTTTGCGCCCTCGACAGCCGCTGCCGCCTTCGGAATTGCCAGACGCGACTCGGCAATCTCGCCGGAAAGATCGGAAAGTTCCCGTTGCGCTCGCAAGAGGTCCATGTCCGAAGCCGCGCCCTTGGCCGTCATGCTGCGGATCATGTCCACTTCTTTCAACAGAAGCGCATGCGTTCTGAGCTGAAAGTCCATCCTGTTCTTGAACTCTTTGAACTCCTGCGAGCGCTGCTCCCGCTCACGCTCAAGTACGCTCAACGCGGCACGGCGACTGTCGTTTCGAGACCGCAAAAGCTGGCGCTGGTTTTCGACAAGGTGCGGCTTTTGGCTCAAAATATCTGGCGGAAAATCTATGTCTTCCCTGGCGTTCAGTTCCGCTTCCAACCGGGCGATGGCGAGGGTCGAATCAAGGAAGCCCGACTGCTGCTCCCGATACCTGGACTCCATCTGAATCTGATCAAGCAAAATGAGCAGTTGCCCTGTGCCGACCAGATCCCCTTCCCGCACCAAAATCTCTTTGACTATCCCCCCCTCGAAATTTTGAATGCGCTTTATTTCGGATGACGGGATGACCTTGCCTATACCCCGCACCACTTCATCAAGCGGTGCATAGGCTGCCCACGAAACGGCGACTATAAAAACAAGGGCCACCGCAATCAGGAGAACATTGGCCGCAAACTGACGGGAGGAATCGAGTTCGCGCAAGTCGTTCACGAATCCGCCTCCTTCGCCTCGGATGCTTTTCGATCCGGACCGGCCTGTTTTGAAAATCTTCCTGGGAGAAGAAGCATGCGAGCTGTCCGCGGCAGTGGCGTTCGTATCTTCTGCCTGAAAACCGGACTGATCGTTTTGCGAACTCATTTCTTTTCTCCCATGCATTGCAGTTGTGCTTGAACGTCAGAATTTTCTTAAGATGCAGTTGCAGCGAAAACAGATTCCAAGACCATTATCTGTTACCAATCATAATATATGAAACTAAAATTTATTTCATAAAAAATCTTTAAATTTTATTCATAACAAAATAAATCTTTGATAATTAATATTTCATTCAAAGACGCAACAAATACATCTACAAGTTTAGAATCAAAATGCTTATCTTTCTCACTTACAATGATTGATACCGCATCGTCTACTGAAAAAGAATCCTTATAGGACCTTCGAGAAAGCAATGCATCAAAAACGTCAACGAGTCCGACAATCCGTGCTTCAATGGGAATATTCGCACCGCGCAAACCTTGAGGGTATCCTTTTCCATCCCAACGCTCGTGATGAGACAAGGCAACAATATGCGCTACCCGTAGCAAATCAGACTTACCATCTGCCAAAGCTCTTGCGCCAATCACGGTGTGTTGCTTCATGATTTCAAACTCTTCAGGTGTAAGCTTGCCGGGCTTAAGCAAAATATGATCTGAAATACCAATCTTTCCAAGATCATGCATTGAACTCGCCAAACCCAATTGCGCAGCGTCTTCCTGAGACATTCCACACTTCAATGCGATCAATTCTGTATATGCCTGGATTCGTTTAATGTGATTCCCTGTGTCTGTATCACGCAATTCTGCAGCAAGGCATAATCTGAAAATTGTTTCCCGCTTGACTTCATTCAGTTCGATATTTTTTTCTTCAAGCTTTTTGGTCCGTTCTGCCACCTTAAATTCAAGGCTCGTATTATATTCTTTCAATTTTCTTTCTGCGATTTTGAGCTTTAAATGAGTTTTTATCCTTGCATTAACTTCAATTATATCAAATGGTTTTTTTATATAATCAACAGCACCAAGCTCAAAAGCTTTATTCAAAGTTAATGGATCACGTTCTGAAGTTATAAAAATCACAGGAATATCATTAGTATCTTTATTTTTTTTTATATATTTACAAACATCAAGGCCATTCATATATGGCATGGAAATATCAAGCAGTATTATATCAGGCAAAGCGTAAGATAAAGAATCAAACGCTATCTTGCTATCTTGCGATACTGAAATTTTTGAATAAGAACTTAGCGCCTCAATCAATACAAGTATGTTAATTTCATAATCATCGACAATTAAAATTTTGCATTCATTCAACTCTTCATCAATTTGATCATTCGGTACTTGCAAATTAATATTAAATTCAGAGTATTCGTCAATACTGTATTTATACTGCATAAATCCCCCTGCGATAAATTATTAATTCATTTTGAAAAATAAATTATCACTAATATCAAAGAATCACCATCAATATGTACTCAAACTACTTGGTTATATGCCGCAGCTACAATGCCTAACCAACAGTATATTTATCATCATTTTGATACATAATTTTATACGCAATTACGCATGGAGCGTTGTTTAAAGCGAAACCAAGTCACGAAAAATTAATCGCCACTCTAAAAAAAACGCTATTAACTACTTGTAATGTTATATATAATAGCTTCGGAAATAAAACAGCCAAACTCGCACCGAACATGGTTTTTTCCATGCAACAGCAAGCAAAAATCAGCAGCACAGTCCTGAAATGATGGCCACGCACAAGATATTGAAATGAGTACGTATTCAGAAAAATGAAAGGCAAACAAAAGCGGAAATGAAGGCATGCCACACCATACAAATTTAATTATAACATAAATTCGTATAGTTATACTAAAAAAATACAAGCAGAAAAGCTAAATTTTCGAAAGAAGCGAACTGGAGGAAAAAATCGACCAAAACGCGGATACCTCAGAAGCGGACTGGGGACCCGATCCCTGCACCCCATTCACCTCTTTCTCCCCACTTCCGCTGCGCCTCAAGCGTTCCGTCGTGGGCCGGGCGAGGGCTGGCGGCTGTTTGACCGAGCCCAGGCATCGTTTGCTTTCCGGCCGCGTGCCGGACAACGCTCCGCACGCTGTCCAAAACTCAAGGCTGGGAAGCATTACGAGGCCCGCGAGGGAGTTCCGGCAGACCTTGTCCGGTCCGCGACGGAACGCGTTTCCCGCCAAAAACATGCCTCCAGCATACGAGGGGACGCGCCCCCAGCACCCCGTTCACCGTTCTTTTCTCACCCCTTACGCTCCGCCTCAAGCGCTCCGTCGCGGGCCGGGCAAGGGCTGTCGGCTGTCTGACCGAGCCGGGCATCGTTTGCTTCCCGGCCGCGTAGCGGACAACGCTCTGTCCCCCTGTCCAAAACACAAGGCCGGAAAGCATTACGAGGCCCGCGAGGGAGTTCCGGCAGACCTTGTCCGGTCCGCGACGGAACGCGTTTCCCGCCAAAAACATGCCTCCGGCGGGCAGGGGGCGCCCCCCCTGCATCCCATTCACCTTTCCTCACCCCTCATTCACGCAAGATCAAGTACCGCCTATGCTTCAACCTCCACGACCGCTGCTTCGGAAGCATTGGTCATGACGGATTGAATCCCGTTATCCCTTGAAGCCACTGACTCATACTGCTGACTGGCGCCGATGACCTGATGATTTGCGGCAAGAAGGCTGAATGCATATTTCCCGGACTTTGTGTCGATCTTTTTGAACCGCCCTTCATCAACTGCATTCTTTTTAACCGATTCAATCCCGTTTTTACATCCGCTTTTGTCTTTGTAGCCTTCACTTGCGAGTATAATCTGCCCATTCCCGGCCTTAAGACGAAAACGAAATTCCCCGGCCTTATCCTTGTACATTTCAAATTTCCCAGACATTTTACCCTCCTTATGCGGTGAAAATTACGTAAGAAACATCGATTTACACTGTTCTAGTTGCACAATTTCGACACCCAAGGCAAGAACGGAGCATATTTTTTGTTCATCGCATAAGAAAAACATAAAATGACATCGTCAAATCAATTTACCAACAATTCCGAATCACTACAGTCCAAAACAAAAGGCACGAATTTCCGCTGCCGCAAAAATTCGTGCCTCACCAAAAACGCCCTTCAAACAGACGTTTAACGCTTCCGAATCTGCCTCTTATCTCCAATACGCATAGTGATCTTTTCCTTGTCCAGATATTCGAGCACCGGGATGGCAAACTTGCGCGTCAGGTCCGTCAGATCGCGAAAGTCCTGGGGGCCCATCTCCTGATTGGACCCGAAGAAGCCCCGCACGCGGGCGACAATCTCGTCCATGGCCGTTTTGGCGTAATAAAACTCCTCGCTGATCTTGATGAGCACGCCCTCTTCCATCAGCAGCCGGTACATCTGCGCCACATCCTTGGCTGTCAGCCCGTTTTCCTCCAGAAACGCCTTGGTGGTGGGCGGCATGAATCTCGCTTGCACATAGGCCGTCTCCATCAGCGTACGCAATCCCGACTGATCCGAGGCCAGGGAAACCACATGTCCCGGCAGTCGCAGGATGTCGGCTTCGAGCACCACCTGGCCGGATTTGACCAGCCGCTCAACCAGGAAGTGCACCAGCTTGGGGTGCATGCCCCGTCCGAATCCCGAAATCAGCTCAGCCCGCGACAATCCCTGACGCATGGGTTCGCGGCGATGATAGTCGCCAAGGTAGGCCAAACAGTCTCCGGCCAGGCCGTCGAGCACGTCCGCGCCGACAAAGCGCCTGTCCTCGCGGTCGAACTGGAAGGCCAATTGCTTCCCGCCCAGGATCTGCAGGGTCTTGTCGAGAAGCTTGGACTCCATGTCCGTCATGATGCGCAGTTCGGCCACGGTCAGGCCGCCGCGCCCGGCCAGGCGCAGCTGTGCCAGCAGAAGCTCCTCGCCGGATATGGACCCCAGGGTGCTTAAGGTCTCCATGTCCTTGGAGTGGCGGCGAACCTTGCGGCCCAGCGGGTTGATGATCCGGCCGCCGGCCACGGTCTGCAGGGGCGAAAAGGAGCGCACGATGCAGCGGTCCCCGAATACGCCCGGCAGGGGTCGCGGAAAGCGGACCTGGCAGACCGCTGTCTCGCCCGGTTCGAGCTTGTCGCGGTCGAGAAAAAAGAGCTTGGCCAAAATCTCGCGCGAGCCGTGGTGAAAATGAACTTCCGTGCGGTGTTTCAGGGGGTTGGGCGAGGATGACAGACACATCATTTCCACGTCCCAGACCGGGGAGGGAAAAAGGGTCTGGGGATGGGCCAGCACCTCGCCGCGCTCAAGCTCCGCCACCTCCAGGCCATACAGGTTGACGGCGGTACGCTCGCCGGCGTGGGCCGTTTCGGCGGCCGTGCCATGCACTTGCAGGCCGCGTACCTTAGAGCGGTGTCCGGACGGGACAATCTCGATCTCCTCACCCAGGCGCAGGGCTCCGGAAATGGACGTGCCCGTGACGACCGTGCCATGCCCTTTCATGGTGAAGACGCGGTCAACGGGCAGACGAAACAGGTCCGAACGCCGGTCAGGGGCAAAAGTCGAGGACAGTTCGGCGATGTGGCCTTTCAGCTCTTCCAGTCCCGCGCCCGTGTGGGCCGAAACCGGGACAATGGGCGCGCCCTCCAGAAACGATCCGGCCAGATAAGCCTGCACTTCCTCATGCACCAACTCAAGCCACTCCTCCTCGACCATGTCGGTCTTGGTCAGAGTCACCAGCCCGGCCCTGATACCCAAGAGCGAACAGATCTCCAGATGCTCGCGGGTCTGAGGCATGATGCCCTCGTCGGCGGCAACCACCAGCAGCACGAAGTCAATGCCAGCCGCTCCGGAGACCATGTTCTTCACGAAGCGCTCGTGCCCGGGCACGTCGATGATGCCGAGGCGAATCTGCGGGGTCAGGTCCAGGTAGGCGAAACCCAGCTCGATGGTGATGCCGCGCTTCTGCTCCTCGGCCAACCGGTCGCAGTTGATGCCGGTCAAGGCCTTAATGAGGCTCGTCTTGCCGTGATCGATATGTCCGGCCGTACCCATGATGACAGGCATGCGTCTTTCTCCCTAGCTGCGATAGAATGCGTTGTAGGCTTGCACCGTGGCCAAAAGGTCGGCCTTGGAGCTGATCTCGAAAGGGCTGTGCATGGACAGGACTCCGGGGCCAAAATCGATGATTTCCATGCCGTAGATTGCCAGCTCCTTGGCCACAGTGCCTCCGCCGCCCTCGTCCACCTTGCCCATCTCGGCCATCTGCCAGGGGATGTTTTCGGCTGCCAAAAGCGCGCGGAACCAGGCCACGTATTCGCAGTCGGCCTCGCTGGCTCCGTACTTGCCGCCGTGGCCGGTGAACTTGGAAAAAACGGGGCCAAAGCCCAGCAGGGATGCGTTGTATTTGTCGTGCACGTCCTGATAATCAGGGTCCATGGGGCAGTGCACGTCGGCGGACACGGCCTTGGTTCGCCCGAGGACGTGACGCAGCTTTGTGTCCGGCTCCCAGGCATCGAGGATGTCGGCCAGGGCGTATTCCATGAAACGGGACTTGGCGCCCGTCGCCCCGTCGGACCCGATCTCCTCCTTGTCCCACAGGAGCAGAATCTGGGTATGCCCCCCAGCCGGCGCGGCCATGAATGCCTTGAACGCCGCGAATACGCACAGGCGGTCGTCCTGTCCGTACCCACCGAGCAGGGCGCGGTCCAGGCCCACGAAACGGGCCTTGCCTGCGGGTACGATCTGCAGCTCGGCGCTGTAGAGATCCTCCTCGCGGATGGCGTAACGCTCGAAAAGAAGCTCCAGCACCCGCTGGCGGACTTTGGCGTCCTCGTCGGTGGCGGCCGGTTCGTGGCCGATGGCGATGTTGAGTTTTTCGGCCACGAAAGCCTTCTCCACGGTCTCCTCGCGTTGCTTGCGGGCCAGATGCGGCAGCAAATCGAGCACCGTGAAGACGGGATCGGTCTCGTCCTCGCCGATGCAGACCGGGATGACCCGGCCGTCCATGGCCACGATGGTGCCGTGCAAAGCCAGGGGCCGGGCCAGCCACTGGTACTTCTTGAGGCCGCCGTAATAGTGGGTCTTCATCAGCGCGACCTGACATTCCTCATGCAGCGGATGCTGCTTCAGATCCAAATGCGGGGTGTCGACATGGGCCGTGATCAGACGCAGGCCCTCGGACAAAGGCTTGCTCCCTCGCCGGGCCAGCAGCGCGGCCTTGGAACGGAAGGGCAGGATGACCAAATCCTGCCCAAGGTCGGCGGAGAACCCGCAGACCTCGGCCTGTTCGGCCACCCAGGCGACGGTTTCGCGCTCGGTCTTGCACCGGGTCAGAAAGTCCAGGAATTCATTGGCCAACAAATCCATGTCGGCCCTATCATCGCTTGCCCCGTAGCGGTCCCAGCAACTTGCAGTCTTGTGCTTGAGCACCTCATCCATCGCAGCCTCCCATTGCAACCCGGACAACCGCCCGGAAACGAAAAAAGGGAGCGGAATCACTTCCTGCTCCCCACGAAACCGAGGACAATCCGGCATCAATCCATCTTGTCGAAAAACTCTTTTTCCGCGCCGCACTTGGGGCAGACCCAATCTTCGGGCAAATCCTCGAAAGCGGTTCCGGCAGGAATGTTGTTTTCCGCATCGCCTTCCGCCGGATCATACACATAGCCGCACGGGCATTCCCATCGTTCCATGGCCATAGGAGCCTCCATTGTATTTAAGGTGAACGAATCTGCTCTCGCAAAAAAGTCTAGCTTTTCTTCTTCAAGGCCTCGGCCAGGGCGCTGCCCAAAGAGCCCATGTCAGGCCCGGAAGACTGGGGCTTGTACCCCTTCCAGTCCGACACTTCCTCTTTCTTGCCGGTTCCGAGGCTGATCTTGCGCTCGCGGAGGTTCACGCTCTCGATGCTGACCACGACGGTATCGCCCGTGTTCAGTTTGTCGAATTTGACCTCACCATCGGCCCTGGACATGACGGACTGGGGCAGGAGTCCGGTCACGCCCGGCTCCAGGGAGATGAAAAGACCGAACTGCTGACGTTTCTCCACAGTGCCCTGCACGGTCTGGCCCACGGGATACTTTTCGGCCACATTCATCCACGGATCGCCTTCGGCATCCCGCATGCTGAGTGAAATGCGCTGCTTCTCCACATCGATCTGCTTGACCACGGCCGCGACCATGTCGCCGACCTGGACCACGTCACCGGGCTTGTTGATGCGCTTCGCGTAGCTCATCTCGCTAACGTGCACCAGACCCTCGATGCCGGGAGCGATCTCCACGAAGGCACCAAAATCCATGAGCTTGACCACTTTGCCCGTAACCTTGTCGCCATCCTTGAAGCGCTCGCCAATGGTCTTCCAGGGGTCGTCCTGCGCCTGCTTGATGGACAGGGACAGGCGGGTCTCGCCGGGCTTCTTGCCCGCGCTTGTGCCAAGATACTTGACCCGCACCTTGTCGCCCACGCTAAGGATCTCTTCCGGGCTCTGAATTCTGGCCCAGGCGATTTCGGAAATATGCACCAGCCCTTCCACGCCCGGCACCAGCTCCACGAAGGCTCCAAAAGCGGCCAGGCGGGTGACCGTGCCTTCGACGATGTCACCGTCGCTCACAGTCTCGAAAAAGCTGGCGCTGGCCTGCTTCTGCTCCTCTTCGAGCAGGGCCCGGCGGGATACGACGATGTTGCGACCGTTCTCGGAAACCTTGGTGATCCGGAACTGCAGGGTCTGACCAACATAATCCTCGGGGGTCGCGACGTAGCGCGCATCGATCTGGGAAACCGGACAGAAGGCGCGATGCTTCAATATTTCCACATGAAAGCCACCCTTGATCTGCTCCCTCACTTTCCCTTCCACCGGCACGCCGCTGTTATAGGCGTCTTCGAGCATATTGAGGCCGCCGATGCCCGTCAGAGCCTTGGACAAACGCACGCTGTCGTCAGTCACGCCCACCACGTAAAGTTCCAGCGTATCGCCTTCGGCGACACTCAACTCTCCGTCGTCGTTCAGCAATTCCTCGCGGTCCACGATGCCATCCACGGACGCTCCGCAATCCACGAAAGCCGCCTTCTGACCAATGGAAATCACTGTACCGGAAATCTTGTCCCCAGCCTTGAGGGCTGTCTTGCGCTGGGATTCATAGGATGCGAACAGCTCGGCAAAATCTTCACTCATGATTGACTACCTTACTTCACCGTAAACCGTCATTCAAAACGGGTAATGGAGTTAATGGACACCTGATCGGCGGGTGCGTGTTCGTGATCGCCCTGGGGTTTGACCCGGACTTTTTCAATTTTCTTGACCACATCCATCCCGTCAATGACCTGACCGAAAACGCAATAGCCGAACTCATCCTCGCCCTTGTGATCAAGGTCCGGGTTGTCGACCGTGTTGACAAAAAACTGGGCGCAGGCGCTGTGCGGATCGGCGGTGCGAGCCATGGCCACGGTGCCTTCGAGATTTTCGAGGCCATTGGCGGCCTCGTTGGCGACAGGCGGCCGGGTGGGCTTTTCGCGCATCATGTTGTCGAGTCCGCCACCCTGGATCATGAATCCTTTCACGACCCTGTGAAACAGGGTGCCTACATAGAAATCATCATCCACATAACTCAAAAAATTGGCCACAGTCAGCGGCGCCTTGTCCGCGAACAGTTCAACCAGAAATTCTCCTTTGGTCGTATCCACCAGGACCACCGGATTGCTCATTCTTCCCTCCAGAAAATGGTCTCCAATAAAGGAGCATAAAAATATACGGCTCTCCCCAATTTGGCAAACTCTTTGCCGTGTCCCGGCCAAATGAATGCCAGGGCGAAACCGGCCTCGCTCCGAGGCGAATATCACATTATTTACGGCATGTCCGCAAAACGAATCAACATGCTTGAATCATTCGCCAAAAAGGACTAAAAAGCCCCTCGTCCGGGCCCCGCGCGCGTTGCTTCGCCCTGAACCCGACGCACGCCACAAGGCCGCTACTCGCTCTTGCCCCTGCGGTATCCGTCCTTGAAATCGTCCGCCGCGTTTTCCACGCCCTTGACCGTTTTGCCGGTCACTTCACCCACGGTCGAACAACCAGCCCCCAAAAAGACCGCCAGGCAGACCAGCGCCACCCATTTCCTCCACATGCAAACCTCCTATGCGGATGCGCGGCGAGGATGCAAAGCCCCGCCACGCGCTTCGTTCAACTCTGCCTGCCCTTTTGGCAGGCGGACCTGTCGCAGAGCCCCCCCACTTTCCAGCCGTCAAACGAGGCATGATCCTCGCGAGGCTCCACGTGGATGGTGGTCTGGCTCCCCGGCAAGCCGGCCTTTATGGATTCTTCGATGTCGCAGCACAGATCATGCGACTCCTGCACAGTCATGGATCCGGGCACGAGCAGGTGAAAATCCACGAACCTGACGGACCCGGACTTGCGCGTGCGCAGAGCGTGAAAGCCTGCCTCCGTCCCCCCGATGCGTTTGATGACATCCGTGATCAGGAAAATTTCATCCGTCGGCAACCCCTCGTCCATAAGCCCAGCGGCAGAGCGGCGGACCAGCCCCACGCCGGTCCAGATGATGTTGACGGACATGATGAGCCCCAGGATCGGATCAAGTATCTGCCAGGAAGGCGGCGCGAAATGCATGACCGCAAGCGCGGACACCAGCCCGGCCGAGGTCCATACGTCGGTCAGCAGATGTTTCGCGTCGGCCTCCAGCACGATGCTGTCATATTCGCGGGCGGCGCGGAGCATTATCCTGGACACTGCGAAGTTGACGGCACCGGCCAGCGTGGCCACGACAATGCCGGTTCCCAGAAAATGCAGCTCCTGCGGATGCAAAAAGCGCTGCGCCGAGGCGTAGGCGATACCCAGAGCCGCGATGCAGATCAAGATGCCTTCCATCCCGCTGGAAAAATACTCGACCTTGCCGTGACCGTAGGCATGGCTCTGGTCCGCAGGACGGTACGCGAGAATGATGGCCATGAGCGCGATGAGCCCGGCGGTCAGGTTGACCACGGACTCCACGGCGTCGGAAAAAAGCCCCACCGACCCGGTCAGGAAAAACGCCCCGAATTTGAGGGCCATGGTCAAAAGCGAAGCGCCTATGGAGAGGTAGGCATATTTCCGGGCATGGACCAACATCGCGGACCTCTTATATTTCAGGAGCTCCGGCGGGTACCAGGCAAATGAATGTCAGTGCGCGGTCTCCGGCGTTGCGGATCTGATGCTCCTCGTCCCCGGGAACAAAGACCGCATCTCCCCCAGCGACACGGGTCCATTCGCCGGCATGGAAGACCTCTCCTTCGCCTGCGTGAAAAAAAATCTCGTGCTCCCAGGCATGAGCGTGGCGCGGCGTGTGTCCGCCCGGCGCAAGATCAAAGCGGCGCATGCAAAAATTGTTTGCCCCGTCGATGCGGCCGATAACCACCCTGCCCGTCACCCCTCTGGCGACGTCGGAATCAAAATGCACGGCTTCCGCGGCCGTTGTAGGCATGATTTTCATTGTATCTCTCCTTTCCGGCGCATTGCAATGCCGGATCAATAATTCCAGACATCAAAGAAATTAAACCCGATAAGCACATGCACATCCTTGCGTACGGACAGAAAAACGCTTCCGCGCACCGGACAGTAGGAAAATTTTCCATTGTCGAGCATCCAGAAATCATCCGCACGATCCTGGACAATGGCGAAGGAGTGCCTTCTGCCCGCGAACTCGACCGAAACCACGCCCAGGGAGTCGTCGGGAAACCCTGCGTCACGCAGTCTGTGCATGATGGCTATGGACTGATCCAGGCTGATCCCCCGCCCCTCGTTCATGGTCACCGAAGAAGGACGCCAGAGATCTCCCAGTTCGTGCCGGATCTCAAGCAGGGTACGCCGATGGATGCGGCGCATGAGCGGCAGGTCCACCGTACCCTTGACCTCTTTGGTCGGACGGTCATTTTCAAACGTCATGGACTCCATCTGCGCCTTTTGCCAGGCACAGACATCGTCATAGAGAGGACTGTTGCGAACCCGGTCATTCCTGACGAAGGCTCTCTTGCCCGGCCGCAGCCCGTAAAGACGGGCGCGCAAGGCTGAAAACACGTATCCGGACCAGTATTTCAAGGCATTCATTCATTGCTCCTTGCCGACAGTGGACGTTTCTTATTCAAGATCAGAGCGTTGTTTGTCAATTTATGCGAAATCCCGTGCCGCGTTGACAAAAAACAAGACGTTGCATATTGATTGGGTATTCAATTTAAAGAGTTAGCTTGTTTTTCCGCATTCTTGTGTCCGCCGGGCGGACATTTTTTTGAAATTTCGGAACACCCTTTTTCGCTATCCACCAACAGACGCACGAGAAAAACCATCATGGCCACGGGACCGACCAAAAAAGAACTGCTGCTCAAGGCTGCCAAAGAACTGTTCAGCGAACACGGTTATTCGGAAACGACGTTCAAGAAAATCTCAGAACGGGCCGGCGTGGCTCTCGGGCTTCTGACCCACCACTTCGGCAACAAGGAAAAGCTCTTCCTCACAGCCGGCCTCGATGTCGTGCACGAACTCGTGCAGACCATGCGGACCAACCTGCAAGGCGTTCCCAATGGCCTTGAAGCAGTCCGGCTCTTCGCCAAGACCTATTTTGATTTTGCCCGCAATCCACGCCAGGATTTCATGGTTCTGGTGCGCTGCTCACCTTTCAGCGATCTGAAGACCGTCGAAGACAAGGATGTGATGATCCGCAACTTCTCGGAACTTTACGACATCCTGGAAGAATGCGTGGAGCGCGGGGTGCATGACGGCAGCATCCGCAGTCTCGACCCTCACAAAACCTCGGTTGTCGTTTTCTGCAACCTTGTCGGCGGCATCAGGCACGGTCTGCTGACTCCCTACGGAGATGAAGGCCTGTTCGACGATATCGTTGAATTTGTCATTTACGGACTCAAAGCAAGATAAACGCAGCCACTGCGGTTCTTTTTTCTTATTTTTCCAATTGGCCTTTTGCTCTCGTAAGGTTTATCGGGAACTCATATCCCGGACTTTTTTCCACCCCGCGCTGGGCGGTGCAGGAGCAGGCAATGTTTGAAAAAAGAAAATGGCCACGAGTCCTCTGCCTGGAACTTTGCGAGATGCACCCAGGCTCCGACAGCGCCCGGAAGCAATCCTCGCGTGTACTCAACTACAGCTATAACGGACTGCTGCTCGAAACGGACATGCCGCTTGGCACGGGGCAATACGTCAAGATCGACGTACGGGGTAAGGCCATGGAGAACGCGCTGACAGGACTGGGCAGACGCGTAGGGAAGGTACGCTGGTGCTCGCCCCGGCCCGAACAGCTGTCCGGCTATTTTGCAGTGGGCGTCGAGATGCTCGGCGGCGTAAGCGAGGAAGCTCCCAGCCGCGAAACAGTCCGCTAACACACATGGCCACGGCAGCCGGAACGGCTCTTGGAGCCGCGCAGGATTCTTGCGTCATGACCGCGACCCCTCGGCCGGAACATCGACAAAATTCCGAACATCTGTCCACCCGGGAAACAAGTGCTTGAGCTTGAAGTCTTACACAGCTATGAGGGCACGACCAATTCAACGCAAAGCCCGGGCGTGACCATACCCAGCCGATCAAAGCATCATCCGGGCCATCGCCAAAAAAGCCTACGGACGTATGACAAAAAAGAATCGACATAAATTTCGCCGACCGGCCAACCTGTCCCTGAAGCGCAAAACCGCGTCTTCTCGGCTGACCGTGCCTTTTTTCGCCCTCCTGGGGGCGACACTCATCGGGGCCGCCATTTTCTTCAACTTCCTCGCGCCAAACGAAACCCAGTCCAGCATCGACTGGAGCGTTCAAGGCGTAACCACCCGGCACGAATACCAATACGACGATCTTAAAGACGATGGGGAGTTTGCAGATCCGCAACAGGAAGACCAGGAACTGCCCGAAGCGTACGCCCCGCGGGAACCGGAAATCACCCGCATGAGCGACACCATAAAAAGCGGAGATACGCCTTCGACGCTTCTGGAAGGCCATCTCGGACTTCCCGAGATCTATTCCCTGTGCAACGAAAGCAAGGACTTCTATCCCCTGGACAATCTCAGGGCAGGCCAGCCCTGGACCATGATCTATTCCAACAAGGCCCTGATCGGTCTGGAATATGAGATCGATTCAAACGAACGTCTGGTTGTTTCCCTGACCGATTCCGGCTATGAATTCCGACGCGAAGCCATCCCCTACGAAACGGAAACCAAAACCGTATCGGGAGTGGTCGAGAGCAGCCTGTTCGGAGCGGTGACCACCGCCGGCGAAAGTGAGGAACTGGCCCTGCGGCTGGGCAATGTTTTCGCCTATGACGTCGACTTCACGCGGGATCTGCGCACGGGTGACACGTTCAAGGTCATCATCGAGAAGAAATCCAGGGAAGGCAAATTCGTCGGGTACGGACAACTCGCGGCAGCCAGTTTCACCAACCAGGGGCAGACCTACTACGCCTACCAATACACGGACAAAAAAGGTAACACGGCCTATTACGACGAAAAAGGACGTCCGTTGCGCAAGGCCTTCCTCAAATCACCGCTGCCCTTCACGCGCATCTCCTCTGGCTATTCCATGAGCCGCCTGCACCCCATTCTGAAATACCGACGTCCGCACCAGGGCATCGATTACGCCGCGCCCACCGGAACCCCGATCAGCACGGTCGCCGACGGCATCATCGCGCAGGTCGGCTCCAACAAGTCCCAAGGCCGATTCGTACGCGTGATCCACAGCAACGGCTATGAGACCATCTACAATCACATGAGCAAATTCGCCAAAGTCTCCAAAAAAGGGGCGAAAGTGAAGCAGGGCGCGACCATCGGCTATGTCGGCAGCACCGGATACGCCACCGGCCCGCATCTTGACTTCCGCATGAGACAAAACGGCAAGCTCATCAACCCCTTGAAGCTCAAGACGATGCCGGCAGACCCCATTGCAAGCAAGGAAATGCCGGCCTTCAAGGCTGTGGTGGCCGCGTACAAAGCCCAGCTCGAAGAGCCCGTGCAGTCCGCAAAACTGGAGCAGGCCCCCGCACCCAATCCATAAGCGGACAAGGCGATAGATCCGCCCCCGCCCCGCGAATGCCTGCCGCCATCACCGGGCCATGTTTTGGCCCGTAGATCATTCCCCCGCGGCGTGCCTCGATGAACCCAAATCCAGCCGCGCAAGACAGACCTCCTTCGCATGCTCAAGGTGGCGCATCTGCAGAAGCACGGCGCCCTCGCCCGTCACGGCATGCCGTACCTCGAGCTTGTCTTTGTCCCTGACCTCCCGCGCGTGGCGAATGCGCACGCAGCCAAAAGGCGTTTTCATGCCGAACAGGGCCAGATGGTCCGCAATCCAGTCAAGGTAACGCAAATTGTTCATGTGCCCGAGGCCATCCATGTCGCTTGCGCGAACAGTGCGGATATCCGCGAGGCAATCATCCTGCGGTGCCTGCAAAGCCGCAAGCGGGTGGTCAAAGACCGGCTCCGGCATAAGCTCGGCCGGCAGATGGAAAAAGGAATCGGCCTTGCGTGGATGCCTTGTGGCAAGGTCCAGCCCGAGCCAGGCGCTCGTCCCTCGGGCGACCAACTGACCGTTTTCATCACAGATGCGGTAATCGCGATGGCAGAGAATTCTTTCGGCCCGGGTAGGCCACGTCGAAATTCGCACCATTTCGCCAAGTTCGGGATACCGCGATACATGCATGGCCTGTTCGCGCAGCACCCACGCCGTGTTCTGTGCAGCCAGCTGCTTCATGCCAAGCCCGAGCCGCTCGGCGTGCCCTCCTGCGCTCTCCTGGGCAAAACGGCACAAAGCCGAAAGCGTTATCCGGCCGGTTGCGTCCGTATGGTAGAGCTGTATTTTTCTGGTCTGTTCAAAAACCATCGCGCCGTCAGTATTCATTTAGTATCCTTGTGTTTTTTTTAAGAGGGCTTTTACACAAAATCTTGATATCAGTTATCTGGACAAAAAAATCGTCATACCCTCGAAGAAGGAGATCCATATATTTTAACCACTTGAAAAGAACAAACTCCCTTCTGAGCGGGAATGACTTTTTACGGCATCTCCCGACTTTTTGCCGCGAAGTCATAGGATAGTCTTGAAAAATTCGCGCACCCTCCGACTTCCAGTGTGACGTACATACTATTTCACATTGGCCAAGGGTCTTTGGTTGCATGATCGACTGAAGATGCTTAGAAACCCGTCTAGACTTGAATAGAGTCCTCAAAGCTCATGAACGTTCACCATTCGCAATCCCGGAGGAGCCATTACCTTGCCCCCTTTTCCGAGCAAAAACACGATATTGATCGTTGATGACGAACCCGTCAACATCAGGGCCCTTGAAATCGTCCTGGGAGATGAGCATGACCTGACCTACGCCACCACTGGCGAAATGGCTCTGGAGATGGCTCGCGCAGAACCACAGCCGGACCTCATCCTCATGGACATCGTCATGCCTGGCCTGGATGGCTTTGAAGTTTGCGCCGAACTCAAAAAGGATGACAAGACCCGCAACATCCCCGTCGTTTTTCTCACCGCCAAATGGGAAACCAGCGAAGAGGCCAAGGGACTTGAGCTCGGAGCCGTGGACTATATCCGCAAACCTTTCAGCCCTCCGATCATTCGCGCCCGGATACGCAATCATCTGGAACTCAAAAGGAATCGTGACCTGCTCGAAAACCTGTCCACCCTCGACGGGCTGACCAACATTCCCAACCGGCGCAGGTTCGACGAAATTTACATCCAGGAGTGGAACAGGGCGTTGCGTACAAAATCATCGCTGTCCCTGCTTTTCATCGATATCGACCACTTCAAGAACTACAATGATCTCTACGGCCACATGGCCGGCGACGACTGTCTCAAGGCCGTGGCCCGGGTTCTTCAGTCTTCCCTGGGCCGTCCGGCCGACTTTTTGGCCCGCTTCGGCGGGGAGGAATTCATCATCCTGCTCCCGGACACAAAAGAGCAGGGTTGTCTCCATCTGGCAGAAAACATCCGCCGCGCTCTGAAGGAATTGCATATCGAACACCTGGATTCTTCGGTGGCCGATTACCTCACCGTGTCCATTGGGGCGGTGACCTGCAACGACGTCACCCAGTGCGACCGCTCCTTTCTCCTGGAGCAGGCGGACAAACTGCTCTATCAGGCAAAGCACGAAGGCCGGAATTGTGTCAGGGCGAATAGCGTATCCTGCAAGACAAACTGACTCACGATTCCCGCCGGACCTTTCCGGCACGACTCAGGAGCAAGGGATGGTTTTCAAAACTTCACGGAGGAAATGATGGAACTGACAGGAAAGAAATTCGTGCTTCTGGTTGAAACACAGTTCAACGACCATGAATTCTGGTACCCCTATTTCAGGCTCAAGGAGGCTGGAGCACAGGTCGTGGTGGTCTCGGGCAAGGCCGGTCAGAGCTACGAGGGCAAATACGGAACTCCGGCCAAATCCGAAAAGGCTCCGGCAGATATCAATGTGGCTGAATTCGCGGGGATCATTGTTCCCGGCGGATACGCCCCCGACCACATGCGCCGGGATCAGAACACGGTCAGCCTGGTCAGGGCCTTCGACCAGCAGGGCAAGATCGTCGCGGCTATCTGCCATGCGGGCTGGGTGCTTGTTTCGGCGGGTATCCTTAAAGGTCGCACCGTGACCTCCTTCTTCGCCATCAAGGACGATCTGGTCAACGCCGGGGCCAAATGGCAGGATAACGAGGTCGTCATCGACAAGAACATGATCACCAGCCGCACGCCCGATGATCTCCCCGCTTTCATGCGTGCCATCATCGCCGCCTGCAAATCCTGACCAGCGGTCCAGCCGGGATGGCAGGCTATGGGCACTGCAAGACCAGGCGTGAGATTTCGTGAAATAGCTCCTGCTCGCGCACGACGCCCACAATCCTGCCTTCCTGCTTAACGGCCACACGACGACGGTTTTCTTCAAACAAAAGGTCGGCCACCTGCATCAGATTGGCTCCGCAATCCACCACCGGGGGCCTTTGGTTCATGATGTCACGCACGCATCTGGACTCAAGATCGCGCACCCGCGTGTTGAAAAGCCCCTGCCAGAACATTCCTGAATATTTCACTGCGTGATTCATCCCACCGTGCGCCGCTGCGACATAGTCCGGCCGCAGCGCCTCGATAAGATTGCGCATGTTCAGTACGCCCACCAGCTCTTCCCCTTCAAAAACCAGCACCGCCCTATGACCGCATTCCATAACCAGACCTGTGGAAATGAAATTCTCCGCCGCGACTTTGAGACGCTCTATGCCTTCCCGGACAGTGCTTGAAGCCTGCACGCAGGTGTACTCGTCGATGGGGATCATAAGTTCGGCGATCGTCCGCTCCCGCTCCTGGATTTCAGGCACCGGACGGACGGCGTCATGTATGCGGGCCACAAGGACATCCACATCGCAGGGCTTGCACAGGTAATCGAACGCTCCGGCCATGAATGCCCTTCGCGCGGCCCGCTCTTCGCCGTGTCCGGTAAGAATGATGACCTTGGTCTTCGGCTTCATAGCCAAAATACGCGGCAAGGCCTCGTCTCCGTTCAGCCCCGGCATCCGCACGTCGAGCAGAACAACGTCGGGGGTGATGGTCTCCAGAAATTCCAAAGCCTTATCGCCATTTTCCACCAAACTGACCACAAAGCGCTTGTGTTCCAGAATTTTTGCCATCGTATCCCGAAAACGCGCCTCATCGTCCACAATCACAATATGGGGCCTGCTCACCGTGCCTCTCCTCGTCTGTCCTTAAAAAAAATCACGTATCGGAAGACAATTTCCACATTTCATAGGCCACTTTGACCCTGTCAAGAAGGTGGCTCATTTCTATCGGCTTGATCAAAAAATCAAAAGCGCCGCTGGTCAGACACACTGCGGCATCGTCGGAGGTGGCATGACCGGTGAGAATGATGACCTGCACGGCCGGAAGGCTGCCCTTGATTTCCCGAAGCACCTCTTGCCCGGTCATTCCGGGCATCTTCAGATCGAGCACGACCACCTGGCATCTCTTGTCTTTAAGAATATCCACCACATTCTTGCCAATGGAACACAACTCCACGTCGATGCCCTTGCGCCGGAATATCTTGGCAGCGGTTTCCAGATAGCTTTCCTCGTCGTCGACCAGCAGAACCCGCAATGTATCATCCATGATCACCTCTTCATAAGCTCGAACATTCACGGACACTCCGTCCATCCGGCAAAAGAACCGCCAAGTCGGCGTGTTCCCATCACTCCAGGGAAGACGGAACTCTGGGCAAAAGGAGATAAAACGTCGACCCCTGCCCCTTCACGCTTGTAAAATCCAAAACTCCCTTCATGCTCTCAACTATCCCGTGACAGACCGACAGTCCCAACCCTGTCCCGCTGCCGGCCGGCTTGGTGGTGTAGAAGGGCGTGAAAACCAGCGTCTTCTGCTCTTCGCCAATGCCCGCGCCATTGTCCCTGATTTCGATACGGACCGTGTCCGCGCTCTCGGCGGAACAGGCCAGACCGATTTCGCCAGGCCGGACATGGGCGGTCTCGCTGATGGCATACATGGCGTTATTGAGCAGATTCAGTAAAACCTGCTGCAACCGGGCAGGATCGACGTGCACGACCAGACGCGTGGGTGGAATATCGACCCGCAGGGCAATGTTGCTGAGCTGAATCTTTTTTTGAATCATGGTCAGCACTTCGGGAATAAACGTGGACACATCGATGTTCTGCGCCTCGGACTTGCCCGCTCGTCCGAAACTCAGAATCGAATGGGTGATGCGCGCGCAACGGTCGATCTGAAGCTTGATCTGGTTGACGCTTGCGGCCATCTCGTCCACGTCGCCAAGAAACTCGGCGTCTTCTCCAGCCCTGGCCCTGAAATCCTGCAACAGCATTTCGATATAGGCCTGGTCGCTCTTCATGATTTGCAGAGGATTGTTGATCTCATGCGCAAACCCGGCGGCCATTTCGCCCAACTCGGCAAGACGCCCGGCCCGATACAGCTGCTCACGCAGCTTTTCGCGTTCCTCGTCACGCTGCAGCAGCATTTTCTCCACATATCCGGTCAGATACAATGACGACAAAAGGACAATGATGCCTCCGGAAAGCAGGGACATTCCCAAAAAAAGCAGCGTCGAATCGGCGGCGCTGAATAGTGTGCCGCAATGCTTACGCGCGCCCAGGATCCACCCGCCATGGCTCATGACGGTGCTTGAATAGGCGGCGTCGGAAAGTGAATCCCGGAACGCCGTGCCGACACGATCCATGAACACATGCTCTACCAGCGCCCGGTCTCTGGTCAGAACCTGCCCGCCGCTTCCGGCAATGACTTCCCCGTCAGGGTTGACGAGAAACAGATCGACTCCCTCGCCGCGTCCGACCGTGAACAAGCTGGTGAAAACCGCCGGATCCAGAGAAGCCCGCATGACAACGATCTCATCGCCGGCATTGACCCTCAAAGCCACAATGCAGAGAGGGAGGCCCATTTGGCCGGAGACCACGCTGCTGATGCTGCTGCCCCTTTCCAACGCTTCGTCCAGCCATCGCCCCGGCACAACGTGAGTTCCCTTGTAGACGCTTGGCCCCGCGTAAGCCAGCACCATCCCCTTGGGGCTTACGAGAGCGACATCGACAAGCCCCTTGTGCTTGACGGCCAAGGTCTCGAAAACGACGCGCAATCCGGCGGAATCGGGATATTCCAGCTGGGCCCTGGCCATGGCCAGATCGCCCAGAAAGTCATCCAGAAAACGATCCACCACACGCGCGTTGTACGCGGACAGCAGCGTCAATTTATCGAGACCGCTCTGCTGGGCATGATTCCAAAAAAGATACCCGCCCGTTCCCAAAGCCAGCAACACGGGAATGAACGGAGCCAGCAACATGGCCACGAAAAAATTCCGTTTTATGGTTTGTCGCGTGTACTGGCGCATGGCGTACCGCTAGCGGACCCCTGCTTCTTCAAAAGCGGTGTATGCCGTCTCGACGATTGTCTTCAAGGCCACGGGCTTGAGCAGATAGGCATAGGCCCCGTAGGCCATCCCGCGTATTCCCATTTCTTCGCCGCCATGTCCCGAAAGGAGGATGACCTGGATCTTGGGCCAGGCGAGCTTGATTTCGCGCAAGGTTTCTATTCCATCCATCCCCGGCATCATCACATCGAGGATGATCACATCAAAATGCTCTTTTCCAAGCAGCAGCAGCGCCTCCTGTCCGCTGCCTACTCCAGTGACCTTGAATCCCCTGCGTTCCATGCGTTTGACCAGGGTTTCCACAAAATCCTGCTCGTCATCGACCACCAGCACGGAAGGTCCTGCATGCACGAGCGCAATCTGAACGTCGGTCTTTTCAGTCATGATGTTTCACCGGCAAAAGAATTATGAACTCGGTCCCCTTTCCAGCCTCGGACTCGAAGCGGATGCTTCCCCCCAGCTTGTTGATGATCGAGTAGCTGATGGACAGGCCCAGGCCCGTGCCCTCACCCACATTTTTGGTGGTGAAGAACGGGTCGAAAATTCGCCGCTGCACCTCCTTGTCCATGCCCGGACCATCATCACGGAGGCTAATGCTGACCATATCCGTTTCCGCTTCATATCCGGTCTTCACCGTGATGTGGCCATTGCGGCCGATGGCGTCGATGGCGTTATTAAAAAGATTGAGGATGACCTGCTGGATCTGGGCGGCGTCGGATTGAATGGTCGGCAGGTCCGGATTCAGCGCCCAGATCAACTCGATATTTCTGAATCGGATTTCGTTTTCGAGAAAAGCGGTGGTCTGCTTCAGCACGTCGTTGATATAAAGGTCGTTGCAGACCGGCT
This sequence comes from Desulfomicrobium baculatum DSM 4028, assembly GCF_000023225.1. Classification (NCBI taxonomy): domain Bacteria; kingdom Pseudomonadati; phylum Thermodesulfobacteriota; class Desulfovibrionia; order Desulfovibrionales; family Desulfomicrobiaceae; genus Desulfomicrobium; species Desulfomicrobium baculatum. The sequence continues at coordinate 2,339,608 of NC_013173.1, forward strand.
CCATGCGCCGCGCAAAACCAAGCATGCGATGCACGACCGTGCCAGCCCGCTCGACATGCTGCTCAATCTTGTCCACGGCATCCACGAACTCCTGAAAATTCGGGCTGGCCTTGACATCCTCCTCTTCGAGCAGGTCGCGCATCCAACCCGCCTTCTCCCGAATGACCGCGAGCGGGTTGTTGACCTCGTGGGCCACCCCGGCCGCCAGCTTGCCCAGGGCGGCCATTTTGCTGGACTGGATCAGCTCCTCGTTCATTTGCGCCTGCTGTCTGCCCGCATTCTCCTGCTGGGCGACGATCATGCGCGTGATGATGAGGGTGCCGAGGATGATCACGGCGAAACCGCCCCCCATAACGCCCCATGTCGCCATCCGCGTCTTGAAAAGAGGCTGGAGCTCTCCGCGCTTGTCCTCTTCAATGACCAGGAGCCATTCCTTTTGCTCAAGCCAGATGCCGCCCACGAAAATTTCTTTCTGCTCGGCCTCGTGCTGCAGGACCTTGGCCCCGGAAAATGGCGTACCGAGCAGGGGCGCATAGATATCCCGACTCTTGTTCCCGAATCTGGGCCGGGTCTGCAGATCCCCGGCACGATTGACAAGATACGCATCTCCCAGATCCCCGAGTTGCAGCCAGCGCACCAAGGAATCGAAAATATCGGAGTCGATGGTGGCCCTCAGAATCCAGACCTTGCCCTTCTCTTGTTTTTGCACGGCGATGACCATGTGCGGAAAGCCACGAAAACCTTCGAATACGTCGGAGACGTAGACCTTGCGCAACATGACTTCATTGAACCACTTCTCATTCTTGTAATTGGCATGGGACAGATTGTAGGGGCCGGAATAACTGACATGCACCCCGTCCTCGTTGATCAGCCCGAGGTCGATAAACGTCTTGGAACTGAGCTGCATGGTGGCGAGAATGCTTTCCAGCAGCTCCGGAGAAGAGAGGTCTTTGACACTGTGGGAGTAGGCCAGTGTACGCAGCTGCGCGATCTGTTCGCGCAAAAAGAGATCAATGCCCTGACGTTTGTTTTCCGCGAGGGTGGCCAGGTTCGTCTGAACCTTGGAGTTGTAGGTGGCGGCGAACATGGAATACATCGTCACGCCCAAGGCAATGAGCGGAACCAGAGAAAAGCTCAGGGCGGTTATGGCAATCTTTGCCCCGAGCCCTTTGAGACCAAGTCCTGACATACCGGCTCCCCCAATCGAAATTCCCGCCGAACCTTGTTTCCATATATCCACAGCGCATCGTATACATATATGAGCCCTTCGGCGTGCGCAACAAGGCCGCGCCGCAAAAAGTCATCATTCCCTTGAAGAAAGCGAAAACCGGACTTGCCGGCCGTCGGTGAGAGGCGGCCTCATTATCTAGACTCTCGCGTTATCGGCCGGACGCACATAGCGGGTCGCGGGGCCCTGGCCGACACGGGTCAACAATCCCCGGCTGACCAGATCCTGCAGGTCATAGCTCGCGGTTCGCTTTGAAATTCCACCATCCAGGAGACCGAGCAGATCCTTGCTCGAAATGCTCCCGTGCTCGCGCACATATTCGCATGCGATGACCTGCCGGGAATTCAGGTCAAAAGGCAACCCGCCGTCATTTTGCGCGTTATCGTATTTAGCAGGCATTGAATTTTCAAAACCGTCCCCATTCTCCCGCGCAAACGAATCCGCGCTCTCGTCCTCGCCCTCGTTACGCGCCTTGCCGTTGATGCCGAGTTGCTCGGACTGTATCACCCGCCCCTCGGACATGACGGCCGCCGTGATGATCACGTGCTTGAGTTCACGAATGTTGCCCGGCCAATCATAGGAAATCAGAGCTTTCAAGGCTCCGCGTGAAAGGGCCAAGCCGGTTCTTCCAGCCATGTGCTCCCCCTCTTTCAAGAAATGCATGGCCAAAAGAGGGATGTTCTGGCGCTGCTCCCGCAGCGGCGGGGTCGTGATGGTGATGACCTTGAGCCGGTAATAAAGATCCTCCCGGAATTTCCCCGTGCCGATCAGGGCCTTCAAATCGACATTGGTGGCCGTGATCAGACGCACGTTCACGTCCACATCCTGGTCGCTGCCCAGTGGTTTGATCTTGCGCAGGGAAAGAGCCCGCAACAAGGCTTGCTGGACCTTCAGGGATGCGGACTGAATCTCGTCCAGAAAGAGCGTTCCGCCATCGGCCTGCAGAAAAGCACCGCGCCGGTCCCCCTTGCCGTCCGTGAACGCACCTTTGACATGACCGAAGAGGGAGTCGAGCAGAAGATTTTCATCCAGTTCACCGCAATTGATGGAAATGAACGGCTTGCCGTTTCGCGAGGAAAGACGGTGCACGGCTTCGGCGGCCAACTGCTTGCCCGTGCCGGTCTCGCCTTCGATGAGCACGTCCACTTCGACCTGGCTGGCCTTGACGATGTCTCGTTTCATCTGCTTCATAAACGGCCCCGCTCCGACAAGTTCGGGGAAGCTCTCGTCCAGCGTGGAGGCGGCGGGTCCCATGCTGAGCTCCACAGGCTCTTTCAAGGTCACGGATTCGATCTTCAGGTCCTTTGATTTAATCTCCTCAAACTGCGCCTGCAGCGTCCGGATCATGGAATTGATCGAATCCTTGAGCATCTCTGCCTCGTATCCCGTCTCGACCAGCCGAACCTCCTCCCACTCTCCCTTTTCCGTCAGATTCTTCACCGCATAGGCGAGCTCCTGCAGGCCGAGCGTGGTCCCCCTGGCCACCAGAGCGATGGCCAGCACCAGAACCAGCACGGAGATGGCACTGATGATGAGCATGACATCGATGTGCCTGTATCCTGCAAGATCGACCAGCACGCTACGGTCCTCGTAAGCGATTCCACCGATGACCGCTGCGTCCTGACCCGGCGACAAGCCCAGGCGCACCGGTGCGTAGGCAAGAAAATGTTCACTGTAGGGAGAACCTGAGTCCGCGCGCTTGAGCGGGCGGACAATATCTTTGTGACCCTTGCGAACATCCTCGACGGTCCGCCAATAGTTCTCATTGCGCTCCGAAGGACGGAACGCCTCGGGCAAGCCAGGTCTGCCAAGCGTTCCGGATAGCGTTTTGCGGATATTCAAGGTCCGCAAAGGCGAGTCATCATCAAGCTCCGACTCCGATTGGAATAGCGCCCAGCCGTCGACATCGAAAAAAAAGGTGTAACGCTGAAACTTTGGATTGCGCGGAAAAGCGAAGACGGGAGAGTTGGACGATTCATAGAGAGACAATACATTGCGGATCACCTGGGCGTTCAGGGAAAGATAGGCGTACCCGCCCAATTCCCCAGCAGGCCCCACATAGGGCGTGACCATGCGCAACGCCACGCGGGACACACGTTCACGCGGGTTTTCAGCGCTCGGATACGGTGTCTCCACCTCCCCGAACTCCGACAGCCATACTTCCCCGGCTTTCAACCCGCGAACATGCTCATACAGAAGCGCTGGACCAGGCCGAATGCCGTCCACTTCCTCCTGCGCCAATCGCCTGCTTTCCCCTTCGCGGCTCACAAAGACGACAGGCTCCCCTTCACGCAAGGGCATGAAGCCAAACTCCACAAACTCCAGCCCTTCAAGCTCTCGAAGATCCTTCAGATAGGCGGCCACGCCCTCCGCGTTCATCGGGTTGCGGGCTACAAAAAGCAGATGCCGCTTGCAACGTTCAAGCAGCGCTTCCACCGCGTGGGCGGTGGTCACGGCATGAATCCGTGAATTGCGTTCAAGGGCGAGGGAAATGAACTCCGAAGAAGCCCAATAGGTCGCATACCCCATCAGCGCGAGCACTATGAGGGAAGTGGGGATAAGCGTCACGAGCAGGCGCGTCCTCAGTTTGCGCCTGACAGGCGTGGATCTGACGCGCCATACCCGGGGCAACCATTCCAAAAAGACCTTCAGCTTGACCATACTCCCTCCCACTTTCCGATCCTTTCAAACGCGCCGCAAAATCGTGCAAATTAGCCTTCCTGCTAACAGATGCAGCGCACTTTGTTCAAGAAGAAAAGAAGCAATAAGCAGCAAAATTATGCAATTTTATTAATTCTTCATCGAGAATAAAAAATCATTGTGAAATTTATATCAAAATAATTATCATTTAAAACAAATTGTTAAATATAAAAAAACATATCGCGCAAAAAAACTTGGCACAGGAATTGTTAATCTCATCACAGCGTTTGCAAGATTATTTTAAGACTTGAAATCGGCAATAACCCTGCGTCGGAAGCGAAGATGGTGCACACTCTTCAACTCCGGCCCAACCCCAAGGAGCGATGGATAATGGAAGCATCCGTAAAAGACTTTATGGTCCCCATAGCCAAATTCCCCAGAATTTCGGACACGGCCACTTTCTCGGGAGCGGTCATGGCCCTGGAGCGGGCCAACGAGGAATACCTTTCCGGGAAGCGTGAACAGCGCATCCTGCTGGTGACCGACAGTGAAAACAAGGTCGTCGGCAAGCTCTCCCCCCTCGACGTGGTCCGCGGACTCGAACCGGACTACGAAAAGCTGGTCGACGAGCAAAGCAGCGTATACGTTGAAAAGTTCAGTTACGTGATCCAGCCCATGAAGGAGCAGACCACCCTGTGGGCCAAGCCGCTCGATGACCTCTGCACCACCGCCAAGGACATCCTGGTCAAAGATTTCATCCAGCCTGCAAAATCGTCCCAGATCATCGATCTGGACGCGAACCTGAACAATGCCTTCCACCGCTTTGTCATGTTCAAGCATGACTCTCTTTTCGTCATGGAAGGCAAGAAGCTCATAGGCCTTTTGCGTTTTTCCGACGTGTACAAGGAAATCGGCCGCAGAATCAAAGAGTCCTGCGGCCTTTGATACGCAGTTTGCTCAAGCGAAGTTGTCACCGACAAGCTAACACATAGAATATAAAAGGAGAGAATCCATGAGTGCACAAGACGTGCGAGATACTTCCCCAGATGAGCTCCTCATGCACGAGGAAGAGCCCCAGGGTCCGACGCAGTCCACCAAGGCCATGGTCATCAAGCTGCTGATCGCGGCAGGCATTTTTCTCTTGATCTATTTTCTTCCGCGCCCCGAAAGCCTGCCCGTTGAAGGCCACCGGCTCGGTGCCATCCTGGTGCCCGTGGTCTTCCTGTGGGTCTCCGAGGCCATCCCCATCGGCATCACCGCCCTTTTGGCCACAGCGCTCATGATCATTTTCAAAGTCGCCAAGTCGTCTGCGGCCTGGGCTCCCTACGCCAACCACACCGTCATGTTCGTCATGATGATCATCATGTTCGGCGTCATCCTGAACGAAGTCGGGCTGGCCAAGCGTTTGCTCTTTTTCATCCTGAAGTTCGCGGGAACAAAGGTGAAGCAGCTCAGCTTCTTCATCGCCGTAAGCAGCACCCTGCTCTCAACCCTCTTTCATGACGCGACCATCACCATCATCATGCTCTTCGCCATCCTGCCCCTCTTTCAGAGCATGGGCATCACGCCGAAGAAGAGCAACAACCTGAGCAAGTTCTTCATCATTCTCATACCACTCGCGGCATCGGCCGGCGGCTTTGGAACCATGCTCGGCGGCGGCCGCTGCGCCCTGGCCGTGGACATCACGCAGAAATACATCCTGGATACAACGGGTGTGGCTGTAAAAATCGGCTTCCTCAAGTACGCCATCATCGAATTCCCGGTTGCTCTCATCACTGCTGTCGCCACTTGGGCCATCTGTTACCTGATCTTCCGGCCCAAGGAAAAGGAACTGCCCGCTTCCGTCAAGATCGAGTCCATGCCGCCCATGAGCAACGCCGAGAAGGGCGTGGCCGCGATTTTCTCCGCCGCCTTCATTCTGTGGTTCGCCGGCGACCTGACCGGCTGGCACGTCAGCGTGGTCGCGGCCCTTGCTCTGGCCGGGTTTTGCGCCCCCGGCTGGGTCTCCTTCAAGACCATTTGCGACAAGTTCCCTTGGGAGTCCTGGATCGTCTTCGGTTCCGGCGTCTCCCTCGGCGCGGCCATGCTCTCCAGCGGCCTCGGCAAATACCTCGCCTCGGTCTGCCTGCCCTTGCTGGAAGGCCATGGCCAGTTCGTGACCTACTACGGAATCAGCTTCTTCGGTTCGGCACTATCAAGCATGATGAGCAACTCCGCAGCCGTGGCCCTGAGCTTGCCAGTGACCCTGCCCATGGCCAGCATGATGAACATGAGCGTGGAGGCCGTCGGCCTACTCTCGCCCATGGCCACATCCTTCATCATGCTCGTCATCGGTTGTCCTCCGACAATCATCGCCTACAGCACCGGCTACTTCACCCAGGTCGAATTCTCCAAGGTGGCCATCCCCTGGTGTCTCGTCCTGCTCGCCATCTGCGTACTTTCTGCCATGATCTACTGGCCGATGATCGGATTCAGCTAAGCCTTCTGTTCACGGGGAGGGAAAAGCGCCCCTCCCCCCTGCTCATTGATACGCCATATCGGATACGTTATGTGAAAAGAGAGAATTGCATCAATAACGACAAACGGTTGACCGTCCCGGACTGACGGTCAAAACGAGGAGGATATAATGGATAATCTGCCAAGATTGCTGCTGATCGATGACGAAGACCGTTTTCGCGAAACACTGGGCAAGCGTTTGATGGAAACCGGATACAATGTGAGCGGCGCAGCCAGCGGCATGGAAGCGCTGGATATGCTCGCCACCAACAAGTTCGACGTGGCCATACTTGACATCCAGATGCCGGGAATGAGCGGTATCGAAACCCTGGCCGAGATCCGCGCCAAGCACATTGGCGTGGAAGTGATCATGCTCACCGGCCACGGAGATGTGTCTTCGGCGGTGGAAGGCATGCGCCTCGGGGCTTATGACTACCTCATGAAGCCATGCGAGTACGAGTACCTTGTGGTCAAGATCCAGGAAGCCTACAAAATCAAAAAGGATCGCGACGAAAGGCTGCGCAAGGCCGAAGAAAAGGCCCTGCTCGACAAGCTGCAGAAAAGATGGGTCTAGGAGACGCCAGCCATAAGCCGCCATTGCGCTGGCACCTGATTTGACGGGCCGGGGGAAAACTCCCCCGGCCGCTTTCCTGAATTTTTCCTCATCATGTGGGCATACAAGGGGAAAACATGCTCGACGCTGGACGCTCATCACAAAGTCGAAGCCTGAGATACACGGTCGCCATGTACCTGCTCCTGCCGACGTTCTTCATCTTTATCTGCATTTTTTCGTACGCACTTCAGACCCTGGAAACACATTTCAGAACTCTGCGCGAAGCCGAAATCCACACGCTCGCAAACACATACCGCGAACGGGTCGAGCGGGAACTGCATGCAGCCGCGCAAGCGCTGCAGGCACTCGGACCGTCCTTGAAAAACAAGGCAAATATTGAAGCGGAACTCGCTGACGCTTATGAAACGTGGCACAAGGACATGGCGTGGCTGAAAGGCATTGTCATAACGGCACAAGACGGGGAACAGCTCGCCGTTGCCGGGCACCCCGATCTTGGGGATCTCAAGCCCACCCTCTCCGATCTTTCAGGCAGAACGCGGACGCCGTCCGGCCTTATCATCACGAAAATCCGCACCGGGTCCGACGGGCTTACGAATTTTCAGATCGCAGCCCCGTTGCGCAACGATGCACACGGTCGCCTCGCATGCCTGTCCGTGAACGCGGTCCTGTTCAGCGCCCTTCTGGACAAGGAAAGGATCGGCCGCACGGGAGAGGTTTTCCTGATCAACAAGACAGGTATTCTGCAAACCAGATCCGTGCTGCACGGAGGGATCCTGGACAGCGTGGATCCGGACCTGGCCGTGACAGCGCCGCGCAAAGACGTTATTTCCAAGCGGGAATGGAGGGGAACACGGCTATGGTCCAGCATCCTCTCCGTGGCCGGAAACCCCGACTGGCGCCTTGTGGTCCAGCGCGACGAACGGGAATTACGTGAGCCGCTCAACGTTCAAACCGTCCGTTTCCTGTTTTTCGGCGTGCTTGGGCTGGCCATTCTCATCGCCGCCGCGCTGTTCACCACCAAAAAGATACTGGCATGGCAGGAAAACATGGAACAGGAACGCGTCCGACTGGCCGACCATCACATGCAGGTCCGGAAACTTGACGCCATAAGTCAGCTTGGCGTGGGCATCGCCCACGAGGTCAACAATCCCCTGGCCATCATCGGCGAGGAGGCAGGCTGGATGCAGGACGTGCTCAAGCGCGAATCCTTCAAGGACCATCCCGATGCCGGAGAATTGCGGGACGCCCTGCGCCAGATTGTGACGCAGACCGCGCGAAGCCGTGAAATCACCCACAAGCTCCTCAGTTTCGGCGGCAAAACCGATGGCACCATCCGCGACGTACAACTCAACATTCTTGTATTCGACGTCGCCACCCTGCGCCGCCGCGAGGCTTCGCAAAAGAATATCGAGATCCACGAAAAACTGGAACCGGGCCTGCCTGTCATTCTCAGCGAACCGGCCTTGCTCCGCCAGTTGCTCATCAACCTGATCAACAATGCCATGGACGCAATGCCCGAAGGCGGCAGCATCACCATCAGCACGAAGCGCGATGACGACGACGGCGTCTGCCTGCAGGTCGAAGACACGGGATTTGGTATCCCCGAAGAAAACATGCACAAGATTTTCGACCCTTTTTTCACCACAAAGGCTCCAGGCAAGGGCGCGGGACTCGGCTTGTCCATCAGCCACGGCATTCTGCAACGCATAGGCGGACAGGTCTTCGCGACAAGTCGTCCAGGACGGGGGGCAACCTTCACGGTCCGCCTTCCCCTGGAAGCGCGGGCCATGTCCTCGTGACCAGAAAGGATGAAGGCTTGAACATGACGGAGCGCACAGCCACCAAACTGTCCGGGAATGCGCCCGACGCCCGCCAGAAACTGGAACAAAAATACCAGTTTTTCAAAAATCTGCTTTCCCGCAACAACATCGTTCTGGAACAAATGACGTCCCTGGAGCGCATGATCCACGAAGGCGGATCCTTCACCCGGGAAGAGGCCGTGACCCTGGTCGAAGCCATGGCGGAACATTGCCGTCATCTGGCGCAGGACGTGAACGCCCTGTGCGATGGCCAATTCCCCGAACTTTTCGAGAGCATCGAAACTGCCGCCGGGAACGCCTTGAATGCGCTGAACCGGCAAAGAACCTTCGACTTCTCCACTCTCATCCTGCCGCTTGAAGAGATCACCCTGGAACACCTGGAGGAGGTTGGAGGCAAGGCCGCGAACCTGGGAGAAATCCGCAACAAGATCGGTCTGCCCACCCCGTCCGGTTTTGCGGTCACGGCCTCGGCGGCCGCCCTCTTCCTGGAACAGACGGACCTGCTCGACACCTTGCGGCATCAGCTGGCGGCAATGGATTTATCGGACATCGCGGCCCTGGAAAAGGTCTGCGCCAAAGCCAGCGAACGGATCATGACCGCGCCGCTCCCTCCTGCCCTTGAACAGGGCTTGATGGACAAGACACGGGAAATAATCAACCGCTTCGGCCCGAAAGTCCGCCTGGCCGTGCGGTCATCCGCTGTCTGCGAGGACTCGGACGCATCCTTTGCCGGCCAGCACGCCTCGGTTCTCGGAGCCGCCCCGGCGACCTTGAGCCGGGCCTGGAGCGCCGTCGTCGCCAGCGCCTTCACCGCCAGAGCGGTGTTCTACCGCCGGACCAAGGGCTATTCCGAGCAGGACGTGATGATGAGCGTGCTGGTCCTGACCATGATCGAGTCCAAAGCCAGCGGCGTCCTCTACACCATCGATCCGAACTCGGCCCACAGCGACGACCTGCTGCTCGCGGCGGCCTGGGGCCTGGGAGTCAGCGTGGTCGACGGCTCCATGGACGTGGACTTCTGGCGCGTGCGCAGAGAGGACAAACAAATTCTTGTCACGCACGTCGCGGACAAAAAATCCGAATTCGTCGTGCTAGCCCAAGGCGGCATCGTGTCCAGGCCCGTGCAGGAGACACTGCGGGAGCAGCCCTGCCTGACGCCCACGCAGGTCGACATCCTCGCGGATTACGCCCTGCGCCTGGAAGCCCATTACGGCATGCCCATGGACATCGAGTGGGCGCTGGACGAAAAAGACCAGTTGATCATCCTTCAGGCCAGGCCCCTGCAACGCGCCGACGGCTTGAATCAGGCCGAATGCTGCAAACTCGTGCCGGGCCGGGCACCGCTTCTGTTCGGAGGTCAAACGGCCTCCCCCGGAGCCGCCTCGGGCCCGGTCTACATCGTTCAGCCGGACCATGAACTGAGCGCCGTTCCTCAGGGAGCCATCCTGGTGGCCCGGCAAACTTCCCCGACCTACGTCGCGGCCATGGGCAAGGTCGCGGGGATCATCACCGATGTGGGCAGCCCCAACGGCCACATGGCCTCGGTGGCGCGGGAGTTCGGCATCCCGACCCTGGTCGGTGCGGGCACGGGCACCGCTCTGCTGACCCATGGAATGGAGATCACCCTCGATGCCACCAACCAGGTCGTCTATGCCGGCCAAGTCGCGGAAATCCTGTCCAAGCGCAAGCCCGTGAACCTGATGAAGGGCAGCCCCGTGTACAAATCGCTGCAGGAGGCCATGAAGTTCATCAATCCCCTCCATCTGGTGGACCCGCAACTTCCGGAGTTTTCAGCGCAAGGCTGCCGCAGCCTGCACGACATCATCCGTTTCGCGCACGAAATGGCCATGCAGGAGATGTTTCGCCTCTCCGACGGCCTCTCCCCGCACACCGGCGTGGCCCGCGAATTGCGGGCAGTGCTGCCCTTTCGCGTCCTGCTGGTCGACCTGGGGGGAGGCATCACCTCAAAAGCCGCTTCATCCTGGGTTGAGCTGGCCGACCTGCGCTGCGCTCCCCTCATCGCCCTGCTCCAAGGCATGGGACATCCCCGGATTCCCAAATTTGCAGGGCGCACCCAAGAAAACCAGCCCCCGCCCACCTGCTATGCGGTCGTGTCGGACACCTATGTCAATTTAAGCGGACGCCTGGGCAACCACTTCGCCACCATCGACTCGTATTCGGGGCCGGTCATCAACGACAACTACATCACCTTTTCCTTCAAGGGCGGGGCCGCGCAATACGAGCAGCGGGTCCGGCGGACGCTGGTTCTGGCCGGAATCCTGCGCCGCCAGGGGTTCAGGGTCACCCAGAGCGCAGACTCGCTCAGGGCTGAAATCCGCAAGTACGACCAGCGCCGTTTTCTGGAGCGCCTGGACATGCTCGGTCGTCTCCTCGCCGCCGTGCGGGCTTTGGATTGGCGGCTCGACGACGACTCGGAAATCGCCAGGTACGTGGATGCGTTCATGAACGGCGATTACGCCTTCAGCCACCAGTAACTTTTCGCATTCCCCCGAAATGACCGATCCTGTCCGGTTGCCTGGACCCGCCGGTCTGTGTCACTACTCGTTTACACAACACGAGTACCCGGCCCAGCCCTCGGACGGATATCGCGGAGCACGCATGAACCTGATCCAGCGCGTCAAGAACATCTTTTCCCCTCCAGCCCCGACCAAGGAGCAGGACAACGAGCAGGAAGACCTTTTCAGGGCCAGATACCAGGCCTTTCGCAGGCTCCTGTCCGCGAACAACGGCGCGCTGGACTTCATGACGGAACTGGAGGAGGCCGCCCAGGGGCATCGCCACTTCGGCATGCATTTCGTCAGATCCAGGGCCACGGGAGCCACGGCCAAAGTCTACAATATCGTGGAAAACCTGCTTTACCTCGCGCCTGGAAAATATCTGGGGCTGCGCGATGCCCTGCGCACCATACAGGACCAGATTCAACAGGAACTCACGCTCAAGCAGACAAGCCGCCGTCAGGAGCTTGTGCTCGACCTGGACCGGATAACCGCCCATGACGTGGAGGACGTCGGCGGCAAAATGGCCAATCTGGGTGAGCTGCGCAACACTCTGCAGATCCCCGTTCCTGCCGGATTCGCCATCACCGCGCAGGCCTACATGGTCTTCATGCAACAGAGCGGTCTTTGGGACGAGATCAACTGCCTCGTGCTTGGGCACCCCATGGCCTCGCACTTCGGGGCCTGCACCCTCCCCGGGCACTCCGACGATGACGAAGACGAGACGGAAAATAACGGCACCGACCAGCCCATCGCCCTTCTGGAGATGTGCGCCAAGATCCGAGGCATGATCCTCGCGGCCGAGGTGCCCAAAGAGCTGGAAGAGGCTCTCCTCTCCGCCTACGACCGCCTCTGCGCACGCGAAGGCGGGCAGATCAACGTGGCGCTGCGCTCAAGCGCCCTGGGCGAGGACAGCGCAGGCGCGTCCTTTGCCGGGCAACACCGCTCGCTGTTGAACCTGGACCGGGACAGCCTCCTGGAAGGCTACAAGGAGGTCGTGGCCAGCAAATATTCAGCCCACGCCATGACCTATCGCTACATGCTCGGCATCAGGGACGACGACGTGCTCATGTGCGTCGGATGCCTGAGCATGGTCACTTCGAAGGCGGGCGGGGTCATGTACACGTCCAACCCGCTCAACGCCGCGGACAACCGCCTCCAGATCACTTCGGCCTGGGGAATGGCCAAGGGCGTGGTCGACGGCACCGCCACTTCCGATCGGTTCCTGCTCGAAAAAGGCCCCCCGCCCCGCATCGTCGAACGATCCGTGCCGCGCAAGGAATCCGCCCTGGCCTGCTCCGGGACCGAAGGCGTTTGCAGGGTTTCCGTCGATCCGGAGCTGGTGGGATTGCCGACCCTGGACGATGCTCAGATTTTCGAACTCACGGCCATGGCCTCTCGCATCGAAGCCCATTACGGAACTCCCCAGGACATCGAGTGGGCCTACACTCCCGAAGGCCGCCTGTTCCTGCTGCAAACGCGCCCCCTGGACATTCGCCAGACCCAGCCTGCGCCGGAATTGCTGCCGGGCGCACAGCCCCTGATCCAGGACGGGCAGACGGCCAGCTCGGGCACAGCCCACGGAGTCGTGCATATCGTCAAGAAGGACGTGGACATTCTCGTGCTTCCGGAAAAGGCGATCCTGGTCTGTGTCGAGGCGACACCCAAATGGGCCGCCGTCCTGAACAGATGTCAGGGCGTCATCGCCGAACAGGGCAGCGCGGCCGGCCATCTGGCCAACGTGGCCCGCGAATTCAATGTGCCGGCGCTGTTCGGCGTTCACTCCGCAACAAGCATCCTTGAAGCCGGTCAGGAGATCACTCTCGACGCCGACAACAGGGCCGTTTACGCAGGATTGCAGGAAGCGTTGCTGGACCGGAACCCGGCGCGGCCGAACATGATGGAAGGCAGCCCGGTTTTTCAGACCCTGCTGAATGTCAATCGCTTCATCACGCCGCTGGGGCTTCTCGACCCCGACGGCATCGACTTCACTCCGGCCAACTGCAAGACGCTGCACGACATAACCCGCTTCTGCCATGAAAAATCCGTGCAGGAGATGTTCAGTTTCGGCCGCGACCACAATTTTTCTCCCAGGTCGAGCAAGCAGCTCAAGACCATCGTGCCCATGCAATGGTGGATCATCAATCTTGAGGACGGATTTCTCACTGATACCGGCGACAAAATGATCCCGCTGGACAAGATCTCCTCCGTCCCCATGCTTGCGCTCTGGCGAGGCATAGTGGCCTACCCCTGGGAAGGACCTCCCTGCATCGACTGCAAAGGCTTCATGTCGGTGCTTTTCCAGTCCGCGACGAACCGGAACCTGGAACCGGCCATGGCATCCCAGTTCTCGGAAAAAAACTATTTCATGATTTCGAAACACTTCTGTAATCTGCAGTCCAGGTTCGGGTATCACTTCACGTCCGTAGAAGCCCTGGCAGGGCCACGGCCGCGAGAGAACTACATCCGCTTTCAGTTCAAAGGCGGGGCCACGGACCACCAGCGCAAAGTCCGCAGAGCACGATTCGTCGGAGAAATACTTGACGAGTTCAATTTCCAAACACGGGTGCGGGAAGATGCGCTCTTCGCCCGACTGGACGACTGCGACCAGGAATTCATCGAAAATCATCTGGAGATCCTGGGCCACATCCTCATCCATACACGGCAGCTGGACATGATCATGAACAGGGAAGACGTGGTCCAACTCTACAAAAAACGCATCCTGAACCAGCTTCACGCTATGATGGATGCAAAAAACACGGCCTGATTCAGGCCCGCATACGAGGAAAAATGAGCGACAGATCAAATGAAAACACTCCAAGCCATGCCGTCATGCGCGGAGTCATCATCGGCGGTTCCATCGGCATGATCGCCAGTTGGTTCGGCTATGAGCCGGTCAAGGCTTTTTTCATGGGCGTCGTCTGCGGCATCTTCGCCGCAGGCACCAAGATCATGGCCGACAGAATGCGCAAGAAATAGGCCTTGACTTTTGCTTGCTTTGCAGTACTAGCTGAAATCAAGAACCAGCCGCATGCGGATTTAAAATGGTTCCAATGTCTCAAGGTGGCGTTCAAAAGAAACCGACAACCAAATCTGTACCGCAGAGGCGTGTTGGAAGGAAATCAGGAAAAAACCTCTAAGCAGGCGTGTCGGCTGTAAACATCCCTAGGGAACGTCTTTCGATTTGAAGAAAGAGGCGCGTTGGTCAGAAACCAAAAACAAATTGTTGGTTGAAAGGCGCGTTGGAAGGAAACTCCCAAGGTAACACAGGTAACAGACTGTAGAGGCGTTTATTCCAGTCACAATGACAACATGGATGCCAACCGCCGGCCCAGAACCGGCCCGGCGAACAGACCGGAATCACATCGCATTTGGTATTTAGTCATCTCGGTTTTACGCGAGGCGGGAAGCAAAAGTCTCCCGCCTCCTTCTTTTTTGAAACCGCCGCGAACAACCCGGGCCCAAGCCGTCGCACACACCCGGTATAGAAACACCTCCCTCTTTACGCGACCCACATGACGCTTTTTCATTTTTCACCAATGGCCAGGCAGCTTGCATAAGAGAAGCATTTCAGTGTACGTGGGTACGCGTAAACATAAACCAACGCCAATTCAGGACACCCCATGTACTGTAAAAAATGTAAATTCCATTCCTTTGATCATGTCAGCGCATGCCCCAAGTGCGGAGCAGACTGGGAAGAATCCCGCAAGGCTCTCTACCTGAACTGGATCCTCGCCTCGGGAACCAACTGGCTGGTCCATGACGCAGTAGCACCACAGTCCGTGCCCGAGTCTTCAGCAAAGCCGGCGAAAGTCGAGGCTCATACACACAGCATGAGCGCTTCGGCGACGGACTATTTGGCAGCGCCCCCGGCACACCCTGCGGCAGCCGCGACGAAAAATACCGACATCGACGTCTCGAATTTTCCGGATCTGGATTTCAGCATGGCCGAAGCCCCGGCCAAAGACCCAGTTCCCGCGAAAAAAGCCCCGGCACCCAACGCGGACGAGGACCTGTTTCTGGAAACACTCCCGCCCGAAGACATGGTCGAGCTTGACTTCAGCGCGTCCTTCGACACTCCGGCCGCTCCGCAAACACCTGCTCCGGCCAAGGCGAAGCGCGAAGACCTGTTCATTCCGGAACTGGAAGAAATGCTCGCGCCTTTGGATGACGAGCCTCGATCTAAAGGCGCTTCGGCCAAGAAACCTTCATTCTCCCCGGAGACGGAGATTCTTCTTGATTTCGGAACCGATTCTTCGGAAAATCCTTCCGGGAAATCAGGCGACGACGACCTATCCTTCCTGAGTCTCGAAGATCCCAAGAAATCCTCATAGGTTCAGCCACAAGTGCTCACGCAAGAAAACCAGAGCCTCATGCGGGCTCTGGTTTCTTTATGCGCGACTCAATATGCCCAAGTGCAGCGCGGCGCTTGAATGAAGCGCGCCGCCCCCGGTGCAAGCCGGCAAAAGGGCCTGAAATCGTGAACGGAAAAGGGGGAGGCGCTCTTGATGCAGGAAAAAAAGGCTTGACTTTTATGTTTGATTCGAAAAATAAAGCGAGTTTCCGGTGATCAGCGTGAAGCCGCTATTTTCACCGGCCGAAGACGCGGCAGCATTTCAGGACAAAATTATGGAGGAGCCTCATGGCAGTAGATTTCAGTAACGCCGTTACGACCGACGAAGGCGTTCAGGTCAACGGCGTTGTAATGCACCAGATTGTGGAACAGTGTGAAGGCTGCGAGCGGATCAAGGAATTCGAAGGCGCCAAGTACTGCGGCACCTATCCCCAGCCCGCCGCCAAGTGGAGACTGGGAATCTGCAATTTCTCGACCCACACCAAGACCGCGCCCGGCAAGGGCAAGGCCAAGGTCAACCCGCTCAAGGCATCCAAGCGCGCAGCCAAAGGCCGTTAGAGCCTTTCATCACGGACTACGTACAAGGCAGGACTTTCCTGCCTTTTTTTTCTTCAAAATTCCGGGCACAAGAGACACCACACGTCATCCAGATCCCCGAAGGACGCCACCATGCTCAGCACTGTACTTGAACTCCTGAAAAACAGCCGCGAGGAATTGCTGCGACTGCAGACGGACCTTGTGGCCATCCCCGCCCTCGGGCCGACCAACGCGGGTCAGGGCGAAAAGGCCAAGGTGGAATACCTGGCCGAGTATGCGAGCCGATTCGCAGGCGTCCGGACGGAAATGATCAAAGCTCCGGACGACAGGGTCGAGTGCGGCTACCGGCCCAGCCTGATCGTCAGGCGGCCGGGAAAAAGCCCGCGCACGCTGTGGCTCATCGCCCACACCGACGTCGTGCCCACCGGCGACCTGTCCCTGTGGGAAAGCGATCCGTTCGTGCTGCGCCAGGAGGGCGACCTCATCTATGGGCGGGGCGTGGAAGACAACCACCAGGGCATGGTCAGCGCGCTGCTCCTGCTGCGCGCCCTGGAAACGGTCGCAGCGCGGACTGACCTCTCGTTAGGCATCCTGCTCGCGGCCGACGAAGAGACGGGCAACACGTACGGCATCGAATACATCATGACCCATCACCCGCAGGTCTTCGCGCCAAATGACCTCATCGTCATCCCGGACTTCGGTACTCCGGCAGGGGATGCCATCGAGGTCGCTGAAAAAAGCGTGCTCTGGCTCAGATTCACGGTACAGGGCAGGCAATGCCACGCCTCGACCCCGGAGGCCGGAGTCAATTCCCTGGTCGGCGCTTCGGCGCTGATTCTGGCCCTGGACAGGCTGCACACGGTCTTCGACGCGTGCGATCCGCTTTTCGATCCGCCCATGTCCACCTTTGCGCCGACCAAGATGGAAGCCAACGTCCCCAACGTGAACACCATCCCGGGCCAGGACGTCTTTCATCTCGACTGCCGCGTGCTGCCCTCGTACCCGCTGGAAGAGATCGAGCAGGAGATACGCCTCATCTGCGACAAGGTGGAGGCCGAACGGGGCGTGCGCATCGCCTTTGCGCCCGTGGTCAGGGAGCAGGCCGCCCCGGCTACTCCTGCAGATTGCGAGGCCGCAGAACGACTGACCGCCGTCCTTGAAAAAACACGCGGGCTTGCGGCACGCGCAATCGGCATCGGCGGCGGCACGGTGGCGGCCGCGTTCCGCAAGCGAGGACTTCCCGCCGTGTGCTGGTCCACCCTCATGCATACGGCGCACCAGCCCAACGAACACGCGTCCGTGACGGCCACCCTCGCCGACGCACGGGTGTTTGCCCATCTCCTCTTCGAAGACCAGGCATAAGAACATGATCATCCCAACCGTGCCCGAAACATTCGACATCATTGTCGTGGGCGCCGGCCATGCCGGGTGCGAAGCGGCCATGGCGGCCGCGCACATGGGCATGCAGACGCTCCTCTTGACCATCAACGCCGACCGCATCGGACACCTGTCCTGCAATCCGGCCATCGGCGGCCTGGCCAAGGGCCACATGGTCAAGGAGATCGATGCTTTGGGCGGGATGATGGGCAAATGGGCCGATCAGGCCGGAATCCAGTTCCGCATACTGAACACCCGCAAGGGCCCGGCCGTGCGCTCCAGCCGCGCCCAGATCGACCGGGCCGAATACGTGAAGGTCGTGCAGCAGGACATCTTCACCTGCCCGAACCTCTTCGTGCGCCAGGAGACCGCCGCGTCGCTGACCGTGGAGGACGGACGCGTCACAGGCGTGGTCACCACCCTGGGCGAGACCATCCCCTGCCGGGCGGCGCTTTTGACCACGGGCACCTTCCTGCAGGGCCTCATTCATGTCGGCCTCAACAATTTCAGCGGCGGCCGCTACGGCGATCCGGCCAGCAGCGGCCTCTCGCCCCGGCTGCGCGAACTGGGCTTCGAACTGGGGCGCCTCAAGACCGGCACCGTGCCCCGGCTGCTCAAGTCATCCGTCGACTATTCGGTCATGGAGGAACAGGCCGGCGACAACCCGCCCCGGCCTTTCAGCTTTGACAGCCCCGGCATCAGGCTTCAGCAGCTGCCCTGCTTCGTGACCTACACCACGGAGCGCACCCACGAGATCATCCGCACCGGGTTCGACCGCTCGCCCATGTTCACCGGCGTCATCAAAGGCACCGGGGCGCGCTACTGCCCGTCCATCGAGGACAAGATCGCCCGCTTCCCGGAGAAGGATCGGCACCAGATCTTTGTCGAGCCCGAAGGCCTGACCAGCCACGAGGTCTACCCCAACGGCATCCCCACCAGCCTGCCGCTGGACATCCAAAAGGCTCTCGTCGCGTCCATCCCCGGCCTGGAAAAAGCCCAGATCATCCGGCCGGGCTATGCCATCGAATACGATTACGTCCCCCCGACGCAGCTCAGACCCACCCTGGAGAGCAAGCTCGTGCGCGGGCTGTACATGGCCGGGCAGATCAACGGCACCTCCGGCTATGAGGAAGCGGCCGGGCAGGGCCTGTGGGCGGCCATCAACGCGGTCCTCGCCCTGCGCGGCGAGCCGGAGCTGATCCTGACCCGCAGCCAGGCCTACATCGCAGTCCTCGTGGACGATCTGGTCACCAAAGGCACGCTCGAACCCTACCGCATGTTCACCTCCAGGGCCGAACACCGCCTTCTGCTGCGCGAGGACAACGCCGACGAGCGCCTGACCGCGATCGGCCGCGACCTGGGTCTGGTCGATGACAGCCGCTGGCAGCGATTCACCCGCAAACAGACCGCCGTGAATGAGATCATGGCCGGAATGGAAGCGCTGCGCGTGCGCCCCGATGCCGCGACCAGAAACCTGGTCGAGGCCATGGGCGGCACCATCCCGCAAAAGGCCGTCAGCCTCAAAGAGCTGCTGCGGCAGCCGGAGCTGACCATCGACATGCTCACGCCGCTGTGGCCGGAGCTTGAAAATTTTGACGGGGAAGCATTGGAAGAGGCAGAAATCAAGACCAAATACGAAGGCTATCTGCGGCGCCAGCAGGAATTGGTGGATCGTTTCGAGAAGATGGAGCAGACCACGCTGCCCGAAGACATGAACTATACGGGCATCCCCGGCCTCTCCCGCGAAGTCGTGGAAAAACTGACCCGCGTCCAGCCCCGCACCCTGGGCCAGGCCGGACGCATTTCCGGGATCACGCCCGCGGCTTTGTCCTGCCTGGAAATTCAGCTCAAAAAAATCGGCCGGCTCTGATCAGGGCCGGTCTTTCAGCCCTGCGCGGTGGTATCGGGCGGCCCAACCCAGAAAAAGGGGTTGCAGGCCACTTCCCACAAAAATCCGTCAGGATCGCGAAAATATCCGGAATACCCACCCCAGAAAACCTTCTGCCCCGGCTTGACCAGTTCGGCGCCCGCAGCCACGGCCTGGGCCAGCACGGCATCGACCTCGGCTTCGCTGGCAACATTGTGGGCCAGGGCAAATCCGGGAAAACCTCCACCCTCAGGCGATACGGTGGCATCCTCAGCCAGCGCTTCCCGCCCGTAAAGCCCCAGCCACGTGCCGTTCAAGGTGAAAAACGCAACTTGCGGGTCTTCGCCCATCAGCGGGAAACCCAGTCCGTCCCGATAAAACGCCTTGGACCGTTCGAGGTCCGCCACTCCAAGTGTGATCATGCTGACGCGCGGCTGCATGGATTTCTCCTTCATGAAGTTTCGTCGCCCAATTCCGAAGCGCAGTGAGCGAAAGACGGCACATAAAACCCGTCCACCAGCTCCTGCGCCAGGGCTTCGAGCCGCTCCACGAAATCGTCGTCCAGGACCGACTCCAGGGTTTCATCCGAGGGCATGACGTCTTCCGCCGGCCCCCGCACCTTCAAGAGGATGACCCGGCCGTTGCTCATGACCTCGTAGCCCACGACTTTGGCCAGGCCGCGACCATGCAGTTCACTGACACGATTCTGAATAATCTCGAAAAGTTCCAGTCCCGTATCGGGTCTGGTCACGATGGAAAAAACACGTTCCGCCACGTTCACCTCCTGTGCAGCCTCCCGCTTTCATGTTTATCCAGGCTTGTAAACCATTTGCCCAGCCCTTCACAATCGCGCAAAAGACACATACCCTTATTTTTTTCGAACCACATTCATGGGAAAGCACTTATGAAACAACTCGTCGCGACCCGCATGGACCGATGCATCGGCTGCCATTCATGCTCCCTGGCCTGCGCCCGCGCGGTCCACAAATGCCTGTCCTGGGAAAATGCCGGCATCCGCATCCTGTCCTCCGGCGGCCTGTCCACCGGCTTTCTGGCCAAGGTCTGTCTGGCTTGCAACCCTGCCCCCTGCGCGGCGGCCTGCCCCACGGGCAGCCTCAAGCAGCGAAAAGGAGGCGGGGTCATCCAGCAGAAGAAGCTCTGCATCCAGTGCGGCAAATGCGTGGCCGCCTGCCCGGTGGACGCCATCGCCCAGGACCGCCAAGGCAATCCATATGTCTGCATCCATTGCGGCAACTGCGTGGGCTTCTGTCCTCACGACTGTCTGGAAATGCAGGAGGTGGAAGCATGATCTCAAGCACCTTCAAAATACTGGAAGTGAACCTGTCCTCGGGCCGCTCCACCATCCGCAGCCTGCCCGGCGTCGCCACGTATCTCGGCGGATCGGGTCTGGCCGCGAAGCTTCATCTCGATTACGCCAAGCCCGAGCTGGCCTGGGATGATCCACTGCAACCCCTGATTTTTTGCATCGGCCCCCTGACTGGATTTTTTCCGCTCATGAGCAAGACCGTCTGCGCCTTCACATCGCCCCTGCACGGCCAGTACGCCGAGTCCCACGCCGGAGGCCGCAGCGCCCTGGCGCTGCGCTTTGCGGGCCTCGATGCACTGGTCATCATCGGCCGCTCCGAGCGTCCCATGGTCCTGCATCTGGGCGCCAATGTCATCGAGTTCATGGACGCGGGCTACTTGTGGGGCAAGGACGCCCTGACCACTGGCAAGCTGCTGCGACGTATCCTCAAGGGCTCCGGCCACCGGACCATCATGCGCATCGGCGTGGCTGGCGAGAACAAATCGGCCATGGCCTGCATCAACGTCGACACCTACCGCCATTTCGGCCGCCTCGGCGGCGGCGCGGTCATGGGCGCCAAGAACGTCAAGGCCATCGCCATCGAAGGCAACGGCTCCCAGGGCCTGCCCGAGGGCAAGGACTACGGCGCGCTGTACGACGACATCTACCGCAAACTCACCGACACGGACATGATGCGCAAGTACCACAACCTGGGCACGGCCTCGAATCTGGAGGCGCTCAATGAACTCAAAGCCCTGCCCTGGCGCAACCTGCAGGCCACCTCGGACCCGGGCATCGAGGGCATCACGGGCGAACGCTTCGCCGACGACACCTTGTTGCGCAATGCGGCCTGTTCGGGATGTCCGGTGGGATGCATCCATATCGGATTCGTGCGCGAGAAGTTCGACAAGGACAACCAGTACCTCTACAGGCAGGTCGGTTACGACTACGAGCCCATCTTCGCCACCGGCTCCATGCTCGGCCTGACCCATGCCCCGGAAGTGCTCACGGTCATGGACGAAGTGGAGAAGGCCGGACTCGACGTCATGAGCGGCGGCGTGGCGCTGGCCTGGGCCACGGAGGCGCTGGAAAAAGGAGTGGTCACGGCGGAACAGACCGGGATCGAACTGCGCTTCGGCGATGTCCAGGGGTATCTGAAAGCCGTGCACCTGCTAGCCGGGGCGGCCAGCGAGTTCTGGAAACTCCTCGCGGCCGGGACCATGGTCGCGGCCAAACATTACGGAGGCGAGGATTTCGCCTGTGTCCTGGGCCAGGAAATGGCCGGGTACGCCACGGGCGAGGTCTTCTACGTGTCCCAGTCCCTGGGCCTTCGGCACTCGCACCTGGACACCGGGGCCTACAGCTACGACCAGTCGAACGCGCCCAAGGACGTGGACAAGGCCCTGGCCTTTCTGCTGGAGGACGAGCGCGAGCGGGTGGTCCTGACCTCCATGGTGGCCTGCCTCTTCGCCCGCAAGGTCTATGAGCCGGACACGCTGCGCCAGTGCCTGACGGTGCTCGGCGGACGCGAACTGGCCGACAACCTTGACGACGCGGCGGCCTCCATCCAGAAACTGCGTTGGCAGGCCCGGATGGCGGGCGGCTTCGACCCCATGGCCGTGAAAATTCCCAAACGCTTTCTGGAGGTCACCACCTGGAAGGGTCAGGCTGACCCAGAATACCTTGAAAGCTTGCGCCTGGCCTATGCCACGGCCATCATCGAGATGAGCAAGCTCCCGCAATAGACCGCATTCAACGACAAGGCGCAGGCCGGGGAAAATGTCCCCCGACCTGCGCCTTGCGCTCATTTCTCCAGTCCCACTTCCGCCACTCTTCGATACTCCGGCCCGGAGGACTTCAGGATGCTCTGCCAGAGCACGACATGACTCACCGTGAACGCAGGCCAATCCCTCTTCAAATCTACGAGCAGACCGGACCAATCGTCGCTTCGCATGGCGGCCTTGACCCGGGCCACGGTCAGGTGCGCGGCAAAGGGTTTCGACTCGGCCACAAACCCGGCCTGAGCCAATCCTCCATCAAGTTCCTCAAAATACGCCGCGCACTCCTCGCGCCCCTGGCGCAAACCGACCCAGATCACACGCGGCGCGCCTTTGGGAGGAAAAAAACCGCCCGCGCCCCCCTGCATCTCAAAACTTCCCCGAGCCGCCTCCCGCATCGCCTGGACAATGGCCACAACCCTATCCTCATCCACTTCGCCCAGAAACTTGAGCGTCACATGAGCCAGATCCGGCCGCACCCACGACATCTTCGAAGTCAGACGCTTTTTCCACGCCTCTTGAATCCTGCCAATGATTTGCGCGTACTCGCCGGGAAGGGGGATGCCTATGAAGAGACGCATGGATACCGCTCCGATAGATTTTCTTCACGCCGCCGAAAAGACATGGATCCCCGCCTGCGCGGGGATGACGCGGAGACGGAACGACTGGGATTCATTAGGAACGGACAAATGACAGGTGTGACTGCGCTCTTTCCATTTCCCCTTCCGCGCTGTCGCCAAGCGTGGGCGGGGTTGGGCGGAGACGGTGCGTCGACTGTCTGACCGAGCCAGGCATCGTTTGTTTCCCCGCTGCTGGTCCGCCCAAAGCGCATGCCGATGTTCTCTGCACGCAGCGGGGAAACATTACGAGGCCAGCGAGGGAGTTTCGACGCTCCGTCTCCGTCCAACCCTGGCCACGCGTCCACCGACCAATCGCCAACTCCAAAACTGACTCCAACTCCGGTTCCGGCCAGCCCCGACCACGCGCCCGGCCAAGCGCCAACTCAATTCACACTCGCGCCTTAAAACGCCGTCTCCCCCTCCTGCCCGGCATACGCGTCAACCAGCTCCCACAGGGTCCGCACGCCGAACCCGGTCCCGCCGGGTCTGAAGATGGACGCATTCTCATCGGTCCAGGCCGGCCCCGCTATGTCCAGATGGGCCCAGTCCACTCCTTCGGGCACGAAATTCTTCAAAAACATGGCCGCATAGATCGCCCCGCCCTCGCGCGTGGCGATGTTCTTCAGATCCGCCACTTCACCCTTCAGCGGCACGCCGTACTCCTTCCACAGCGGCATGGGCCAGAACCTTTCGCCCACCCGGCTGCCGCTTTCGCGGATGCGCTGGTCCAGCTCCGCCGTGGTGGAGAAAACCGCGGCGACCTTGGTGCCCAGGGCCACGAGGCACGCCCCGGTCAGGGTGGCCAGATCGACCAGGATCTCGGGCTCAAAGCGCTCGCTGTAGGCCAGGGCGTCGGCCAGGATGAGGCGGCCCTCGGCGTCGGTGTTCAGGATCTCGATGGTTTTGCCGTTCATGGCCGTGACCACGTCGCCGGGTTTGGTGGCCCTGCTGCCCGGCACGTTCTCCGTGCATGGCAAGAGCCCGACGACGCGCCGCCCTCCTCCCCCGGCCTGGCCCAGGGTCTTGAACAGCCCCAGGATGGCGGCGGCCCCGGCCATGTCCCCTTTCATTTCATGCATCTTGGCGGAAGGCTTGAGCGAGATGCCGCCCGTGTCGAAGGTCACGCCCTTGCCCACAAAGACCAGTGGCTTCGCATCGCTGCCCGGCATCGAATCGAGCACGATGAACCGGGCGGGGGTGTCGCTGCCGCGAAAAACCGAGGCAAAGGAGCCCATGCCCATGCCCACGATCTCCTCGGGGCCATAGACCTGCACGCCAAACCCGAATTTTTCAGCCAGATCACGGGCAACCCCTGCCAGATATTCGGGTGTGGCCACGTTGGCCGGGGTGTTGACCAGATCTCGGGCCAGGGCGGCTCCATCCGCCACAGCCAGGGCCCGGGCCACTTTTGCCTCCATGTCCGCCTCGCCGCTCCAGACCGCCAGGCTCGCAGGACAGTCCTCTTCGCCGGGGTCGGATTTGAAGGCGACGAAACGATAACTGGCCAGCCGCGCGGCCACAACGCATTCCAGCGTCAGGTCGTCGGCCAGCTCCAGCCGATCCAGATGGTCGGAAGCCACCGCCAGGGAGGCAATCTCCTGGCTGGCCGCGGCCCGCACAGCCGTGCCCACGGCAGCGCGAAATCCTTCCAGATCAAGATCGTCCGCCTTGCCAAGGCCCACCAGCAGGCAGGTTCCGCCCGCTGCGGAGCACAGTCTGGTCCGCCCGGCCTTGCCCGAAAAAGAAATCTCCGGATCAAGCCCGACACGTCGTGCGCGATCCTGATCCGCTTTGTCCCACCCCTTTCCTTCGAAACGAAACATGAGCAGCACGGCATCTTTCAACTCGCCACCATCCCGAAATACATGTATATTCACGGCAACCTCGTCAGTATGAAATATTTGAATGCTTTCCCGAAGCAATAGGTCTCTTGAGAACGAGAGTAAAGACGGTTGCCAGACGCCGCAAAGGAACTATCTGTAACTTCAAATATTATCAGGAGTTGAAGCATGGAACAGAACCGGACTGTCGCCGTCCTCGGGGCCACGGGTTACATCGGAGGCCGTCTGGTTGCAGCGCTGCTGGAGCGCGGCTGGAATGTACGCGCTGTGGGCCGCAATCCGGAAAAGCTGCGCTGCAGGCCTTTCGCCGCCCATCCGAACGTGGAGCTGGTCCAGGCCGACGCCCTGGATCAGCCGGCGCTGACCGACGCCCTGCGCGGATGTCACGCGGCATACTATCTGGTCCATTCCATGTATCCCGGCGTGAAGAATTTTGAGGATCGCGACAAGCGAGCCGCCATGATCATGCGTGATGCGGCCCGGGAAGCCGGTCTTGAGCGAATCCTGTATCTGGGAGGGCTTGGCGACACGGACAAGGATTTGAGCGAACATCTCAAATCGCGCATGGAAGTCGGCGAGATTCTCGGCAGCGGGCCGGTCCCCCTGACCTGGCTGCGGGCGGCCATGATCATCGGTTCGGGCAGCGCGTCCTTTGAAATCCTGCGCTACCTGGTGGACCGCCTGCCGCTCATGATCACCCCGGCCTGGGTCAAGTCCCTGTGCCAGCCCATCGCCGTGACCAATGTGCTCGAATACCTGGTCGGCTGCCTGGAACATCCCGAGACCTCCGGCCGCACCATGGACATCGGCGGCCCGGACATCCTCAGCTACCGCGATCTTTTCGACATCTATGCCCGCGTGGCCGGACTACGGCCGCGCATCATCATCCCGGTGCCGGTACTGACGCCGAGGCTCTCCTCCTACTGGATCCAGATGGTCACCCCGGTCCCATCCAGCCTGTCGCGCCCCCTGGCCGAAGGACTGCGTAACAAGGTCGTATGCCGGGAAAACAGCATCCGGGAGCTTGTTCCGACCCGCCTACTCGGCTGCGAAGAGGCCATCACGAGGGCCCTGGACCGCACGGTTCGGCACGAGGTGGAAACCTGCTGGTCCGACGCGGGCCTGCAGCGCGTACCGGAATGGATAGACTGCGGCGACGCACCCTACGCCGGAGGCACGGTGCTGGAATCGGCGCACACCCTGACCCTGGCCGCCACCCCGGCCCAGGTCTGGAATGTGATCGTCCGCCTCGGCGGGGACGAGGGCTGGCTGCATGGGAACTGGATGTGGAAAATCCGCGGAGTGGCCGACAAACTCATCGGCGGCCCAGGCCTGCGTCGCGGGCGGCGTGATCCCGAAGAACTGCGCGTCGGTGACGCCCTGGACTTCTGGCGGGTGCTGGTCGTCGAGGAAAATCGCCGCCTGCGCCTGCTGGCCGAAATGAAACTGCCGGGCGAAGCGCTGCTCCAGTTCGATATTGATGAAGAGGACCCAGGCCGCACCAGATTGACCCTGCGCGCCCGTTTCCTGCCCCGGGGATTGTGGGGCATGATCTACTGGTATCCGCTCATACCTGTGCACGGCCCGCTCTTCCGGGGCATGCTCACGGCTCTGGCCCGCAAGATTGGAGGAAAAATTCTTTTCGGACCCGTCACCCCACCCAAGGAGGGCTCGCAATGCCGACTCTGATGACACAACCAAACTTTGTAGAAACCACCATAGCCGAACCCGAGATCCGCGAAACCCTGGAGAACATCCTGGGAGAACAACGCTCCGGAGTCCTGGCCACCTCCTTCATGGACATACCGCTGTGCAGCCAGATGGCTTTCGTGACTTCGCATGACTTGCGGACCATTATCATCGTCACGCCACGGAAGACCGCGAAATACGACAACATGAGCTCCAATCCCAACGTGTCCTTCCTGGTCAGCACGGCCCGCAACGATCCGTCCGATCCGGCCAGCGCCCAGGCCCTGACGGTGACTGCGTTCGCCACCGAGCTCGACGGAGAACGCAGACACAAGGCGGTGACTCTTTTTTCAAGGAAGCATCCGAATTTGAGCGCCTTTGCGGCCGCATCCGACAGCGCGGTCATGGAGCTTAAAGTGGACAGCTACTGCCTGGTCAACAACTTCCAGCAGCTGACCCGCATCGGACTTGGATGACGACGCTGGTAAACATTCCCTGATCCTGGACACCAAGGCCATAATCAGGGAATATTTCAAGAAACAAACCAGAACCGACGCATGCAGCCAAGGGTTTGCTGCCTAGGCAAGGAGAATATCATGAACCGACCCATCCGGCTGGGTGTCAGCCGTTGCCTGCTCGGGGACAAGGTCCGTTACGACGGGGGGCACAAGCACGACCCCTTTCTGACCAAGACCCTGGGCGAATATGTGGAATACGTCCCGGTCTGTCCGGAGGTGGAATGCGGTTTGCCCATTCCGCGAGAAGCCCTGCGTCTGGTGGGTGATCCGGATTCCCCGCGCCTTCTGACCCAAAAAACCCGCGTCGACCACACCAAGCGCATGCAGGACTGGGCCGCGGGTCGTCTGGCCGAGCTGGAAAACGAAAACCTGTGCGGCTTCATCTTCAAGAGTAAATCCCCGTCCAGCGGCATGGAACGGGTCAAAGTCTATTCGGAATCGGGCAACCTTGCCGGCCAGTCCGTGGGCATCTTCGCGCGCATGTTCATGGAGCGCTTTCCCCTTCTGCCCGTGGAGGAGGAGGGCCGCCTGCACGACGTGCACCTGCGCGAAAATTTCATCGACCGCATCTTCGTGCTCCGCCGCTACCGCGATACGCTCAAAGGCGGTCAGAACCTCGGCAACCTGATCACCTTCCATACGCGGCACAAACTCCAGATCCTGGCCCACAGCCCCGAAATCTATCGGGCCATGGGCAGGCTGGTGGCGAGCGGCAAGTCCATGCCCAAGGAGCAGCTTTTCAAAAACTACCACGAACATCTCATGACCGCGATGCGCATGAAGGCCACTCCGCCTAAACACCGCAACGTGCTGCAGCACATCATGGGCTACTTCAAGAACGATCTGCTCCCGGATGAAAAGCAGGAACTGCTCGACCTGATCAACCAGTACGCGCGCGGCGTGCTGCCACTCATTGTTCCCGTGACCCTGCTCAACCACTATGTGCTCAAATACGAGGAATTCTACCTGCAGAACCAGACGTATCTCAGGCCTCACCCCCTTGAACTCAAGTTGTGCAACCACGCCTAGGGCACGCCGCAGGAGACGCGCATGACGAACGCTTATGAGGTCATCAGCCGCTTCGACCCGGACTTCCCGCGCAAGCGGGCCGGACAGCTGCTCACCGACACCTCGGAATTCATGAACATCAGTTACGGCGATGTGATCGATCTGAATGGGAAATATTTCCTGGTGCTGCGGGACGAAAAAGAGCGCAGCTTCGGCGTGGAAGATCCCAAATATTGGGTCAAGCGATGCCGGGAGCTGTCCACGGGAGAACGAAAGATCCTGAAGCTGGTTTTTTACGAGCGCTTCCCCGTCTCCATGGGCAGCATGGAGATCGAGTGCTTTCGCAGCCCGCGCAAGGAGGCGCGCATCCTGGACCTGGTCAAGGGAGACATGCGCTTTATGCAGGGCTACTCCCACGATGATGCGGCCGGGAACAACGTGCGCGTCCTCGACGTGGTCAAGGGCAATCTGCTCTCCCTGCACATCGACCGCCTGGAGGCCGATCATAAAACCTATTTTTTTGAAATGCTGCCCGATATTCTGGATAAATTCGCCGCAGCCTGCCGGGCCATCGAATTCCTGCACAAAAATGGCGAGAACCATGGCGATATCCGCCGCGATCACCTCTGGCTGGAACAGGGCACGGACAACTATGTCTGGATTGATTTCGACTACACCTACGAGTTCCAGGAAAACCCCTTCGGCCTGGACATCTTTGGCCTCGGCAACCTGCTTTTGTTCCTGGTCGGCAAGAAATTCTGCACCACCTTCAACATCCCTCGCCCGGATTTTGACGGCAAGGCGGATGTTTCCTTTGAAGCGGCGGATTTTTCCCTGCTTTTCAGGAACCGCCTGGCCAACCTGCGCAAGGTATACCCCTATGTGCCCCATGCGTTGAACAACGTGCTCATGCACTTTTCCTCCGCCTCTGAGGTGTTCTATTTCACTGTCGGAGAAATGCTTGAAGACCTTACGCCCTGCATCGACGAAATTCGTCGCGGGCGACTCAACACGTAAGGAGAAATCATGGACCCGAAAAAAATTCTCATTGCCGTGGATGCTTCGGACAACGCAGCCCGCGCCGTGACCTATGTCGCCGAACTGCTGGGAGCCAGCACGGGCTTTCTGATAACGGTCCTGTATATCGAACGCCCGCCCAATCGCGACCTGTATCCCGACGAGGCCTCCTGGGTCGAGGCGGGTCAAACCCAGGAGCTGCGCATCCGCACCTTCCTGCAGCAGGCCAAGTCCAACCTGACCGGGCAGGGCATTCCGCCGGACGCGGTAACCATCTCCTACGTTCCGCATTGCCAATCCCCGGTGAATCCGGCGGCGCAGCAGTGCAGCATCGGCACGTCCATTGCCCGCGACATCCTGCAGGTGCAGCAGCAGGGCGATTTCGGGACCCTGGTCATCGGTCGCCGGGGAGTGTCCCGCGCGGAAGAGTTTCTTTTCGGCAGCGTGACCACCAAGGTCACCCATCTGGCCAAAGACTGCACCGTCTGGGTGGTGCAATAATTCATACGGAGGAAAACATGCCCTGCCTTGAACTTACGACCAACGTGCGCGTTCAGGACAAGAACACGCTCATGCGCTCTCTCTCCGCCTGCGTCTGCACGGAGCTTTGCAAGGCCGAAACCTATATGATGGTCATGGTCAAGGACGAGATGCCCATGCTGTTCGGAGGCAACGACGAACCCGTGGCCCACATGAGCCTGCGCGCCCTGGGCCTCAAAGATGACCTGATCCGGAAACTTGCCGGCGCGCTGACGGAGATGATGCACACGGAACTGGGCATTGAAAGCCAGCGCGTCTATATCGCCTTCACGGACGTGGACCCCGGCATGTGGGCCTGGGACGGCCGCACCTTCGCCTGACCCGGCGTCTTGCCTGCTGCGGGAGCCTCGTGTAAAGGAGCCGGGCGTCGGGACGACTTCGTCCCGGCACCATCCAAACGAGGTATCCATGACAGAAAAGAACTACGCCCAGAGCATCGCCGGCGACCTGTTCCACATGATCGAGTCCGCCCGGGAACAAGGGGTGAACGTGGACGCGGGCTTTCGCAACCAGGCCATGTCCAGTCCGAGCATGACCCTGACCTACATGTTCCTGACCAAGAACGACCTGCTGAAAGTCCCGGCTCTGCCCGCCCAGGTCAAGCAGCAGGTCCGCCGCTCCAACGCCATGGCCGTCATCGAGCTGGCGAACGCCAAAGGCGTGAAGCAGACTGCGGGCATCCACCTGATCTGGTCCAGCGCCACGGCCTGCTCCAAGATCGAGTCCGAGGCCCAGATGCTGGAAGGCATCCAGATTCAGGGACTGGCGGCCTTCACCGCCCAGATCAAGAGCACGCTCAGAAACGATATTCCACGCACCATGGACCAGCAGGTTCCGGCCGACGCAAAGTAGGGACGCGGCCCGTCCCGCTGGATTCGCATTCGCCTTCCGGAGATTTTCATGCTTTTGAAACTGTGCTTTTCGACGCTGATCTGCGCCTTTATCGGCTGGATCACCAATTTCATCGCCATCAAGATGCTCTTCCATCCGCGCCGCCCGGTGCAGATCGGCAGCCTGACGGTGCAGGGCATTTTCCCCAAACGCCAGAAGGCGCTGGCCATGAACCTGGCGGCAGTAATCGAAGGCGAACTGCTGTCCCACGACGACATCCAAAGCGCCATGCGGCGGCCGGAATTCGCGGCCAAAATCAAGGACAAGATCGAGGATGGATTCGCCGAGTTCCTGTCCAAACGCCTCGGGACCCTCAGCCCCATGATCGCCATGTTTCTGGACGGCCCCATGATGGACAAGATCAAGGGGCTGCTGGACAAGGAACTGGACCGCATTGTGCCGGGCTTGCTTGAAACCGCCACCAATGAACTGGAAACGTCCCTGGATTTCAGGAAGCTCATCCAGGACAAGATCGAAAACCTCTCCATGGAACGGCTTGAGGTCTTGCTCATGTCCATCATGTCCAAGGAGTTCAGGTTCATCGAAGTGGTGGGAGCGGTGCTCGGCGCCATGATCGGGCTGATCCAGGGGCTGATTTTTTTCTAATCCCGCTCCCTTGCCCGCCCTGCAATGGCCGCCTCGCGCGGCCATTCGCATTTCAAAGCCCCTCCGCCTGGTTTCCCCCGACATGAATTTCAATCCCGCTTGCCTTGAACCGAGAAAACGCGATACGGACAACGGCAGATATCCCGTGAACTCGTGCCCGGCAGCGCTGCCCACGGCATCCGAAATTCACTTGCTTTGTCCGAAAACGTCATCACATCCGAGGTACAACCATGAACAACTCCCTTCCGGAACCATCGCGGGGCTTGAGCCGCCGAAAATTTCTGGCCGCCACGTCCAGCGCCGCCCTCCTCTTCACCCTGGGCGGCCTGCGCGGCCTCGCCTGGTCCGCGCCCATCGAAATCGCCGCCCTGCCCTACGCGGAAAATGCCCTTGAGCCCGTCATTTCAGCCAAGACCATCGGCTTTCATTACGGCAAGCACCACATGGGCTACCTAGGCAACCTGAACAAGCTCATCGCCGGCAGCGAATACGCCGACATGCCGCTGGAAAAGATCATCACCGAAACCAGCGGCAAAGCGGACAAGATCGCCATCTTCAACAACGCCGCCCAGACCTGGAACCACTCCTTCTACTGGCAGAGCCTCTCCCCCAAGGGCGGAGGAACGCCGCCCGCCGATCTGCAAAACAGGATCAAGGACTCCTTCGGTGACCTGGACACCTGTCTGAAGGATCTGAGCGCCGCCGCAGTCGGGCGTTTCGCCAGCGGATGGGCCTGGCTGGTGGCCGATGGCGACGAGCTCAAGGTCATGAACACCATGAACGCGGACACGCCCATCACCAGCGGCCTGAAACCCCTCTTGACCATCGACGTCTGGGAACACGCCTATTACCTGGACTACCAGAACCGCCGCGCCGACTACGTCAAAGCCGTGCTGGAGAAGCTGATCAACTGGGAGTTCGCGGCCAAGAACCTGGGCTGATTTTCATCCGCCGCAAACCACATAACGCCTTCCGCATCACCAATGTGGAAGGCGTTATGTGCTGCGTAAGGGCAATGCGGCCTCATTCCCCGATAATCTTGACCAGCACCCGCTTTTTCCTGCGCCCGTCGAACTCTCCGTAGAATATCCGCTCCCAGGTTCCGAAATCGAGCCGCCCCCCGGTCACGGCCACGACCACCTCGCGGCCCATGATCTGGCGTTTCATGTGCGCGTCGGCGTTGTCCTCGCCCACGTTGTGGCGATACCCGGCGACGGGTTCGTGGGGTGCCAGCTTCTCCAGCCACTTTTCGTAGTCATGATGCAGGCCGGACTCGTCATCGTTGATAAAGACCGAGGCGGTGATGTGCATGGCGTTGACAAGCACAAGACCTTCCCTGATTCCGCTCTCGTCCAGACATTTTTCGACCTCGCCGGTGATATTGATAAAGGCCCGACGGGTCGGCACCTGAAACCAGAGCTCCTGGCGATAACTCTTCATGCATTCCTCCGTTCTATTTGGTTGTGCGTGATCGTTCTCTAGTCGTCGCTCACTCCCGGTTCAAGGACAGCCTGAGCACACGTCCTCCTCATGTCGGTCCGGGCGCAGCGTAGCGGCGTTACGACCCAACTGCCCGGGAATATGAGCTTCGCTTTCAAGGGGAGACGACCAAAGATTGTACGTACTGGGCGTTGACCCAAAGCCTGCGCCCTGATATTGGTAGGACCAATTTCCATTCCAACCATAGGAGCAGCCCATGACTTATATCCCTGTCGGCGGATTGAACGTCGCAAAGCCCCTTCATGATCTGATACGCGATAAAGCCACGCCCGGAACCGGCGTGACGGACACGGATTTTTGGGCCGCCTTTGAAAAAATTCTGCACGACCTGTCCCCGCGCAACCGCGAACTGCTGGCCAAGCGCCAGTATCTGCAGGAAACCATCGATTCGTGGCACAAGCGGCACAAAGACGGACCACATGACGCCGTCGCCTACGAGCAGCTCCTGCGCGAGATCGGCTACATCGTGCCGGAGGGCCTGCCCTTCTCCATCGGGACCAGCGGCGTGGACCCGGAAATATCATCCATCGCCGGGCCACAACTCGTCGTCCCGGCCACCAACGCCCGCTACGCCTTGAACGCGGCCAATGCCCGCTGGGGCAGCCTGTACGACGCCCTGTACGGAACGGACGTGCTCTCCGAAGAAGGCGGCGCGACACGGGAGGGAGCGTACAACCCTGTGCGCGGGACCAAGGTCATGGAATTCGCGGCCCGTTTCCTGGACAAAGCCCTGCCCCTGGCCCGAGGCAGCCACGGTGATGTCCAGGAGTACCGGTTGGTGCCCACAGGCAAAGGCGCCACGATGGAGATTCATTTGCAGGACGGCCTGACCGCGCTGCAAAACCCGGAGGCTTTCGCCGGATTCGCGCCCGATGTCCTGCTTTTCAAAAACAACGGACTGCACATCGAACTGCATTTCGACCGCAATCATCCCGTGGGCAAGGCCCATCCCGCAGGCGTCAAGGACGTGGTGCTGGAAGCGGCCATGACCACTATCGTCGACTTCGAGGACTCCATCGCCGCCGTTGACGGCGAGGACAAGGCCCAGACGTATGCCAACTGGCTGGGCCTGCTGCGCGGCGACTTGTTGGCGTCCTTTCCCAAGGGCGGCAAAACCGTCAGTCGCAGCCTCAGTCCCGACCGCGCCTACACCGCTCCCGACGGCTCGCCCCTGACCCTGCCCGGACGCAGCCTGCTGTTGGTGCGCAACGTTGGCCATCTCATGACCACGAACGCGGTCCTGCTCGGCTCCGACGAAGTCCAGGAAGGCATCCTTGACGCCATGGTCACCGGCCTTATCGCCCTGCACGACCTCAAGGAGCTCGGATCCCTGCGCAACAGCCGCTCCGGCAGCGTGTATATCGTCAAACCCAAGATGCATGGCCCCGAAGAAGTCGCCTTCGCCTGCGACCTGTTTGACCGCGTGGAAGACGCGCTGGGCATGCCCCGCCACACCATGAAAATCGGAATCATGGACGAGGAGCGCAGGACATCGGTCAATCTGGCGGAATGCATCCGCGCGGCCAAGGACCGGGTCATCTTCATCAACACGGGTTTTCTGGATCGCACCGGCGATGAAATCCACACCAGCATGGAAGCCGGTCCCATGGTGCCCAAGGCGGCCATGAAGAACGCCCGCTGGATTCTGTCCTACGAGGATTGGAACGTTGACACGGGCCTGGCCTGCGGGTTTTCCGGCAAGGCCCAGATCGGCAAGGGCATGTGGGCCATGCCGGACCGTATGAAACAGATGGTCGAAACCAAGCAGGCGCATCCCCTGGCCGGAGCCAACTGCGCCTGGGTTCCGTCCCCCACGGCCGCGACCCTGCACGCCATGCACTACCATGAAGTGGATGTCTTTGCCCGTCAGGCGGAACTGCAGCGCACCAAGAGGGCCAGCCTGAACGAGCTTCTGACCCTGCCCCTGCTTGACCATCCCTTGTCCACGGAGGAGATCCAGCGTGAACTGGACAACAACTGCCAGGGCATCCTGGGCTACGTGGTACGCTGGATCGACCAGGGCATCGGCTGCTCCAAGGTGCCGGACATAACCGACGTGGGGCTCATGGAAGACCGCGCCACCCTGCGCATCTCCAGCCAATACATCGCCAACTGGCTGCACCATGGCCTGTGCAGCCTGGAACAGGTCCGCGCCACCCTGGAACGCATGGCCGCCGTGGTCGACAGGCAGAACCAAGGCGACCCGGCCTACCGCCCCATGGCCCCCGACTTCGATGCCAGCATAGCCTTTGAGGCCGCCAGCGACCTGATCTTCAAAGGCCGCGAGCAGCCGAGCGGGTATACGGAACCCATCCTGCACGCCAGAAGAAGGGAACGCAAAGCCAAATAACCAAACGGGCGGCATGGCGAATCACCGCCATGCCGCCCGTTTTCAAGCCTTTCGGACAGTCTTGGCCCGGCGTTTACAGCACCCGCCGCGCCTCCTGCACCAGAATCGAACACCCTACCCCGCCAAAGATCACGCCTACGCCGCCGTCGATCCAGCGCGCCACGCCCGCGTACATGCCGCGCATGCGGCCCGTGGACAAAAAGAGCGCCAGAAGCACGAACCAGACCGTGACGATGACGATGACCTCGGCCCCATAGACCCAGCGCAGAAAGCTCGGCGTGGCGGGGGTCATGAACTGGGAGAAGATGCTCAGGAAAAAGAGGGCTGCTTTGGGATTCAAGAGGTTGCACCAGAATCCCTCCCGCCAGCCGCGCAGGGGAGAGTCCGTGCCGGCTGCCATCCCCACCTGGACGCAGGCGTCGGGCATGGCCGTTTTGCGGCCGAACAGACAACGCGCGGCGATAGAGATCAGGTACAGGGCTCCGCAGATGCGAATCAATCCGAACACGGCCGGGCTGGAGGCGAT
The DNA here is from genome assembly GCF_000023225.1 of Desulfomicrobium baculatum DSM 4028. Taxonomy (NCBI): domain Bacteria; kingdom Pseudomonadati; phylum Thermodesulfobacteriota; class Desulfovibrionia; order Desulfovibrionales; family Desulfomicrobiaceae; genus Desulfomicrobium; species Desulfomicrobium baculatum. The sequence goes on from NC_013173.1 coordinate 2,375,207, forward strand.
GACCAACGCCAGCCCGAGCACGGAATAGAGCACATGCACGACCAGGGCCGACCCGATGCCCAGAGCGGTCATGACCCCGGCCAGACGGCCGCGGGACAGGCTGTTACGCAAAACCATGAAAAAATCCGGCCCCGGCGCCACCGCCACAGCCACCCCCACCGCAAAAACCTGCAAAAAACCACTGTCCACGATTATCCTCCGTGGTTGGGGTGGGGGGCGAAACATTTTTCGCCCCCACGGTGTTGCGCCCTGGTATTCGTCATCACATGGCCGCCATAATTTAATATATGCACACCGTGGCCGCAACGATTCGATATATGCATACCGTAGGGGCGGCCCTGCGTGGCCGCCCTTCTTCTTCCCTGGGGCCCTGCGTGGTTGTCCCGCCTTGCACCGAGGTTGGGCAGACACGTAGGTCTGCCCCTACGGTGTTGCGATGTCGGTGTGGGCGGACGACCGGGGGGGGGCGAAAAATTTTTCGCCCCTACGGTGTTGCGCCCTGTATGGTTGTCTCGCCTTGCACCGAGATTGGGCAGACACGCAGGTCTGCCCCTACGGTGTTGCGATGTCGGTGTGGGCGGGCGGTGTTGGATCCATGTTGGCGCCGTGTTGGGACGGTGTAGGGGCGAAAAATTTTTCGCCCACCCCACGATTGCACCGGCCACCCTGTTTCACACGGACCGCACAGGCCGCACGTGAAAACGGCAACTTCGATCCTGGGCCAGCACCGCGCCTCCTCCCACATCGACGAACCACGCCGATGTATAGCTGCGCCGGTCCCCTGTCCAGACCCATAAGTACCTGCCCTCAAAGGGCCTGTGGCAGAACTCCACCAATCCCTGTCCGGGCCGCAGCAAGGAGACGACCTCCTCCACCGTGGGCATTCGCCAGTCATCGGCCACGGAGGCCACGCCCTCGTCCCAGGTCATGGGCCAGGAGGAGACGGGGCCCCAGACCAGCCCCGTGCAGCGGTCCAGCCAGCCGTCTGCGACCTCTTCCAGCTCGGCCTCGTGAAACTTCAGCGGGCGGTACAGCTCGTCCAGAAAATCAAAAGGACGCGGCCCCACGCCGGTGCGTAGCGGCACCGAACGCAGCGTGCCCATGACCGTGCACTCGGGCTCGGCCAGCACGCAATCGTTGTCCGAGCGGCTTTGCAGGTCCTCATCCAGAGAGTCCAGGGCCGCGCGCATGACGCCTGCATCCTGAAAACGCGCAGCGGGATCAGTAGCCAGGGCGCGGATGAAAAATTCCCGCCACGTCTGGGAAAAAAGAGGCAAATCCGCCAACCCGTCCACGGGCAGCAGCCCGCTGACCAGACGATGCAGAACCACCCCGACGGCATACAGGTCGGCCCTTTCGCCCGCATTCTCCGGATTCTCCTCCTGTTCCGGCGCGGCATAATAGGGAGAACCGATTTTGAGGCCCCGAGGCTTGACCCAGGCCTCGCCGCGCAGCCGCGACAGCCCGAGGTCGATGAGTTTGATGGTGCCGTCGCCGGCGAGCATCAGGTTGCCGGGTTTGACGTCGAGATGGACGATGCCGAGGCCGTGCAGATACTCCAGCCCGTCAAGGGTCTGGCGCACAAAATCAAGGGCCGTGCGCGGCGGGACAATCCGTGTCGCGTTCTCCACCACCCGGCCTTCACCGATGAGATCCCCGACATTCATGCACAGATACTCAAGAACCATGAACGGCCGCCCCCGGTCCTCGTCCAGATCCCAGACCGAGGCAATATTGCGATGATCGCACGAGCCCAGGAGCCGCGCCTCACGCAAAAATGCGGACCGCACTTTGTCCTCACCCATAAGCTCATTCAACAGCTCATGAGGCTGCAGGAGCTTCAAGGCCATGACCCGTCCCAGGGCCTGATGTCCGACCTTGTAGACGCCGCCCATTCCGCCCCGGCCAAGGGTTCCCAGGACATTGTAGCGACCTATCCTCATGGTCACCAAAGCCTCGTCGCGTAATAGTCGGGAAACCCCCGTTCGCGGATTTTGGCGACGGTGCGTTCAATATCGTAGGGAACGAAGCGGACCTCGATACGACCCGTTTGCGTATTCCAAAGCAGATATTTGGCGTTGTTGTTCCCGTCCCGGGGTTGTCCCACGCTGCCCGCGTTGACTATGCAGGGGCGCCCGTCCAGCATGAAATTTTCCCGGCCAAGATCCCTGCGCTCCACTTCGGTTCCGGTCCAGCAGGCCAGGCCCAGTTCATGAGTGTGCCCGACAAAAGTCAGCGCCTCACCCCGGGCAAACCAGCTTTCAAGGGCCTCGTCATCGACACTGAACAGATAGGTAGTCACGCTGTCAGGCGGAAACCCGTGCACGAACCTGGCCCCGGCCAGACACACGAAACGCGGCAAGGCATTGATGTACGCCAGGCTCGCGGAAGACAGCAGGCTCGCGGTCAGTCCCAGCCCCTTCTGCGCCGTGGAGTTGAACCAGGCTCGTTCCGTCGCATTGACGATGCCCAGTTCATGGTTGCCCATGCAGCACAGCACGTCATGCTCGCGCACCGAAAAAACGGCCTCCTCCGGATTCGGCCCATAGCCGACCACATCCCCCAGGCTGACGATGCGGTCGACAGGCAACGGCGCCATGTCCTGCCAGACAGCTTCCAGGGCCTCGATGTTGCCGTGAATATCCGAAAGAATCGCGACCAGCATGCATTCTCCAAAAGGGACGGAGGGCTTTACCCCCCTTTTCATTTAGTGAAACCGATGTTAAGCGATCGCTCAACGCTGCCGAATTATTTATAGTACAATCTCAATATTTCAAAATGATAGCAATAAAGGGTTCACTCATGATCCGCAAATACATCTTCACGTGCCTGATTATTCTGAGCATCGCATCCCCTGCCTCGGGCGGCCAAATCGGCGACGTCACCCTGCCCGACCAGATCACCGTGGCTGACTCCACCCTGACCTTGAACGGCCTGGGCATGCGCACCTTCACCTTTTTCGACGTCTACGCAGCCGGCCTCTATCTGCCCACACCGTCCACGGACGCCGGAAAGATCCTGGCGACGGACGCCCCGCGAGGCATGACCATGCATTTCCTGCGCAAGGTCGAAGCCGAAAAGATCGCGGATGCCTGGCTGGAAGGGCTGGCGGCCAACACGCCCGCCGCCGACGCGTCCCTCCAGGAGCGCTTCGTGGCGCTCGGAAGCATGATGGAAACCATGGACAAGGGCGAAACGCTGAGCTGCCTGTATAATCCGGCGGACGGAACCACGATCATGGTGCGCGGCCAACTCAAGGGCGTCATTCCGGGCAAGGATTTCAACGATGCCCTGCTGGGCTGCTGGATCGGCCCCAAGCCAGGGCCTGGCGAAAAATTCAAGGCCGGGATTCTGGGCCAGCGCTAAGCAAAGCCGAAAGCCAAAGGCGCCTGAGGGCGCCTTTATTTTTTCCTGCGCCATGGAAAATGGCAGCTCAAGGCCTCCCACGCGTACCTGATTCCCCGCACAACAAACAAGCCCAGCACTGTGAGCAGCGCCGCATTGACCTTGGCCGCCTGGACCGAGGATTCCTTGAAATAGGACTTGGCGTGCTCATATTCCTGCTCCACCGGCGTGACGGAAAGCTCTTCCTTCTTTTCCACCGGCACCAGAGCACCCTTTTTTTCTTCCATCAAATCTTTCTCCCCATGAATTCGTCGATCAGTCGTTTGAATGCCGCCAAATCCCCCCGGCCACTGTAGCGCAAAGCGACATACGCGTCGACAATAGACCGGGCAGCCAGGGCCAGTTCGGGGCGCTGCCTACCTATGCGCCGAGCATAATCGCGCGGCCCCTCGGCCAGTCCCCTGGCCAATCCGAGCCTGGCCAATTTGCGGCAAAAACGGCCGTACAAAAACGTAGCCTGATCCCGCTCGCCATGCCGCGAGCGCAGTATGACGCCGAACACCCCGCCCAGAATGATGCACAGCCCCACGGCCAGGACGCCCGCCAGCTTTCCGGCCCCGGCCCTGGTGGTCGAATCGATGCCCAGGCGCTCCCACAAGCTTCGCTGCCTGTCGTGGCTGAAGCCCAGCACCCATTGATTCCAGGAGTTGTTGGCCGCGTCCCAGCCCAGCTGAAAAAAACGTCCCACTTTGCGCAGGGCCTGAGCCCCTTCGGGCAACACTCCGCCCTGCCCCTGGGGCACGAAGGACTCCACCCCCGTCACCAGACGCTGCGGAGCGACCACGGAGGTGGGGTCGACGCGCAGCCAGCGGCCGTCCGTCCAGACTTCGACCCAGGCGTGGGCGTCGGACTGACGGACAATGAGATATCCGCCCATGGGATTCTCTTCCCCGCCCTGATAGCCGACCACGACCCGGACCGGAACCCCGGCGGCGCGAAGCAGAAAGGCCATGGCCGAGGAGTAATGTTCGCAATATCCCAGGCGGGTTGCAAACAAAAACTGATCAACGATGTCTTTGTCCGCGGCTCCGGGCCGCAGGCTGTAGACAAACCCGCCCTCCCGGAAAAGTTTGAGCGCGGCCGCGACCATCTCGTCCGGCGAGAGGCCCGCGTCCTTCCATTCAGCGGCCAGGGCGCGCGCCTTGGGATTGCCGACCTCGGGCAGTGCGGTCCACGCAGGGCCAGGAACAGGCGAGAGACCGGGAGCCTGGACCGCCGCGAGTTCGTAACGCACCCGCGAGCGGACCATGCGCAGGCTGGCCAGCGTCTGATCGGACCGCAGCACCGTGCCCCGAGGCGCGAGCACGGGCAGATCAAGGGCAAAAACCCACTCCCTGTTGTGCGGTTCCATGGTCAGCGTGTAGGACACGCTTTGCGCGGGGAGGGCATCAATACGCGGAGGAACGAGGTCGAAAGGCACATCCCGAAACCATGTCATGCCATCGAAACTGTCCAGCACCAGCCCGCGCCAATACAGACTGTCACGGTCAGGGATGGTGCCGGGAAAATCGACCCTGAAGGCCACCTCCCGGGACAGGGACAGACTGGCCACCGAACCCGGCTCCAGCGTCTCGCTGAAGCCGCTGACACCTTCGTCCCGTTCATCGTGCACGCCCCACAGGGCGCCCTGCAGACGCGGAAAAAAGACGAAAAGAATCAAGGCCAACGGCAGGGCCTGGACGAGAAGCAGCCCCCCGCGCCGCAGATCGGGGAGCAGGCGGGGTTCCCCGGAATGCAGATGAACCAGGGCCGCGGTCACGGCCATGACCGAAAAAAACATGTACGCGCTCATGACCAGGGTCTGGGAATAAAGCACGTTGGTCACGACCACGAAATATGCCAGGAACAAGAGGGCCAGCATGTCGCGCACGGATTTGCTCTCCACGGCCTTGAGCCCCAGCATGAGTGACAGCAGGGCCACTCCGGCGTCACGTCCAAAGGATCGGCCGTACGTGGAGAGCACCAGGGCAAGACAGGCCAGGGCCAGGATGGCGCGCAGCCAACGGGGAGGGACGGGCCAGCCCCGGTACTGCATCCCCAGGGCGTAGCCCCAGGCCAGAAAGACAAAAAAGCCGACAAAGACCGGCACGCGCGGCAGATGCGGCGCGAAGGCCAGAGCCAGGGCCAGCAGCGTCACGCTGAAGCGGCGCTTGTCGTGAATCATGCGGCCTCCGGCAAAAGGGCCAGCGCTTCCAGGCAGCGATGCGCCTGGCCCGCGCCGCTGCCTGGCGCTATCGTAAGGCCCGGCAAGCGCAGGCCGTAGCACAGCCCCTCCCGCTCCGCCTCCCGCACCAGCCCGGCCAGCAGGCTGATGCGTTCTTCGTAGCCGGTTGCACGGACTTCATCCCAATCAAAGACAAGAGTCCGGGCCACGCCGGAACGGAATTCCTTGGAAAAAAGGCCCGCGCCCCTGGCCGAAGCTTTCCAGGAAACCCGGGAAAGGCCGTCTTCCGGCCGATAGGGGCGCACGCCGCCAAACTCTCCGGACTGGCTGACGACCCCAATCCCTCCTTCATCTCCATCTCCCTGCAGATGGTGCCAGTCCATCCTGTCGAGAGCCAGAGGTTTGGGATAGACCAGCCCGGTCACGGGCAGGACAAGGGGAGACCAGGCTCGAAAAAGCCCCAGGGGATAGCGGGTGCTGATCACGACCTGCCCCAGAGGCAGCAGGCCGCGCCTGGACGTCGTGACGTTCAGGTCCATCTCCCGGCCGGATCCGACAGAAAGAGAAAACTCGTCCTCGGCAGTGCCGATGCGCACATTGAGTCGCCTGCGCTCCCGTCCTCCGGCCCGGAAAAAAAGCTGCAGCCTCGCGTCGTCTCCGCAGTACGCCGGAAACAAGCGGCCGGCCTCGACCTCAAGCCCGGCCAGGTTTGCATAGGCATGAATGGCGGAAAGAATGGAGATGCTGCCCAGCAGAAAGGTCAGCAGGAATGCCAGATTATTGGTGTAATTGATGGCCGCGACCAGCATGGCCAGGAGAAAAAAGGCAAAGACCGTCCCGGCCCTGGTGGGCAGAATGTAAATCCGTCGCCGGTTCAAACGCAGGGGCAGATCCGCGCGTTGCCGCGCCAGGATCACATTGCGGATGAACCGTGGCAAAACCATGTTTTCCTCCCCACGCAGGTTCAGGGGATGGGCACCGCGGCCAGAATCGCGGCCAGATCGACGCCCGCGCCGTCGGCCGAACGCAATCTGTGACCGGCGAGGCTCGGAAAGACGGCCTGCACGTCCTCGGGCAGCACAAAGTCGCGGCCATCGAGAAAGGCCCAGGCGCGGGATGCACGGACCAGGGCCTGGCCCGCGCGGGGCGAAAGACCATTGACAAACCGCCCTCCAGTCCTGGTCCAGTCCAGGAGATCACGCACATAGCGCAGCAGCGCTGCGCTGGTCCGGACATGATCGACCCGCTCCTGCAAATCCAGAACTTCCTCGGCGTTGCTGACCGCCTCGGGCAGAACCGGCCGCCCGGCGGTCTGGCTGCGCCCCAGAAGCTCCAGTTCGGAATCAAGGTCCGGATAGCCGAGGCTAATGCGGAACAGGAAACGGTCCAGCTGTGACTCCGGCAGTGGGTAGGTTCCGGCCTGATCGAGGGCGTTCTGGGTGGCCAGGACGAAAAAAGGCCGGGGCAACAGGCGGGTGCTGTTGTCCAGGCTGACCTGCTGCTCCTCCATGACCTCAAGCAATGCGCTCTGGGTGCGCGGCGTACCCCGGTTGATCTCGTCGGCCAGGAGCACGTTGGTGAAGACCGGGCCGGGATGGAAGACAAAGGAGGACTCGGCCGCGTCAAAGACCGAGACCCCCAGCACGTCCGCCGGGAGCAGGTCGTTGGTGAACTGCACCCGCTTGAACTCCAGGCCCAGGACCACGGCCAGGGCCTTGGCCAGGGTCGTCTTGCCGATGCCGGGAATGTCCTCGATGAGGAGGTGTCCTCGGGCCAGGAGACAGGCCAGGGAAAGACGCAGCTGCCTGTCCTTGCCCAGGACCACGCCACCGAGCAGATCGAGAGCCTGCCGCAAAGTGCCGACCATCTATTCTCCCAGGAGCTGGCCCATGGAATAGAGCCGGCCGGGTTTTTGACTCGCAAGCCAGGTCGCCGCGCGCAGGGCGCCGCGTGCGAAGTTTTCACGGGAATGGGCGCGGTGCGTGACCTCGATGCGCTCGCCCGGGCCGAAGAAATAGACCGTATGATCGCCGACCACGTCGCCGCCGCGCAGGGCATGCACGCCCAGCTCCTTTTCCGGCCGCGCGCCGATTATCCCCTGACGGCCGTAGTTGCCGACCTCGTCCATTTTCCAGCCGCGCGACTCGGCCAGCACCTGGGCCAGCTTGACCGCCGTGCCGCTGGGCGCGTCCTTCTTGTGGTGATGATGAATCTCGGTGATCTCCATGTCGTAGGCCTCGCCCAGGATGCGCTCCAGCATGGGCAGGACGCGGACCAGGGCGTTGACGCCGATGGACATGTTCGGAGACCAGAAGATCGGGATGTCCTTGGCCAAAGTCTCCAGCTCCGCCAGCTGTTCGGCGGAGAGCCCGGTGGTGCCGATGACGACGGGGTTGCCCGTCTTGGCGGCCTTGCGGGCCGAACTTAGGCTCACTTCCGGAGCGGTAAAGTCGATGACCGTCGCCCCGGGACAGGATGGCAGCAGCTCTTGCAGATCGTGCGCCACGGGACAACCCAGCACTTCCAGCCCCTTGCTGTATTCAGCCCGTTCCACGACTCCGCTTAAGGAAAACTGGTCGGACTCCATAGCCAAATGGGTCAGGGTAGAACCCATCCGCCCCTTGGCGCCCATGATGATGACTGGAATACTCATAGTAGACTCCTCGTGTTGAATTACCCTACCGCGCCGATGAGGCGCAGATATTCATCTTCCTGCAGGATGGCCGTCCCGAATTGCCGGGCCTTGGCGAGCTTGCTCGCGCCAACGTTTTCGCCGCAGATCAGAAAATCGGTTTTGGAATTGACCGCGCTCTGCACCAATGCTCCCTGGGCGCGGGCCTCTTCCTGCATGTCCTCGCGCGAGCCGCGCATCTTGCCGGTGAAGACCACGTGCTTTCCGGCCAGGGGACTGTCCGTGACCTTTTCGCGGGCCGCGCCGGTGGGCATGATGCGAAAACCCAGGTCCAGCAGGTGGCGCAGGGTCGGACCCACTCGCTCAAGCCCCCTGGCGATGGAGGCCGCAGTGATGGCGCCGAAGCCATGAACGGCCTCGATCCGCTCCCGGCTGACGGTCAAGAGATCCTGGAGACGAAACTGCTCCAGGAGCTTGCGGCTGTCGCCCTTGCCCAGATCCTCAATGCCAAGGGCGGCCAGAAAACGCCAGTCCTCGACCTCGCGGGTGCGGCTCAGGTACACGGCCTCGGCCAGATTGCCGGACAGCACGGGGCCGAAACCCATGGCCCGAAAATCATCCTCGCCCAGCTCGTACACCTTTTCAAGGCTGTCATAACCTGAACGGACCATCTTTTCCACGGTTTTGCGTCCGAACCAATCGGCGTTGCCGAGGGTCTTGAACCAGTGCTCGATGGTCTGCACGACCTGATCCGGGCAGTGTTCGTTGCGGCAGAGCAGAAAATCGTTCTCGCGTTCAAGAGCCGCCCCGCAGGACGGACAGGCCGTGGGCAGCGTGGTCGCGGCCGGGACCAGCACCGCCTCGACCTTGGGAATGACCTCGCCGCTGCGGATGATCTCGATCTCCGCGCCCGGACCCAGCCCCTTCTTCTCCAGCAGACCGGCATTGTGCGCCGTAACCCGGCGAATGGTCGCTCCCGACACGTTCACGGGTTCGACCATGAGCACCGGGGTGACCTTGCCGGTGCGGCCGACCTGCCAGACCACGCCTGTCACCACGGTCAGGGCCGTCTCGCCCTTGCGCTTGACCGCGATCTGCCAGCGGTAGTGATGGCTGGTGGCGCCCATGGTCCGGCGCACGTCCTCGTCCACCACCTCCACCACCATCCCGTCCAGGGGATAGTCCACTTGCGCCGAAAGCTCCTCCGTCAGCGCATCCATGCGCTGCAGCAGCTCCGCCCCGCTCCCTTCCCAACTCGGCAGCTCGGCGTAGGGCACAAAACGCACGGCTTCGTCGGCCAGGGCTTTTTTGGCCAGTTCGTTGACCGTGTCCGAGGACACGATGCCCACCACCAGATTGCGCGGATGCTCGAAGGCGTCGGAGAGGTGCTCCTGAAAATAGCTCTGCAGGATGACCATCTCGCCCACGCCCCGGCCCCGGCCGCCGAGCGGGATCATGCCCTTGGCAAAGGCCGAGCTGACCTCGTAGCCGCTCTCGCCGTTGCCGCGCGTGACAAAAAAAGTCCCGTCGTCGCGCCCGGCCAGTCCGTCGAGCTTGGGCGTGACCCGGTAGCGCACCTCGCTGACGCCGATCTCCCCGGCCTCTTTTTCCACGCGGGCCACAAAGCGCTCCAGTTCTTCGGACGTATAGGCCTTGTCGGTGGAGAGCATGGGCACGGGATGGCGGATTTCGCGCTTGCCGGAAAAGGTCTCGGGCTCGACCCGGTGCAGAAACGGGTGATCCGGGTCGAGCTCGCGCAGCCGCGCGAGCAGCAGGTCGTACTGGGCGTCGCCGACCAGGGGCGCGCCCCGGCGGTAGGCATCGTTGTATTCGGCCAGGCGCTCGACCAGCCGGTGGGCCTCGGAAGGAAGGTCCAGCGGCAGGGTCATGCTTCATCCCCGTTGGCGAAACGACACACGGCCTGCAGTCCGGGAAAGTTCTCCGGAGGACCGACGGCGATAAGCGTATCCCCCGCCTCGATGGTCACTTCCGGATGCGGGTTGAAGGTCATCCTGCCCCCGGCTTTCTCGATGGCGATGATCATGAGGTTGAAGCGCGGGCGGATGCCGGAGGTGATCAGGTTCTTGCCGACCAGCTCCGATCCCGGCCGCACCGGGATCTCCTCCATCTGCAGATTGTGCCCCTGGGTGGCCAGATCCATGAAATCGGTGACCGTGGGTCGCAGCATGACCTGGGCGATGCGCTTGCCGCCGATCTGATGCGGGGTCAGCACGCGGTTGGCCCCGGCCCGTTCCAGCTTGGTCACGGATTCGGGCCGGTCGGCGCGGGCGATGATGGTCAGGTTGGCGTTGAACTGACGCGAGGACAGGGTGATGTACACGTTCTCGGCGTCCTGGCTGACGCAGGCGAAAAGCCCCTTGGCCCGCTCCACCCCGGCGGAGAGAAGAAATTCATCCGCGGTGGCGTCCCCGGCCAGAAAAAGGAATCTGTCCCGCTCCAGGTCAAAGAGAAGTTCCGGATCCTTCTCGATGACCACCACGGTCAGATTTTCCCGCCGGAGTTCCTCCGCCACCACCGCGCCAATGCGGCCATAGCCGCAGATGATGTAATGATCCGCCAGGGAATCAATGATTTTCTGCACTTTACGTTTCCCCCATAAATCCTGCAGCCGCCCTTCGACCACGACCTGAGTAAATGCGCCCACCAGGTAGGCAAAGCTGCCCACGCCCATGAGGATGAGAAAAGAGACCATCAGCCGCGCCCGGTCCGAAAGCGGGTGCAATTCCATGAACCCGACGGTGGAGAGGGTCATGACCACCTGATAGAAACTGTCCAGCAGGCTCCAACCCTCGACCACCAGAAAAATGAACAGGCCGTAGGCAAAAACCGTGAGCAGAAACCCGGCGCCGAGGACCAGCGGAAAAAAGGACCCGAAGCGGAACTTGACGGTCTGGTAGAGGCCGGTGAACCCGCGAATCCCGGCGGAACAGCCCGGCAGAAAGCGACGCAGAAAAGATGTGCGCAGTGAGCATGTCTTCATGATCGTGTCGCCCTGGAACCGTCCAGACCATAGCGTTTTTCCAGGGTCTTGATCCGGTCCCGGATACGGGCCGCCTCCTCGAATTCAAGCATTTCCGCCGCCTTGCGCATTTCGCGGCTCAAGCGGGCCACTTCCTTGGCCGCGTTCTCGGGGCCGGGATCGTAGTCCGCCGTCCGCTCCGCCGCCCGTTCCTGCTCCTTGATCTCGCGGTGCAGGTCGTACAGCGTGTTCTCCGAAGTCTTGCGGATGGACTGCGGCGTGATGCCGTGCTCCTCGTTATAGAGGGTCTGCCGCTCCCTGCGCCGCTGCGTCTCGCCCATGGCCTCGGCCATGGAGCGGGTCACGGTGTCGGCGTAAAGCAGGACCTTGCCCTTCACGTTGCGCGCGGCCCGGCCGAAAGTCTGGATCAGGGAGCGGGTCGAACGCAGGAACCCCTCCTTGTCGGCATCAAGCATGGCTACCAGAGAGACTTCCGGAATATCAAGGCCTTCGCGCAGCAGGTTGATGCCGACCAGCACGTCGAACTCCCCGGCGCGCAGGGCCTGGATGATGGCCACCCGTTCCAGGGTGTCGATGTCCGAATGCAGATAGCGGGCGCGCACGCCCCGGGCCTGCAGGAACTCGGTCAAATCCTCGGCCATGCGCTTGGTCAGAGTCGTGACCATGACCCGCTCATCCACGGCGATGCGCGCCAGGCACTGCGCCATGAGGTGATCCATCTGTCCCGCCGTGGGCACGACCTCGATCTGGGGGTCAACCAGGCCCGTGGGCCGGATGATCTGCTCCACCACCACGCCCTGAGCCCGCTCCAGCTCCCAGGGGGCGGGGGTGGCCGAGACAAAGACCGTGGTGCCGATGCGCTCCAGAAATTCCTCGAAGTTCAGAGGCCGATTGTCCAGGGCCGAGGGCAGGCGGAATCCGTAATCGACCAGGGTCTGCTTGCGCGAGCGGTCTCCCTTGAACATGGCGCCGACCTGGGACACGGAGATGTGCGATTCGTCCATGAACAGCAGGAAATCTTTGGGAAAATAGTCGATGAGCGTGGACGGCGGCTGCCCGGTCCTGCGGCCGTCCAGGTGCAGGGAATAATTTTCGATGCCGTTGCAGTAGCCAAGCTCCTCGATCATCTCCAGATCAAGCTGGGTCTTTTGCTCCAGGCGCTGGGCCTCAACCAGCATGTTGTTGTCCTGAAAATACTGCAAACGAAGCCGCAGCTCGTCGCGGATGTCGGCCATGGCCCGCACCAGATTGTCCCGGTCCGAGACATAGTGACTGGCCGGGTAGATGACCGTCTTCTGGACCCGGGACAGGATCTCGCCGGTCAGCGGATCGGTCTCGTAGATCCCGTCGATCTCGTCTCCGAAGAATTCCAGGCGCAGGGCCTGCTCGTGCTCGTAGGCCGGGATGATCTCCAGCACGTCCCCGCGCACGCGAAACGTCCCGCGGTGCAGGTCGTAGTCGTTGCGCTCGTACTGCACGTCGACCAGACGCCCGATGACCGTCTCCATGGCGACGTGCTGTCCGCATTCCACCGGGATGACCATCTTGGCATAGTATTCGGGCGAACCCAGTCCGTAAATGCAGGACACGGAAGCGATGATGATCACGTCACGCCGGGTCAACAGGGCGTGGGTCGCGGCGTGACGCAGTTTGTCGATGTCGTCGTTGATGGCCGAATCCTTCTCGATGTACGTGTCGGAATGCGGCAGATAGGCTTCGGGTTGGTAGTAGTCGTAATAACTGACGAAATATTCGACGGCGTTGCGCGGGAAGAGGCCCTTGAACTCGTTGTAGAGCTGCGCGGCAAGGGTCTTGTTGGGAGCCATGATCAGGGCGGGCCGGTCCAGCCTGGCGATGACATGGCCCATGGTGAAGGTCTTGCCGGAACCGGTCACGCCAAGCAGCACCTGATCGCGCACGCCCTGCCGGATGCCCGAGCAGAGGGCGTCGATGGCCGCCGGCTGATCGCCGCGCGGAACATATTCGGATTCAAGCTGAAAGAGGGACATGGATACCTGCACGCCGGACCGCTGCCCGGCGTCATGAAGGGCTATTTGGGCCGGATGCCCAGCACGTTGGGCGCGGGCCAGAAATTCTTGTTACTGCCTTGGAAAAAATCGGACCGGTACTCGCCCACGAAACGCCCCACAAAGCCATCCACATCGACATACATGGCTGCATCGGCTCCGCCTTCGACATACATGGCCCCAATCAGATCCAGAGGAAGGTCGATGAGGGCCTGGGCGAATTCGTGCAGGGACAGCCGCGCGCGGCAATGGATGAAGAGCAGCCGTCCTTCCCTGTCCATGGCGATGGCCGCCCCGGAATGCCGGCGATCGCTCGGCTCCCAGAGATTTTCCCGCTCCCGGCTGATGAGACGATAATTCTGAATGATCCCGTCGTAGTCGGCAAGCACCGCCTGCCAGTCGGGGTCGCTCTTGCGGTCCACCCAGCGCAGGGCGGGCAGGGACGGATCCCGGGGCTGAAAGGCCAGGAACGCTCCATAGTTCGGATGAATGAAGGAATTGATCATCACGGCCGCGTCGCGCATGTAGCCCGTGCTGCGCATCCGGTCATCGGCCCGGAACATGCCCGCGTTGATGACCGCGACGAATCCCGAATGCCGGGCCCATTCCTGCATGCTGCGCATACGTCCGGTGCCCAGGGCGGAACCCAGGGCCACGTCGAACCTGTCGGAGTCGATGCGCAGCACCGCCATGCCGCTCTGCCGGCCCTCCAGATCCCCGACCTGATCGGGAATCAGAAACTCGCGCAACTCAAGCCCCGGCGCCAGCAGCCGCCACTCTTCCGCATGCAGCGAAGCGACCGGAGCGCAGAGGACCAGGCAGGTAAAAACAGCGCGAAGAAGAAAGGCGGACATGCTCGATGCTCCCTGATGGTCTGAAGGCCCAACTCGCAATTACATTCCACAGAAGCGGAATCATTTCAAGCAGAACCGGGAACACGGCATTGAAGCCCGTCCCAAAGCGTGCTAGACGTCTCCCAAAACACTGACGCAAACAACACGTCCAGGGAGGAAGGTTTCATGGAGATAGTTCGACAGGAAGCAAAATCCGCGCGCCTCTGTCCCCGCGGACATGTCGCCACCATCTGCATCCGGGTCTTCAAAGGCCGCCGGGATGTCCTGGTGCACCTCTTTCGACCCGACTGGACTTCAGAGGAAGCCGTTTATTCCTGGCCCGAACTCGTGCAGGAAGATCCGCAAACCGGCCCGCCCACAAGCCGGGGCGACAGCCGGGCGGTCCTGCTCGAATCCTTCAATCGGGAGGAAATGGACCGGATAGTCGAATACCTCACCGCGCGGTACGCCGACCGCCTGACCCGCATCAGCATCAATTCCCTGGAATTTCCCCTGCCCGCGGGCCTGCTCCCTTTGAGCGCCATGCCCGAAGGCAAGGACATCGGTCGCATCCGTTTTGAAATCGTGCCCCGTTATCCCCTGCCCTTTGTCGTGCACGGGCTCTACGATCTGAGCCAGCACAAGCCCCTGGACCCCGGACCGTCCCAGACCTAATCCGGGGCCTGTTCGCGCTCGAAACTCTGGCGCAGTAGCCTGAACAGGGCGCGGCCGTTCTTGGAAGGCTTGCCTGCGGCCTTCTCCGCCGCGGCCAGCCGAGCCAGCTGGCGCAATTGCTGGGGATCAAGCCCAAAACGTCCCACCAGCTCCGTCAGCACATCCGCGTCCCCGTCAACGAGCGCGTCGCGCCAGATCTCGATCTGATGAAACGCCTCGGCCTGCTGAAAACGAAGCTGATCCAGCTCCTCCAGGGCCTCTCGCAGGGGCACGGGATCGATCTTGCGCATGACCGTGCCGATGAACTGCTGCTGGCGGCGCCTGGCTTCTTTGTCTTTGAGGGTGTGAAAAAAGCGGATGGCCTCGACCAGATCCTCATGCAGATTAAGCCGGCCGAGCTGTTCCGGGGCCAACTCGATCAGGCTTTCCCCAAGCTCCTGCAAGGCGACCATGTCCCGCTTGCGTTGCGACTTGCTTGGCCGCCCTACCCAGTCTTCCTCGTTTCCACGTTCAAAATCAGTCATCGTTTGGCTCCGTTACATTTATTCAGGGTCCCTGCCGATCAGGGCTCCGGCACGCAGGCTCCAGTGCCCGCAAGGAGTATGCAGCTTCAGGGCCCCTTCCAGGCGGGACAGAAATTCGCCGCGCGGCACCTCGAACCCGCCGAAGCGGAGCATGTGCGCGGTGGTCTGCTGGCAATCAAAAAGAACAAACCCGGCACTTTCGAGAGCCCGCATCAAGGTCACCAGACCGGCCTTGGAGGCGTCCGGCTCAAGGTAAAACATGGACTCCCCGAAAAAAGCACCGCCCAAGGCCACGCCATAGAGACCCCCGGCCAGATTCGCGCCCGACCAGACCTCGATGCTGTGCGCGAACCCCAATTCGTGCAGGCGGCAATATGCGGCCAGCATTTCCGGGACGATCCAGGTCCCGTGCGCGCCATTGCGGGGCGTAGCGGCGCAGCGGGTGATGACCTGCTCGAAGACCGTATCCAGGGTGAAGCGAAAGCGCCCCTGTCGCAGAATGCGATCAAGCCTTTTGGGCACGTGGATACGCGCAGGCTCCAGAATAAGCCTGGGGTCGGGGCTCCACCAGAGAATGGGGGAATTCTCGTTGTACCAGGGAAAAATGCCCTGGCCGTAGGCCATGAGCAGTCTGTGCGACGACAGATCCCCGCCCACGGCCAGCAGTCCGTCCTCGTCGGCATGCGCCGGATCGGGAAAGACGGGCTGGGCGGGCAGGGCAAAGACGGTCATGGCAAAATCACGTGAGGGAGAAGGTGAAATCCAGCTTCCCGCTCTCCGTCAATCCGATACGCACGCTTCCGCCGCCGGCGAGTTCTCCGAACAGAATCCTGCCGGCCAGTTCGTCCTTGATTTCCTTCTGGATCAGCCGCCCCAGCGGTCTGGCCCCGAACGCGGGGTCAAAGCCCTTTTTGGCCAGCCAGGCACGGGCCTCGGGCGAGAGCTCCAGAGTCACGTTCTTGGCTGCGAGCTGGACACCCAGTTCGCCCATGAACTTGTCCACTATCTTTTCCATGATGTCCTGGGTCAGGGAATGGAAAGGAATGATGGCGTCGAGCCGGTTGCGGAATTCCGGGCTGAAGAGCTTTTCGATGGCGGCCAGCCCGCGCAGCCCTCTGTCCTCCTCGGCCCCGGCCTTGAAGCCGATGGCGTTGCCGCTCATCTCGCGGGCGCCCGCATTGGAGGTCATGAGCAGGATCACGTTGCGGAAATCGGACTTGCGGCCGTTGTTGTCCGTCAGGGTCGCATGGTCCATGACCTGCAACAGGATGGAGAACATGTCCATGTGCGCCTTCTCGATTTCGTCGAGGAGCAGCACGCAGTGCGGAGTCTTGCGGATGGCGTCGGTCAAAAGGCCGCCCTGCTCGAAGCCGACATAGCCGGGAGGCGCTCCGATGAGCCGGGCCACGGCGTGCTTCTCCATGTACTCGCTCATGTCGAAGCGCACGAAGGCCACATCCAGGCAACTGGCCAACTGCTTGGCCAGCTCGGTCTTGCCCACGCCCGTGGGGCCGCTCAACAGGAAGGAGCCCAGGGGCCGCTCCGCGTTGCCAAGGCCCGCGCGGGAGCGCTTGATGGCCTGGGCCAGTTGCGCCACCGCCTCCTTCTGTCCGAAGACCTTGGAGCCGAGCTCGTATTCGAGGCCGGCCAGACGGTCACGGTCCGAAGCGCTGACGCGGGCACTGGGAATACGCGCCATGCGCGCCACCACTTCCTCGATGTCGCGCCGGGTCACGGACTTGCGCCGTTTCTTTTCCCCGGAGAGAACAAAGATGGCTCCGGCCTCGTCGATGACGTCGATGGCCTTGTCCGGCAAAAAACGGTCGTTGATGTGCCGGGCGGAAAGCTCCACGGCGGCGGAGATGGCCGAGGGCTGATACTTCACCCCGTGAAAATCCTCGTAATAGGGCCGAAGGCCCATGAGGATCTTCTCGCTCTCGGCCACGGAGGGCTCGACGATGTCGATTTTCTGGAAGCGCCGGGACAGGGCGCGGTCCTTCTCGAAATGGTTCTTGTATTCCTCGTAGGTGGTGGAGCCGATGCAGCGCAGTTCGCCCGAGGCCAGCACGGGCTTCAAGATATTGGAGGCGTCCATGGACCCGCCGCTGGTCGAGCCCGCGCCGACAATGGTGTGGATCTCGTCGATGCACAGGATGGCCCCGTCCATGGATTTGAGCTCCGAGATGACGCCCTTGAGGCGGGCCTCGAAGTCGCCACGGTACTTGGTCCCGGCCAGGAGGCTGCCCATGTCCAAGGCGAAGATACGAGCCTCGGCAAACTGCTCCGGCACCTCGCCGCGCGCGATCTTGAGCGCCAGGCCCTCGGCCACGGCGGTCTTGCCTACGCCGGGGTCACCGACGAAGATGGGATTGTTCTTCTTGCGCCGGGCCAGAACCTGCAGGGTGCGTTTGAGCTCCTCGTCGCGGCCGACCAGGGGATCGATCCTGCCTTCCAGCGCCCGGGCCACCAGATCCACCGTATATTTATCCAGAGCGCTCTGCTTGCCGCCATCCCTGGTTTCGGCCTCGCCGGCCACGGCCCCGTCGGGAACCTGATGGGAAATGTACTCGATCACCGCCAGCCGTGTCAGACCTTGGGCCTTGAGGTAATAGACGGCAAAGGCGTCCTCCTCTTCGAGCATGGCGGCCAGAAAATCACCGGCCTCGACCTGGTTCTTGCCCGAGGACTGAATGTGCAGGATGGCCCGCTGCATGGCCCGCTGCACGCTGACCGTCTGCACGATCTCGTGCTCGGGACGGGGGCTTACATCAAGATGATCGATGAAAAATTGAGCCAGCTGCTTGCGCAGACGCTCCAGATCGATGCCGCAACCGGCAAGCAGGCTTTGACCGTGGGTGTCGAGCGTGTAGCTGTAAAGCAGATGCTCGAGGGTCAAAAACTCGTGCTGGCGCAGTTTGACCTCGCGCACAGCATTGCCAATGATTCTTTCCAACTCCTTACTCAGCATTTACACCTCTTCCATGGAGCAGCGCAGGGGAAAAGACCGGGCTCTGGCCATCTGATGCACAAGCTGCACCTTGGTTTCCGCGACCTCGGCCGTGTAGATTCCGCACAGGCCAATCCCTTTCTCGTGAACACTCATCATAATGGCAAACGACTCGGATTCGGATTTGCCAAAGACATTCATAAGCACTTCCACGACAAAATCCATGGACGTATAATCGTCGTTATGCAGCAATACCTTAAACTGCCTGGGCTCCTGCAACTGGTCCTCGACCATGATGTCGGGATCTGAACCCGGAACCTCAAATGGTTCGGTCATGACACACTCCGGCCCTACTCATCTTCACCGTATTCGTCGATCCAGGCCTGCAGAATCTGCACAACCTGCTTGGCCTGCTTGACCGAGGAGATATTGAACTTGGAATGCGGCGAAAAACGGCCGTTGCGCTTCTGATAACGCCCGACCCTGAACTTGACCGGCCCAAACTCCTCTTCGCCGCGGCCCACTTCCTGATAGGCGAACATGAGCGTCGACCATGCTCCGCGGGTCAACACTTCCTTTTTCAGTTCCCGTACTTTCTGGACCCCTTCTTCATCGGTCCAGTCTATGGAAATATCATCGATGGTTTCAGCCATTGTCTCTCCTCGTAATTGATTCATCCAGCATCGCAGGTCCGGGTTCCAGGCAACACTGCCCGAAAAGCGCCTTCTTTCGACCGGGGACCGCCCCCGCTGCCCGGGACCGACCCCGCTGCCGGGGAACTATTAATGCCGCGTTCGCTAAAAGCAAGTCTCAATCCTGCTCGTGATCCATGACATGTCGCGCGGTCGCATGCCGGCCCGACATGTCGGCCCGACATGCCGGTCCCAATGCATTTTTCCACTACCGCTCCCGGACGAAATATATTACCCAAAGCATGTTTTTTCCAAAACAGCTCCTATTTTTTACTATCAACATATTTAATTTCAAGGAGTTTTCATGTCTCTCAAAGTCGTTGTCATCGGCGGCGTGGCC
Organism: Desulfomicrobium baculatum DSM 4028; assembly: GCF_000023225.1. Classification (NCBI taxonomy): domain Bacteria; kingdom Pseudomonadati; phylum Thermodesulfobacteriota; class Desulfovibrionia; order Desulfovibrionales; family Desulfomicrobiaceae; genus Desulfomicrobium; species Desulfomicrobium baculatum. Next base: position 2,394,447 of record NC_013173.1, read on the forward strand.
CTTGGCCCCAAGGCCGCATGTCGCATCAAACGCGTGGCGCCTGATGCCGAAGTTACCCTGGTGGACGCCAGCAAACTCATCTCCTACGGCGGCTGCGGAATCCCCTACTATGTATCGGGAGACGTCAGCGATCACCAGCAATTGCAGGAAACGAGCTTTCACATGGTCCGTGACGAGCAGTTCTTCCAGGATTGCAAGGATTTCAAAGTCATGACCGAAACCAGGGCGCTGTCCATCGACCGCAAGGCCAAGACCGTGCTGGTCCAGGCCAAGGACGGCACCCAGACCACGCTGCCCTACGACAAGCTGGTCCTGGGCATGGGCAGCACCCCCCGCAAACTGCCCATCCCCGGACGCGAGTTGGACAACGTCTTCACCGTCAGCACCCTGGGCGAAGCCATCCGCATCAAGGAAAAGGTTGCGTCGGGCAGCGTCGGCTCGGCCGTCATCGTGGGAGGAGGCTTCATCGGCCTGGAGATGGCGGAATCCTTTGCCGACATGTGGGGTATCGAGACCACGGTCATCGAAGTGGCGGATCAGATCATGCCCGGCTTCATGAGCAAGGCCATGGCCACCATCGCCGAAAAGCACCTCGCGGAGAGCGACGTCACGGTCCGCACGTCGGAAATGGTGCAGGCCATCGAGGGAGAAGACGGCAAAGTCACGCGCGTGGTCACCAACAAGGGCGCCATCGACGCCGATCTGGTCATTCTGGCTGTCGGCGTCATTCCCAATGATATCCTCGCACGGGAAGCCGGACTGTCCTGTTCCGAGCGCGGCGGCATCATCGTCTCCAAGACCATGCAGACCTCGGACCCGGACATCTACGCCGGCGGGGACTGCGTGGTCGTCGAGAACATCGTCACGGGCAAAATCGGCTACTTCCCCCTTGGTTCCCTGGCCAACAGCCAGGGGCGCATCATCGGCACCAACGTGGCCGGAGGCAGGGAAACCTTCGACGGCGTGGTCGGCACCTATATCATCAAGCTCTTCGACCTGGCCTTCTCGGGCACCGGCCTGTCCCTGCCCGTGGCCCTGCGCGAGGGTTTTGACGCCTTCAGCGCCCACGTCATCATGAGCGACCACTCCCATTTCTATCCCAAGCGCGACATGGTCAGCCTGGAAATCGTGGTCGAGCGCCGCTCCGGCCGGGTCCTTGGACTGCAGGGCGCCTGCCAGAACGGCGATTCCCTCAAGGGCCGCATCGACACCATGGCCGCCATCCTCAAGTTCCGCCCGACCCTGCGCGACGTGTCCAGCCTGGAAATGGCCTACGCACCGCCTTTCGGCTCAGCCATGGACGTCTTGAATGCCGCGGCCAACACCGCCGAAAACATGCTGGTGGGCAGAAACGTCTCCATCCAGCCGACGGAATTCGCCAAGCTCTGGGAGAACCGCGCCAGCGAGAACCTACTGTGCATCGACACCCGCGAATGGGGCAACGCCGAGCCGTTTGTAAACAAGCACCCGGATTTCTGGAAAAACATCCCCCAGGGACAAATCCGGGGCAGACTGGACGAGATCCCTAGAGACAAGAAAATCGTGCTGCTGTGTAATACGGGCGGCAGATCGTACGAATCCCAGGTCATCCTGCGGCATGCCGGGTTCTTGGAACCGGTCAACCTGCAAGGCGGCATGGGCTTCATCAAGCAGCTCGGATTCGACCCGAGCCAGGAAGAGTAAGACCACGGCCAGCCTTCGGGCTGGCCTTTTTGTTCCACAGGAGGACACATGAACAGAATTCTGACCGCGATCATGCTTCTCTTTCCCTGCTGGGCCTGGGCCGCGCCGACTCAGGTGACCCTCTTTCCGGATTCCGCCCAGGTCGAAGAGGTCTCGGCCGTGACGCCGGAGGCGGGAGAGGCGGGTCTTTCGGCCTGCAGCCTGATCCTGCCCGGACAGGCCGACCCGGCCAGCCTTCGCTTCGGCCGCCTGGCAGGCAGCGGCACCATCGCGGACCTGAGCTGGAAGACGCGGCGCGAGCAGAACCAAAGCGCCATCGAGCCGCTCAACCAGAGTCTGAAGGCTTTGAAAGCCGAGCGCGGCGAAGTGCTGTCCGAACTCGAGGGCGTGCGCGGGCGCATGGCTTTCTGGAAGGCCCAGAGCCTGCCCGCTGAAAAGACCGTGGCCTCCCTGCGCGAACTGGCGGGGGAAATGGGCAAGGCTCTGCGCGAAGATTCCGCCCGCGCCCAGAGTCTGGAAGCCAGCCTTGAAGAGCTGAACACCAAGATCGCCTGGGTGGAAAAAGAAATAGCGGACGCGGTGGGCCAGGGCCGCACGGTCTGGGAAGTGCGCGTCCTGGTCGCCGGGCCCGCGCCAAAAGAGCTGACCTACGCCTACACCCTGCGCGACTGCGGCTGGGCTCCGCTCTACCGCCTGGAAGCCTCGCCGGCCCGCGGCAACATCGACTTTTTCTGGCAGGCCAAGGTCTGGCAACGCTCGGGGCAGGACTGGAACGACATCAGGCTGCACCTGGCCACCATGCAGCCGGAAATGCAATCCGAGCCATCAACCCTGCCGCCTTGGGAAATTGGTCCCCTGCAGGTCTTCCGCAAATCCATGGCCGGCGCGCCTATGATGGCCATGCGTTCCGACGCGGCCAAAGAAGAAATGTTCGAGTCCGCGCCACCCGAGCCGGTGCAGGTCCGGCACAGCACCTACGCCGCCTGGGACATGGGACAGAAATCGGTTCCGGCTGGCGAGACCCGCATATTCGAGATCGAGCAGGGCGCCTGGCCGGCCGACTTCGTACACCTGCTCCGACCCAGCCTCGACTCCAAGGCCTTTTTGCAGGCCACGGCCGAATTCACCGAGCCCAAGGAGCTGCCTCCCGGCATGGCCTTCTTCTTCATCGACGGGGCCATGGTCGACCAGCGCCAGTTCTCCCTCTCCGGACGGGAGGCGACCATGTTTTTCGGCACGGACCCGCTCGTAACCTGCACCACGACCTTAAGCGACAAGAAGACGGGCGAGAAAGGCCTGTTCAAGCAAAAACAGACCTTCCTGCGACAGTGGACCATGACCGTGCGCAACGCCGCCGACCGCTCGGCGCAGGTGCGCATCGAGGAGCCGCGTCCCCTGCCGCGCGACGAGCGCATCACCATCGAACTCACGGCCAAGCCTGAGCCCCTGCAAGAGGACAATTCGGAAATCCTGGCCTGGAACAGCACCATCGCGCCCGGCAAGGAACTGGCCATCTCCCTGGACCTCAAAATCACCGCGCCCGAAGACCTGAGCATCGACCCGGGCTGGCGATGGTAGCCTCCGCCTGAATCCAAATCAAAAACGCGGAAAACGCGCTCCGGGCACATGCCTGGGGCGCGTTTTTCGCGTCGATGGATTCAACTCCTCTGCCGAATTTCAGATTTGAAATTTCAAATTTCAAATGCCCTGCACGCTACCCCTTGTCCTTGGCAGGAGGCAAAGGGGCTCCGCACTTCTCGCAGCGCTCCCTGCGCTTCTCCCCGGATCGCACCGGCTGCCTGTGCCCGCAACTGGGGCAGACCTGGACTTGAGAAATCAGTCTGCGCATCATCTCAACGAGGAACATGTCTTCACCCCATCGTTATAATCCATTCCAGGACTCGCCTTCTTCTCCGATGAATAGCACGGCTTTGCGCGAAATCAAATCCTGCTCGCCAAAGACATGCACGCGGTCTCCTGCTTCAAAAATCCATTGCGGATCGGGATTCAGCCGAGTCCGGCCATCACGCTGCACGGCCACGACGGTCAGACCGTGTTCCTTGCGCAAACGCGACTCTATCAGACTTTTGCCCTCGACGAACGCACCCGGAACTACCCTCAGCACCGTCGCGCCGAAGGAAGAACAGACCCCGCCCAGATTGCAGGCATCGGCGGTATTGAGCATGGGCCGGCGCAGCATTCCGTAGCCCTCTGCCCGGATCTCGCGCACGAATCGCTCGATATCGCCTCGTGGTACCAGATATGTAGACAGGACGCGAATGAACATCTCCACGGAGGTCTCGTATTCCTCGGCCACCACCTCTTGCGCCCCCATTTGCAGCAGCGGCTCGATCTCGCTGACAAAACGCGTACGCACCACGATGTGCAGAGCCGGGTTCTGGAACCTGGCCGTGGCCACGATGCGCCCGATGGCGGCCGGGTCGGAGATGACCACGGCCAGAATGCGGGCTTTGGAGACGTTGATGTGCTCCAGCACTGCCACCTGGGAAGCGTCACCGAAAAGAATGGGCTCGCCCTTGTCGCGTTCGCGCCGCACCGTGTCCGGGTTCATTTCCAGAATGACATAACGGATTCCGGAAGCCCGGGCCGCCCTGGCCAGATGATGCCCGCCCAGGCCAAAGCCGGCGATGATGAGATGATCGGACAGGTCCGTGTCCGCATCCTTCTGCGCCTTGAGACTCATGCCCACGGGCAGAAGGCGGGCCAGTCGGCCGGAGATGGAAGGCACGCCTGCGATGAGAAAGGGCGTGAGCGCCATGGTCACGATGGCGACGGCCAAAAAGTATTGGTATTCCATGGCGCTGAGCAGATTGTGCCCCATGCCCACCCCGGCCAGGACAAAGGAGAATTCGCCGATCTGGCACAGGCACAATCCGCCCAGAATGGACACATGCAGGGGATAGCCCAGGATGCGACCTGCGGCCGCGGCCAGCAGCGTCTTGGCCAGCAGCGCGGCCAGGGTCAGGCCCATGACCTGCGGCAGGTGCGTGGCCACAAAGGCGGGGTCCAGCAGCATGCCGATGGACACGAAAAAGACGCTGGTGAAAACATCGCGAAACGGCAGCACCCCTTCCAGAGCCGAATGGCTGTATTCGGACTCGCTCATGATCAGCCCGGCCAGGAAAGCCCCCAGAGAGAGGGACAACCCTGCCGTGGACGTCAGCAGGGCAATGGCGAAGCACAGCCCGAGCGTGGTCATGAGAAAAAGTTCCCGGCTGCGGGTGCGGATGACCGCGCCCAGGACCAGCGGCACGACCTTGCGAGCGCCGATGAAAATGACCCCGGCCACAAAAGCGCCTTTAAGTCCCATTTCACCCAGGGCGAGCCACGGATTACCCGAAGCTCCGGCCAGCACGGGCACCAGGAGCATCATCGGCACCACGGCCACATCCTGGAAAATGAGCGCCCCAAGCGCGATGCGCCCATGCGGCGCGGCCAGTTGCGCCTTCTCTCCCAGCACCTTGAGCACGATGGCCGTGCTGGACAGGGCGGCCAGGAATCCGATGAACAGGGACTTGCCGAGCCCCACGTCAAAGAACATCAGCGGCAGCCCCATGACCGCGATGGTCAGCAGGACCTGGGCCGCACCGCCGACAAAGACCGGACGCTTGAGCCGGATCAGTTCATCCAGGGATAGTTCGAGGCCGATGACGAACAGGAGCAGGATGACCCCGACCTCCGCGAACATCTCGACCTCATGCGACGCCCCCACCAGGCCAAGGCAATGCGGCCCGGCCAGCACGCCGGTGAGCAGAAAACCGATGATGGTCGGAATGCGCAGCTTGTGACTGGCCACGATGACCGCGCAGGACAAACCAAAGATCATGACCGCATCGGCCAGAATAGGAATTTCGACGCTCATCGCACTCCTCGAAAATTGTTTTGCCGCATCTTCACGCTGCCGTGCCTCTCCTGATGATCCACCAAGCCAAAAATTTCGGCGGGACCATTCCCGAAAAAACCGGTCAAACCCGCACAGTGCTTGACCGGTTGAAAGTTAGAATATGGATATGGAGAAGTCTAGCCGAAGTACTCCGCCATGTACTTGAGCGCCGTGCCCAAGATGATGACGCACAGCATGGCCTTGATGAGGCGCGCCGGGACGTGCTTCTGCATTCTGGCCCCGCAATACATACCGCACATTCCGCCCAGGCCGAAAAGAATGCCAAGCCCCCAGTCGGGAGCGATGGACTGGCCGGCATGAAATGCGGCCAGAAACTGGTAGAAGGCCACCCCGGCCACGGACGTGACCAGCGTGCCCATGAGCGCCGCCCCCGCGACCGTATAGACCGGCAATCCGCAGATGGAGACAAAGAACGGAGCGATGATGGAGCCGCCTCCGATGCCGTACACACCGCCGACCACGCCGACGACGAGGCTCATCGTGAAGATGGTCATCGTGGAGCAGGTGTAGGTTTCGCCGAAGAACTCATAACTGATGCGCTTCATGGAGAATTCCTTGACCGTGACCTGGCCTGCGGCGGCGCCCCCCCTGGAATCCTTCACCGACTGCCGAAAAGTGCTCTCCGACTTTTTCTCCTTGTGTTTCAAAAGATCCCTGATCATGCGAAACCCGATGTATGCGAGCACCAACCCGGCAAAGACCTTGAAATTTTTTGGGTCAGGCAGATAGGAGACCCGGATCACGGCCCCCAGAAGGACTCCCGGCAAGGTCCCGACGACCACGACCCAGGTCAGGGGCCAGACCATGCGCTTTTCCTTGAGATAGCGGTACACGCCGCTGGGAATGGCCACGATGTTGAAGAGCTGGTTCGTGGCGCTGACCGAAGGGGCGGTGTACCCAAGAAAGGACATCTGGAAAGGCAGGAGCAGAAACGCTCCGGAAACCCCACCCATGGAGGTGAAAAAAGACACGACAAATGCGGCCAATGGGGGGAGCCACAAGGAAACTTCAATTCCGGCTGTTTCAAAATACATGCATTCCTCCTCGGGTGACGCCAGACGATTTCAAAGCATCATCATCCCTGCCCGGCATCCGGATCTTTCGGTAACAGAAACTAAAAGACATTTTTTTAATTTTTATCGTGTCACTAAATAATCAGTTTCAAACTTTTCTGTCAAGACAATCCACTCGTCGCCGACATGAAAAAAAGAGTACCGACAGCGCTGCCCGTGCCTGCATATTGACGAAAAGCTCCTTTCCGGCTCATCTGCTGCCCGGGAGGGACAACCATGCGCGGTTTCCGTGGTTCTTTGCAGTTCAAGTTCATGTCGGCCATCATTGGCATCGTGGTGCCGCTTCTGGGCATCATCTTTCTCTGGCAGGGCGTGGCCGAGGAGCGGCAGGCCTGGACCCAGGTCGTCAACCAGGCCCGCCTCCTGACCCGCCAGATCATCCTGACCCGGCAGTGGGTCTCGGACACCCAGGGCCTGTTCCTGCGCCAGGACACCCCCGGCGCTCAAGGCGGCGGCGCGTTCTATACCGATCTTCTGCCCACGGATCGCGGCGTCATGCAGCGCTTCACCCCGTCCATGGTCACCAAGCAGCTCTCCCTCTACTCCTACCGCCAGAACCTGTACCGCTTCAGGCTGGCGGGCATCGCGCCCATGAATCCCGAAAACAGGCCGGATGCATTCGAAACAGCGGCCATAAAGAGCTTCGCCCAGCCGGAAAACACGGAATATTATGCACTTGTCGACCATGACGGGGAGGCGGTGTTCCAGTATTCGGCCCCCCTCTATGTCGACGAGACCTGCCTGTCCTGCCACAAGAATTACACCAGCGGAACCGTCAGCGGCTGCCTGAGCATTCACCTGCCCGTGCAGAACGTGCTCGACTCCCTGAGCCGAAGCAAGATGCAGCTCTTCGTGTCGGCCCTCGCGCTCATCGTGCTCACGGTCATGACCCTGTATTTCCTGGTCCGCTACCTGGTGCTTAGGCCCCTTGGCACCCTCGAATCCGTGGCCGACGGCATCAGCCGGGGGCACTTCCCCGGGCGGATCCGCATCGGCAGCAGCCATGAAATGGACCGCGTGGGCCAGACCTTGAGCAGCATGAGCGCCAAGCTGGAAGAGGGGCGCAACCGGCTGGAGGAAGAGGTGCAGAACGCGACCAGCGAACTGGCCCTGGCCAATGAGGAACTCAAGACCCTGGACCGCCTGAAGAGCGAATTTCTGGCCACCATGTCGCACGAACTGCGCTCCCCCCTGACCTCCATCCGAGGAGGACTCGATTATCTCAGGCGCACGGAGACCTCCGCCGACAGGCAGGACTATCTGCACATCATGGACAAGAACGTGAGCCGCCTCACGCATCTGGTCACGGACATCTTCGACATCACCCGCATCGAGGCGGAAAAGATCGACTGGAACTTCGGACCGGCGGACATGACCGAACTGGTGGGAGAGATCGTCGAAATCATGAGCCCGCTGGCGGAAGAGCGCGGACTGCGCCTCGGCCTCCTTTCAAGCGGTCCCATGATCGCCCTGGCGGATGTGGAGCGCATCGAGCAGGTTATCGTCAACCTGACCGACAACGCCATCAAATATTCCCCCGATGGCGGGGTCATCAGTTTTACCCTTCAGAACGAGGGCGGAGAGATCCGCATCCTGGTCCGGGACCAGGGCCCGGGCATTCCTCCTGGCGACAGGCAAGCCATTTTCAAGAAATTCCACACCGCGCCCTCGTCCGGCACAGGTGGAAAGCCTGGAGGAACCGGGCTGGGCCTCGCCATCTGCAGCCAGATCGTGCGCGCCCACGGGGGACGCATCTGGGTCGAGGACAACCCCGGCGGCGGCAGCGTCTTCACCTTCACCCTGCCCGCAACAAAAGAATGAGCGCGCTCCGAAAAAAGCACGGATGCCCGGCGCGATCGCCCCTGAACGGAAAACGGCGGGCCGTTTCGGACCCGAACGGCCCGTGTCCGAAAAATGGGCGCAAAATAATTTAAAAATAAATAGATGTTCTATTCAAGCCTGTTGAATTTATTTTTCGCCATGAAGCACTGGTTTCCGTCAAAAATAAAAATAATAAGCGTTGACATTAAAATCCAGCCCACCTAGTGACTGCTGACTTTGGCGGAAATGAAAATCTGAATTCAAAATCGAATCCAATTTCATTATTCCGCAATCCTGCCGGTAACTGTTTCCAGCAGGAACAGAGTTTTTCTTTTTACTTTTTTTTCTTTGGAGTTACTGTCTTGTCTAAGAACATCTATGTTGGAAATTTGTCCTGGTCGACCACTGATGCTGATCTGCATGCCATGTTTTCCCAGTATGGTCAGGTCAGCTCTGCCCATGTCATCGAAGACCGCGAAACCGGTCGTTCACGCGGCTTCGGCTTCGTGGAAATGGACGATGAAGGCGCACGCAAGTCCATCCAGGCGCTGAACGGAACCGACTGTCAGGGCCGCAACCTGAAGGTCAACGAAGCGCAGCCCCGTGAAAGCCGCTCCGATAGCCGTTCACGCTACTAAGCTGAACACTACGATCGCGATGAAGCCCGTCACCTGACGGGCTTTTTTTTGCCCAAAATTCCTCAGCAAACCGGTAAACTCCTGCACCGGCCTCCTTGATCGACTGCCGCACCAGCGGCCTCGCGCCAACAACTCTCCCCCTGCTTCGCGGCGCAACTGCCGCAGGACGCCCGTTACGGATTGGGTTCGAATCTGTAGCCGACTCCGGCCACGGTCAGGATGATGCGCGGAGCCTGGGGATTCTCCTCGATCTTTTTACGCAGGCGCTGCACATGCACATCCACTGCCCGGCTGTGGGAATAGAGCTTGGAATCGCCCCAGTTCTGGCTCTGGATGAAATCGCGGGTCAGGGTCTCCCCGGGATGGGCGACGAAGAGTTCAAGCAGCGAGAACTCGGTCCGGGTCAGACGCACCTGGCGGCCCTGGATCGTGGCCTCATGGGAACGGTAATCCAGAATGATATTTCCGTTACGTTGCGCAGTAGCCGTTTCGCTGCGCCTGATCCTGCGCAGCACGGTCCTGATGCGGGCCGAGAGTTCCAGGGCGTTGAAGGGTTTGACCAGATAATCGTCGGCCCCGCATTCCAGCCCCAGGAGCTTGTCCGCGACGGTGTCCCGGGCCGAGAGCATGATGACCGGCACCTCGCTGTCACGCCGTAAGGTCTGGCAGACCTTGATCCCGTCGATATCAGGCAGGCCCAGATCCAGAAGCACAAGGTCGGGCGCGTTCGCCTGCACGGCTGCAAGCCCGGAGGCCCCGTCCGTTGCGCTCAGCACCATGAAACCGTCGAGCTCCAGATTGGCTTTGACGGTCGTAACGATGTCCGAGTCGTCGTCGATGATCAGGATTCTCTGCTGCGTCAAACCACCCTCCCTGTCGGCGCGATCCCTTCAAGGGTTGCGCATCTCCGGCTCATGCCGATACACATGTTTCAATCCCGTTACAACTTTAACTGCACAAGGTTGAAATTTTCTGCTAGGTGGGACAACATGAATACGGAGTACGGCCTGATCGTTCTGGAGACGAACAGGCGCTGGAAACGGTCCGGTTCCAACATACCTGTACAGGAGGGAGTATGACTCCAAAAAATGATGCATCCAGCGGTCGGGGCTGGCGGTTCGCCCTGCTTCCGGCCATAGCGGGCATCGTGTTCACGGTTGGAGTGGCCCTGGCCATGACCACCACGGATCAGGCCTCGTTCTGCGGCAGCTGCCATTCCATGGCCGAGGCGGCACTGACGCACAAGCGCTCGGTCCACGCCGAACTGGCCTGCAACGAATGCCATGCCCCGCACAACTTGGTGGCCAAGATTCCGTTCAAGACCAAGGAAGGGACCAGGGACATCCTCGCCACTGTCACCAGCAGCATCCCCGACCTCATCCACCCGGGCGAGGAAACCAAGGAAGTGACCCAGGCAAACTGTCAGCGCTGCCACGGCTCCACCACATCCACCGTGGTCATGCAGAGCAAGAAATTCTGCACCGACTGCCACCGTCACGTGCCCCACACACCCAAAATCCCCGTAGCCAAAAGGAGCGCCGCCGATGCGTAAAAACTTTCCTCTTTTCGCCATGCTGGCCGTGGGAGTGGCCTTGGCCTTAAGCGCTTGTTCCGAAGCGACCGAGCCCGTGCCGCCGACCTTCAAGACCAACCTCAAGTCCGACGAGATAAATAACTCCGCCTTCAAGCCCGAATTTCCGCTGCACTACGAAACGTTCCTGCGCAACAACGAGTCGGAAATCATGACCGAGTACGGCGGGTCCGTGGCGTACAATAAGCACGACAACGTAAATCCCCTGCCCGAAGGATACAAGCACGCCCAGCCATACCTGAAGAATCTCTGGCTCGGCTATCCATTCAGCTACGAATACAAGGCGGCGCGCGGCCACACCTACGCCATAAAGGACATCCTGCATATCGACCGCCTGAACCGCTACGACGAAAAGGCCGGGCTGCCCGCCACCTGCTGGAACTGCAAGACAGCCAAGATGAACGAGTGGGTCGGCACCTACGGAGACGAGTTCTGGGCCAAGGATTTCAACGAATTTCGCGAACAAGTCGATCTGGACGAGAACACCATCGGCTGCGCCAACTGTCATGACCCGGCCACCATGGAACTGCGCCTCTACTCCGTGCCCCTGCAGGATCACTTGAAGGCTGAGGGCAAGGACTTCAAGACCCTGCCCCGCAACGATCAGCGAGCGCTTATGTGCGGCCAGTGCCACGTGGAGTACTACTTCACGGACAAGGGTCAGGGCACGGCCAAGAAGCCCGTCTTCCCGTGGGCTCAGGGCAAGGACCCCGAAGAGATGTACACGTACTACAAGAGCCACGGCGATACCACCACGCCCGGCTTCGAAGGCAACTTCGTGGACTGGGTGCATCCCGTGTCCAAAACTCCCATGCTGAAAGCCCAGCACCCCGAGTACGAAACTTGGCATAACGGCGTGCACGGCGCGGCCGGCGTCAGCTGCGCCGACTGCCACATGAGCTACACCCGCCTCGACGGCAAGAAGAAGATGTCCAACCATCACTGGAACTCGCCCCTGAAAGACCCGGACATGAAGGCCTGTCGCCAGTGCCATACGGACAAGAGCCCCGAATACCTGAAGCAGCGGGTCATCTACACCCAGGACAAGGTCTGGGAACAGCTCATGACCGCCCAGGACATCTCGGTCAAGGCGCATGAAGCCATCCGCATGGCCAGCGAGTTCGAGGGCGAGAAGCCGGCCGACTACGACCAGCTCATGATCGACGCCCGCGAAATGTGCCGCAAGGGCCAGTTCTTCTGGGATCTGATCTCCGCCGAGAACAGCGTGGGCTTCCACAACCCGACCAAGGCCCTCGATACCCTGGCCAAGTCCCAGCAGTACAGCCAGAAGGCCGTGGATATCGCCATCCAGGCGGCGGCCTTCACCACTGCCCAGGCCCTGGCCGGAGACATCAAGACCCTGGTGCCGCCGATCATGGAACACAGCCGGGAACTGCAGATGGACCCCGAGCACATGGCCAGCCACCAGTGGTTCAAGTATCTCAAGCTCACCCCCAAAGCCGAGAAAATCTGGGAAGGCAACAAGCGCCTTGTACCGGCTCCGACCGCAAGCTAGACATCGGGTTTCCCGAATCGCGACGGGGACTTTGGCATGACGCCGAAGTCCCCGTTTTTATTTTTCCCGTCGCCCCCGAGAATTCTCCTCTTTTATTGATGAAATATCGCCACCCCCCTTGTTCTTTCGACTTCGATAAAATAAGCAGGAACTATCGATTTTGTAAAAGCGTATCGTTATCATCAATACAACCTTCGGAGGCCCACTATGGGAGAAGAATTGGCGGCAGGCTGCACCAGGCCCACGGCCGAGGTCGAGCAGGCACCGGAAGAAACACCACAAACGGCGGCAACACCAGTCCAAGGAGCGCGTCCCATGATTCAGGTCGGAAAAAAAGCACCGGACTTCGCAGCTCCGGCATACTTCAATGGCGCTTTCACCAATATCAGACTGTCCGACTTCCTGGGGAAATGGGTGGTGCTGTGCTTCTACCCGGGTGACTTCACCTTTGTCTGAGCAACCGAAATCTCGGCGGTCGCCGAGAAGCACGCGGAATTCGCCAAGCTGGGAGTGCAGGTCCTGTCCATGAGCACGGACAGCATGTTCGTGCACAAGATGTGGGTCGACGACGAACTCTCGAAAATGATCACGGCCAAAACCGTGCCCTTCCCCATGCTGTCCGACGGCGGCGGCAATGTTGGCAAAATGTACGGAATTTACGACGAAGCCAGCGGCGTGGATGTGCGTGGCCGCTTTCTTATCGACCCGGACGGAAATGTGCAGGCCTATGAGGTTCTGACTCCCCCGGTGGGCCGCAACGTGAACGAAACCCTGCGCCAGATCCAGGCGTTCCAGCTTGTGCGCGAGAGCAAAGGCACCAAGGCTACCCCTTCCGGCTGGAGACCCGGCAAACCGGTCCTGAGCCCCGGCCCCGGCCTGGTCGGCAAGGTTTGGGAAGTATGGACCGTGGACAAGGCCTTCGACTAGCCCAGCCCTCCCGGCACAAAACCGCGAAACGCCCGGAAATCCGGGCGTTTCGCATTTCAGGGCCGGTCCGTAAGGACACAGGCCGTCAACTGTGACCTAGGTGAAGTCAGAAACGGTCATTGGCTTAAGCATACGGCTCATAATACCCGATCAACCTACCGACAACCTAAGGAAAAAATCACCCTTTCAGCATGCGCACGATCTCATCCTCACCCATGGGCTCTGGATGCTTGACCTCAAGACTGCGGGACCATTCGCGCGCGAAATCCTTCTGCAACCGCATGTTCAGGCCAAGGGTGATCAGCATGGCGATGAGCGCCCCGATGCTGGCCAGGAGCATGTCCTTGTGCGCGTCCCAGACATCGCCCTGAGTGCCTAGGTAGGCAACGCCCAGATCCCCGCCAAAGAATTCCGCCGCTCCCCATTCGATCAGTTCATAGAGCATGGACGTCGACATGGCGAAATCAAGGGGCAGAAAATAGCCCCAGAACCCATCCGCCTGGGCGACACGGAAATAGACCTCGCGGATGGGATAGGCCAGCAGCAGCCCATAGAGAAAGTGCACGATGCGGTCAAAATTGTTGCGCTCCCAACCGACCAGCTCGTTGAACGTCGTGCCAAAGGCGGACTGGAACCACGCGTCGTAGGGGACCTCGGAATAGGTGTAATGGGAGCCGATCTCGTGAATGGCCAGAAAGACGAAAATGAGCGTGTAGGAAATTCTGGAGAAGGGAAATTTTTTCGCGGAAAGAAACAAGACAAGCAGAAAAACCACGACAAGGACATTTTCCAGAATCCAATCTTTCCTGTGATAAGGATCAATGGCCAGAAAAATAAATTCTACGCCAAACAGACAGGTCAGAAAAAATAGATACGACCTGTGTGAAGCGACTTGCATCCATCTCATGAAAAAACCTCTTTGCATTCGAATTTAACAGCCCATTCATGGTAAAATCGCGTCCTTCGGAATGCTGGTTACTTACGGAGCAGTAAATAAGCAATAGACATAAAATCGTAGAGGATAGTTCATCCGGAAAAGCGCAACAATTCCGCCAGACACGTCAGGATGTAAGCTGTGCGATGAGGCGAGACAGTGAATTCATGTCCACAGGTTTGGAAAGATACGCCGTCATGCCGCAGGCCATAAAATGCTCCCGGTCTCCCGGCATGGCGTGTCCGGTCAGGGCGATGACCGGAATTTCAGGAGACACGCGGCCGATGGAGCCGGAACGGATTCGGCTGGTGGCTTCAAGTCCGTCCATGATCGGCATCTGGATGTCCATGAGCACGCAATCGAAATCCTCCAGCGCCAGCAGGTCGAGGGCCTCCTGGCCATTGCGGGCCAGCGTCGAATAATGGCCAAGCTTTCTGAGCATCCGGGTCAGGGCCAACTGGTTGACCGGGTCATCCTCCACCACCAGGACGTGCTTGTCCCGGACCTCCGGCAGCGGAGGCTCTTCAAGATTCTCACACACCGACCGGCCGGGAAGCAGCGGAACCCTGACGGTCATGGTCGTGCCGTGGCCGGGCTCGCTCTGAACCGTTATCGTCCCATCCATCATGTCCACCAGGCGCCTGACTATGGCCAGGCCCAGCCCAACGCCTCCGTGCTGGCGCACGGCCGAACCATCGACCTGGGTGAAGGCGTTGAATATGTCCTCCTGCCGCTCCCGGGGGATGCCGACACCTGTGTCCTGGACCGTGAATTCGACGTGCATCTGTCCACCCTGGTCCAGTCGCCGGGCCGTGACCTGAACGCTGCCCCGGGGCGTGAACTTCGTGGCGTTGCCGACCAGATTGAAAAGAATCTGCCGCAGACGGCCCTCGTCGCCCACCACATGCGAAGGGATGGCCTCGTCGATCTCAAACGAGAGCTCAAGCCCTTTGGCCTTGGCCGGGATGACAAAGAGGTCGCGCACGGAGTCGCGCAGGTCCACGAAATGAAATTCCTGAGCGACAACGTCCAGCTTGCCTGCCTCGATGCGTGAAATTTCGAGGATGTCGGTCAGGAGCTGGGTCAGCCGTTTGGATGAGCGGATGGCCGTGAACACAAACTCCTTCTGCTCCGCATCCAGGTACGTGTGACTCAAGAGCTGCAGCATGCCGACGATGCCGTTCAATGGAGTGCGGACCTCATGGCTCATGTTGGCCAGAAACTCCGACTTTGCGCGGCTGGAGGCTTCGGCGGCGCGCCGCGCCGCGGCCAGATCCGAGACATCGGTCAGCACGTTTATGAACCCGGCCAGTTGACCCTGACTGGTATGAAACGGCGCGCAGGAAGACAGCATGCGGCGCATGCAGCCGTCCGCCGCGCGGCATTCAAACTCGTCCGGCCCCAGCCCCTCATTTTTGGCCGGCTCCAGAACAAAGGAGTCCCGAAGCCGGGATTCATGCTCGCCGACAAGCTCCTGCCCGGACTTTCCGACCAATGCGCTGAAAGCATCGTTGCATCGCAGAATCCGGCCGTGAATGTCCTGCACGAACACGGGGTTGGGCAAACTTGAAAGCAGGGATGACAGGAAGGCGTGCTGCTCTTCCAGCCGGTCGCGAGTGGCCTGCAGCTCGGCGGTGCGCTCCCGCACGGCCAGCTCCAGATCCCGGTACTGATCGGCCTGACGCATGATCAGGGCCAACAACGAGGACAGACGGTCAAGACTGTGAACAATGGTCTCAATGCCGCAGGTGTCCATGAGTCCAAGCAAAACCAGGGCGCCGATCACTTCACTGCCAACGCGCAGCGGCACGATCACGGAATCCGACAGGCCAAGTGAACGCAGCAATTCGCCGGACACGGTCCGGTCCTCCGGGCTCACGGTCATGGCCAGATGCGAAGCATGACTGGCATGGATAAGCTGTTCGACCGCGTCCTTCTTGAACAATGCCTCCTGCCGCAAGGGACGCACGGCCAAAAGGCGATGCGGACTTCCGTGCCCCTGACAGGCGACCACGGCCACGGCCTTTACCCCCAGAAGCTCCCGGACCTGCGACGCCACATACTCGGCGCACTTCACCGGATCCGTCACATGCTCAAGAGTTCCCGAGGCCAGATCGGCAAAAAGCTGGTAAAAGGCCCGCGGCTCTCCGGCATCACTGTGCATCGAGCATCTCCTGGGCGTTTGCGACATTGTGTTCCAACCGGCCAAGTCCCAGCGTCAAGACGGTCATGGGCATCTCCAGTTCCCGACTGATTTCATCCAGAAGCGCAGATGGCACAGGCATGACCCCGGTGTCCAGATAGATGAAGTGGCTGTGCACCTCGCGCAACATTTCCCCGGCCCCGCGCACGCCCGCAAAGCCCAACTCGCGTTCGAAAACGTCGCGCCAGCGCAGGGTCCATTCCGGCAGGAAAAAAAATGCTCCGGCCCTGCGCAAACGCCGGTAATCCTCACGGCCAAGCACTATCTCGCAGCAGTTGATGCCTGCCGTCTTGGCGTAACCCTGCTGGCGGGACAGCTCGACAATGCGCGGAGTACAGTCGCCATAGATGAAAAGCGTCTTGCCGCGCGGATGCGCTGCGAGCACGTCGTCGATGCGGTTCTGCAGCAGATTCGGGCGCATGTGCAGCATGGAATCGGCGAAAACGAAGTGCATACGGGGAAATCGCGGGGCCAACTGCTCCATTTCCGCCTGAAAAATACCGCAGGTTATGGCCAGAATGTCTTTCATGCGACCTCACCGGCATCCATGACCGCCTTGCGCACTGCCAGCAGGGTGTCCGGACTTGTGTCATAGGGGATGTCCGCGTGCGAGGAGGCGAGCACGAAATTTCTGTCCGAAGCACGGTCAGCCAGAAGCGTGGACACGAATGCATACGCTTTGTCCGGCTGCATGCGTGCCAGGCCCGGACCGTTCACGTTGCCGAGCATAAGCCGCTGCGGGCCCAGAATCTCCCGGGCCTGAGACAGGTCGTCGCGCGGATCGAGCAGGAACCCGGCCACATTTGGCAGGCCGGAGCAAAGCTGAAGATGATCCAGAATGCGGTTGCCGCCGTGATGGTAGACAAGCGGCCCCTGCGCCTGCGCAAAGGCCCGGGTCAGTTCGGGCAGGATGGTTTTTTCAAGCAGGGCCGGGGTGACGATGCGCAGGTTGGCGAACATGACCGGAATGGCCACAAAGGCGGCGCCGGCGGCAAAAAAGGCCCCGGTCAGGCGCAGGAAATGGTCCGTGGCCAGGTCCATGAGACGCGCGGCGCGCTCCTGGTCAAAAAGCAGGATCTCAAGCCAGGTCTCGATGCCCAGCAGCATGGCCGGCAGGTCCACGGGGGCGGTGGCCACCGCGCAGACAGGCTTTGCGGAGCCCCACTCCGCCGCCAGAAGACGCGTGGACTCGACGAGATAGGCTACCCCTTCATCCCGCAGCAAGCCCTCGCCCAGCGACTGGGCCTCTTCCTGCCCGCGAAACGGGGGTTTACGGACGTTGGGAGGAAAATTGTCCAGCCAGATCCCCTCCCCGCCGTAGGCCAGGGCTTCAAAGGGCAGGGCAAAGGGGGAGAACACGATATCAGGATCGATGAAGCGCACGACCTCGCGCTGCCCTTCCAGGTAGCGCCCGGGCGCGGAATAATACTCCCGGGCCTTGCACCCGGAAAGTCTGGATCCGTAGAGACTCAGGGCCAGAGTGAAAGCCCGGCGGTCCGAAGGCTGCCCATGCAGGGCGCAAAGCACGCGCTCCATGCCGGTCATATCCCGTCCGTCTCAAGGCTTTTGGCCCAAAGCCGGTCAAACAGCTCCGGGGCCTGGATGGCACTGGAGGCCGTGCCGTCGCCGCCGACCTCAAGCGTCAGTTCCGGCCGCAGCTTGAAGACCGCCCCGCCCACGGCCAGTTGAACCTTGCCGCGAAGCCCCTGGGCATCGATCTCGGTCCGCAGGGCGCGGATGTTCTCGGCCGTGGTCAGCATCATGGCCGAGACCCCGACAACCCTCGCATCGTGCTCCAGGGCCGCCGCGATAAAATTCTGGGGTGTCACGTCGTTGCCCAGATCAATGACCTTCCAGCCGGCGGCGCGCAAAAATACCGCGACCATCTTGCGCCCCAGCGAATGGTAGTCATCCTCCACATTGCCAAGCACCACCGGCCCTTTGACATCCAGCGGCAGATCCCCGCCGGATTCGGCAGCGGCGACCAGAAGGTCCTCGGCGATCTTCCCGGCCACATAGCCTTGGGCCAGGGACAGATTTTCCAGATGCCAGGCTTCCCCTATCCGCTCCAGCACAGGTTCGAGCAGAACGTTAACCGCCGCCTGAAAGCCGTGGGCCCCCGCGTGTTCGAGCAACAGTCCCAGAGCCTCTTCACGCTCAGCGTTAAGCATCAATGAATACAAGGCTTCCCTGCGCGATTCCAGATTGACGCCACTCTTTTCAGTCATGACCGCTCCCTTGCAAGCTTGGCAGTAAATCCGTCGCTGTTTGACCACACTCTCCAGATCTTGGCAACGTGTCCTACGCCATTACCTCGTATATCTTACATTCTTTTGTTTCCCGGCGAACGCTGGTTCATTCCTTTTGTTGACTTCGCAGCCCATGGTGGCACAATCGGGATTTACTTTTCCGACACATCCCCCTATTTCACCCGGCTTCCGCAAACACCGCGTTTCGCGGCTGCCACATCCAGGCGCGTGGTTTCCACGCCCGACACACCCGGAGGAAAACATGAAGCGTTTTCTGGTCTCCCTTGGTCTTATGACCGTGCTGCTCTTCCCGTCCCTGGTTTCGGCCAAGGACCTCACCATCGGCCTCATTCTGGTCGGCCCGTACAACGACAAAGGCTACAGTCAGGCCCAGTACGAAGGCGGCAAATACGTCGAGGAAAAACTCCCCGGCACGAAGCTGATCTATCTGGACAAGGTCAACCCCGCCGACCGTCCCGGCCTGACCATTCCGCAGATCGTCGATGATCTGGTGGAAAAGGGCGCGGACCTGATCATCGCGGGCTCCGACGACATGAAGGACGGCATCCGCGAGGCCGCGAGCCTGCACCCGGACAAGACGTTCGTGCATGTCTCCGGCGACGACGTCATCACCGGCAAGGCCCCGGCCAATCTGGGCAACCTGTTCGGCCGCATGGAATACGGCAAGATGATGGCCGGTTTCACCGCCGCCCTGACCTCCAAGACGGGCAAGGTCGCCTACCTGGGTCCGCTGATCAACGAGGAGACCCGCCGTCTGGCCGCTTCCGCCTTCCTGGGCGCCCGCTACGCCTGGACCGAAGTGCTGGGCAAGAAGGCCGAAGACCTCAAGTTCAAGGTCAGCTGGATCGGCTTCTGGTTCAACATCCCCGGCGTGACCACGGACCCGGCCCAGGTCGCGGGCTCTTTCTTCGACGGCGGATACGATGTCGTCATTTCCGGCATCGACACCCCCGAGGCAGTGGCTGTGGCGCGTCAGAAGCGCGACCAGGGCCGCGAAGCCTGGGCCGTCCCGTACGACTACGCCAAGGCCTGCGAAGGCCAGGGCCCGACCTGCATCGGCGTGCCCTACTTCAATTGGGGCCCGTCCTTTTTGCGTCAGGCCAAGGCTGTTCAAGACGGCTCCTGGAAGCAGGACTTCCAGTGGGAAGCTCCGCACTGGGCCGACATCAACGATCACGACGCATCCACTGTCGGCTTCATGGCCGGCGAAGGCCTGTCCGCCGAGAACAAGGCCCGGCTCGATGCCTTTGTGGCCGATCTGGGCGCGCACAAAATCAATCTCTTCAGCGGACCGCTCAACTTCCAGGACGGCACGCCCTTCCTGAAGGCCGGCGACACGGCCACGGACGAGCAGGTCTGGTCGCTGCCGCAGCTGCTTGAAGGCATGGAAGGCCAGTCCAGCGCGCAGTGACATGATCGTTTTACGCGACATCAGTAAGCACTACGGCCGGGTCCGGGCCAACGACTCCATCAGCCTGACCCTGGAACCCGGCCGCATCTACGCCCTGGTGGGAGAAAACGGGGCCGGCAAGAGCACGCTCATGCGTATTCTGGCCGGCCATACCGTGCCCGACTCCGGAGTCATCACCCTGCGCGGCGAGGAACATCCGGGCCTGACCCCGGCCATGGCTGCGCGCCTGGGCGTGGGCATGCTCTACCAGGATCCGCTGGACTTTCCGGCCCTGCCGGTCTGGGAAAATTTCCGCCTGAGCGGCCCGTCCCGGAACAGAACGCAGGTTGTGGACCGCCTGGGCGAGCTCTCCAACCACCTGGGCGTCTGTTTCCTGCCGGACGAGCCCGTGGCCTCCATGACCGTGGGCGAACGCCAGCTGCTCGAACTGCTGCGCCTCCTTGACCTGGGCGCGACGACCCTCATCCTCGACGAGCCGACCACGGGCATCACCCCGGAACAGAAACGCGACCTCTTCGGCCTGCTCTCCCGCCTGGCCCGCCAGGAAGGGCACACGGTCATCCTGGTCACGCACAAGCTCTCCGAAGCGCTGGAGATGGCCGACGCCATCTTTGTCATGCGCCAGGGTCGCCTGGAAGCCCGGCTGACCCCGCCTTACGACTCCGAAGAGCTGGTCCGGCGCATGTTCGGCGACACGGCCGCGCAATCCACGGACAGCGCCCTGCCCGAAATCGGACAAAGCAGGCGCGTGACCTTGGCCGAGACGGTCTTCGCCGGGCCCAAATACCATTTGGGTCCGCTGAATCTTTCGGCCGCGCCCGGCGAGATCATCGGCCTGGCCGGACTCGACGGCAGCGGCCAGGAACTTTTCCTGCGCGGCCTGTGCGGACTGGACCGCATGGCTGCGGGCAGCCTCACGCTCAACAACGCCGCGCACGCCCGGACACATTTCAAGACATTGCGCCGCGAAGGCGTGCATTTCGTGCCTGCCGACCGCATGAGCCAGGCCCTCTTCCCGGACCTGTCCATCCGCGACCACATCCTGCTCGCCTTTCCCAAACACGCCGCGAGGCTGGAGGAATTCCACCAGTCGCAGTGCGTGGAGCGCTTCGATCTGCGCGCCCATCCGGACACCCCGGCCAAGGCCCTGTCCGGCGGCAACCAGCAACGCCTGCTCCTGTCGCTCATCCCCGACGACGCCCCGCTCTTGCTCATGGAGCATCCCACCCGGGGCCTGGACGCCGGATCGTCCAGGCAGGTCTGGGAGCACTTGCGCAAACGCTGCGCCGCGGGCGCGACGCTCTTCTTCTTTTCACCCGATCTGGATGAGGTCATCGAACACAGCCACCGCGTGCTGATCTTTTTTGACCGCGCCCTCGTGGCCGACGTGCCGCGTCACAACGCAAGCGTTGAAATTCTGGGGGCCCTCATGGCCGGAAAAAAACCGGAGGGCGCCCATGCCGCGTAACTTCTGGCTGCAACAGGCGATCTGGATCGCCGCCGCTCTGGCGCTGACCCTGGCCCTGACCGTGCTCGTGGCCCTGCCTTCGGGCGCGCCCCCTTTTGCGACCCTGCGCATCCTGCTTCTGGGCGGGCTTGGCTCCATGTCCAAGTTCGGGCAGGTGCTGACGGTCTTCGTGCCGCTGCTGCTCTGCTCCATGGGCCTGCTCATCCCTTTCACGGCCCGGTTGTGGAACATCGGCATCGAGGGGCAGATCGTGCTCGGGGCGATTTTCTGCACCGGCGCGATGATGCCTTTCGACCAGGGCGGACCCGCCCACATCGCATTGGCGCTTCTGGCGGGCATGCTCGGAGGGGCGCTCTGGGCGCTTCTGGCCGGTCTGCTCAAGACCCATGGGCGCGTGCACGAGATCTTTTCCGGGCTGGGGCTCAATTTCGTGGCCATGGGGCTGGCCATCTGGCTCATCTTCGGTCCCTGGAAACGTCCGGGCGTGGCCTCCATGAGCGGCACCGAGACCCTGCACCCCTCCCTGTGGCTGGAGCGCATCGGGAGCCTGGCCGCCAGCTGGACCGCCCTTGGCCTGGCCTGCGCCGCGCTTGCGCTGGTGGCCATTCTGCTCGTGCGCACGCAATGGGGGCTGGGGCTCAAGGCCGTGGGACAGAACCCCAAGGCCGCCCGCCTTTTTGACCTTGCCCCCCGCCTGCGCATGCTGCAGGCCTTCGCCCTGTGCGGGGCGCTGGGTGGGCTCGCCGGGGCCGTGCAGGTCCTTGGCGTCTACCATCGCCTGCTGCCGAGCATCTCTTCGGGCTACGGGTACACGGCCCTGTTGATCGGCATGATGTCCGGATTCAGGATCCTGCCTGTACCCTTCATCTGCTTCTTTTTCGCCGTGCTGAACGTCGGCTCCATCCAATTGCCCCTGCAGCTGAATTTGGATTCGTCTTTGAGCGGCGTCATCCAGGGACTCCTGGTTCTGTCCGTCTTTGTCACGCAGGGCCTTCGCACCTCCATGAACCGTCGCCGGGAGGAACGCTGATGCAGGAATTCGCGCTCATCATGGCCGGCATCCTTCTGGCCGGCGCGCCCCTGGTCCTGGCAACCCTGGGCGAGACCATCACCGAGAAGGCCGGGGTCATCAACCTGTCCCTGGACGGAACCATGCTCCTGGCCGCCATGGCCTCCTTCGCCCTGGCCTCGGCCACGGGCAGCGCCTGGACCGGAGCGCTCGGCGGCATGGCCGTGGGTGCCGCCGTGGCCTCGGTGCTGGGGCTGACCAACATCTACCTGGGACAGTCGCAACTGGCCGTGGGCTTCATCCTGACCCTCCTGACCCGCGACCTGGCCTATTTCCTGGGCCATTCCTACTCCCGCCAGCCCGGCCCGAGCCTTGGCTACTGGGGCATCCCCGGACTGTCCGAAACGCCGCTGCTGGACCTTCTGCTCGGACGGCAATCGCCAGTGGTCAGCATCAGCCTTGCGGCCATCGCGCTGTGCTGGTGGTGGATGTACAAAACCAATGCGGGCATGCGGCTGCGCGCCGTGGGGGAATCGCCCCGAGCGGCCTTCGGTCGCGGCATCCGGGTGCGGTTTTCACGGCTCATGGCCTGTCTGGCCGGGGGAGCGTTGGTGGGTCTAGCCGGAGCGGCCTACTCCCTGGCCGTGAAGCCGGGCTGGGGACGGCCCCAGGGCTGCGAAGGCGCAGGCTGGATCGCCTTGGCCATCGTCATCTTCGGCGGCTGGCATCCGGTGCGGGCGGCCATCGGAGCGTATTTCTTCGCGGCCCTGCAGGTCTCGGGCATCTACCTGCAGGACATCTTCCCCTCCATCCCGGCCCAGGTCTTCCAGGTCGCACCCTTCCCGATGATGATCGTGACCCTTCTGGCCGTGAACCTCGGCCGGGTCGGCTTCGTGCAGGACCTGATGCGCCGCTACCCCTTCCTGAAACGTTTCTCAGGAAGCTGGCCCATCACCGCGCCTGCGGCGCTGGGACAGGATTTTGACCCGAAGAAGGGGTTGTGACGGCCAAGTGAATACGCAATTCAGCAGAATGCAATGCTTGGGCCTTGCCGTCCTGGCGGTTATGTCAGGATAATCGGATAACAGCCGCTTATCCTGACAAATACTGCGAAAATCATGCGACTGGTGCAGGTCTGCGTTCCTGCTTTATGCGCCTTGGCCCCGGGACTCCTTAGACAGACAGTTTGCCAGCAAGACCACCCATGGCCGGATCGACCGTGGTCACGCCCCTGCCGTCAGGAGCGACGTTGCAGATAATCAAGGAGGGCCGTCTCGTCCATCACCGGCGCCAGGGCGTCGCCCTGGGCATAGGTGCAGCCGTGGTCCTGCAGTGATTGCAGGCGCGCCTTGTCCTCGACGCCGGGGGCGACGAGAATGAGCCCCGTGCTCCTGGCGATGGAGGAGAGGCTTGCAAGCACGCCCTGATCGTTCTGCAGTGCAGTGTCCAGCTTGAGCCCGCGCAGCGGAAAGCGATGCAGGTCCGCAAGCGAGATGTGGGTCGCGTCGAAATGGTCCACGACGATGCCCACACCGGCTTTGTTCACCTCCGCAAAAACATTTGAAAATCGCTCCGCGAAATATTTCAGCCACTCCTCGCGCACTTCCAGGACAATGGATGCGGGACTGAGCCCGTGCTCAAGAACAACCTCTATCAATTCTTCAAGGAAGCCGAGGCGCAGGGCATTTTTGAGAGAAACATTGAGGCCCAGAAAAAACGTTTCCCCCATGACCTGCTGGAAACGCCTCAGGGCCGAGCAGGCCCTTCGCACCGCCCACGCCTCCAGCTCGAAAACAACATCGCTGTGCTCCGCGAAAGGCAGGAACCATTCAGCCCGCAGCAGCCCTTTTCGCTTGTGATTCCAGCGCATGAAAGCCTCGACGCCGCTGATGGTCCCGGCTCCGAGATGCACTATCGGCTGATAGTGCATGCACACTTCATTCTCCAGAAGCGCGCTGCGCAGCCCGCTCTCGATCCGCAAAAACTGCACGGCCTGACTGTTCTGCCGGTCATCGAAGATCACGATCTGCCGTTCGCCCCGCTGCACGGCACGACTCAACGCGGTCTGCGCATCCTGCAGGATGTCCTTTTCGTCCGTATAATTCCTGGGGGCCAGGACCACGCCAAAGCTGCACGTCACGCGCAGTTCGCTCTGCCCAAGCCTGAACGGTCTGGCTGTTTCCTCTTGAATGCGCTGGGCCACGCGTACTGCGCCGATGACGTCCGTGACGTTGTCGAGCAGTATGGAGAATTGCTCGGAATCCAGACATGCCGGAATATCGAGCGTGCGCAGACAGTTGACGGTCCGCTTTGCGAGCAGTTCCAAAAATGCCTGCTGATCCTCGATCTGGAGAAGAACCTGCTCCGCGTTGTCGATCCCCATGACCAGCACGGCGAAAGCGTAGTCCGGGTGCCTGATCGACCGCTTCAGGGCCAGCTCAAGGCTGTCGGAAAAAATATGACTGGATGTAGGCTGCGAACTTTTCGGGTCCGGAGAACTCGTTGCCGGATTGTAATGCGCGGAAAAGAAAAGCGGGCGCCCTTTTTCATCCTTGTGCAGGAACACGCTGACATTGCAGGGCACGTACGCCCCTTTGGACGTCTGCAACTCCGTGTGAAATTCTTGCATGCGGCCAGTTGCAAGGAGAGACGCGAAGACCTTTTCCTGCAAAGCCTGAAAATCGAGGCTTGCAAGATCGATTGTCCAGTTCCGTGTCACAAGGTCGTATCGTGAATATCCGCAAAGATTGAGAAAAGCCTCGTTTCCACCCAGAATGCGCCCGTCTGCGTATCCGGCCAATACCGGGGTTTCCAGCTGGCTCAGCACCTCTTCCATGAAAACATTTTTCTGGGCCAATCGGTGGTACTCGACAAACCCGTCAAGAACCGAATCGGCAGGGGGAGTCGCCTCGGGAGGCCTCTTTGCTTCGGAAGATAAACCCGGCCGCAGGTAGACATCCGAGTCAATGATCACGGCGGGAGATGTCAGCAGAGCGCCTAATGCTTCGGGCCGCAGGGGCGAGCGGATGAGCGTGAAGAACACCATGCTCGGCGTGTGTTCGCTGGCCAGCACCGGCGCCGGACCTCCTGTGAACAATTGGGAAGAACGCAGGGCACGTACATGACAAATCGTGGACGCATCGCCCCCCGCTTCATCCAGAAAAAAATCCATTGCCGAGGGATTGATTTTTCCCTCGGCAGTGAAAAGTGTATCCCCGTGCACATAGTTTCGCGCCTGAGCCCAGCACTTCCAGTCTGCTTCCCCTCCATCAAGCACAAGCCGAGTGCCTGCACGGCGCGTCTGTTCTTCCAATGCGGCAAGAAAATTCTGAACGCCCTGATCGGAAGTACAAATCACAACGCACGAGTCAACGGGCAAAAGATGGAGAAATTCATCCAGGTCGGGGGAAACTCGACGCAAAGGAAAATTTTCCAATTTTCCTGAAGCGTTCAAGGAAGGAAATGAGAAAAAAACCAGTTCTTCCGGAGACAGGAAATTATTACTCATGGCGCATTTCCGACTGATTTCCTTGTTCTTATAAAAAAACAATCTTATACAAAACGGTTAAAATATACTTTATAAATCTGGATATTGCTATCTCAAAATCAATGGAATTACCTTGTAGCGCAACACAAAGTATTATTAGAATATTCCAAGGAGGCAAAGGGATGCGACCATTGCAAGGGCGTCCCGGCCCTCACCGCGCTCTTCAGGAAGTGGAAGGGGGCAATGGACGCGACTGGTCTGAAAAGAGCCGGGCAGATCAGATTAACAAGGGATGGTCCGAAACAGCACCACTCGATTCTTTGATCCCTTGGCTTCATACATCGCCATATCGGCATTTTTGAAAAGAATATCAACCGTTTTTCCATCTTCAGGATACATGGCAATACCGATACTGCTTGTTATGGAAAGAACCGTTCCGTTAAACTCGCACGGTTCTGCAATCCGAGTCACCAACTGCTCTGCAATGCGAGTCACGTCGGATTCCTGCTTGACTTCAAGCAGCAGACACACAAATTCATCGCCTCCCCAGCGACTGACCATATCTGCGCCTCGCACAAATGACTTCAAACGGTTCGCCAGCGTCCGCAGCACATGGTCTCCCATGTCATGACCATAAGAGTCGTTGATATTCTTGAATTTGTCGATATCGATAAAGAGGACGGCGAGTCCCCAATCGTGCCGTTTTGCCTGGATCAACCCGTGGGCGAGACCCTGTTCAAACGACGCACGGTTCGGCAGGCCGGTGAGTACGTCCTGAAGCGCAAGCTGCTGTGCTATTTCCACGTTCCCTTCCGCTTTTGACAAATCCTCACGCACTTCGGCCAAGTCGATCTTCATACCGGCGAGTTCGGATTCAATACCCATCCGCTCGGCCACTTCATTGGCGAGTTTGACATTAACCATTCTCAAATCGTCAGCGGCTTGCGCGACTTTTTGTTCGACATCCTTATTCTGAACGAGGGCCTGCTCCATAATCTGAACAGTGACATTTTCCTGCTTGAGGACTTTATTTACCGAGGTGAGGTCACCGGCAGCCTTCTTGACATTTTTTTTAATTTTTTCATTTTTTTTAAGCACTTGTCCGAGCAAAGCTTTCTTGTCGAAAGCATTTTTTTTAGAATCTTTTGATTTCATAAGTATCACCCTGCGCCTAAAGCGGGCCAACGTTGATCATCCAAATATCTCTGCCATAAATGCATGACGCCCGGGACAACCCCATAACACCTTGAAATTTCTATCTCACAACCCCTAACAAAGCCTTGAAGGGGTGCCGGAAAATTCGATGAGCCCCGCAAAGGCGGAAAAACCGACGCCAAACGCGAGGAGCATGCCCCTCTGGCCTGGCTTTGCAAGACCACTGTCGAGAAGTTTCCGCAGCACAAACAGAACCGTAGGCGACGACATGTTGCCGTAGTTTTGGAAGACATCGTAGGAAAAACGCAGATCCTCGCGGGTCAGTTCCAGTTCCTTGGAGACCTGGTCCAGCACGACCGTGCCGCCCGGATGCACCGCCCACCAGTCGATGTCACTCGGCGAAAGGCCGTGCCAGGCCAGCAGCCGGGATGCCACCTCCTTGCCGGTGCGCGCCCCGACGATCGGCACACGCATGCTCAGGTGATTGCGCAAAAGGCCTCCTTCAGTCCGGTAACACAGCTCCGCGCGGTGTTTGGGAAACAGGCCGGTGGCAAAGTCCACCATGCGCAGCAGCCCGCCCGGACTGTCATCAGGCAGGAAGTCGAGCACTGCAGCGGCGGCGCCGTCTCCGAATATGCAATTGCTCACCACCTGTTCCGGATCATGGCTGGGGAATATGGTGGCCGTACAGACCTCCACCGCGATGCTCAGGATCGGCCCCTCCACGCTGCGCATCAGCATGCCCGCAGCAGATTCAAGATTCGGGATGGCCGCGCCGCACCCCATGCCCATCAGGTCCTGAAAACGGATGGACGTCCGAAGCCCCAGATCCTGCGCGATATATGAGGACAGGCCCGGGCAGAGGTAGCCGGTGCAGGTGTTAACGATCAGACCCGCGATCTCGGCGGGTTCGACGCCGGCCTCCGCCAGGGCCTCGCGCGCGGCGGCGACGGCCGTGGAGCGGCCGAAAGTCAGGAAGCGGGCCAGGAGCTTGTCGGGGTTGGTTTCAAGAGCGTCCTCCGTGGTCTCCATCCCCAGATAGCGGCCCTTGATCTTCCCATCCAGGAGAATGCGGCGGTACAGATCCTGTTCACTCTGTTTCAAGGGGTAGCGCGTGTTGAAGAACTCATAGGCCTCCTCTTGCGTTGCATAGAGGGGCGGCGTGGCCGTGCCCAGGCCTCTGAGGATGACGCTGTTCATGTATTTTCTCCCTGGTTGAATCGAATGATGGCGGCAATCCGGAACCAGCGGGCCGGAGCCACCGAAACCGTGGTCCCGCCCAGTTGCCCGAGCAACGCCTTCAGTTCACGGATTGTGAAACCGCGCCGGATGGAAAGCAGGGCGTCATGCCGGACTCCGGCCGACATGCCGGTCCCCGTCAGCAGCAGCCGCGCAGCAAAGTCCGCCAGCCGGGAGCGCCGCAGGTCGTTGATCAGCACGCTGCCGCGCACGAAGCCTCGCAGCCGCCGCAGCAGCGCGAGGATGTGCTCATTGCTGAAATGATGAAAACACATGGAGGCCACGGCGCAATCGTACGGTTCTGCAGGGTGGTGACTGAAGACGTCTTCCTGCAGCAGCCGCACCGCCGGGTCGCCAGCTTTTGCGAGCTGTCCGCGCGCGATGTCCATGGCATGATCGGCCATTTCCAAGCACGTGAAATGCAGGGGAATGCCGCGCACCTGCGCCCACCGGCTCACCGCGAGCGGGATGTCGCAGCTGCCCGAGCCGATGTCGAGCACCCGCAGCGGGGCAGCGTCATGACGCCCCGCCGTTTCGGCGTGCAGGAAACGCCGCACGACCCGGATGCCGCCGAAGTAGCCATTGACCAGCTCCATGAATCGGTAGCTTGCGGCGGCCAGTTCGGGGTCACAGTCCGGCCGATCCAGAAATTCGTGCGCCGTTGCGCGGGAATCAAACACCCCAGAGCCCTCCCGTTGCCATGGCGTCATCCATCTCTTCGTATTTTTTTAGCACTTCGGCCCGGTAGCCGGGCGAAATCGAAACGGCCTGCGCGGCAATCCCCTCGCAATAGCCACACGTCCGGCAATCCAGGGAGGCGCAGTCCCGAGCGCGAAAACCGTCCAGGAACGTATCCGGAATTTGCGATGCGTCTATGCGGATCGGGCTCTCAGTCAGCGGCGAGAGCCAGCCTTGCAGCCGCGCCAGATCGGTCAACGGTTTGAGCCGCAGCGGGCTGACCTGCCTCGGTTTCCAGAAATTCCGCAGCATCCAGCGAGACTCCTTGCGGACCGGTTCCTTGAAACCATACGAGAGCAGCAGCTCGGCCAGATTCCCTTCGAACCGCCGCTCACTGTAGGCTTTGACACGCCGCAGCAACTCGGTCGATGGAATGCCGCGTTCCAGAAGTTTGAATGTCGTATAGCCCATTGCTTCATAAACGGCGATATCTTCGGGCCTAATCCAGGCCGATTTGATGAATTGCGACGGGTCCGTAAGACGCGTGCGCGAACAGCGCATCAGGCAGTAATCGATGAAAAGCGTGCCGGTGTCGCCGGAGGCGTGGGCAAAACCGTTCTGATGATAGCTTTGCAGCGGGCAGTTCAAAAGGCAGCTGTGGTTCGCGATCAGCTCCAGGTCGCAATCGACCGCCTGCCGGATGGCCTCAAGGCGCGGAAAATTACGGTTGATCGAAAAGCTCTCCAAAACAATGGCGTCCGCCCCGAGATCCTCCCAGAAACGGGCCCGCCGGGGCGTATCCACCTGGGCGTAGATCCCGACCCTGACCCGGAACTCGGGAAAGCGGCGTTTGACCAATTCCAGCAAAAAAGGGGTGGACACGGTCACCCTGCGCACACCCAGGTCCCCCAGGGTGGTCAGGAGGGCCGTGACCCGTTTCTGCCAGGGGCGTGTCCATTCACGGTTGCCGAAACAGGCGCCGTTCAGGAGATAATTGAAGGCAATGCCCTGCTCGCCCAGCAGGCCGACATAACGGCGCAGATTTGCTTCGGACAGCGGCGTGGCCAGATAGCGGGGACGGCCGCCACTGATACCGTCGCCCGGCAACTTGCCGTACACTTCATCAACCGGGTAGGCTTTGAGCTCCGGAACCAGTTCAGGATCATAATTTGCCGCCAGTGAAAATTTCGTTGCACAGGGGGCGCGGCTGGAACCGGTCGGCTCGGTCGGCATAGGGTTCACGCCTCCTTTTTTGAGTTTCAAAGCCTTTGCTCACTTCTTCCACGTTTACTTGATCGTCTCATGCCACAGAACATCAAACACCAGCCGACTGGCTTTATCTGGATTTGCCGCACAATTTTGTCGCGGGCGGTCATCATTTCCTCCTAGACCATGTCGTGAAACACATCAATCCATCTCTCGAAATCTGGACGTCTCTCGCCAGTGTTCCTCGCGCATCTGATGTATACAGAACGATGGCAGTGCCTGGCACGTAGCTGAAGGATGAACCCATGAAGAAAAGCGCTGTGAGCAAAATCCAAAATTAATCACGATCTCTTTTCATTTTTACATTAAGATCAATAGCAACAAGCGTTCCACGTAAACGCTTAAATATTTTTGTTATAATGCACTGAATTTATGATCGAACATAATCCCAAAAGCATTTTCGAAATAAATTCGGTCACAAAAACCGTCATATTTGCCGGCGGTACCATTAACGACCATCCGTGGCGTCATGAGGATACCCCGTCGCCTTCGCATTATAAAAAGGCAACAGGGAAGTGCATGGGGTCTTGCTGGCCAAGGGAAGGGGCAGCGTCAATGCTGTACGTAGGCCTCTATTTCAAGACCCACCGGCAGTGTTATTATGAGTTGCTTGATGCCGCGCGCGTGACCGGTGATTGGGAAGCATGGCTTGATTTCTTTCCCGAGGCGGTCATCATCACGGAACTCACGGCCCAAAAACGCAAACGGCTGTTCAGCTACACGGGATACATCGAGATCATGAGTCGCGGCACGGAACTGCCGGACAGGAAGGACGGCCAGGTTTGATCATGAATATTGAGGAAGAAAACATCCGAGTCGTTACCTGCTACAGGGCATGGATGCCTGCGTGGACACGCCCTTCATTCGTAGTGCGTCCACATGCGGATCCGCTCCCAGTTCCGTGACAAACCCAATCGGCCAGCGGTTTACCTCGGAAGCTCCGCTGGAAGGGCGAAGATCCACCCGGGTTCAACCGTTGTAGAGATAGAGCACCAGATTATGCCCCGGGCTCACGACGATCACGCCAATCCGTCCATATGCGTAGTAGCTGCCGGGAGCGCTCACGATCCCGTTCGCCAGGCTCTCGATTTCCGGCTTGATGTCGATACAAAAGCCATACGCGCAAATGTAGTCGTAGATATCAAGCAGCTTGCCTTCCTTTCCCAAATTCCAATGTCTCCCGGTCTTGATCGGCGTCTCTTCCCAATTCGTGTAGCGCCCGCGCCACTCACGCTCGTTCTGATCCGTGTTGGGGGGCATGGTAGTGAAAAAATCGATCCCGCGCGCCTCAATTTCTTTGGATACGTGTTCCGGAAGCGGATACACCCTGATCCCGGCCTCATTTCCGCCAGGGCCAAATCCCCATGATTCCTCCTCGCTGTACACGATGGAACTGACGCCAAGTGCGTCCGGAACGGCACTCAGCATGAACCGCCGTTCATACATCTTGAAGCTCGCCACCGGCACGGCAACGAGGGTAAGAATGAGGGCAATGAAAATACATTTCGGAAGCTTTCTATAGGCGAAAACAAGCCCGCCGATGAAGGCGGCCGCAATGAGGAGGAGAGCAAGCAGAAAGAGATGTATCATGACCGTTCAAGGTTCGACCCGATGCGGCGTGTGCGGTCCATGCGCCCCTCCCGTGTTTTTAAAAACGTAGTCCACCGCAGCAATCGAGAAAGTCGAAGAGGTCAGGCCTGCCGTTGGCATTTTTACTTCGGAAACACCGCCGGATGGGTGAAGACCCAGTCCCTGTCCTGCACCGGGGTATGGCAGGACGTGCATGACTCGGCGCCCTTGTCGAAGGGCTTCTGCTCCATGCCCAGCCAGCGCCCCCAGCCCCAGCCGTAGGTGCTGGCGTATTTCTTCGAGTCCTTGAACATGAACTCGGCGTGGACCAGCTCGCCCGGAACATTGGCCTCCGCCCAGGCATCGAGCGGCACCACTTTCCAGACCACCTTGCCCAGAACCGCGCCATCGGGCCAGGGGTTGATCTGTCCGGCGCGGGCCGCCTTCACGGCGACGTCGTTTCCGACGATGAGACGAACCGTGTCGTTATCCGTGCGATGGGCCACGCCAATGGCGGCCCAGTCCTGCCATCCGGCCGGGTATTCGATGCCGTTTGAAGGAGCCGGGACCGACTCAGTCGGAACCGACGCAGTCGGAACCGACGCAGCCGCCACCGCTTGCGCCGCCAACGCAGCCGCGAACATCACCGCAAGAAACATGAGCTTTCGCATCGCACCCCCTCCTTGAAATTGCACATTCATGGATAAATAGCCCCAGCGTCGGCGCGCCCAGGCTACAGTCTGATCTCCCCGCCCGCCAATTCCTGCAACCGCTCCGCGTTCAGGATGCTGATCTCCTTGCCCTGCACATCGATCAGCCCCTCCTGGCTGAGCTTGCCCAGCACGCGCGAGAGCGTCTCCTGGGACGTGCCCAGGATGTTGGAGAGCACCCCCTTGGTCACGCTGAGCTTGACCCGCGCCGAGACGGGTTTGAGGGACTGCTGGTGCAGCAGGTAGGTGGCCAGGCGTTGCGGGATCTCCTTTAACGACAGATTTTCGATCAGGACCGTGAACTCGCGCAATCGCCGCGACAGCACGGCCAGCATGTTCATGGCCAGGGACGGGCTCTCGCGGTACAGTTCGATGAGTTTCTGGCGGGGAAAGAAGTACAGGCTCGACTTCACCAAGGCCTGGGCATTGGCCGGGTAGGTCTGCCCGGCAAAGACCGGCACCTCGCCCAGGGGGTCGCCGGGCCCCAGAATGTGCAGGATCTGCTCCCGGCCGTCGAAGGACATCTTGAAGACCTTCACCTGGCCTGCGGCCACGACATAAAACCCCACGCCTTCCCTGCCCTCCAGGAAAAGAATGTCGCCCTTGTCAAACTCGCGCGGCTCGCTGATGCGCTCCAGCTGCCGCAGCTCATCCTCGGGCAGGCCCTTGAAGAGCGTGCTCCCGGCCATGGTGGTCATGAAATCCATTCAAACCGTCCTTATCGCTTGAAAACAAAAATGTTCGCCGAAAAAACCTCCGCATCGAACCCGCTGCCGGCATAGTCGGACACGTGTTCGACCAGCCGGAATCCGCGCTCCTCATGCCCCGCGATGATCTCGGCCGAGGTCAGGGGATAGAGGCGCACCTGGTCGTCAAAGACCCTGCGGCCTTCGATGTCGAGACCGGTATGGAAGGTCAGGCCTTCCGGGGTGATGTCCTCATAGGCGCGATGAAAGACCGCCCCGTCCATGACCTTGGCCGGGAAGGCGAAGGCGGGCAGGCCCAACACATAGTCCCAGTTCATGACCTGCACGATCCAGATGCCGCCGGGCAGAAGCCTCGCGGCCACGTCCTCGACGCACCCCCAGAAACGGTCCTCTGGCAGGTGGGCCGCAGTGTTGCCGATGGAGTAGATCATGTTCCAGGGACCGCCGATGGTCGCAAATTCCGCCATGTCCAAAACATGAAACTCGGTCTCCGGCCCACGGGCGCGGGCCTGGGAGATCATGGATGAATCGAGGTCCACGCCCACGGCCCGCACGCCGTCGCGGGTGAACGCCGCGCAATAGTCGCCCGTACCGCAGCCCAGATCCAAAACCGGCCCGCCGAGGTCTCCCAAGTGGTGCGTCAAGTAGGCATAGACACCGGGGCTAAAGGGAAAAATGCGATCGTACCAGACAGCGAACTTGGAATACATGGACATGACGACCTCCTAGCATACGTGTTCATACGAATATTCTGAATATGTCCTCCCCGCTCAGAGGTCCAGTCCGAAGGAAAGCAAACAGGGGACCCGAACCGGGAGTCCGTATAAAAGTGGACGAAATTCATCCACAAAATGGTTGATAATCATCCATCAGATGGATGATTATCAACCAAATTTTCAACATGTTTTATTCATAATATTCTAATATTATTTTCTATTTTTACAGAAACCCATCCATCTCTCCAATCAAATTGCTTTCCATTGCGCGGTTCAGTATTGCCATGAAAAAATTTGTCTAAGTACACACTCAATAAGCCCACTCACGAGGAAAACCCCAGATATGAACATCACCATGCATGGAAGTCAGCAACTCCTCATCAAAAACATCTTTGAGTCCCCGATCCAGGACCATCCGGACCAGGAGATCGTCTACGCAGGCATCCTGCGCTTCACCTACGCGCAGTTCCGGGAACGCGTGGCGAGGCTCGCGGCCATGCTGCTGGCTCAGGGCGTAAAGGCCGGCGATACCGTGGCCGTCATGGACTACGACAGCCATCGCTACCTGGAATGCTACTTCGCCATCCCCATGATCGGCGCGGTCATGCACACCATCAACATCCGCCTCTCCCCCGAGCAGATGGTCTATACCATCGGGCACGCCGAGGATGACATCATCCTCGTCAACTCGGATTTTTTGCCTCTCCTGGAGCAGATCAAGGGCCGCCTCGACACCGTGGAAAAATTCATCCTGCTCTCGGACACGGGCGACACGCCCGCGACCACCCTGCCCCTGGCCGGTGAATACGAAGCGCTGCTGGCCGCAAGCACGCCCCTGCAGGACTTCCCGGACTTCGACGAGAACACCCGCGCCACGACCTTCTACACCACCGGCACCACCGGGCTGCCCAAGGGCGTGTTCTTCAGCCACCGCCAACTCGTCCTGCACACCCTGGCCAGCATCGCGGCGCTGAGTTCGAACGCCACCCAGGGCCGCTTTCACCGTGAAGATGTGTACATGCCCATCACCCCCATGTTCCATGTCCACGCCTGGGGCATCCCGTACATGGCCACCATGCTCGGCGTGAAGCAGGTCTATCCGGGCAGGTACATCCCCGAGGTCCTGGCGCGGCTCATCGCCACCGAAAAGGTCACCTTCAGCCATTGCGTGCCGACCATCCTGCACATGCTCCTGTCCGACCCCAAATGCGCCCAGTTCGACCTTGCCGGATGGAAAGTGGTCATCGGCGGCGCGGCCATGCCCAAGGCCATCTGCGCGGCGGCCCTGGACCGGGGCATCGACGTCTTCACCGGCTACGGCATGTCCGAGACCTGCCCCATTCTGAGTCTGGCGCACCTCTCCGACGCCGAACTGCAGCTTGACCGCGAGACGCAGATCGCCCTGCGCACGCGCACGGGCAAGGGTCTGCCCATGGTCCGCCTGCGTCTGGTGGACGACAATGGGACCGAAGTGCCCAGTGACGACAAGACCCCCGGAGCCCTGCAGGTCCGCGCGCCCTGGCTGACCGCGTCCTACCTGAAAGACGAGAGCAACTCCAAAAAGCTGTGGACCGACGGCTGGCTGAACACAGGCGATGTGGCCTGCCGCAACGCGGAAGGCAGCCTGCGCATCACGGACCGCACCAAGGACGTGATCAAGGTCGGCGGTGAATGGATAAGTTCGCTTGAACTCGAAGACATCATCCTGCAGCACCCCGACGTGGCCGAGACCGCGGTCATCGGCAAGCCGGACCTGCGCTGGGGCGAGACTCCGCTGGCCCTGGTGGTGCCCAGGAAAGGCACGACCCCGCAGGAAAAGGAGATCGCCCAGCACGTGAAAAGCTTCGTGGACAAAGGGGTGCTGCCCAAGGAAGCCATCCTGCTCAAGGCCCGACTGGTCGAGACCATCGCCAAGACCAGCGTCGGCAAGATCAGCAAGGTGACCATGCGCGAGCTGTATTTGAAAGACGGCGAGGAATAGACGAGCTTCCCCGAACGCCCAGATAAAAAAAGCTTTCCCGCACAGTTGCGGGAAAGCTTTTGTTTGGTAGAGTAGCAATGAACACACATCAGGGAGTCAAACATGAAAAAAGCAAATCGAGCCCTCCTCGTCATCGACCTGCAAAACGACTACTTTCCCGATGGAAAATTCCCCCTGTGGAACACCGAAAGCACGCTGACCAACGTTCAGAATGCCATCAAAAAGGCCATCTCAAACGACATCCCGGTCATCCTCGTTCAGCACGTCGCAAGCGGCAAAGCAGGAGCCGCGCCCTTCTTCAATGCGGGAACTCCTGGAGTCGCCTTGCATCCCGGCATTCTTGAAGTCGCGCACGACGCGAAAATCGTCATCAAGAAATTCGCGGACAGCTTTCTTGAGACCAATCTTGAAAATATACTTGCTGAGGAAAAGATCGAGGAAATACTCTTGTGCGGGATGATGACCCAGAACTGCGTTACGCACACTGCGCTTTCAAAGTCGGCGGAAAAATACAAGATCTCCATCCTGGCGGACTGCTGCACCACGGTCAGCGAAATGATTCACAACATCGCCTTAAACGGCCTGGCCCCGCGAGTGACGCTGACAACGTCCACGGACGCTCTTTAAGCTGCTACGGGAGAGGGGGGATGCCAGATCTTCCCCCTTGGGCAGGCCTTAGGGACAGCTGGCGCATTCCCAGACCGACGCCACCACATCCCGCACGGCCCCCAGAACAGGCTCGACCTTCCTGGCTTCCCGGCACACAAAGGACAATGGCAGGCCCAGCCGCTCTCCTGGCCAGATTGCGAACTGCCCGCGCTCCCGGCCGACAAGCGCCTCGTCCTCGCGCATGAGGGTCACGCCTTCTCCGGCAAGGACCAGGGCGCGCAGAATGCTCTCGTGATCGGCCTCGATGCGTTTCTGCGGGTGCTGCCCGAGCTCGGAGAATTTCCGGTCCAGGATGTCCAGGAAAGGACAATTATGGGCCATCCAGATCCAGGGCATGGCCGCGATCTCCGGCCATCCGGCGCTCTCCAGCCGCGCGGCCCATCCGGCCGGGCCCACGACGCGAAAGGGAACCCGGGCCAAGACCGTCGCCAGCACGCCCTCCTCCGAAATCTCGCCATACGCGAATCCCGCATCCAGCACGCCCCGACGCACATCGCGCACGATTTCCCAGGAATTGGAGTTGACCAGCGACATGGTGATGCCCGGATAATCCGTGCGCATCAGGGCCGAGATCTCGACCAGGCGAATGAAGACCGAATCCGTGTTGATGCCGAGGGTAATCTGGCCGTTCAACTCGCCGCTCATGTTCCTGGCCGCGCCGAGCAGCGACTCGGCATCATCGAGAATGCGCCGGACGCGGCCCAGGAGCTTCTCGCCTTCCCGGGACAGGATCATGCCCTTGGGCGTGCGATGAAAGAGGACAACGCCAAGCTCCCCCTCCAGCGCCTTGATGTGGCTGCTGACCGCAGGCTGGCTGACGAAAAGGCGCTCGGCCGCGCGGGTCAGGTGATTCTCTTCGGCCACAGCCACAAAAGTCCGCAGATGGTGCAAATCCATATTTTCTCCATAACGAAATCAGAACGGCATCATCACATAATCACATTGGATTGAAAACAACGCCAGGTGGTACCTCCGCAGGCATCAACCAAGGAGGACCTCATGGACATGACTCGACTGGCAGGCATGCTGCGCTATTTCCTGATCCCCGAAGACACCATCCTGACCCGGCCCGAAGCGCAATGCTTCGCGGGCGGCGCGGCTTCGGCATTCAAGACTTTGATCTGGATCGCCCTGGCCCTGGGGCTCGGCTTTCTGCTGGCCCGGCTGAACTGACCGTGCGGCGACCGGCGAACGATTCCGGCGTGGTCCGGCGGAAGCACATTTTTCAAGACACGACGGGGACCATGAAAACAAAAATTTCAGTTCATCAAACCCGCGCTTGGAGGTAGTGTCTCCTCAACACGTTCCATGGAGGAAAACATGAAAGCGCAACTCTTGCAAACATACGGGGATACGCCCGATTTTCGGCTGGCGGATACTGACATTCCCGCAGTCAAACCCGGTCATGTGCTGGTGCGCGTGGCCGCGACCAGCGTGAACCCCATCGATATCAAGATTCGGAAGATGAAACCGGCCTTCGCCCCGGCGCTGCCCGCCATTCTGGGCATGGACGTGGCCGGGACGGTAGAGGCCGTAGGCGAGGGCGTGAGCGGCCTTAAACCCGGCGACGAGGTCTTCGGCTGCGCGGGAGGCCTTGCGGACATGCCCGGCGCCCTGGCTGAATACATGCTGGCCGACGCGAGGCTCCTGGCCCTCAAACCGGCGAACCTGACCATGGCGCAGGCGGCGGCGCTGCCGCTGGTGACCATCACTGCCTGGGACGCGCTCTTCGACCGGGCCAGGATCAAGGCCGGGCAGTTCGTGCTGATCCATGCTGGCACGGGCGGGGTCGGACATGTGGCCGTGCAGCTGGCCAAATCCTGCGGAGCCCGCGTGGCCACGACCGTGTCCTCGACCGACAAGGCCGAGCTGGCCCGGTCTCTGGGCGCGGACGAGATCATCAACTACCGCGAGGAGAAGCCCGAGGAGTATGTCGCAAGGCTGACCGGCGGGCGAGGCTTCGACGTCGTCTTCGACACTGTG
The DNA here is from genome assembly GCF_000023225.1 of Desulfomicrobium baculatum DSM 4028. Lineage (NCBI taxonomy): Bacteria > Pseudomonadati > Thermodesulfobacteriota > Desulfovibrionia > Desulfovibrionales > Desulfomicrobiaceae > Desulfomicrobium > Desulfomicrobium baculatum. Next base: position 2,433,076 of record NC_013173.1, read on the forward strand.
GGCGGAGCCAACCTGGACGCGTCGTTCCTGGCGGCCGGAGCTGGCGGGGTGGTCGTCTCCACCAACACCCGCTCCACGCACGACCTGTCCCTCCTGCACGCCAAGGCGCTGACCCTGTCGGTGGTCTTCATGCTTCTGCCGCTCGTCACCGGACAGGGCCGCGAGCGCCACGGCGAGATCATAGCCCAGGCCGCCGCGCTGGCCCAAGGCGGCAAGCTCAGACCGCATCTGGGCGAGGTCTTTCCCCTGGAGGACATCGCAAAAGCCCACGACTTCCTGGACAGCGGCCGGGCCGTGGGCAAGGTCGTGATCCAGGTCGCATGATCCTGACCGACGAGGCGGCTTCGGTGCGTCCGGGGCCGCCCCCGAGTTGCCCGGCGGAGGATCGTGCTTATTTGAGTGCGGTCGGCATTTTTCGCCGTGCGACCAAAGAAACCGGAGCCCGACATGCACCAGCCCCCCATCGATCCCGAGCGTTTTTTCTCCCACCGGGGAGTGAACCGCCTCCAGACCCTGCTTCTGCTCGGCCTCATGACCGGCTACGCTTGGCTGGTGAGCTGGCTGCTGTGGGGAGCGGACGGATTGTGGTTCGTCGTTGCATGGAGCGCGGTCCTGCTTTTCTTCTCTCCGCAGCTCTCGGGCCGCTGGGTGCTCCGGATGTACAGCGCAAGGCCCGTACCCCCCGCCCAGGCCGCCCAATATCATCAGGCCCTGACAGTTCTCGCGCAACGGGCCGGCCTGCCCAGACCGCCATCCCTGTGGTGGGTGCCAAGCCCCATGGTCAACGCCTTCGCCGTCGGCGGCCGGGACGAGTCCGCCATCGCCGTGACCGACGGTCTGCTGCGCACGCTCTCCCCGCGTGAGCTGGTCGCGGTCCTGGCGCATGAAGCCGCGCACATCGCCCACGGCGACCTCTTCGTCATGAGCCTGGCCGACACCATCTCCCGCATCACTTCGGCCATGAGCTTCGCGGGCCTCATCCTCATCTTCCTGTCCCTGCCCCAGGCCCTGGCCGGCGGCGATGTGGACTGGTGGCCGCTCATCCTCCTGGCGGCCGCCCCGCAGGTCAACCTGCTGGCCCAGCTCGGGCTGTCCCGCACCCGCGAGTTCGACGCGGACCTGACCGCCGCCCAGTTGACTGGCGACCCCGAAGGGTTGGCCTCGGCCCTGGTCAAGCTGGAGAGGATCGAGCGCGGCTTACTGCGCCGCATCTTCTTTCCGGGCCAGGGCGTACCCGAACCCTCTTGGCTGCGCACCCATCCGACCACGGAGGAACGTATCCGACGCCTCATGGATCTGCAGCGAAGCCGCTACAGTCCCTGGTCCGACGACTATTCCTTCGAACCTCCCCAGTTCCCGCACATCAGGGTACGACAACGCTCCAAAGGCGGCTGGTGGGGATTCTGGTACTGAAGACCAACGGAAGGCGCCTGCGATCAATATGACGTCAAAAAGTCATCATACATGCCTCGAAAATCCTCGACGACCGAAGGCGTAAGCCAGCGTTCCAAGGCCTGCCTGTACTGGAGCGAGCCTCGATTCCGGAGCAGAATTTCGTTGACGCGATCGATCATGGCCGTGCCCCAAGCGGTGCGTGGCGCCGCAATGCGGCCCTGCAGGGGGACCATGCTTTCGCGCAATGGAGCGATGGTTATCCGGTCTTCCAGGTTCTTCATCCGTGCGCTGTACACCGCTTCGAAAGGGTAGGCGAGGATCCCATCCACCCGGCCCAGAAGCAGCATCTCAAGCAGGCTTTCAAAAAGATTTGATCCCTGATTGACAACCACGCGGGACAGATCGGGAGACGAGAGCAGAACGGAATCAAGCTCCGGACCGTACGACCTGTCAGCGGCCACGCCCAGGCGTTTGCGGGCGATGAAATCACGCAGGCTGACGTGTCCGCCCAGCCCCAGGGAATCCTGCTCCCCGGCCCGAACCACGAGACAGACCGGAGGAACCAGAACGCAAGGCACGGAATACTGCATCACCCGGTCGCGCTGCGAATTGGGAATGATGCCCACGGCCAGAACGTTCCGGCCGTTCTCCATCCAGTTGAGGGTCCGGCTCAGGTTGGCGGTGACAATAGCGTGTTCGAATTCGACCAGTTCGCGACCCATCAGTTCGTGAATCATGTCCGAGATGCCCTGTCCGGCATAAGGGCCGCTGGTGATGCGCAGGGGCGGAAATTCGGCATGCATCCACGTCACTTCATCACGCGATTGCGCCATGGCCACGCAAGGCAGGAAAACAACCAAAAACAGCAGGGTAGTTCTGAATGATTTCGAAAACATAGCCGAATTGTAAGACAAGCAGCACAAAACAGCAACATTCGAACGCCATGTCTTACAAGCTATCGACAAGCGATTTTCATGCTCACTTCCGGCATTCCAAAGCCACAAAAGCCACATTTTTCCTTTATTTGCGGCCAAGTCGGGCTTATGCTCCCGCCAAAAAGAAGGAGGAGAAATGTCGCACCATTCGCATCGCTCGGGATATTCCGAACTGACCGACCGGCTGAACCGCTGCCCGCAGGGAGCTCCCCCCTCCGAATCGCTGCACAAAATCCTGAAAATCCTCTTTTCCGAGCGCGAGGCCGAGCTCATTGCCATCCTGCCCATCAAACCGTTCACGGTCGAAAAGGCGGCCGAGGTCTGGAAGATGGACCCGGTCAAGACCAGGAACATCCTCGAAGATCTGGCCGGACGGGCCATGCTCGTGGACATCGAAGGCGAGGACGGGCAGACGACCTATGTCCTGCCCCCGCCCATGGCCGGTTTCTTCGAATTTTCCATGATGCGCACGCGCGGCGACATCGACCAGAAAGCCCTGGGCGAACTCTTCTACCAGTACCTGAACGTGGAGGAGGATTTCATCAAGGCCCTCTTCGTCGACGGCGAGACGCAGCTCGGCCGCGTCTTCGTACAGGAGCCCATGCTCCCGGCCGGGAGCGCCGTGCACGTCCTCGACTACGAGCGGGCCACCGAGGTCATCCGCACCGCCAGCCACCTGGCCATCAGCACCTGCTACTGCCGCCACAAGATGCAGCACATGGGCCGGGACTGCGATGCGCCCAAAGACATCTGCATGACCTTCAACACCTCGGCGGCATCCCTCTCGCGCCACGGTCATGCCCGGCCCGTGGACACTGCCGAGTGCCTGGATCTGCTGGACCTGGCCCAGGAGCACGGACTGGTGCAGTTCGGGGAAAACGTGCGCGAGCGCGTCAACTTCATCTGCAACTGCTGCGGCTGCTGCTGCGAGGCCATGATCGCGGCCCGCAAGTTCGGCAATCTCCACCCCGTGCACACCACCAACTTTCTGCCCGTGGTGGACGAGGATCTGTGCAACGGCTGCGGCAAATGCGCGAGCGCCTGCCCGGTGGAGGCCATGAGCATCGTGTCCGCCAACGACCCTCGCCAGCCCAAACGCAAAAAGGCCCGCGTGGACGAAAACATCTGCCTGGGCTGCGGAGTCTGCGTGCGGGCCTGCCCGGAAAAGACGCTGTCCCTCAAATCCCGTGAAAAGCGGGTCATCACCCCGCTCAACTCCGTGCACCGCACCGTGGTCATGGCCCTGGAGCGCGGCAAGCTGCAGGACCTCATCTTCGACAACCGCGTGCTCTGGAACCACCGCGCCCTGGCAGCGGTGTTGGGCGTGATCCTGAAGCTTCCGCCCGTGAAGCAGGTCATGGCCACGACGCAGGTCAAGTCGCGGTTCATGGAGTATCTGGTGAGAAAGTTCCCGGTCTGAGCAGCGGGGAGGCGCGTCACAGCACTCCGAGCACCAGATACACGCAAAGCATCACGCCCATGAAACCGACCACCGCGTTTATGCCCATGGCCGCCTTGGTGTTATAGCCGAGAGGGATGTCCATCTCGTGCAGCGTGGCCAGAAAATGGCGATGCTGCAGCACCGAGTAGACCTCGACAAAGGCGCCAAGCAGGATGAAGCCGATGCCGCCGATGAAGGACAGATGACGCTGGGCTCCGAGCCCGCCCTGCACGCCCAAAAGCTGCATGTAGAGGCCGAAACGCTCCACCACGAAGCCGAAAGCCATCAGGGAAATGCCTGTCCTGTTCCAAGAGAAGAGAGTCCGTTCCGCGGCGAAAAGAACGCGGGGGTCTGTCTGGCCGATCATTATGCCTCCGTGTGAGAACAAAAAAAAGCAAGGAAAGGCCGCTACATGGCCCCGCGCCCCAGGTTCACGCCCGTGGCCTCGGCCGCGCGGATGAGCTGATGATCCACCGGCACGGTGCGGCACAGCCCGGCCAGCTCCGAGAGAGGCACGAGCACGATGTCCGGGGTTTTGAGGGCCACCATGGTCCCAAAATCCCCGCGTGCCGCAGCATCCACGGCCGCCGCGCCCAGCCGCGTGCCCAGCACCCGGTCAAAGGCCGTGGGCGATCCGCCGCGCTGGATATGGCCAAGCACAGTGGTGCGCACTTCCAGCGGAATCCGTTCCCTGATCCGGCAGGCCAGATGAAAGCCGACGCCGCCCAGTTGCTCCACGCCCTGCAGCCGCGTCGTGGCCGTGCTCTGGGTGATGCGCTCCCCGCCCTCCTCCCTGGCCCCTTCCGCCACCATGATGATGCTGAACGGACTCTTGCCGCGGATGCGGTGCTGGATCTTGGCCACCACGTTATCGAGGTTGTAGGGAATCTCGGGGATGAGGATGATATGCGCGCCCCCGGCCAGCCCCGCCTCCAGGGCGATCCACCCGGCGTTGCGGCCCATGACCTCAAGGATCATGACCCGGTCGTGACTGCGACCGGTCGTGTGCAGACGGTCCATGGCGTCACAGGCCACCTGCACGGCGGTCTGGAAACCGAAGGTATAGTCCGTGCCTTCGAGGTCATTATCGATGGTTTTGGGGATGCCGACCACGGGCATGCCCATCTGCTGAAATTTGTGCGCCAGCTCCAGGGTGCCTTCACCGCCGACCACGAAGAGGCAATCCAGCCCCTGCGACGTGAACGTATCCATGGCCTGCGCGGAAAGGTCGCGGACCGTGATATGCCCGTCTTCGTCGAACTCGCGGTAGGCGAAGGGGTTGCCCTTGTTGGTGGTGCCGAGGATCGTCCCGCCCAGGGTCAGAATGTCCTTGGTGTTGCCGGTGGTCAGCCGCATGGTCCGGCCGAAGATGAGTCCGTCGAAACCGTTCTCAAGCCCCAGCACTTCAGCTCCGTACTGTATGATCGCCGTCCGGGTCACGGCCCTGATCACGGCGTTGAGGCCGGAGCAATCACCGCCGCCGGTCAGAATTCCAACACGCTGCAAACCCATAATTCCTCCTGGAAGATGCGGTGATCACATGACATTTGTTCCGACATCGGGCCCCGCCGCGCGTCCATCCCCAGGGTCAGAACCACGAGGCGGGCCATGACGAGCGTGAAAGAGGACGCAACTCATTTCATGCCACTGCATCCGCATCCGCTTCTGCGTTGCATATCGTTAAAAGATGCCGGCCCGGCGGCGGGTCTGCTCGAACCTGCTGATCATCTTTGGAACCGAAGGCGAAGAGCGGAAAAACTCCCGGCGATCACGCCCCTCCGCACCAGAGACAGCAGGTGTTCTTACCTGAACATTTCGAATCATAGAGCGCGATATCCGCTTTCTTGAACAGCGACCCGAAATCCTCATCGTCCGAAGAAGTCACTGCGATGCCGATGCTTACCGAAAGATCCTGGTGTATGGATAATTTTTCAAGTTCCGAGATGATGACCCTGGCGCAACGGTGTGCCGTTTCCAGCATCTGTTCTTTGGCGTGCCGAGTCCCGGGAAAGAGGACGGCGAATTCATCGCCCCCTAAACGAAAAATGTTCTCCGGGTCAAAATTATCCCGCAGTATGTGTGCAAACGCGACAAGTATCCTGTCCCCTTCATCATGGCCGTACTGATCGTTGATCTGTTTGAAATTATCGAGGTCGGCCAGCAGCAACGCCGTTCCGGACATGCACGGGGTATCCCGCAAAAAATCATGCAGTTTACGGCGGTTGTTCAGCTTGGTCAGATAGTCCGTATTGGCGTCGAAGATGAGTTGGTGCTTCTGATAGTACTCTTTTGTAACATCGAGAAACAAATAGATATATCCGGCGAATTCGCTGAATACATCAAGCAGCTTTTCCTGTTGTATTTTGAAAACACGCTCACTGGCGAGAAGAAAAACCCCATCCCTGGAATCCTCGATCAACCGTTGTTCCGATGAACAGTCATCCGCAAAGGCTTTGAGCAGCCCATCAAATTTTTTCCCAAGCAATCCCTTCGACTGGGCGGAAAACAAAGCGAGGGATTTCTGGTTCCCCCCCGTGACGTGCTGATCCTTGTCGGTGGCAATCACGCCGAAGGGCAAACTCTCGAAAAGGATGTTCATTTCTATCTGAAGATTCTGCAGGTCCGTGACATCGCGCGCGACCCCTACCGTGCCGAGCACATCCCCGTTGCGGTCGAACAGAGGCGACTTGTACGTCTTGAATTTACGCATGGAGTCTTTGATCTTGACCATCTCGTCGAAAAGGCAGTTCTTCTTTTCCCGAAGAACTATTTCCTCCGACTCAAGGCAGACATATTCCCCTTTGGCATATTCATCAGGTTCGATGTCCCATATATAATAATGACCACGGCCTTGAACATCCGCCTTCGTTTTGCCGACCGCTTCACAGAAGCTCTTGTTCACCCGCAAATGAGCTCCACGGGCATCCTTGAACCATATCAGATCAGGCAGGCTGTCAATGAGCGTATCGAGATATTTTTCCGTCAGACAGGAATCTTCATTCTTTTTTATGCGTGAAACAATCTTGCCAAACAGAAATGCAATTTTTTCAGCATCCAACGGCCCTGTCCACAATTCATCGAAATACTTGTAATTCTCTGAACAGACTCTAAAATCTTGAAAATTTGAACACACAACGAAAATTGATTCGCTTTTTTTCGCGTCATATATTTTACGAATCATTTGTGAGCTGAATGCAGTATTCAAAATGATTATTGAAAAATCTCTTAATACTTCGAAATCAACTACTTCAGATGTGAATATCTCATACTCAAGATTTGGAAGCGGATCCACACTCTTCAGTACGCCGGAAATAATAAAATCATCTGCAAATATGCATACTTTCACGAGTCTGTGGTACATAGAATAATTTCCCTCAACACACAGTAATGTCCAGATCGAAGATGATTCCCCGGCCTTCCGCGCATTGAAAATCCTGTATCCCGCCGAATACGTTTCGCGCTTTGTTGAAAGCGAGATTCAGCCTGAGTTCTGTTCCGCAACGCCCATGCGCTTGGGTGGAAAAAGGGATTGAAAACCCTTTTGCGCAGAATCGGCAATGTCCATCCCAACCAGCGTGAAGGTGACGAGAAGGGCGGCCCGGCAGACGATGGATCAACGGAATTTCAGGACGGTGCGTCAACTCCCTGCACGGGAGCAAAGCCACGTGGGGAGCTTTGACTCAGTACACCCACTGAGTCAAAGCTCATAAATGCCAAAAAAATGGAATATTCAAGAACTAGTAAAAATCATTACTATTTTTATAATCACTTAAAAAGGCGCCTGATCTTTAGCAGCCAGAACCGCCCTGCGCAAAACATAAAGAAAGAGCCCGCCGGAGTCACCGACAGGCTTTTTCTTCTGGATCATGATGCGACGGAGCGTTCTTTGGCTCTCAACCCTCGGACGTGGTCGGGTCGATGATGGTCTTGACTTCGCTCACGCTGTTGGCCGGGAAGCCGCCCTTGGTGGCGTGCTCGCGCACCGCCGCTTCGCTTGGGGCGATGTATACGCAATAAATCTTGTCCGACGTCACGAAACTCTCCACCCACTGGATGGACGGCCCCATTTCCTTAAGCACGCCGCAGGAATGCTGGGCGATGCCCTGCAGGGTTTCGGCGGTCATGTTACCCGCGCCGGGGATCTCGCGTTCAATGATGTACTTCGGCATACAGTCTCCTCTCGGGTTAAAAGTCCATGCTGCATGGATGGCTCCCTGAAAAAAAGCCCCCTTCGGGCCATACAAAAATGCGGCCAAAAGTACGTTTGATCCGAAAATCGGCCCACCGCCTGCCTATCCGGCCTGTGCACCTCGCCATGGGAAGTTCAAAGATGCGCATTTGGGCTCCGGTCTGTATCCATAACGACCAGCTTCCGCGCCCTCGACTGTGTCAAAAAGAGCCAAATATAAAATCGCAGCCCCTCTTCTTCAAATGGATCACGTTTTTTTGCAGTTTCATCATTCCAGAGCCTGATCCAGATCCGCCAGGATATCGTCGATGTGTTCGATGCCCACGGAAAACCGGACCAGATCCGGGGTGATGCCCCCTGCCGTCTGCTCCTCTTCCGAGAGCTGGGAATGGGTGGTGCTGGCCGGGTGGATGGCCAGGCTCTTGGCGTCGCCGACATTGGCCAGATGCGAGATCAGGCGCAGGCGATTGATAAAATCCCGTCCGGCCTCAAGACCTCCCTTGACCCCGAAAACGACCATGCCGCCGAAGCCGCGCGGGAACATGGTCCGGGCCAGATCGTAGGACGGGTCGCCCGGAAGGCCGGGATAGCGCACCCAGGACACCTTGGGGTGTCCGGCCAGAAATTCCGCCGCCTGCAGGGCGTTCTCGCTGTGCCGCTCCATGCGCAGGGCCAGGGTTTCAAGCCCCTGCAGGAAGATCCAGCAGTTGTCGGGCGAAAGGCACGCGCCGAGGTTGCGCAAGGGGACCAGACGCATGCGCATGATGAAGGCCAGCGGGCTAAGCTCGCCCAGGTCATGGGCGTAGCGCAGGCCGTGGTAGGACGGGTCGGGCTCGTTGTAGAGGGCGAATTTGGGGTCGGTCCAGTCGAAGGTTCCGCCGTCGATGACCGCCCCGCCGATGGCCGTGCCGTGCCCGCCGATCCATTTGGTCAGCGAATGCACGACGATGTCCGCCCCGTATTCCAGCGGCCGGAACAGATAGGGCGTGGTGAAGGTCGCGTCCACCACCAGGGGCAGGTTATGCTCATGGGCGATGAGGGACAGGGCTTCGATGTTGGCCACATCGAGGGCCGGGTTGCCGATGACCTCGGTGTAGATGAGCCGGGTGCGCTCGTTTATGGCCGCGTGCACGGCATCCGCATTGTGGATGTCCACGAAGCGGGTGGTGATCCCGGCATCAGGCAGGATGGCGGCGAACATGGTATGCGTGCCGCCGTAAAGGGTGCTGGACGAGACCAGCTCGTCACCCTGGCGGCAGATGTTGATGACCGTGTAATGAATGGCCGCCGTCCCAGAGGCCAGGGCCAGGGCGGCCTTGCCGCCTTCGAGCTGGGCCAGGCGCGTCTCCAGCGCCTCCTGGGTCGGCCCGCCCAGGCGGGTGTAGATGTTGCCCAGCTGGCGCAGGGCAAAGAGGTCGGCGACGTGGTCCGCATCCTTGAACAGGTAGGCCGAGGTGCGATGCACCGGAACGGCGCGGGAGCCCGTGGCGTCGGGAGCATAGCCGCCGTGCAGGGCCTTGGTTTCAAATCGTTGCATGGTTCCTCCTGTCCGGAATCTGCCGGACTGCGCGTCCGTCAGAAGACTTTTTGACGTTGAAATATATCTCCCCGAGACCGTTCATAAGCCGTTCTGGCAAGGCGCGCTTGTGCCCAGCATGGGTAAACCGATTTTGGCGGGCGCGGTGTAGCCGACTACATAAGCCCGCCAAAAACGGGGAGCAACGCAGTCCAGAACGGATTTTTCAACGGTCCCGTATCATGAAGATTCCGTACGAGGCGAGCAGATTGGGCCAGAACCGGACCTCGCGCATGCTCCCGTCGCCGGACGGATTCACGGCCAGGGAGCGGATGATGGAAAAGGGCACGGCCCGCGAATAGGCCCGGAAATCCTCCAGGCTCAGCACCCTGATGTTGGGCGTGTTATACCATTGGTAGGGCAGCTCCGGCGTGACCGGCACATGCCCGGAAAAAGCCATCTGCAACCGGATGGGCAGACAGCAGAAATTGGGAAAACTGACGATGCCCCGGCGACCGACCCGAAGCATCTGCTGCAGCAGGGCGGTGGGCTCGTAGGCCTGTTGCAGGGTCTGGGACACGACCACGTAGTCGAAAGCCTTGTCCGGAAAACCCGGCAGCTCCGTGTTGATGTCCCCGTGGATGACCGACAGGCCCTGGGCTATGCAGGACACGACCTCGTCCTCGTCGTGCTCGATGCCAAGACCGTTCACTTGCCTTGTGTCGCGCAGAAAGCGCAAGAGCTTGCCGTCGGCGCAGCCAAGGTCCAGCACCCGGCTGCCCGGCTCGATCCAGGAAGCCACCACGCGCAGGTCGAAACGCAGCTCGTGCCCGTCCATGGCGCAATGCTCAGCAGCCATGCAGCCCTCCCAGAAATCCCCGGATCACGGTTTCCAGGCGCTCGTCCGGCAGCAGGAAGGCGTCGTGACCCCAGGGGGCGGTGATTTCGCAAAAGCTCACGTCCCGGCCCAACGTCTTGAGCACGTCCACGACCTGCCGGGACTGGTAGGTCGGGTAGAGCCAGTCCGAAGTGAAGGACACCAGCTGAAAACGCGCCCCGGTCCCGGCCAGGGCGCGCCGGGCCGGGCTGTCCGGGTTGCCCAGGTCCAGGTCGAAATAGTCGGCGGCCTTGGTCACGTAGAGAAAGGCGTTGGCGTCGAAGCGCTCCACGAATTTCCTGCCCTGATGGTGCAGGTAGCTCTCGACCTGGAAATCGCCCTCGAAATTGAAGGCAAACGCCCCGCTGCGCAACTCGCGGCCGAACTTCACGTGCATGGACTCGTCGGAAAGATAGGTGATATGCCCGATCATGCGGGCCACGGCCAAACCCAGGTCCGGGCGCACGCCGTCGTAATAGTCCCCGTTCTTCCAGTTGGGGTCGCTCATGATGGACTGCCGGGCGACCTCGTTGAAGGCGATGGCCTGCGGGGAATGGCGGCTGGTGGTGGCCAGGGCCAGGATGCCGTCCATCATGTCCGGATAGCTTGCGGCCCATTGCAGGGTCTGCATCCCGCCCAAAGAGCCGCCGGTCACGGCCAGCAGGCGCTCGACGCCAAGGTGGCGAACCAGCTCGCGCTGGGCGCGGACCATGTCGGGGATGGTCACGATGGGAAAATCAAGGCCCCAGTAACGCCCCGTGGCAGGATTGATGGACGACGGCCCGCAGGAGCCCATGCAACTGCCGATGACGTTGGAGCAGATCACGAAATAGCGGTCCGTGTCGATGGGCTTGCCCGGGCCCACGTAATGCTCCCACCAGCCGGGCTTGTCGTCGCCGTCGTGGTATCCGGCCACGTGGGCGTCGCCGGTCAGGGCGTGGCAGATGAGCACGGCGTTGGAGCGCTCGGCGTTCAGCTCGCCGTAGGTCTCGTAGGCCAGGGAAACGGGCCCGAGCCCCACTCCGCTGTCCAGAACCATGGAATGCGGGGGATGGGCGAAGGTGAAGGACTGGGTGCGGACAATGCCGACAGAGGGCTGGGTCATCGAATTCTCCATGATTGAAACGACAATTCAAGCGTCTATGAAGCTCCGGCCCCCAGGTCAAGGTCCGCGCTTGAGCTCTGGCCCTCCCGGCTCCGCCGTGATATGCACCTGCGCACAAAGAAAAACATCCTGGAGGCAGCCATGCTCAGATCGGATATCATCGACCAACTCGGCCCAGGCACAACCTGGGACATGATCATCATCGGCGGCGGGGCCACGGGGCTGGGCTGCGGCGTGGACGCGGCCGGCCGTGGATACAAGACCCTGCTGCTGGAGGAGCGCGACTTCTCCCAGGGCACCTCCAGCCGCTCCACCAAACTTGTCCACGGCGGGGTGCGCTACCTGCAGCAAGGCAACCTGGCCCTGGTCATGGACGCCCTGCACGAACGCGGCGTGCTGCTCCGAAACGCACCGCATCTGGTCTACAACCAGGCCTTTGTCGTGCCGGACTACAAATGGTGGGAGCGCCCGTTCTACGGCGTGGGCCTCAAGCTCTACGACATGCTGGCCGGCAAGCTGGGCTTCGGGCGCTCGCGCGTCCTGTCGCGCGCCAAGACCCTGAACATGATCCCCAACCTCGAACCCACGGACCTGCGCGGCGGGGTCATCTACTACGACGGCCAGTTCGACGACTCCCGCCTGGCCATCACCCTGGCCCGCACCATGAAAGACCTGGGCGGGCTGCCGGTCAACCACATGGGCGTAACCGGACTCATCAAGGACGAGGACGGACTGGTTTGCGGCGTGCATGCCAGAAACTCTTTGACGGGCGAGAGCCGCGAGCTGCGCGCCAAGATCGTCATCAACGCCACGGGCGTGTTCGTCGACGACATCCGGCGCATGGACGACGAGGGCGCGGCCAGACTCATCGCCCCGTCCCAGGGCATCCATCTGGTCCTGGACAAGTCCTTCTCCCCCGGCGACACGGCCATCATGGTCCCGCATACCGACGACGGCCGGGTCATCTTCCTCGTGCCCTGGCACGGACGCGTGCTGGTCGGAACCACGGACGTGGCCCTGGACAGCGCAAGCCCCGAACCACGACCCATGGAGGAAGAGATCACCTTCCTGCTTGAACACGCGGGCCGCTACCTGACCCGCGACCCCAAGCGCAGCGACATCTTGAGCGTCTTCGCCGGCATCCGGCCCCTGATCCGGGCCGAAGGCGAAGGCAAGACCTCGTCCCTGTCCCGCGACCATCACCTGACCATCTCCCAGAGCGGGCTGGTGACCATCGCGGGCGGCAAATGGACCACCTACCGCAAGATGGGCGAGGACGCCGTGACCCAGGCCGCGCGCTTCGCGGGCCTGCCCCCCCACTCCTGCAAGACCGAGAACCTGCCCCTGCACGGCTGGCTGAGCGGGGTGGACCCGCGCGACCACCTCTCGGTCTACGGCAGCGACATTGAGGAAATCCGCGAGATGATCCGCCGCGACCCGGAACTGGGCAAGCCCCTGCACTACAAGCTGCCCTACCTGCGGGCCGAGGTGGTCTGGGCCGTGCGACGTGAATGGGCCCGGACCCTGTCCGACGTGCTGCGCCACCGCACCCGCGCGCTGATCCTGGACGCGGCCGTGAGCATGATCATCGCCCGCGACGTGGCCGAGATCATGGCCCGTGAACTGGACCAGGGTAAAGACTGGATCGAGGAACAGGTGGGGTCTTTCCGGGAACTGGCGCGAACCTATCTGGCGGGCTGAAAACGGCGCGGCGGGTGTGAGCCCGCCGCGATCCAACAAAAACTCAGGCCTCGAACGCGGCCCAGGGAAAGTCGGCGTCGTCACGCAGCGTCAGTGTCGCACCGGGCAGTTCCACTGGCGCTCCCGCATCCGCTTCGGGCCAGGCCAGAGTGACGAGGCCGCCCGTGACCGCCGAGGTCACGCCTACGATGGAATCCTCCACGGCCATGCACTCGTGCGGAGCCAGCCCGGCCCGCCGCGCGGCCTCCTGGTACGGGTCCGGCGCGGGCTTGCCGCAGGCCACGTCGTTGCCGCAGACCGTGAAGGCCATCAGCTCCCACAGCCCGAGCACGCGCAGGTTGGCCTCGATGACCGGGGCCTCGCCGTTGGACACGGCGGCCTGGAGCACGCCGAGCGTGTGCAGGCGTTTCACCGCGGCCACGGGGCCGGGGCGCATCATGTCCGCGCGCAGCCCTGCCATGTAGGCGCAGGCGCAATCGGCGCGGAAAGCGTCCTCGGTCAGTCCGGCGGGCAGACGCGGCTGCAGGATGGCCCACTTCTCCGGCATGGTCTTGCCCAGAAGTTCGATGTTGGCTTCCTCGGTCAAGAGGTAACCATGCCCCGCGCACCAGTCGCGGATGACCTCAAAATGCAGGCCCTCGGTGGTGATGAGGGTGCCGTCGATATCCCAGAAAACGGCCTTGGGCCGCTCCACAAGCTTCATTTTTCCTCCTGTTTGCATGCTTCCAGCACCGCCTTGGCCCGGGCCGGAAAATCGGTGATGATGCCGGCCGCCCCTTCGCGGGCCAGCCACAGTATGTCTTCCTCACGGTTCACGGTGTAGACGTTGGTTTCAAATCCGGCCTCGGCAAAGGCCGCGATGCGTCCCGGAAAAAGCCCCTTGAAGGACGGATGCACCGCCACGGCCTCAAGGCTCCTGAGCCGCGCCACGATGTCCTGCGTTGAGCCGGCCATGGCCTTTTCGTCCAGCAGCAGACCCACGGGCACTTCCGGGCAGAGCTCGCGGAACAGCTCCAGCGACTTCTGCCTGAAGGACGAGACCAGCACCCGGCCATCCAGCCCTGCGGCACGGATCAGCCCTACGACAGCGTAGACCAGCCCTTCGTCATCCCCGCCGAGCATGTCCTTGATCTCGACATTGACGGCCAGCCCGCTTTCACGGGTCCAGGCCAGCGCTTCGGCCAGGGTCGGGATCGCCTCGCCGGCGAAGGCGGCCAGCTGCCCGGCTTCCACCTCGCCGCCGGCCACGGTCCCGAACGGGTCGCGCCGCGCGAACCAACTCCCCGCGTCCAGGCTGCGGATCTGATCCAGGGTCAGCCGATTCACCACATGATGCCTGCGCGGGGGCATCCCCGGCCGCGATGCGATGTCCGTGACGCGGCGCAGACCGTGGTCGTGAGTGACGACGACCTTGCCGTCAAGGGTGAGGTGCACGTCCAGTTCCCAGCCGTCCGCACCCTGGGCCAGGGCGGCGCGGGCCGCGGCCATGGTGTTTTCCGGGGCCGCGCTGCGCGCCCCGCGATGCGCCCAGACTTCCGGCAAGGCGAATGTTTTTCTCATGAAATGATCCTCTCCTTCAAAATATCCTCCCGCACGGACGCGCCTATCGAACTTCGTCCGTCAAACCATGCGCAACGTCTTCGCGCGTGCTACCTGATCCGGGAGAAAAGCAAAAGAAGGGAGGATGCCCGAAGGCGGCGAGACGGGATGAGTTCACACCTCTCGAACGGGACAATGCACAGGCCCTGAAATGCTTTCATCCGCCTTCAGCCCGGAAGGATCTGAGAGCCTACGTTTGATGGCTTCCAGCTCGTCCAGGTTTTCGAAGAACAGATCGACGATCCTGGGGTCGAACATCCCTCCCCGCTCCTCGCGAATGAACCGCAGCACCTTTTCCTTGGGCCAGGCGGGCTTGTAGACCCGGCCCAGCGACAACGCGTCATAGACGTCCGCTAGGGCGCAGATCCGCGCCAGCAGGTTGATCTCCTCTCCCTTCAGGCCGCAGGGATAACCGGTCCCGTCCCAGCGCTCGTGATGCTGCAGGGCGATGGCGCGGGCGCCGGCCATGAGCTTGCGGTCGGAGGTGTGCAGAATGCGCTGCCCGATGACCGTGTGGTGCTTGATCTTCTCGAATTCCGCCTCGGTGAGCTTGCCGGGCTTGTTCAGGATCGCGTCCGGAATTCCGATCTTGCCGATGTCGTGCATCGGGGCCGCGGCCTGAATGAGCGCGATGTCTTCCGTGGACAGCCCGTATTTCTCCCCGAGCAGGGCCGAATAGGCGGCCACCCTGCGCACATGGTTGGCCGTGTCCTGCGAACGTGTCTCGATGACATCGCCCAGGGTGGACAAAAGCTCTGTCTGCGTCTCGATCATCTCGCGGTTCAAGTCCATTATTTCGGCATTGCCGAGATTGATCTTGCGCTGCTTGAGCACGTTTTGGACCAGGAGCACGATGATCACCCCGAGAATGGCGATGACCACCAGGGCGCTCAAAATGACGGAGCGATGGACCTCGAAATAGGACAACGGACGGTTCAGCAGGACCGCGTTCTCCGGCAGGACGGACACGGGGATGGCGAAGCGCTGCAGCGCCACGTAGTCGTAGGTGTGCCGGTTCACACCCTGCAACTTGCTGTAGGTCGCGGGCGGATTCTTTCCGGCCAGACGTTCGAGCAGCGTCTGTGCGGCTTTGCGTCCGTGCCCGAAGGCGCTGGTCACGCACCCGCCGACCACGCCTGAATTCAGCTGAAAATCCCAGGCCACGTACACCGGCACGGGCGAAGCGGCGGCAATGGCCCGGGGAATCTCTTCCGCCGTGAACACCTGTCCCGCCGCGTCCTGAAAATAGACCAGCAGGTAGATCAGTTCGCCGGGAACGCGCTGCCGGGCAAATTCGACCAGCTGCTCACGGGTCATGGGAGGGACGACCTCCACCCGGCTGGCCACAGCATGGGTCTGCTGCAGCAGATCGCGCAGGATGGTCTGTCCGGTCAACGTGCCGTCGATCATGACGAAAATTTTCCGCGTGCCCGGATTTTGCTTCAATGCCGCGCCAAGCGTCTCCAGATGCGCCAGGCTTTCGATGATGATGTTCATGTCCCTGGCGTTGGTCGGGATGGAACTTATGTCGTTTATTCCGCAGGCAACGATGGGTGTCTTCGGGAACAGCTCGTCCCGGTATCTGGCTACCAGCTCCAAGGCATGGTCGTCGGTGAGAATGATCCCGTCGAAGCGGGACCTGGTGTACTTCTCGCGATAAAGAAGCAGCAACTGCTTGAGATAGGCGGAGGATCCGTGGTGCTTGGCGTCCATGTATTCCACGCGGTAGCGCCCCCGCACGTCCGGGGCCTGCAGCACCGACACTATCCCGTCATGCAGGTCCCTGGTCCAGGAATAGTCCGGCGCGTAGGAATGCAGCACCAGCACGCTGGGCCCCGCCCCGTCTTCGGCAGGCGCATCCGACTTCCAGACGACAAGCAGCGCCGCAAGGACGAAAAGCGGAAACAAAAGCCAAGAGCGCATGGAAGGGTTCATGGCCGTTTTCTAGCACACCGCTTCCACAAGCGGCAAGGCGCAAGGCGTCCGGCGCGCCTCTTTGCCGAAGAAAGACACTCCAATATACATATCACCCCCGATTCCTTTCCAGTCCTCAAATTTGATACCCCCACGCATGGACCCAAACACCTTGACTCCGTACCAATAATTAGTACAAAGGATGCAACATGACATGGACTGTCACCCTTTCCTCCAGAGTTGCAAAGGGATGCAAGACTCTGCCAAAAGCGGTCAAAAAAGCCCTGGCGCTGCTTTTGACGGATATTGAAGATTCAGGACCCGTTCGAGGAGATTGGCCAAATTATTCGAAGCTGGGCCATGGCCGACATCATTGCCACATCAGGAAAGGGCGCCCAACCTATGTGGCCGTGTGGGAAGAAAATAACGGAAAAGTGAAGCTCGTCGAGGTGACATATGTTGGAACGCACGAAAAAGCCCCATACTGAGAACGTGACCATCCGCATCACCGGCCCTGCAAGCAGGAAAAAAGAAGCTGTAAAGATACTCGCACACCTTGGTTTCGCAATTCAGGAAGAAACTTCTACCACGCCATGGCGCGAAACGTTGGGCTTCGAGAATTCGCAGCTGCCTGGCGTATTTCTGGCCGGAGCCCGGCATCGGGAAGGAATGACCCAGGAGCAGCTGGCCAAGGCCACGGGCATTGCACGGCGGCACATCTCCGAGATGGAGAACAACAAGCGCCCCATCGGCAAGCTGAACGCCCGCAAACTGGCCGCAGCCCTGCATGTCGATCCCAGACGCTTTCTGTCGGCCTGATCCGGTGATATCGAAAAACCTGAAATGATCAGCCGACACTCGAACTGCAGGCCAAAGCAAATAAAAAGCCAATAGATCCAGATAAATACTTATCCATTATCATCAGGAAAGCACATATGGAATACACGTTACGACGCACAAGCAGAAAAAGAGAGAATGATGAAGCATGGGGAGTTCTTCGTCGGTGCACATGGGGTTTTCTCTCCGTAGTCGGACCGAATGCGACGCCTTATGGGGTCCCCCTCAATTACGCACTCCTTGAGCAGGATGATGAAAAACACCTCATCTTCCACTGCGCCAATGAAGGTCGCAAGACAGATTACCTGAAACTCAACCCTCAAGCCGCCTTCGTCGCGGTCGAAAATGCCGAAACGCTTCCCGAGAAATTCAGCACCGCATATGCCAGCGCCATGGTTTCCGGATACATTGAAAGAGTCGATGACCCGGAAACGAAAAGGGCTTTGTTGAAATTTTTTGTGCAAAAACTCGCCCCAGGCTTTCAGGAACGCGGCGACAGGCACATCGAACACCGACTGAGCGACTGCTGCGTTTTGAAACTCAAAATCGAGCACATTTGCGGAAAAGGTCGCAAGAAAGAAGAACCATACGCCTTGGCCGATCTGGGATTCTAGCTCCTCGCGCGACAGGCAAAGCGCCTCTTTGCCCGCATACGGACATGATGCCCGTATGCGGACATGACACGCCGCAAAGTATGTCTTTCTTGATACAACTCCAATGCGACGACTCCATTCAATAATCAAAATTCGCTACTAATCCAGATTATTATAACGACTACCTGAGATTGCATGCAAAGAGGATCACTTCTTGCTTTGAGACCTGCATGCGTATTCATCAAGAACTCCATTGATTTCAATCGACAAACACGAACATCAAAATTTCAAGCGGAGGTTTATAAAAACATGCGATTACAGGACGCGTCACTCCTTTGTTCCAAGTGTCATATCGGCGGTGTATGGGTTGAGGCAGACGGCAACGGTTCATTCCCGGTCATAAACAAAACAACCGGCGACGTGATCTGCACAGTCCCGAATTGCGGAAAATCCGAAACAGACCGTGCGATCGCCTCAGCAGCCGAAGCTTTCAAGACCTGGGGCGCAATGACCGGAAAAGAACGCGGCCTTGTCCTGCACCGATGGCATGCTCTCATCCACGAAAACATTGACGACCTCGCCCTGATACTGACTCTGGAGCAGGGAAAGCCCCTTGCGGAATCCAGAGGGGAAATACTTCTGGGATGCACCTATATAGACTGGTTCGCAGAGGAGGGACGCCGGGCATACGGTGAAGTCATTCCTTCCCCGTGGAGCGGCAAGCAGCCCCTGGCCATACGCCAGCCGATCGGCGTGGCGGCGGCCATAACACCCTGGAATTTCCCGAACTCCATGATCACGCGAAAAGCCGCGCCAGCCTTGGCGGCCGGGTGCCCGGTCATCGTCAAACCCGCATCCGCGACCCCCTTGTCCGCGCTTGCGCTCGGGGTCCTGGCTGAGCGCGCAGGTTTTCCTGCGGGCGTATTCTCCGTGATCACCGGCAACGCGCGCGAAATCGGAGACGCCTTGTGCCAGAGCCCAACAGTGCGCGCGCTCAGCTTTACCGGCTCCACTCCTGTCGGGAAGAAACTCATGGCCCAATGTGCGCAGACCATGAAAAAGCTGTCCCTTGAACTGGGCGGCAACGCGCCGTTTCTTGTTTTTGAAAAAGGGGATGTGGAGGACGCCGTGCGCAGCGCAGTGGGCTGCAAATTTCGGAATGCCGGGCAAACCTGCATCTGCGCCAACCGTTTTCTGGTGGAGGACGCTGTGCACGATGAATTCGTGGAGCGCCTCAAGACGGAAGTCGGCAGGATCATCCTGGGAGACGGAACCAAGACCGGAGTAACCCAAGGCCCGCTCATCGACGGCAAGGCTTTCGCCTTCATGCACGAGTTGCTGCAGGACGCGACAAGCAAAGGAGCCACCATCGTGTGCGGCGGCAAGCCGTCGGCCCTGGGCGGGAACTTCTTCAAGCCCACCATCGTCACCGACGTGACCAGGGACATGCGTCTCTTCCAGGAGGAAATCTTCGGCCCCATCGCCCCGATCATTCGCTTCTCCAGCGAAGAAGAGGCCATCGAACTTGCAAACGACACGCCCTACGGACTGGCCAGCTATGTCTTCACCCGCGATCTGCCCCAGCTGTGGAGAGTCGTGACCAGGCTCGAATATGGACTGGTCGGCGCCAACGAGGTCGCCCTCGCCTCGGGCGAAGTCCCGTTTGGAGGCGTGAAGGATAGCGGACTTGGCCGGGAAGGCGGTCGGCAGGGATTGGATGAGTACCTGGAAACCAAGTACATCCTGCTTGGAGGTCTGGACAAGCGCTAGTGCGCCCGGCGTGGAAATCCTCCAAGAGCATTCACCTGAAAAAGTGATGCCAGGGGCTGCCTTCTCGGCGGTCCCTGGACGCTGATCAGCCCCTTTTCGGTTTGCCGGGATGACCGTCAGCTTTAGCCGCCGTCCCTGGGCGTCTCACCGAGCTCCTTGAGCTTGCGGAAGACCGTGCTGCGGTTGATGCCGAGTTTCTTGGCCGCATCGTTCACGGATCCGAACTGGTCGATCGCCTTCCGCAGGACGCTCCCTTCCAGGTCCTGCATTATTTCCTTGAAAGTGCGGCCCTCCAGATCCACATCGGCGAGATTTTCAGGGCAGACGCAGGGCTTGCCGCGCGTGCCACGGGCGAAAGGAAGATCCTCCACGCCGATAAAGCTTTTCCGGCTGGTGACCACCAGCCCTTGAATCAGATTTTCAAGCTCCCGCGCGTTGCCCGGCCAGGAATGACGCAACAGGGCGTCGTCGGCCTCGGCGCTGATCTTCATCTCGCGTCTGTATTTGGCGCAAAAGAAATCCAGGAATCCGTGAGCCATGGGCAGTATGTCCGCTCTGCGCTCGCGCAGGGGCGGCAGTTTCAGGACGGCCACCTTCAGACGGTAGTAGAGGTCGGAGCGGAAGTTGCCCAGACGCACTTCCTTCTCGAGATCCTTGTTCGTCGCAGCCAGGACGCGCACATCGACCTTGCTTGCAGATGTGGCGCCGACCCGCATCACCTCCCTGTCCTGAAGCAGTCGGAGCAGGCTCGACTGCATGGTCAGGGGCAGATCTCCAATCTCATCCAGAAACAGGGTGCCGGACGCGGCCGCCTCTATGAGCCCGATCTTGCCGTGCCTGCTGCCCCCGGAAAAAGTGCCGCTGGTGTAGCCGAAGAGCATCGTCTCAATCAGGCTTTCGGGGATACTCGAACAGTCGGCCTTGATGAAGGGTTTTTCGGACCTGGGGCTGACCGAGTGGATATGCCGGGCGACGACGTCCTTGCCTACGCCGGTTTCGCCGATGAGCAGCACCGTGGCATCCGTCTCGGCGATGTTGTCGATCTGGCTGTAGATTTTGCGCATGGCCGGGCTGTGGACGACGCGAGGATACTCGGCCGCATATTTCTGATCGGCCATATTCATGGTCTGGTACGCGTCGAGAAGTTCCTTCTGGATCGCGAGCTTGCGCTTCAAGTCCATGAGGGTGGTCACGTCGCGCATAAAGGTGATGACAAACGCCACCTCTCCCGATTCGTCGAGGATGGGCGTTCCTTCCAGGATGAGCTTGCGGCCTCCCGCGTTCTGGATGCTGGAGTGGCTCCGCTTGGTCTTGACGATCTCGGGATTGATGACAACGTCGAAGAGCCCGTGCTCCATCATCTCCACGGCCGACTTTCCGAGCAAGGATTCTCTGGGGATTCCGGTCAGTTCGCTGTGCCGGTTATTCAGATAGACAACGATTCCGGCGTGATCGGTGATGCACACGGCGTCTTTGAAGCTGTCGAGAAACTGTTCGAAGAATTTTGAAAACATGGATTGTCTTGGAAGAATGTTCGGAGTCAAAAGAAATTTCTTCTTCCGATCCCGCGCGCTCTGTCAAGGCGGGAGTTGGGGCGGTTCATGGCGGCGTGCGTTCATGCGCCGTGAACGTGTGCGTGCGGGGCCTGAACCGGACGGCCGGCATGAAAAAGCCCCGTCAGATGGACCTGCGGGGCGTCGGAGGGAGAGGACGGGGCTAAGCGGCTATGGCCTTCAGCCTTGCCATGAGGGCGGGGGCGAGCTTCGCGTCTCCCATGGGAAAGGGTCGCTTCAGGAATTGGTACTTGGGCTGCCCCATGCGGTGATAAGGCAGGAGTTCGTAGGTCAGCCGTTCGCGCTTGGGCAGATGCGCGACAATGGCCCTGATGTCTTCCTCGGTGTCGTTGAATCCGGGAATGACCGGAGTGCGCACCGTGATGGGCAGGTCAGGATAGGCGCGGAGCACGCTCTCAAAGTTTTCGAGGATGAGTTCGTTTCCGACGCCTGTGCCCTGCCTGTGCCGTGCCGAGGACATGGACTTGATGTCGAAGATGAGGCCGTCAAGGAGCCCGCAGGCTTCGAGCAGCGCCTCTGTGGAACAGTGGCCGCAAGTTTCCATGACGGTGTTGATCCGTCTGCGCCTGGCGTCGCGCAGCAGGGCCAGCGCGAATTCGGGCTGAAACATGGCTTCGCCGCCGCTCAGGGTCATGCCGCCGCCGGAACGGGCATAGAAGACGCCGTCCTGTTCAACCGCGTTCAGGACCGCGTCCACGGTCATGGCCTTGCCGTAGACGCTCAAAGCTCCCGTCGGACAGGCGTCGACGCAATCCGGCGCAGTCCCGCAGAGGGCGCAGTCGATGGCCGGCAGCCCTTCGATGTCCATGATGCGGGAGCTTGGACAACTGGTGATGCACCGCCCGCAGACGGCCGGGGTCAGGCATTTCGCCATATTGAAGGCCAGCTCGGGCCGCAGATGCTGGGATTCGGGATTACTGCACCAGTCGCAGCGCAGCGGGCAGCCTTTGAGGAAGACCATGGTGCGGATGCCTGCCCCGTCATGGACGGTGTATTTCTGGATGTTGAAGACGTATCCTTGCTGATTCATGTCACTCATGTCTTTCTCGTCGTTGTCGAAAGGGTGCGAGGGGAGCGCGGCCCCCTCGCACGGATTGATTCACATGTCGCCGTGTTCGGTACGTTCGATGATGTCGTTCTGGAGGTCGCGGGACAGGTCGCAGAAGTATGCGCTGTACCCGGCGATGCGGACCAGCAGCGAACGGTAGCTGTCCGGATCTTTCTGGGCGGCGAGCAGCGTTTCGCGATTCACGATGTTGAACTGCAGGTGCCACAGCTTCAGGTCGCACCAGGTGCGGATCATGTCCATGACCTTCCTGGTGCCCACGTCGCCCGCCACGCACTTGGGTGAGAGCTTTATGTTCAGCAGCCGGGACGCGCGGTTGGTCAGGCCGTAGTTTTTGGTATGGTAGTTGGACAGCATGACCGCGGTGGGACCGTTCCTGTCGGCGCCGTGGGACGCGGACGAGCCGTCGGACAGGGCGGTCCAGGCCAGGCGGCCGTTGGGCGTGGCGGACACGACCTTGCCGAAGGGCACATGCGAGGTGATGGGCACGTAGCGGACGTCGACGTGGATACCGCGTTCTTCGGAGCAGCGTCTGGCTTCGAGCTGGGTGAACCGGTCGATATCCTTGGCGATGCTGTCGGCGTATGGATCGTTGTTGCCGTAGCAGGGAGCGCCCTTGAGCATTTCCCGCACGGGCAGGTACCCTTCGAAGTTGGCCTTCAGGGCCGCGACGACTTCGGCCATGCTCAGCTTCTTGTCCTCGAAGACCAGCTTTTTGATGGCCGCCAGGGAATCGACGACGGTGCCGTAGCCCAGGAACTCAAAGTAGGAGTAGTCGACGCCGCCTTCGATCTTGTATTCGTGCAGGTCCTGCATATTTTCCATGCAGAGGTTGTGCATAAGAGATGAAAAAGGCGCGGCGAAGTGCATGGGCCTCAGGCGGTCGACGACGTATTGCTGCTGGAAGGCCTTGCGCAGCAGATTCAGATGCTGGGCCTTGTAAGCTTCATAGAATTCCTCCCAGGTCTGCATGGCGCAGGGATCGCCGGTCTCAAGGCCGATGACCTCGTCACCGTAGTGCGGCATGCGGCCTTCGTGCATCAGCATCTCAAGCGCGGAAGCGAAATTGATGTAGACGCAGCCGGAGGTGTAGGTGTCGCGGTTGGGCATACGCGCCTCGGTGCAGCCGGAGACGGCGTAGTCCAAGGCTTCGCTCATGGGTGCGCCCTTGATGGCGTACAGCGGCACGACCTCCTCGTCGTTGATCAGCTTGGGAAAGCCGGAGCCATCCTTCACGGTCAGGGCCACCTCATGCAGAAACCGTTCGGGGGAGCGGCTATGGATGCGCGCCGCCAAGTCGGGATAGTTCAGGGGGAAGTCCCGCTTGGATTCGAGAAAGAGGTAGGAGAGGTCGTTGGTGGCGTCCTCGCCGTCCGGGGTCTGACCGCCGATGGTCACCGCCTCCCAGTGCGCGTATCCCTCCTGGAATTCATTACCCGTGGGGTTGATGTACAGGTCGATGAACTGGGCCATGTCGACCCACATGCATTCCAGCAGCTCGCGGGCCTCTTCGCGGGTGATGACCCCGTTTCTGATGTCGGCCTCGTAGTAGGGAAAGAGGTACTGGTCCATGCGGCCATTGGAGATGATGGCGCTGGCCTTCTGCTCGATGCGGGAAAACATCTGTACGAACCACTGGCACTGCATGGCTTCGCGAAAGCTGCGGGCGGGGTATGCGGGCACATGCTCGCAGGTCTCGGCGATCTGGAGCAGTTCCGCCTTGCGCCTCGGGTCCGTTTCCCCGGCGGCCAGATCTCTGGCCAGTTCGACGTGTCGCCTGGCCCAGATCATGACCGCGTCACAGACCAGAATCATGGCTTCGAGGAAAGGCTTCTTGTCCCACATGTCGCGGGAATTGGTCGTATCGAGGGCGGCAAGCCTGGTCTTGGCCTCGTTCTGCATGTCCACAAGGCCGCGTTTCAGGACTTTCTCGTAGTCCGGAACCCACTGCAGGGCCGAGCGGTAGGAGGATGTCTCGCTGACCACGAATTTGGATTTGAGGCCGCGCTCGTCATGGTAGGTCACGTTGCGGAGCTCGGCCGGCAGCACCTGATTCAGGTGTTCGTGGTAGGTCTTGCCCTCCCAATACGGTGCAATTTCCTCCACAAGGATCTTCATGTCGGAGTCCGAAATCAGAAACGGGCTCTTCGTGCGATTGGGCAGGTCCTTCATGACTTCGATGTAGAAGTCGCCGTCGATTTCCGGGTACAGGATGCCGTACCGTCCAAGCTTGCCCACGCGACCGGCGAGGAGCTGGTCGGGAGTGATGTAAACGTTCATGTTTTCAGCGACATGCTTCAGGGCCTTGGCCCAGCGCAGGGTCAGCAGCTCGCCCTCGCTCTCCTGCATGGAGCGGGTAAAATACAGGGCGCGCTCAATGTCGACATGAGGTACCGCAAACTGGTTGCGTTCAAGGATCTTGTAGACCCGTTCACGACCGTTCCGGTTGATTTGAGTTGCTCCCGAGATGCGTTCTTCCTGGGGGGACTGGCAGCAGGTGGTCATATTCGTCTCCTCAGCCTTGCGGCGTGAATGTTTTTTTCAAAGCACGTCATGTGCTTTTTCCTCAAAAGCAGATGGCATGCCATAATCATAACAAACTGTTTTTATGAGACAAAATATTCATAGCCGCATTCAGGTTATGAGGCGCAGGGGTTGCGCAATGATGCGAAACAGAGACTTTTTAATTTTTTAAACAATGATTTCAACGATAAAGCCATATTGTCTCAGTTTTGAGACAGGTCTGGTTGTTGCGAAAGTGCGGGAAGAACCGTGATTGCGCCCCGGAAGGACCGCAGGCCGGGATGACCCGCGCAATCGAACCCTTGAGGGCATTATCTTGCCCGGACGCGCCCACTTCTTGCCCGAAAACAACCAAAGTGCCCGCTTACGGGCAGACGCGACTCCCGCCCCAAATCTGCTCATCTACAAAAATGTCCCGTAGTCTGAGCACATAACGACATCCTCTCATCAGGGAATGCCTTGGAACGCTCTTTGCTCAAGGTTCGGAAGGATGGACGTGACAGGAGTTCTCCTTTTTTTGAACTCGTTAATTTTCCAGAATAATTACATGACAACTTCAACGGAGGCAGACATGCAGATCGGATTCATCGGAGTAGGACTGATGGGAGGCCCACTGGCCCGCAACCTGATTCGCGCCGGCAAGAATGTGCTCGTTTTCGACCTCAGCGAAGAGGCCGTGAAGCGCACCCTCGCCGTCGGCACCACCGGCAAGGCTGCCGCCGCCGTGGCGGACCTGGCCTCCTGCGACATCGTCTTCACCAGCCTGCCCCTGCCGCAGCACATCAAGGGCGTCGTCCTCGGTGAAACAGGACTCTATGCCAAGATGCGCAAGGGCGCGCTGCACATTGAACTTTCCACCATTGATCCGGGTGCCGCCAACGAGATGCGGGCCGCTGCGGAAAAAGCGGGCCTGGGGTATCTGCAGTGCACCCTGGGCAAGACTCCGGCCCATGCGGAAAAGGCCGAAGAACCCATGTTCATCGGTGGCGAAAAGGCCCTGTATGCCGCCAATGAAGACCTGTTCAAGGTCATCGGCATCCCCAGCTATGTCGGAACCGTCGATGCGTCCTGCGCCGTCAAGCTCATCTCCAACATGATCGGCATGACCAACCTCGCCGTGCTCGCCGAAGGCATCAAGGTCGGCGACAAGGCCGGCCTGGATCGAACCCTGCTGCTCGAACTTTTGTCCGACACCGGCGCCCGCAGCTTCCAGATGGACGTGCGCGGTCCGTGGATCGCGGCCGATGACTACAATCCTCGCTTCGGACTGGATCTGGCGCTCAAAGACGTGCGCCTTGGGCTGGAAATGGCCCGCGCCTGGGATCTTGATCTAAAAGCCATGGAAGCCGCCCTGGTCTACTACAAAAACGCCAGCGCCGAAGGCTACGGCAAGGAAGACTGCAACGCAGTCGCCAAGGTCGTCGGCAAATAACCGTTTTTTCTCAAGTTCGAGGGTTTTCGCGATAACGCAGTGAGAAACGCCTTACCATGAGTCCTGCGGGAAGCGGCAAAACCGCTTCCCATATCCTTCAGATACGGTGAATGCCCTGCATGGATGTCCTGTGCAGGCGGAGATATAACCCAGCCAGAGATCAAAGGAGAGACCGCATGAGACGAGTTCTGTACGCCATCACGGCCCTAGTTTTTCTGTTCAGCGTGACGACGGCTTCCGCCGCCGAGTACAAGAAAATGACCATCAGGGCTGCCACGGCCAACCCCGAAGGCAGCCTGCACACCACGGCGATCAACAAGTTCAAAGAGATCATCGAAAAAGAATCCGGAGGACAGATCACCGTCCAGACCTTCTACGGCGGCTCCATGGGCGACGAACAGTCCAATGTCCGCCAGCTTCGCAGCCAGGAAATCCACTTGGCCGTCCTGGCCGTGGGCAACCTGACCCCCTTCGCCTCCCAGGCCAACATCTTTTACCTGCCCTACATGTTCCCCAAGATTGACTCGGCCTACCAGCTGCTGGGCCATGACGACTTCACCGCCAAGGTCGCCGACAAGGTCGTCGAACAAAGCGGCACCCGGCCCCTGTCCTGGCTCATCGGCGGCTACCGTCACATCACCAACTCCAAGCACCCCATCGCCAAGATCGACGACCTGCAGGGGCTGAAAATCCGCGTGCCCCCCGTGGCCGTGCAGCTCGAAGCCTTCAAGTCCTGGGGCGTAGAACCTCACCCCCTGGCCTGGTCCGAGACCTTCAATGCCCTGCAGCAGGGTGTCATCGACGGCCAGGAAAACCCGCACACCGTCAACCGCGACCAGAAGTTCTGGGAAGTCCAGAAGCACATCACCGAACTGCACTACATGCTCTGGGTAGGCCCCATGCTGGTCAGCGAAGCCTGGTACGCCAAGCTTGACGCCGACACCAAGGCCCTCGTGGACAAGGCCGCCAAGGAAGCTGCGCAGCACGAATGGAAGTGGGCAGCAGAACAGGATGCCGTGGCCAAGCAACAGTGCATCGACAAGGGCATGGAAGTCACGGAACTGACCGACGAACCCGTATGGCAGGAAAAAGCCCGCACCGTATGGCCCCAGTTCGAGGAGCAGGTCGGCGGCAAGGCCATGATCGACGAAGCCGTCTCCCTTATGAACTAAACAAACACTGAAGGAGGCAGGCAATCATGTCGACTCAGACGACGTCAATCATTCGCAAGCTGTACGATAATTTCGAGGAAATCCTGAGCGTCGTGTGCGTCGGGGTCATGGTCGCCTGCCTCATGCTTCAGGTCGGAGCGCGCTGGATCGGTGGGCAAGGCTTACCCTGGACGGAGGAGCTCAGCCGCTTCGCCTTTCTGTGGGCCGTATTTTCCGCGGCGGCCCTCGTAGCCAAGCACGGGTCCCATGTCCGCATCACCGCCCAGTATCTGCTCATGCCGCCGAAATACCGGCTGGGCTTCCGGATGTTCACCGACACCATCTGGATAATCTTCAACATCTACATAGCCTGGATAAGCTGGCAGGTGGTCAGCAGCGGGCTGGAATTCCCGGAGCTTTCGCCCACCCTGAATATCGTCAGAGGCTATATAGAAATGATCATCCCGTTCGGCTTCGTGCTCATGAGCTGGCGAATCGTGGAAGGCTACGTCATCAGGTTCAGAAACGGAACCCTCATCGAACTTGTGCAAGAAGAATTTGAAAAGGGGGACAAATAATGGAACTCTCCGTCTTGCAAATGGTCCTTATCACCCTGGGCGTATTCTTCCTGCTGGGGATGCCGGTCTTCATGAGCCTGGCCATCTCGGCCGTCGTGGCCCTGACCTTTGGCGGTTATCTCCCCATGTCCGTCATCCACAACTCGATTTTCGACGGGCTGAACATCTTTCCACTCCTGGCCATCCCCTGCTTCGTCATCGCCGGCACCCTCATGGAGTACGGCAACATCACGAACCAGATCGTTGAAGTGGTCAAGCAGATGGTCGGCCGCATGCACGGGGGCCTTGGAATCACCACCATCCTGGCCTGCACCTTCTTCGCGGCCATCTCGGGCTCGGGCCCGGGCACCGTTGCCGCGGTGGGAACCATCCTGATCCCGGCCATGATCCGCAGCGGTTACAGCAAGGATTACGCGGCGTCCGTGGCCTCATCCGGCGGCACAATCGGTCTGCTCATCCCGCCCAGCAACCCCATGATCATCTATTCCATCCTCGGCAACGTGTCGGTCACGGCCATGTTCACCGCCGGTTTCATCCCCGGCTTCATGGTCGGTCTGGTCATGTGCCTCACGGCCTGGTCCGTGGCGAGGAGGAAAGGATTCCGCGGCGACGAGAATACCCCGCCGTTCAACCTGGTCACTTTTCTGAAAACCCTCTGGAAAAGCTTTTTCTCGCTGCTGACCCCCTTCGTCATCCTGGGCTCCATCTATTCAGGGCTATGCACCCCCGTCGAAGCGGCCGTCCTGGCTATCGCCTACGCCATGTTCGTCGGCATAGTCATCAATCGCGCCCTGCGGCCCGTTCATATTTACAAGGCCTTGCTGGAAGGCGCCCTGCTCTGCGGAGCCGTGCTGCTCATCGTCGGCACCTCGACCCTGTTCGGCAAGATCCTGACCTTCGAGGAAGCCCCCCAGCGCTTGGCCGCAGCCGTCATGAGCATCTCCCAGGACCCCAAGATCGTCCTGCTGCTCATCATCGGCGTGCTGATCATCCTCGGCATGTTCATGGAGACCCTGTCCACCATCATCATCCTGGTACCGGTCCTCATGCCCATGCTGCACGTGGTCGGCATCGATCCCATCCACTTCGGCATCATCCTGGTGGTGACCAACGAAATGGCCCTGCTCACGCCGCCTCTGGGGGTCAACCTGTTCGTGGCGTCGCGATTGGCGAACATCTCGGTGGAGCGCATCTCTATCGGCGTGCTGCCCTTCCTTGCCGCGCTTCTGGTCTGCATCCTGATCCTGACATTCTTCCCCGAAATATCCACCTGGCTGCCGTACACGCTGGGCATGGGACAATAAACAGATACTTCCGGCGACGGGCATTCCGTCGCCGGAAATTGGCTACATAAAATTCCAAGGAGAGCGAAAATGCCGTATGGTTATAACGGAAAAATCCTGGTGGTTGACCTGACTGCGGGCACGTGGTCCGTGGATGAACACGATGAAACATGGTACCGCACCTACTGGGGCGGCGGTGCCCTGGCCAGCTGGTACATGCACAAATTCATCCCGACGAAGACCGATCCCCTCGGTCCGGAAAACGTTCTCATTTTCGCGGCCTCGGTGCTCTGCGGCTGCGGCATGTCGGGTTTCAACCGCTACACGGTGGCGGCCATGAGTCCCCTGACAGGGGGCTTTGGCGAATCCGAAGCGGCCGGATATTTCGGCCCGGAGATGAAGCACGCCGGCTTTGACGCCGTTGTCTTCAAGGGCAAATCGTCCAAACCCGTTTATCTGTGGATCAACAAGGGGCAGGTCGAACTGCGCCCCGCCGGTCAGCTTTGGGGCATGGAAAACGCGCCGTTCCTGGACGCCGTCCGCGAGGAACTGGGCGACAAGAAGATCCGCATCGCCTCCATCGGGCCCGCCGGCGAGAAGATGAGCCGCCTGGCCTGCATCATCAACGAACTGGCCCACGCCAACGGCCGCAGCGGCATGGGCGCGGTCATGGGCTCCAAGAATTTGAAAGCCGTCATCGTGCGCGGAGAGGAAGGCGGCATCGAACTCGCCAACCCCGAGGCCTTCAAGGAACTCAATCTGTTCCACCGCAAGCGCATCGGCGAACACATGCCAAACGTCGGCATGCGCAAGTTCGGCACGGTCCAGCACATGATGGCCCAGCAGAACTCCGGCATCCTGCCGACCCGCAACTGGAAGGACTGCCAGTTCGAAGACGCGGCCAAGCTCGGCTGGGAAGGCTACGAAAAAGTCTTCGACGGCAACCACACCTGTTACAAATGCACCGTGGCCTGCAAGCGCAAGGTCAACAACATCGCCGAAAAGCGCTACGGCGGACCCGAGTACGAAACCCTGGCCGCCCTTGGTTCCATGTGCGGCGTGGGCGATCTGGACGCGGTTTGCCGGGGTCACGAGCTCTGCAACGCCATGGGCCTTGATACCGTAGGGGCCGGAGCCGCCGTGGCCTTTGCCATGGAACTGGCCCAAAAGGGCATCCTCGACGCCAAGGACATGGGCGGACGGCTGATCACCTTCGGTGACGGCGCGGGCATGCTCGAACTGCTGGGCAAAATCGCTCGCCGTGAAGGACTTGGCGACATCCTCGCCGATGGTGTCAAACGTGCGGCCGAGCGCATCGGCAAGGGCTCCGAGGAATACGCATTCCACGTCAAGGGACAGGAACCGGCCTTTCATGATCCGCGCGGCAAGACCGGCGTGGGCCTTGGTTTTGCCCTGTCCCCCACGGGCGCGGACCATATCGAGGCCCCGCATGAGGTCCCCTTCCAGGGTGAAGGCGTGAAACTCGTCAACCCGCTCGGCATCATCGTGGCCCCCAAGGCTCTGGACAACGGCCTGGGCAAAGTGCGCTACTTCATCGCGGGTGAAAAGACCTGGGCCATGAACAACACGCTCGGCATCTGCAATTTCGTGGTCGCGCCCCTCTTCGCGCTGAGTTACGCCAAGCTGTGCGAAGTCGTCGAAGCGGTGACGGGCTGGTCAACCAGCCTGCACGAACTCATGCTCGTCGCGGAGCGCTCCATGGTCCTCGCACGCATGTTCAACATACGGGAAGGCATGGACAGCAAGGACGACACACTGTTCCGCCGCATGTTCGAGCCTCTGCCGGAAGGCCCCCTCAAAGGCACGACCATTGATCCGACGGAATTCAAGAACATGCTGGGCATGTATTATGCCATGATGAACTGGACTGAAAAAGGCATCCCGCGTGAAGGGGCTCTCTACAACCTGAGCCTCGATTGGCTGAATTAGCCGCACAGATGGACGAACGCATGCGCATCAGCCTGACCCTGGAGGCCATCCTCGCCAAATACGCGCCGGAAAACCCGGAGGCATACGAAATTCCCGGCCCCCTGACGGTGGAGGAACTCATCCTCCACCTGGGCATTCCCGAGGATCTCGTCATGTTTGTCATCGTCAACGGACAGATGGCGCCCCTGAAGACACGGCTGCAGGACAATGCGTCCGTATCCCTGTGTCCTTACATATGCGGAGGCTAGCATCATGAACATCACGCTTAAATACGGGTCCCAGTACAGGGATCTCGAACTGCCGGACGACTCGGACGTCACGATAATGAAACCGCGGGATCTTCCGGTCCTCGACGATCTTGGCCTCGCCCTCGATGATGCCCTGGATCATCCCATCGGCACGCCGCCGCTGGAAGGCAGACCCAGACCGCAAAGCGTCGCCATCGCCGTACCCGACGAGACCAGACCGGCGCCCCTGAAGGCCCTTCTGCCCGTCCTGCTGGACCGCTTGTTCCGCATCTGGCCGGACCTTGATCCGGCCGGGGTGCGCATCGTCGTCGGCGGCGGCCTGCACCCGGCGCCCGACCAGGCCCAGCTGGCGCGCATCCTGCCCGAAGACCTGCGCGGCTGCACCGTGGTGTCCCACGACGCCCTGGCCTCGCCCATGACCAGCTTCGGCGTCACCAGCCGCGGCACGCCCGTGGAGATCAACGCCGCCTACGGCGAGGCGGAGCTCAAACTCGTCATCGGCATGATCGATCCCCACCAGTTCCAGGGCATGACCGGCGGGGCCAAGGGCGTGGCCATCGGCTGCGCCTCCGCAGCCTTGATCCAGCACAACCACAGCCTCATGTCGAGCCCCGAAGCCCGGGTCGGCAACATCCTCGATAACCCTACCCGCCTGGACATCAACGAAGCCGGACAGATGATCGGCATCGACCTGGCCATCAACGTCAGCCTCAACCCGGCCAAGCAGGCCGTCGCCCTTCTGGCCGGCGAGCCCGTGGCGGTCCTGAAGGCCGGGGCGGCCTTCTCCGAAAAGGTCTATGGGCTCCCCCTGGAAAAACCCTTCGACATCGTCATCGCCTCCTGCGGCGGCGACCCCAAGGACATCTGCCTCTATCAGGCCCAGAAAGGCCTCAACCTGGCCTCCCAGTGCGCCGCCGAAGGCGGGAAGATCCTGCTCCTGGCCGCCTGTACCCAGGGCGTGGGCGATGACCACTACCTAAACTATGTACGGCAGTTCGCCAGCCCCGAAGAACAGATGCGGGAATTCGAGGAGCGGGGCTTTCGCATGGGCGCGCACAAGGCCTTCCTGTTCAGCAGGACACTGACGCGCTTCACGGTGGTGGTGGACTCGAAGATGGACACCAAGGAACTGGCCGAATGCCATCTGAAGAAGGGCGATGCCCAGCAGACCCTGGACCGTTGGCTCGGAGACGTTCCGCCCGGTCCGAAACCACGCATCGCAGTGATCCCCAACGCCAACACGACCTATTTCTACAGGACCGCGCCATGAGCGGCAACGACGCGCTCATCCCGCTCCCGGATCACATCTACCTTGACAGGGCGGCCCAATCGGGCCGCAGCGTCCAGCAGGAAGTCGCCGCAGGCATCGAAAGCGGCGAGATGCCCATCCGCTACCAGCGCAACGCCGAGACCATCCGTCCCATGGAACAGGCCACTCTGGCGCGCTCCCGGATTCTCCTCGTTGGCTGTGGAGGACTTGGCGGACATGTGCTGGAATTTCTGGTCCGGGCCGGAGTGGGCACCATCCTGGCCTGCGACCCGGACCGGTTCGACCTCACCAACGCCAACCGGCAGGTGCTGGCAACCTCGGACAACTTGGGCCGGACAAAGGTCGAGGTCGCGGTTGAACGCGCCGAGCGGATAAATCCCCTGGTCAGAGTGGTGCCCCTGGCCACGGATTTCCGGAAAGAAGAATCCCCGGCCGCCGACCTCGTCGTCGATTGCCTCGGCGGGGCGGAGTGCCGGAGGGATTTGCAGCGTTTGGCCACGGAAGCGAAAGTGCCGCTCGTTTCGGCCGGAATTTCGGGCTGGACGGCCCTCGTTAGCACGACATGGCCCGGCGAGACGGGACTGGCGGAATTCATGAACGAAAAACAGGCGGGCAGCGAACTCGTTCAGGGCGTTCCGAGCCCGGTGGCCGGTTTCGCGGCTTCGCTGCAGGCCACGGAAGTGCTGCGAATTCTGACCGGCCACATTCCGGCCCTGCGCGGCAGCCTGCTGTTGGCCGACCTGTCCGAAATGCGCTTCTCCTCCATCAGCCTGCAGACAGGCCTGGATTTCTCGATCTGATCCACAGGTCGGTCCATCCCAGGCAGGACAGACCTCTCTTCGCTCGCGTCACCGCGCCCCGTTTTTCGAAGCCGAAGCATCTATCCCCAGCTTGAGCATGCGCCTCTGCAGCGTCGAACGCGACAGGCCGAGCATCTTCGCCGCGCCCTTGGGCCCGGAAATGACGCCGCCGGAGCGG
This sequence comes from Desulfomicrobium baculatum DSM 4028, assembly GCF_000023225.1. Classification (NCBI taxonomy): domain Bacteria; kingdom Pseudomonadati; phylum Thermodesulfobacteriota; class Desulfovibrionia; order Desulfovibrionales; family Desulfomicrobiaceae; genus Desulfomicrobium; species Desulfomicrobium baculatum. The sequence continues at coordinate 2,467,001 of NC_013173.1, forward strand.
AACAGGGCCTCTTTGATATGCTGCCGCTCCACCTCCTCAAGACTGCAGCTCGAAGGGGGCATCGGCGGTGCCGGAAGGGACTCAGGCGACGCCTGCGGATAAGCCAGCGCATCCGTACGCAGCGCATCCTGGACATCCTGGCGACTCAGCTTTCCGGAAAGCCCATGCTTTATGAGCAGGGTGCTGATGACATTTCGCAATTCGCGGGCATTGCCCGGCCAGCAGTGCGTCTGGAGTTGGTGCAGCAGATCCTGGGATAGCTGGATTTGCGGCAGGGAGTACTGCGAACAGAGCTGGCTGACAAAATAGCTCGACAATGCGGGGATGTCTTCAATCCTGTCGCGCAGGGGCGGAATCTCCAGCGTGCAGGACGACAGTCTGTAGTAAAAGTCGCTGCGCACCTTCCCCTGCGTGACGGCCTCGCGCATCTTGACGTTGGTCGCGGCGATAATCCGGGCATCGACGGAAAAAGACACGCTTTCCCCGACCCGCTCGAAACAGCTGTCATCGAGGACATGCAGCAGCTTGCTCTGCATTTCCTGATTGAGTTCGGCGATCTCATCCAGAAACAGCGTCCCCTGGTGGGCCAGCTCGAACCGGCCGACGCGTTTCGTCGCCGCCCCGGTGAACGCCCCCTTGGCATGGCCGAAGAGTTCGCTCTCAAAAAGCGTCGAGGCCATGGCCGGACAGTTGACCTTCACGAACTGCTTCTCGCGGCGCTGGCTGCGGCAATGTATGTAATGGGCCAGCCGCGACTTGCCGGTTCCCGTCTCTCCGAGGATAAGCACGGGAATATCCAGCACCGCCACGGCGTGTACCCTGGCCATGAAGCGACGCATGGACTGGCTTTCGAAAAAGAACGTCTCGCTCTCACCCGTCTCGCCGGTGTACGGAACCTGATTCAGGCTGGCGCCCTGTTCAAGGTGCTCCATGGCCAGAAGCGCCCCCAGGCCCGCGGCCACATAGGGGGAAAGCTCCAGCAAGAACTCCATGATCTCGTAGAGGTTCTCCGGTTTCTTCCGGAAGGAGCAGTGCAGGGTGCCGATGATCTTGTCGTTGAGGATGAGCGGAAAAGCCATGGTCGTGGTCAGACCCGCCTCGGCCATGGGATGGAGCATGGATTCCACGAAATGCTGCGAAACGTCGGTGATGACGACAGGCTTGCGCGACTCGATGACATGCCCGGCGACGGTGGTCTTCTCGGCCTTGCGAATCGGGGAAAGGGAATTGATGACCGCTCCCTCCGCAGCGGTGAAGTAGCTCAGCAGCTCGCTGTTGGGATCGTAGAGGTTGATGCAAAGACGGTCAAAACTGAATTGCTGGCGGAAAAGCCGAGACAGGTTCTGCAGAAACAGGTTGCGCGAAGAGACCTTGCCCAGGGACGAGACAAGCTCGCGGCCCATGGCCTGCGCACCGATCATGCGCGACGAGTGCGTCCTCATATTTGTTGCCGAATCCATGCTCCGAGTCCCCCTCTCAAAATAAAGTGCTTCAGGTGCCCATCATTTGCCCAAATCCGGGCACATTGTCCAGCTACGCGCACGTCAGGATTGACCGCAGACGATCCGCCTCAGAAAAATTCTTTAATATCAAAATGTTATTTTTTTTATCAAAGACTATCTTTTTGGAATGCTCCTTGCTTGTACTTCTCCAGAAAGCATCAAGGCAGTGTGCGGATGATGCATATGACACATAAAAGAGTTTATACAACTCAATATTTGCAACAAAAATTTATTTTAATAGTGTTATTACAAATTCAGCTATTTTTCTGAGTTGATAACAAATCAATAATTGCAAACATTGAGACAGAATTGAGGCAGATCGAGGCCGTTATTTCGGTATAATACAGTCAATAATATTACTGTATTCCTCGATTCTACAATTTAACCGTTTTAGGAGGCATACATGGCTATCGATTTTTTGGTACACGAAGCCGCGGATGGCGTTGGGGTAGTGGTTGTTGAGGGCTTGAAAGCCAATCAGGAAATCACTGGCTGGGTCATGAAAGAAGACCAGACCATCAAAATCAAGATCATCAGCGACATCCCGATCGGACACAAGCTGGCCCTCAAAGATTTTGCCGCCGGAGATACAGTTTTCAAATACAATACCGACATCGGAAAGGTCGTGGCCCCCATCAAGAAAGGCGAACACTTGCACGTCCACAACGTCAAAACCAAGAGGTGGTAACTCATGCAGACTAAATTTTTCGGATACCGTCGTGAAAATGGCCGTGTGGGCATTCGTAACCATGTTGTCATCCTGCCCCTGGACGACCTGTCCAACGCCGCTTGCGAAGCGGTGGCGAACAACGTTCAGGGCACCATGGCCCTGCCGCACGCCTATGGCCGCCTGCAGTTCGGTGACGACCTGGACCTGTATTTCCGCACCTTGATCGGCACGGGCTGCAACCCGAACGTCGCCGCCGTCATCGTCATCGGCATCGAGCCGCAGTGGACCAATCGCATCGTCGAAGGCATCGCCAAGACCGGCAAGCCGGTTGTCGGTTTCGCCATCGAGCAGAACGGCCAGTACAACACCATCTGCTCCGCCTCCCGCAAGGCCCAGGAATTTGTGCAGATGGCCACCGAATACCAGCGCACCGAGTGTGACGTAAGCGAACTGTGGGTCTCCACCAAGTGCGGCGAATCCGACACCACCTCCGGCATCGCCACCAACCCCACCGTCGGCAACGCCTACGACAAGCTGTATGAAAAGGGCTCGACCCTGCTCTTCGGCGAAACCACGGAACTGACCGGCGGCGAGCACCTGGTGCTCGAACGTTGCGTCAACGACGAAGTGCGCAAGGATTTCCAGTTCTATTTCGACCGCTATGCCAAGGTTGTCGACGACCACAAGACCAGCGACCTGTCCGACTCCCAGCCGACCAAGGGCAACATCGAGGGCGGACTGACCACTATCGAGGAAAAGGCCCTCGGCAACATCCAGAAGATCGGCCGCAAGGCCCCCGTTGTCGGTTGCCTGGAAAAGGCCGTCGCCCCCACCGGCCCCGGCCTGTGGTTCCAGGATTCCTCCTCGGCCGCCGCTGAACAGGTCACCTTGTGCGCCGCTTCCGGCTTCGTGGTTCATCTGTTCCCCACCGGCCAGGGCAACATCATCGGCAACCCGATCCTGCCCGTCATCAAGCTGTGCTCCAATCCCCGCACCCTGCGGACCATGTCGGAGCACTTTGACGTGAACGTTTCCGGCCTGCTGCGCCGCGAAATCAACATGGATCAGGCCGGCGACATGCTGCTCGAAATGATGATCCGCACGTGCAATGGCCGCATGACCGCCGCCGAAGTGCTCAATCATCGTGAATTCATCATCACCCGTCTGTACGAAAGCGCATAACCTCCTGAAAAATCCCCCTCTCCCGATTCATGCTGGGAGGGGGGGACAATTGCATGCCGCCATGGCGGCACTGAACATCGCAACGAATCGAATGAGAATGAACGAAATGTGCAGGAACAACTCAGTACAAAATACGACAGGCGGAAATTCAATTTCAGCCGTGCCTGTCATTACGGATAATAGCGCATAATGTAGGGATAAGCATATCGAATCTGCGCAAAGATCACTCGTACTGACTTTTTCTGCTGTTACCTTTTCAAGGGAAATGTTTCGCATGTCGCGAACATATAAATAGTGAACAAGGAGTTGGTATGAAATTGCGCAAAAGCATGTGTCTTTTCTTGATGGTGCTCTTTATCGGTCTTGCTGCCTCCGGTAGCGTCTTTGCCAAATACCCCGACAAGTCGATCAACATGATCATCGCCTTCACGGCTGGCGGCTCAAGCGACGTGCAGGCCAGGATCATGCAGAAGTACTGGAACAAGTACTCCGATCAGCAATGGGTCTTCATCTACAAACCCGGCGCCGGCGGAGCCATCGGTTTCGGCGAAATCGCCATGTCCAAGCCTGATGGCTACACCATCGGCGGCATCAACATCCCCCACCTCGTTCTCCAGCCCCTGGTCCAGAAAGCCCAATTCTCCCCCGATGATTTCGCCTACATCTGCCAGGTGGTCAACGACCCCCAGGCCGTGGCCGTGCGCAAGGACAGCAAGCTCAAATCCGTCAAGGACGTCTTCGAGTTCGCCAAGGCCAACCCCGGCAAGCTTAAAGTCGGCCTCGTCGGCCCCAACAGCGGCCATCACCTCATGTTTCTTGACGTGAAGGGCAAGTTCGACTTCCCGGTCACGGAAGTTTTCTACAAAGGCGCCGCGGACCAGAATGCCGCTCTGCTTGGCGGCGAAATCGACGTCATGTTCGGCAACCTGAACGACGTCATGCGCAGCCTGGAAGAGATGACCGTGCTGGGTCTGGCCGCTGAAAAACGCAACGCATTCCTGCCCGAGGTCTCGACCCTGCGCGAACTGGGCTACGACGTGGTCTCCGACATCCGCCGCGCTTATGTCGCACCCAAGGCCATCGACACGGCGCAGCTCGACTTCCTGCGCGAAACATTCAAGAAAATTTGTGAAGATCCCGAGTACCTGGCCGACATGAAGACCGCGGGTCAGCCGACAGAATACATGGATGGCGAGGCATTTGCCGTCTACGTCAAGGAGCAGAGCGAATTTGCCAAGACGTCCCTCGAAAAGGCCGGCCTGCTGAAGTAAGAGTACCCCTTCACGTATCGGGGGGGGCTCCCCTCCCCGATACTCTAAGGAGCAGCTGATGATGGAATTCATTTGGCCCGCCATCGGGCACCTTTTCGAGCCTCTCAACATTTTCCTCATGATCGTCGGGCTTACGGGCGGAATCATCGTCGGAGCCCTGCCGGGCCTGACCGCCACCATGGGCGTGGCCCTCATGGTCCCCGCCACCTTCGCCATGGACGCGACCAGCGGCCTGATCATGCTGGGCGCCATCTATGTGGGGGCGATCTATGGTGGCTCCAATTCCGCCGTTCTCATCTGCACGCCAGGCACCCCCTCTTCCGTGGCCACGACGTTTGACGGCTGGCCTCTTTGCAAGTCAGGCCACGCCGACATCGGGCTCTTCACCTCCCTGTTGTCGTCGTCCTTCGGCGGCATTGTCGGGACTGTCATGCTCCTGTTCCTGGCCGCGCCCCTTGCCCGCTTCGCCCTCCAGTTCGGCGGGCCCGAAAATTTCTGGCTGTGCATCTTCGGCTTGTCGACCATTGCGGTCATGTCGTCGGGCAACATGGTCAAAGGGCTTCTGGGCGGCGCGCTGGGTCTGCTTGTTTCCACTGTCGGCATCGACCCCAACGTCGGCGTGCCCCGCTTTACATTCGGATACTACCCCTTGGTGCAAGGGATAGAGGTCATCCCGGCCATGATCGGGCTGTTTTCCTTTTCGCAGGTGCTTTACCTGGTCGGGAGCCACAAACCGTTCCTGGCCGATTATGTGCCGACTCCCGGCGCGCTCAAAAAAGTTTTCCACGCACTGACCTCACGATGCAAAGTCATCCTCATGCGCTCCTCGATCATCGGGGGCCTGGTGGGCATGCTGCCCGGCGCCGGAGGTGAAATCGCCTCCATCATCGCCTACAACGAATCCAAGCGCTGGGACAAGCATCCGGAACGCTACGGAACCGGCGTCGTCGAAGGCCTCGCGGCCAGTGAAAGCGCCAACAATGCCGTTATCGGCGGCGCGCTCATTCCCATGCTGACCCTCGGCATTCCGGGCAGCGCCGTGGCGGCGGTCATCCTCGGCGCGCTTCTGGCCAAGGGCATCCAGCCCGGATTCAAGGTTTTCACCGCCACCGGCGACCTTGCGTACACATTCATCATGTCGCAGTTCGCAGTGAACCTGCTCATGATCCCGGTCGGACTGTTCCTGGCCCGGATCATGACAAAGTTGCTCAGCATCCGCCTGACTTTTGTCGCCATCGGCATCGTGGTCCTGTCCGTGATCGGCGCCTACGCCATTCGCAACAGCATGCTCGATGTCTGGATTGTCATCGTTTTCGGATTCATCGGGTATTTCTCGAACCTTGTGGGCCTCGATACCGGCGCCATGGCCCTTGGCATCATCCTTGGCCCCATGATCGAGGAAAACCTCGGCCGATGCGTTCATCTCTCAAAGGCTTCCGGCGGTTCCGTGATCGCTGTGTTTTTCGAAAGCCCCATCGCCGTGCTGCTCATGGCCCTCACCGCGCTGTCCCTGCTCACGCCGCTTTTTCTCGACTGGAAACGCAAGCGCATGGAGGCCAAATGCGCCTGCGCACCGACATCCTTGAAGGAGGGCCCCCCTCATGCGTAGCCGCACTTCCGATATTGCCGCCGGGCTGGCCACTCTTGCCGTTGCCGGCATCTTCCAGGCTCAAAGCGGGGACCTTGAAGGCGTAAGCCTGCTTTTCCCCAGGATGCTCATCATCTTCATGACCATTGGCGGCGTGTACGTTTTCGTATCCGGCCTTCTGACCCCCCGGGCACATGTCGACGAAGCCCCATGTGAACTCCCGCCAGAGGAACCGGTGGTTGTGAAACGCGTGGCGAGCATTGCCCTGGCCTCCATCGTGTACGTGGGCATCATCCCTGTGCTCGGATTTTATCCAGCCTCGGTGCTGTTCCTCTTCTGCATGGCCATGATCCTGAGCGATTCCAGCGTCACCACCGCCAGAAGGGCCCTGGCGTCGGCGATTTTCACCGTGGTGCTGTGTCTTGCCGTCTGGCTGGGATTTGCATTGCTCCTGGGTGTTCCGACACCGCAAAGCATGTTCTTCTAACCCTGCGCGCTCTGTTGTTACGACACCCCTGCCAGGCACGAATTCGAAATGTGCGTGGCGGGGGTGCATTTGGTCAAAGATGCCCGCAAAAATAAAATCGTAGCCGGCATATGTTCCTCAAGGCCTCTGAATATCAGTCTCTGCGCCCTTTTCCAGATTTGAAGGACACCCCGCGCGACTTGCCGATTTCAGAGAATGACCGTACGCGCTCCTGTACCACGCGGCACTGCCGAACCAAGTTTTTTCGCCCGAGTTCATGATTACGCTGCCAATTAACGTTTACGGAGAGATATATGTCGCTGACCCCACCCAGCTTTGAAGACGTCGCCCGGGAGATTCAGGGCAAGAAGATTCTTGTCGCCAACCGGGGCATCCCTGCTCGCAGAATTGTCCGCTCCATCAAGGAAGTCTTTGGGGCCGTGCCCATGATCACGGCCACGGATGTGGACAAGACCGCGCCCTTCACCGCCGGCGCCCAGGAGCTCCTGCATCTCGGAGAGAACCCGCGCGCATATCTGGACATCGACAAGGTCATCGCCATGGCCAAGGCCAGGGGCGTGGCGGCCATCCATCCCGGATGGGGATTCGCCTCCGAGGACGAGTCCTTCCCCTCCAAATGCGCCGACGCGGGCATCATCTTCATCGGCCCCACCTCCGAGGCTATGCGTCTTCTGGGCAACAAGGTGCAGGTCCGGATGCTGGCCCAAAAGCTGGGCATCCCTGTCGTGCCGGGCTCCGATGGGGCTGTTTCCGTGGAGGAGGCCAAAGAGGTCGCCGCCCAGATCGGCCTGCCGGTCATGCTCAAGGCGGAAGGCGGCGGCGGTGGACGCGGAATCTACGAAGTGTTCAGCGAAGACCAGCTGGCCGACGCCTTCGTCAAGGCGTCCACCCTGGCCCAGGCCTCTTTCGGCAATCCGCGCCTGTATGTGGAGCGCCTGCTGACCTCCATCCGGCACATCGAAATCCAGGTCATCGCCGACAAATACGGCAACGTCTTCGCCTTCGACGAACGCGACTGCACGGTGCAGCGCAACCACCAGAAGCTGGTCGAGATCACCCCCTCCCCCTGGCCGGGCATGACCGAGGAGCTGCGCGACCAGCTCAAGGAGTATTCGCGCCAGCTGGTGCGCGCCGTGGGCTATCATTCCCTGTGCACGGTGGAATTTCTGGTGGACGCGACGGGCCGCGCCTACCTGATCGAGGTCAACACCCGCCTGCAGGTCGAGCACGGCATCACCGAATGCCGCTACGGCATCGACCTGGTCGAGGAGCAGATCGCCGTGGCCTTCGGAGCCCAGCTTCGTCTGAACGACGAGAACTGCAAGCCCCAGAGCCATGTCATGCAGGTCCGCATCAACTGCGAAGACCCGCAGCAGGACTTCAACCCCAATGCCGGACGCATCACCCGCTACATGTCCCCGGGCGGCCCCGGCGTGCGCGTGGATTCCTGCGTCTGCGCCGGATATGAATTCCCGTCGCAATACGATTCCGCCGCCGCCCTACTCATCGCCTACGGCCCGGAGTGGAGCAAAGTGCTCGGCATCATGGAGCGCGCCCTGGGTGAATACGTCATCGGCGGCATCAAGACCACGATCCAGTTCCACCGCCAGATCATCGCGCACCCCCGCTTCCGCGGCGGCGACTACGACACCAATTTCGTGGCAAGCGCTCCCGAGCTCATGAACTACATGGACAAGGAGTCCGAGGCCGTGCGCCTGTCCCGTCTGGTGGCCGAGATCTCGGCCCACGGCTACAACCCGCACGTCAAGCTCGGGGACTACCGCACCCGGGAAAGCAAGCGCATGGACCCCTTCAGGCCGTCCCTGCCCGGCGTCGAGCCCGAATACTATCAGTACCCCTACCCACGCGGAGACCGGGACGCGATCCTGTCGTACGTCCGCGATTCCGGCCACGTCCATTTCACGGACACCACCGCCCGCGACATCACCCAGTCCAACTCGGGCAACCGTTTCCGGCTGGCCGAAGACCGCATCATCGGCCCCTATCTGGACAACTGCGGGTTCTTCTCCCTGGAGAACGGCGGCGGCGCGCATTTCCACGTGGCCATGCTGGCCAACATGACCTACCCCTTCTCCGAGGCCAGGGAGTGGAACGAATTCGCGCCCAAGACCTTGAAGCAGCTGCTCATCCGCTCCACCAACGTGCTCGGGTACAAGCCCCTGCCGCGCAACATCATGCGCCGCGCCGGCAAGATGATCTGCGAGCACTACGACGTGTTGCGCTGTTTCGATTTCCTGAACCACATCGAAAACATGCGCCCCTTCGCCGAAATGGCCCTGGCTTCAAGCAAAAACATCTGGGAACCGGCCATCTCCCTGTCCTTTGCCAAGGACTTCGACGTGCCGCATTATCTGGGCGTGGTGCGGGAGATCATCGCCATGAACGCCGAGATTCTGGGCTGCTCCAGGGACGCGGCGGAAAAGACGTTCATCCTGGGACTTAAAGACATGGCCGGGTCATGCCCGCCGATCTTCATGACCGAACTGGTCACCGCCATCCGCAAGGCCCACCCCGATCTGGTCCTGCACTACCACCGCCACTACACCGACGGCCTCTTTGTCCCGGCCGTGGCAGCGGCGGCCAAGGCCGGGGCGCACATCGTGGACACGGCCATCGGCGCCTCGGTGCGCTGGTACGGCCAGGGCGAGGTCCTCTCCACGGCGGCCTATATTGAGGAACTCGGGCTCAAGACCAATCTGAACAAGGACATGATCCGCACCACCGGTTTCGTGCTGAAGCAGATCATGCCCTACTACGACCGCTACACGGCCCCCTACTTCCAGGGCATCGACTACGACGTCATCGAGCACGGCATGCCCGGCGGCGCGACGTCCTCGTCCCAGGAAGGGGCCATGAAGCAGGGCTACATCCACCTCTTGCCCTTCATGCTCAAGTTTCTGGCCGGAATCCGCAAGATCGTGCGCTACCACGACGTGACCCCGGGCTCCCAGATCACCTGGAACACGGCCTTCCTGGCCGTGACCGGCGCCTACAAGCGCGGCGGGCGGCGAGGCCTGCGCAAGCTTCTGTCCGTGCTGGACCAGGTGGTCACGCTGCCCGAAGAGGCGCTGACCAACGAAATCAGGACCGAGCGCCTGAATATCTATCAGGACGCCAACGACGCCTTCAGGAACCTGCTGCTCGGCAAGTTCGGCCGCCTGCCGCTCGGGTTCCCGCAGGACTGGGTCTATGAATCGGCCTTCGGCCCCGAGTACCGGGAGGCCATCGCCCGGCGCACGGAATGTTCCCCGCTGGCGACGCTTTCTGACATGGACGAAACCAAGGAGCTGCAGAGCCTGGCCGAACACATCGGACGCACCCCGACGGAAGAGGAACTGCTCATGTATCTGAGCCATCCCGGCGATGCCCTGACGACCATCAAGTTCGTGGGCCAGTACGGAGACTGCAACCGCCTGCCCCTGCACACATGGTTCGAAGGCATGGGAGCCGGAGAAGAGATCATGTTCAAGGATTCGGCAGGCAAGCATCATGTCCTGTGCATGCAGCACATCTCCCGCCCGGACGATCTGGGCATGAGCCTGGTCTCCTACACCCTGGACTCCGAATCCTTCACCCAGCAGGTCAAGGTGGCCGAAGCCACGGGCAAGAACGAGAGCGCGATAGAACTGGCCGACCAGCACGATCCCTATCAGGTCGGCTCGCCTTCCAGCGGAGATCTGTGGGTCATGCTCGTCAAACCGGGCGACATGGTCAAAAAGGGCGAGGAGCTCTTTAACATCTCCATCATGAAGCAGGAAAAATCGATCCTGGCCCCGGTGGACGGCATGGTCGAGCGCGTGCTCAAATTCGCCGACTATCAGGAAGACAAGAAGATGGTCCCGGTCAAGGAAGGCGAGCTGCTGGTCGTGCTTGTGCCGGCGCCCCGTAAATGTCCGACCTGCGCGGCTCCCGTGACCAGGGAAGAATTCAAGTTCTGCACCTCCTGCGGCCAGAAGGTATAAACGAGAGCGGGGAGCAAAAAGGCGTCGACCGGACGCTCTTTTTGCTCCCCTTTTTTTAGCACCCCGCACAGTTTGATGATTTTACGGACGCGGCGCCATCAGAGGATTTGAATCATGCCATCCCCGAAAAGCCCGACGCGCATTGAAGAGCCGGTCGATCTGGACGCAGCCCTTGCGGCGGCCCTCGAAGCCGCAGACGAGGCCTGCGCGATCCTTATCCAGGGACAGAGCCAACTCACCGAGGGCATGGTCAAGACCAAAAGTCCGGGAGACGTGACCACAATCATCGATCGTCGGGCCGAAGATGCCATCCGCAACCGCTTGCAGGCCAGGTTCCCCGAGTTCGCCTTCACCGGCGAAGAAGGCGGCGCCAGCGGCCAGTCGCGTTGCCGCTGGATCGTGGACCCGCTCGACGGGACCATGAACTACGTACACGGCTTTCCCTTCTATGCCGTCTCCCTGGCCCTGACCGTGGACGAGAGGATCGTCCTTGGTGTTGTCGCCGACCCGGTGCGCGGCGAGACCTTCTGGGCCGTGGCCGGTCGCGGGGCCTTTCTGGGCGGCAAGCCCATCACCGTTTCTCATGCGGACTCGATGGAAAAAGCGCTGGTGGGCACGGTCTTCCCGCCGCCATCCTGGCCGGGACGGGACGACTACCTGAAACGATTTTGCCGGGTCGCCTCGCACGCGGCCGGTGTGCGCCGGGCCGGGGCCGCAGCCCTCGACCTGGCCTACGTCGCGGCCGGGAGACTGGACGCTTTTTTCGTGGAAAGCCTCAAGGCCTGGGACATCGCGGCCGGGATGCTGCTTGTCACGGAAGCGGGGGGACAGGTCTCGGACATTTTCACGGCAAAACCACCGCTGCAAACAAACCGGCTCGCCGCCGCAAACGCCCATCTCCTGCCCCCATTACTTGAACTCCTTCGCCGAAAAGACTGAAAAACCGCCCATTCACCCCTTGTCCTCTCGGCAGCCGGAAGCCGAGGTGGGCCAAGACCTGCGATTGCTTTCACTTCTGCTTTTTATTTCATCAATGATAGAGAAAAACAGAATCTCTGATACAAGAAGAGTTTCCACTTCACTTTGCTGACATTTACCCCAAAGGGTGTTACAAGGGCATTTACGGATGTCATACTGTGCCCCCATCCATCCTACACGACATCAACAAACCGCATGGCCTGCAGAATTCCTTGACCGGGCTATTTTTTTGGATATTCGGGAGCCATATTTCACGGCATCTTGAAAACACCCTGACTTTCTGCCTCCGCCGGATCACCGCGCCTTCGAAGAGTTGAGCCAAGATCATGAGCATCAAGCGATGGGTGCAAAGGCATTAAGGGGGACCATTTTCAAGGCGGCGATCTGTTTTTACCGTGGCAAACTCGGCCTGTATCCGACATCATTTTGAACACGTTCACCACAGAGTTTCTGCCAGAACACAAATAAGAAGAGCATGAATTCAAAATCCAAGCAAAAAGGCTCGCCACCCCTGAGCCACGAATCCGTACCGCCAGCGCACGAATCTGCGGGACCCCCTATACCCATTGTCGGAGTTGGAGCTTCCGCCGGTGGATTGGAAGCCCTGGAGCAATTTTTAGGGCACGTGCCTGAAAAAAGCGGAATGGCCTTTGTCATCGTCCAGCACCTCGATCCGACGCGCAAGGGCCTCCTGCCGGAACTGCTGCAGCGCGCCACCGCGATGCCGGTGCATCAGGTCAGGGACAGGATGCCGGTCGAGGCGGACTGCGTGTACGTAATCCCGCCCAACCATGACATGTCCATCCTGCATGGCGTGCTGCATCTGTTCAAACCGGCCGCGCCTCGCGGCCTGCGCCTGCCCATCGACTTTTTCTTCCGCTCGCTGGCAGAGGACCAGCAGGAGCGAAGCATCGGCGTCATCCTGTCCGGCATGGGCTCCGATGGCACGCTCGGGCTGCGGGCCATCAAGGAAAAGGCGGGGCTGGCCCTGGCGCAGGACCCCGCCTCGGCCAAATTCGACAGCATGCCCAGAAACGTCATCAATGCCGGGCTGGCCGATCTGGTCGCTCCGGTGGAAGAATTGCCCGCAAAGCTGCTCGACCTGATGCGCCATGCACGGGTTGTCACCGCGTTTGTCCCCTCGCTTGAGGAAAAAACCCAAAGCGGCCTCGAAAAAATCGTCCTCCTGCTGCGCACGAAGACCGGCCATGACTTTTCCCAGTACAAGAAGAACACCTTGTACCGTCGCATCGAACGGCGCATGAGCATTCACCAGATCGACGGGATCATGTCCTATGTCCGCTTTCTGCAGGAAAATTCCCAGGAAACCGAGATTCTGTTCAGGGAGCTTCTGATCGGAGTGACCAGCTTTTTTCGCGATCCGGCGACATGGGAGCATCTGCAAAAAAACGCTCTCCCGCTTCTGCTGAAGTCGTGTCCGCCGAATGGCATTCTGCGGGCCTGGACACCGGGCTGCTCCACAGGGGAGGAAGCCTATTCGCTGGCCATGGTCTTCAGGGAGACCGTGGCTCACGTGGCGCCGGAGTCGGGCATCAAGCTGCGCATCTTTGCCACGGACCTGGACAAGGACGCCATCGACAAGGCCCGCCGCGGCCTCTATCCGCCAAATATCGCTGCGGATGTTTCCGCCGAACGGCTGGATCAATTTTTCGTTCATGACGAACACGGTTATCGCGTCGGCAAAGATATCCGGGAAATGATCACCTTCGCCACGCAGAATGTCATCATGGACGCCCCGTTCACCAGGCTTGATATCCTCATCTGCCGCAATCTCCTGATCTATCTTGCGCCGGAGTTGCAGCAGAAGCTGCTGTCACTTTTTCATTACAGTCTGAATCCGGATGGAGTCCTGTTTTTGGGAAGTTCGGAATCGATCAACTCCAGCACCGATCTCTTTGCTCCGATAGACAGCAAATCAAGGCTGTTTAGACGACGCGAATCAATCCCGACGGCCGCAAAGATTGCATTCCAGCCTTCATTCGTCCCGGTCTTGCCGGGCATTTCACAGGAGACCACAATGCTCAAACCGGCGGTCAATATCCAGTCTCTGGCGGATCAGGTGCTGTTGCAGCACTTTTCACCGCCCGCCGTGCTGGTCAACAGCAAGGGGGATATCCTCTACATCAGCGGCAGGACGGGCAAATACCTTGAACCGCCGGCGGGCAAGGTCAATTGGAATATCCACGCCATGGCTCGGGAAGGACTGCGCTTCGACCTGGGGGTCGCCTTTCAAAATGCCCTGAGGCAGAAGAAGGCGGTCACGGTCAAGGGACTCAAAGTCACAGAAGGTGAAACGGTTCAGACCGTGGACCTCACCGTGCAGGAAATTCAGGAACCTGCGGCCCTGCGCGGCATGGTCATGGTCATCTTCACCGACGTGGCGACCCCTCCAAAACAAAAAAAAGCACGCCGTTCAAAACCTGGCGATGCAGGAAGCGTTAAGGTCACGGAGCTGGAACAGGAGCTGTATCAATGCCGCGAAGAACTTCGGACCACACGCGAAGAAATGCAGGCTTCACAGGAAGAACTCAAATCCTACAACGAAGAGATGCAGTCTACAAACGAGGAACTGCAGTCTACAAATGAGGAATTGACCACCTCTCGTGAAGAGATGCAATCACTCAATGAGGAGCTGCAGACGGTGAACGCCGAGCAGCAATCAAAGATGGACGAGCTCGCGCGGATCAATGACGACATGCGCAACCTGCTCAACAGCACGGAGATCGTCACGATTTTTCTCGACAACGACCTGCACGTCCGGCGCTTCACTCCCGGCGCCAACAAGATCTTCAAGCTCATCCCCGGCGATGTGGGCCGGCCCCTCTCCGATCTTGCCAGCGACCTGCTCTATCCCGAAATATCCGAGCAGGCGGCAGAGGTGCTCAGAACCCTGGCATTTTCGGAAAAACAGGTTTGCACCGCCGACGGTCGCTGGTATGTGGTGCGCATCATGCCCTACAGAACCATGCAAGACATTATCGCAGGCCTGGTCATGACCTTCACGAACATCACCGTGGCCAAGGAGCTCGAAAGGAAACTGCGCGCAGAGAATGACGAGCTCAGGCTTCGGCTCGGCGCAGGAGGATCATCATGAACACGCCCAAAAATCGGAAAAAATCCGCTCCCGGGCTGACGCAGCCTACGGACAAACCGGCGCGCGGCGATACTGCCGGCACTCGTTCCCTGCTGCCCGAAATCGAGATGAAGCGGCTCGTGCAAGAGCTTGAGGTCCACCAGGTCGAACTGGAGATGCAGAACGAAGAACTGCGTCAGACCCAAGAAGCGCTGGAGACCTCGCGCAATGCCTTTGCCGAACTTTATGACTTCGCTCCTGCGGGCTATTTTTCCTTTGACCCGCAAGGATTGGTGCGCAGCGTCAACCTTCTTGGCGCCCAGTTGCTTGGCCTTGAACGGGAGCACCTGCTGGGCAAGCCCATGAGCCGGTGGATCCCCGACGCGGACGGACGGAAGGTTTTCTCTAAGCACTGCGCGGATGTTCTGCGCAGAGAGGGAAACGATATCTGCGAAATCTGGCTGCAGAGAGCTAACGGAATGAAATTCCACGCCCGTCTGCGAAGCATCGCCAAGGAGTCGGTCGAAGGAACGCACGGCGCCATCCGGTCCATGATCGTTGACGTGACCGAAGAGGAGAAGCTGAAGATTGCTCTGCAAAACGCACATGGCGAGCTTGAGCAGAAGGTCATGGAGCGAACACGTGAACTGCTCCTGACCAACAAGCGTCTGGTGCTGGAAATCGGCGTGCGCAAAGACACGGAAGAATCGCTGCGCATGGCGATCAAGGAAATCAAGCAGCTGAAAGACCGCCTCCAGGCCGAGAACATCTACCTGCAGCACGAGGCTGCCCAAAAATTCAACTTCGGCGAAATCATCGGCCAGAGCAGCGCCATCGCGCATGTTTTCGACAAGATCGAGCAGATCGCATCCCAGAATACGACCGTGCTTCTCCAAGGCGAGACAGGGTGCGGCAAGGGGGTCGTAGCGCGGGCCATCCATGCCCGGAGTGCCCGCAAGGATCGGGCGATGGTCACCATCAACTGCACGGCGTTGCCGGCAAACCTCATTGAAAGCGAACTCTTCGGGCGCGAAAAAGGAGCCTTTACCGGAGCCAGCGCCCGGCAGATGGGACGCTTCGAGCTTGCCGACGGAGGAACCATCTTTCTGGATGAAATCGGCGAGATGCCGATGGAACTGCAATGCAAGCTCTTGCGGGTGATTCAGGACGGCGAGTTCGAGCGTCTGGGGAGCCCGCGTACCATCAAGGTCGACGTGCGGATCATCGCGGCCAGCAACCGCAAACTGGAAGAAGAAATCAAAAATGGCAGTTTCCGCGAGGACCTCTATTACCGGCTCAATGTCTTCCCCATCACCATCCCGCCGCTGAGGGCGCGCAAGGACGACATCCGCCTTCTCGTCAATTTTTTCGTCGCCAAGTTCAACAAGAAGATCGGCAAGAAAATTGAAACCATTCCCAAGGAAGCCCTCGAAGCGCTGGAAAATTACGACTGGCCCGGCAACGTGCGGGAACTGGAAAGCGTGATCGAACGGGCGATAATAATCAGTAAAGGTCCGTCATTGCAGATTCTGGATCAATTCAATACGTCGCCCAAACCCAGCGAAACGTCCGGCGCGGACGTCAAGGCTCTGGTGGACCTGGAGCGCGACCACATCATCCATGTGCTCCAGAAAACAAATTGGCGCGTCGAAGGGAAAAATGGCGCTGCGGCCATCCTCGACATCAATCCCAGCACGCTTCGAGCCCGCATGAGAAAATTCGGAATCAATCGCAACTCCATATAGTACGGCAAACACCTTTCTTTCATCCTCTCATTAAAGTCCGGTCAACCGGGGTAAGGCGCACTCCCCGGACCGGCCAATCCACCAGCGCGTTCCACAAAACCATCTTTTTTGCACGCCCCCTGCGTGCACTCAAACATCCATTTTCCCCACGCCGGATTCAGGCGACTATCCGGCTCGCGCAGACTGCCATATACGGCATTTTTGCATAATTTGACGATTTCCAGTGACGGATTTCTCATATCCGCGCTCACTTCAATTTTATTCATTCCTTAAAATCAAATAGTTA
Organism: Desulfomicrobium baculatum DSM 4028; assembly: GCF_000023225.1. Lineage (NCBI taxonomy): Bacteria > Pseudomonadati > Thermodesulfobacteriota > Desulfovibrionia > Desulfovibrionales > Desulfomicrobiaceae > Desulfomicrobium > Desulfomicrobium baculatum. The sequence continues at coordinate 2,483,787 of NC_013173.1, forward strand.
CACACACGAAATCGCACGGTCTTTCGGGCACGAAAGTTGCGCTTCGAATTTTGCCAGAGTCCGCACAGACTTGGGTTAATGGAATTTTGGGCAGCGCATCCTGAACAGGGATGAGTGCGACCAATCAGTTTCTCTCCGGAACGGAACACTCCATGACTACCTGGTCGTATCGGACCAACAACAGGAGGCAGAAAAGTGTTACAAATCAGATCATCACCCACCGTTGAGTCTTTAGCCGAACTGACCGCACCGCATCAACCGCCGTGCCTGTCTTTGTACCAGCCGACGCATCGCCACGGCCCCGAAAACCAGCAGGACCTGATAAGATACCGCAACCTGCTGAAAATTTTCGAATCATCACTCAGTCTGAAATATCCAAAACCCGAGATCAGACACTTTCTGGAGCCGTTTGAAGAGCTCGCGCTTGATCACGAATTCTGGACTCAGACCCTGGATGGACTCGCCGTCTTTAGCAGTGCGGGCGTGTTTCGGGTGTTCCGACTCAGGCGACCGGTCGCCGAATTGGCCCTCGTGGCGGGCAGCTTTCACGTCAAGCCCTTACGACGTTTTTTGCAATTTGTCGGTCGCTACCAAATCCTCGGACTGAGCCTGACCGAAATCAAACTCTTCGAGGGCGATATTGGCACGCTGGAAGAGATTGAACCCGCCCAGGGAGTCCCGCGGACAATCACCGATGCTCTTGGCGCTGAGTTGACCGAACCGCATCAGACCGTTGCCTCGTACGGCGGCACGGGTGGAAGAAGCGGCCCCATGCGTCACGGCCAGGGCAGCAAGAAAGATGAAGCCGACAAGGATGCACAGCGTTTCTTCCGAGCCGTTGATCGCGCGGTGCTTGAACATCACTCGCGTCCCACCGGCCTTCCGTTGCTTCTGGCCGCCTTGCCGGAGCATCATCATCTTTTCCGAAGCATCAGTCATAACTCGCTCCTCATGAAAGATGGCCTCAATCTCAACCCCTTTGTCCTGACAACCTCCGAACTTCGCAAACGCGCACAAGCAATACTCGAACCGCAGTACCAGACCTGGCTGACCACGTTGCTTGACGAGTACATGGAAGCGCAGTCTCGCGGATTCGGCAGCGATGACCTGGGAGAGGTCTTGAGGGGAGCCGCGTCCGGACGAGTGTCGAAGCTCATGATCGCATCCGATCGCGAGATAGCCGGACGAATAGTAGGTGACGCGGGCAGCTACGAACTGTCGAACACAAACAAATCCGGCGCCAATGATCTGCTCGACGATCTGGGGGAGTTGGTGGACAAGATGGGTGGAAAGGTTCTGGTCATGCCGGCCGATCAGGTACCCGGCAAAACGGGACTGGCCGCCACCTTCCGATATTGAGCGGCGTGGACGGCTGACAGAAGCCGTCCTTTTGATGCGTCCACAGCGTGCATGCTGTCATATATTGCGGATACAGAACATATGATGGACCAAATAAATGGTTTTAGTGCGCAATATTTTCAGTCAAATTATTTAAATAATTAATTCAGCATATTAATTCGACCAAATTGTTGAAAATCAGCGGAACGCTTATTGCTCATATCTTTGCGTCCCCAACATCTAACAACAGAGGTGGATATGATAATTTTCAGATATTTTTCCGTTTTTTTGCTCGCAGGACTTCTCTTTACAGGAGCATCTTCCTGCTTTGCACAAGGCACAACAACCAGTCCTGCGCCGGATGTCGATGGATACGTCTGGATGAAGTCGACCGATCCGGAAAAAAAGGCATTCCTCTTCGGGGCGGGAACGGCCGTCGCCCTTGAATACCAGATGCGGGCAAAACGTTCGGAAGAGCCCTCCAAGTTCATCAAGGGCTGGATCGAGGCTTTTGACAACATGAGCTGGGCGGAAATGGCTTCCAGTCTCGACAAATACTATGAAGCAAACCCCGGCAAAACAGACAGGCTGGTATTTGATGTTCTTTGGCATGAAATGATCAAACCCAACCTGAAAAACTAAGGAATTGGATATGCAAAAAATACTTCTCGCTCTCATGATATTGATGCTTCTGAGTGCTTCCGCCTGTACGAATATGTCCCGTACGCAGCAGGGAGCCTTGTCCGGAGGTGCCATCGGAGCCGGCGCGGGCCTTGGGATCAGCGCCCTGACTGGAGGCTCCCTGGGAGCTGGCGCCCTGATAGGCGGCGCGCTGGGCGGTGTCGCAGGCGGCATTTACGGCAATCAGAAATAATGGCTTTCAACTGTGCAACACGCAAGGGAGTTACCATGAACGAATTCATTAAAAAGCACATGCCGGGCATAACACACGGCGTCTTTCTGCTCGTAATGCTGGCGATGATGTGCGTATGCGCAAGCGCCGCGCTGGCACGAACAGCTGAAGAGATCGACACGCACGCCGACATGACGCTGCAGCGTTTTTACAAAGAGGTAAACGGAGGCAAGGAGGTCGCACAGGAGGCGAAAGCGCTCCTCATCATGTCCGACGTCACCAAGGCCGGCTTTGTTCTTGGCGGTACCTACGGCCAGGGAGCCCTTCGCGTGCACGGCAAGACCACCGGATACTACAATCTCATCGCCGGGTCCTATGGGTTCACCTTTGGCGCGGAACAGATGGATATCATCCTTGCCTTCATGACCCAGAAAGCTCTTGACGACTTTATAAATATCGACGGCTGGGAAATCGGCGTCACCGGCAATGTGGCGTTCATCGACGTCGGCGGCGGCAAGAGGCTGGACACCACGTCGCTCAAAGATCCCGTCGTGGCCTTTGTCTTCAGTCCCGAGGGGCTGATGGTCGATGCTTCACTGAAAGGCGCGAAGTTCACGAAGCTCAATAAATAAATCGCCGTTGACCGCGCCAGGCAGGATCGCGTGCTCGCACGGCGCGATCCGGCCCTGCCGGGCAAGGAAGGAGAAAAATCATGGGCCTTATACTCATCATCATTCTGGTTCTTATACTTATCGGAGCCTTCCCGGCATGGCCGCACAGCAAAAGTTGGGGATACTATCCAAGCGGCGGGCTTGGGCTCATCCTTTTGATCGTGGTCATTCTGATGCTTATGGGAAGGATTTGAAGCACTGCCTGGAAGCCGCTTCAATTTGGCCGCCAGCTTAACACATGACGTCTTTTTCAAAGATTTGTAAAAATTTTGAGGGCCACCATGAACACACAACCGTCGACCGACGCAAACCTGCAATCCCTGATGAAAATGCTTGAAAGCAAAGATGGCCTGGTTCGCCAGAAAGCGCGGATAGCACTGGTGGAAATGGGCGACCCCGCCGTCATCCCCCTCTCGGAGGCACTCAAGCACTCGAAGCTGGACCATACCCGCTGGGGCGCCGCAAAAGCGCTGGGCGAGATCGTCGATGCCAGATCGATACCCGCCCTTGTGCACGCACTCGACGACACTGACGCCGACGTGGCCTGGCTTGCGGGGCTGGCCTTGAAAAAATTCGAAAAGGCCGCCTGGAGGCTCCTGCTGCAAAAGCTGATCGAAAACGGCGTGGATTCCGTGAGACGCCGCAGCGGAACACGTCATGTGTTCAGCGGTCAAAAGTCGGAAGGATTCAACGACCTGCTGGAAGAACTCATGACTGCCCTTGAGGACTCGGCGCTTCCGGAGGCGGGAGGAATCGTCGCGGGAGAAATTCTGAAGCGAATGAGGAGCGATGACGCGGATTGGGACTGAGATGCGTGGCCAAAGTATGAGTCACCATCCACTTCTAAGAACCCATGCATCGAATTTTCAAGAAGCACGAACACTATGTTACTAAAGAAACAATGGAGATAACATCATGGACCGTTTCGTGAATATTTTTAAAATAATTCTATGCACTCTGCTGCTTGCTTCATTTATGGGCTGTGCCGGATCAGACACAAGACAAAGCACCGGGCAGTATGTTGACGACTCCGCCATCACCGCCAAGGTCAAGGCCGCCATCTTTGATGAAGACTCCTTGAAATCACGACAGATCAACGTGGAAACATTCAAGGGAGTCGTTCAACTCAGCGGATTTGTCGATTCTTCAAAAAACTACAACAAAGCAGAACAGATTGCCCGTGATGTGGATGGCGTGAAGTCGGTGATAAACAACATTGTTGTTAAATGACCTGTTTTTTTACAACACGGATGATCTTTCGTTTTTAAAGCGATCTGCAATCGAAGTAAAAACAGGTGATCCATCAAGCAGGAGCGGATCCGAAGAACGATCTTCGGGTCCTAGCCAAACGGAGATAACCACAATGGCCCATACTTACGACAACAAAAAAATCATATCCAAGGAAATGCGCCACATCATGGAGCATGCCGAAGCCCTCGTGGATGCGACAGCAGGAGAGCTTGACGAGCGCATCGCAACAGCCAGAACCATGCTCAAGCAGCGTCTGGATTCGGCCAAAGGCGAATACGATGAACTGGAAGCCAAGGTCATGGACAAGGTTCAGTCCGCCGACGAGTTCATTCACCTCAAACCGTACTATGTCATCGGCGGAACCTTTATCTCCGGCCTGCTCCTGGGCTGGATGATGACCAGGAAATAACGTGAACAGGCTCTCCACGGGGATTTTCGGATTCACCGGCGCGGCAACCCGGCTCGGCGGGGTTGCCACCCAAATCCTTCAGGACCGCCTGGCACTGCTGGCGCTTGAACTGCGGGAGGCCAAAATCCGTTTCGTGCAGGCCTTGGTCCTGGTCTGTCTGGGGGTGGTCTTTTCCCTGCTCGGTCTCGTACTGCTGATGGTGGCCGGAGTGTGGATATTGCCGCCAGAGTGGCGGGTCTATGGGCTCGCAACCCTGGCCGTAGCCAGCCTGATCGCAGGAGTGGCCGCCTTTCGCACCCTCGTAAGAGCTCTTGCACAAAACCCCTTGGCCTTTGACCAGAGCGTGGCTGAACTCAAAAAGGACGCGACATGCTTCTTGACCAAAAACTAGATCTGATTCGGGATGAGAAAGCCAGGCTTGGCATTTGCTGCGACCTGCACCGGCAGCTGGTCCATATCGAATTGCGGGAACTGGTATCCGGGGCGCTTCGCACAGCCACAAACGTCACCCTGGGATTTGCCGTGCTCCAACAGATCATTCAGCGGCTGCGTGACCGCAAAGACCGTCGACAGTGACACGCGCCCTGATCATCCAGTCACGGACACGCGCCGGCAAGAATGAACAGCTGTTCGGTTCAGACAATTTTCTCGCGATTGCGACACCGCGCATGAACGGTAGTCTCGTATCGCCTCCTTGCTAGGGTCCGCGCAGATCACTTCCCCTTCATGCGCGGCGTCGCAATCGCGAGTTGAGGATACCCCTCCCGGGCCTCACGCCGGGAGGGGAAATTTATCCATGGAACAATCTGCCCCTGGCTGCGGATCATGAAATCCGCGTGCGCCCCATACGCACAAGACCGCTCCATGCACATGTTGCCCGCCCCCGTTCTGAATGTTTCCCAATGACTTGGCATAAAGAAAAAAAGTACCAAAGGAGTGTTGCATGGCTTCACAAAATACCGCCGTGGCTTCTGACCCACCGCCCGCATCCGCGGTCAGCAATGCCAAAGAATCTCTGGGCGTTGCGTTGCTGGTGGCGCTGGTCGTGGGGTCAACCATCGGCAGTGGCATTTTTGGACTGCCGCAAAACATGGCAGCGGGCGCAGGCGCAGGCGCGATCCTCATCGGCTGGGCTGTTACCGGCGTTGGCATGCTCATGCTCGCGCTTGTCTACCAGCGGCTTGCGATCCGGAAGCCCGAACTGGACAATGGCGTGTATGCGTATGCCCGAGCCCTGTCGGGCGAGTATGTCGGCTTCAACTCGGCATGGGGCTACTGGATCAGCGCATGGATCGGCAATGTCGGGTATCTGGTGGCCGCTTTCGGGGCTCTTGGCTACTTCTATCCGGCCTTTGGCGCAGGGAACACGCTGAGTTCGATCATTGGCGCTTCGGTCGTCGTATGGGTCGTGCACGTCCTGGTTCTGCGCGGGATCCAAGGCGCAGCAGTGCTCAACGCCGCGGTCACCCTCGCCAAGATCGTGCCGCTGGTGCTTTTCATCATCCTGGTGGCCATGGCCTTCCAGGTCGACACCTTCAGTTTCAATTTCTGGGGAGATCCCGGGCTTGGCTCGGTGCTTGATCAGGTCAAAAGCACGATGCTTGTCACGGTCTGGGTCTTCATCGGCATCGAAGGCGCAAGCGTCTACTCCGCGCGGGCTCGGCAGCGGGCTGATGTGGGCCGGGCCACGGTCATCGGCTTCCTGATCACTCTCATGCTGCTCATGTCCGTCTCGCTCCTCTCGCTTGGAATCTTCGCGCAGCCGGAACTGGCGGCACTCAAGAATCCCTCCATGGCCGGCGTGCTCGAAAAGGCGGTGGGCACCTGGGGCGCGATACTGATCTACATCGGACTCATCGTGTCGGTTGGCGGCGGATTTCTGGCCTGGACGCTGCTGGCCGCCGAATCGCTCTTCACTCCGGCCGGAGACGGGGTCATGCCGACCTGGCTTGCGCGTCAAAATCACAAGGGCGTGCCTGCAAACGCCCTGTGGCTGACCAGCTCCATGGTGCAGATCTTTCTGCTGCTGACACTCTTCTCAAAGGCTTCCTATCTGGCTCTGATCTCGCTTTCCACGGCGATGATCCTCGTCCCGTATCTGTTCAGTGCCGTGTACGGGCTGTCGCTGACGTGGCGGGACAAGGTCCACCACGGCGCGGGAAACGCCCGGTTGAACCGTCTCGACATTCCAGTCGCAACCCTGGCCACGATCTACTGCCTCTGGCTGCTCTATGCCGCCGGACTGAAATACCTCCTGCTCAGCGCCCTGCTCTATGCGCCAGGTGCCGTGCTGTACCTGGTAGCCAAACGTCAGCGCGGCGAGCGTGCGTTCACCGCTCGGGAACGCTTCATCCTCGGAGCGCTAATCGTTCTTGCCCTTGCGTCCACCTATCTGCTCGCAACCGGCCGTCTTGGCCTGTGAATCAGGCCCACGTGACCCGGCTTGTGGCAATTCATGAAAACGGACTTCAACAATGGAGAATATAATGGTTCCTTCAAAAGGACTTCACTCGGAGGTCGGCCGGCTACGCAAGCTGCTGGTCTGTCGACCCGGCCTTGCCCATAAGCGTCTGACACCGGCAAACTGTCATGACCTGCTGTTCGACGACGTGCTGTGGGTGGCGCAGGCCATGAACGATCACGATACATTTACCAATGCCATGACCGAGCGCGGCGTCGAGGTTCTCGAACTGCACGATCTGCTCACGGATACGCTCGGCGATCCGGCAGCACGTTCGTGGCTGCTCGACCGCAAGCTCGGTCCCGGTTTCATCGACGAGGAGACAGCCCTGCAACTGCGCCCCTGGCTTGAAGAACTGCCCGAGGCAAAGCTCGCCGACCATCTGATTGGAGGGCTGTCGCGAGCCGAATTGCCTTTCGAACCCACGGGGCTGCTGGGACACTTTACGACTCCTGCCGATTTTCTCCTCCCTCCGCTGCCCAACATCCTGTTCACGCGTGACAACAGTTGCTGGATCGGGGAAGGCGCGGTTCTGTGCCCGATGTTCTGGCCCGCGCGCAGGCAGGAAACGCTGCTCATGGCCGCCGTGTACCGCTTTCATCCCATGTTTTCCGGCCAGGTCCGGGAATGGTGGGGCGATCCGGATCAGGATCATGGACAGGCCACCATCGAGGGCGGCGATGTCATGCCCCTGCGCAACGGTGTCGTGCTGATCGGCATGGGCGAGCGAAGCTCTCCGCAGGGCGTCAGCCAACTGGCCCGCAGCCTGTTCGCGGGCGGCGCGGCGACCACCGTGCTGGCCGCGCAAATTCCCAAGTCGCGCGGCGCGATGCATCTCGATACTGTCTGCACCTTTTGCGACGTCGATCTGGTGACCGTCTTTCCCGAGATGGTCGATGCGATCCGCGTTCACACCCTGCGGCCCGGCAAGCGGGAGGGCACGCTCGATGTCCGGAGCGAATCAAAGCCCTTCCTCGATGTGGTCGCCAAGGCCATTGGTGTTGCAAAACTGCGCACGGTGGCTACCGGCGGCGACGCCTACGAGGTCGAACGCGAGCAATGGGACGATGGCAACAACCTGCTCGCCCTCGCTCCGGGCGTGGTGATGGCCTACGAACGCAACACCTACACCAACACCCTGCTGCGCAAGGCCGGAGTGGAAGTGATCACGATCTCAGGCGCGGAACTGGGCCGGGGCCGTGGCGGGAGCCACTGCATGTCGTGCCCCATCGAACGTGACGAGGTCTAGGCTCGCATCAGGCCAAAGCGATACATTCTTTAAAACGGGATACACACATGAGTTTCAATCTACGCAACAAGAGTCTGCTGGCCCTGAAGGATTTCTCTCCAAGGGAAATCCGCTTTTTGCTCAGCCTGGCCAAGGAGTTGAAACACTCCAAATATGCCGGCAACGAAATCCCTCGTCTGAAGGGCAAAAACATTGTTCTCATTTTCGAAAAATCTTCGACACGCACGCGCTGCTCTTTCGAAGTGGCGGTGCACGATCAGGGGGGGCATGTCACCTACCTTGATTCGGCCGGTTCCCAATTGGGGCACAAGGAGTCGCTCAAGGATACGGCCAGGGTTCTGGGTCGGCTGTATGACGGGATCGAGTACCGGGGATACGATCAGACCGCTGTCGAAGACCTGGCCCGCCATTCTCACGTGCCGGTCTGGAACGGCCTGACCGATGAGTCGCACCCCACTCAGGTCCTGGCCGACCTGATGACCATGGAGGAGTTCGGGGACAGGCCGCTGCATGAAATGTCCTTTTGCTATCTGGGGGATGCCCGCTTCAACATGGGCTGCTCCCTGCTGGTCGGCGGAGTGCAGATGGGCATGGACGTTCGTATTGCCGCGCCAGACGGATTTCAGCCACCGCCGCCGCTCGTGGATGAGATGCGCGCCCTTGCGCAGACCACCGGAGCACGCATCACCATCGAAACCGATCCTCTGAAAGCCGTCGCGGGCGCGGATTTTCTCTATACGGACGTCTGGGTTTCGATGGGAGAGCCGGACGACGTATGGAAAGAGCGTCTTGAGCTGCTGCTGCCCTATCAAATTAACACCGGCCTGATGCAGGCAACGGGCAAACCGCACACGCGGTTCATGCATTGCCTGCCCGCGTTCCACAATCTCGAAACCGAAGTCGGCCGCGAAGTGCACGAAAAATATGGCCTGAGCGAACTCGAAGTGACCGATGACGTGTTCGAGTCCGAAGCCTCCATCGTCTTCACCCAGGCCGAAAACCGGATGCACACCATCAAGGCCGTGCTCGTGGCCACCCTCGCATGAAAATACTCACACCAGGAGGCCGCTCATGAAACTGGTCGTCGCCCTTGGAGGCAATGCCCTGTTGCGCCGCGATCAGGCCCCTACCTCCGAGAACCAATTGGAGAACATCCGCCGAGCGGCTTCACAGCTTGCCCGCGTGGCATCGTCGCACCAGCTGGTGCTGACGCATGGCAACGGCCCGCAGGTGGGCCTGCTGGCGTTGCAGGAAGCCTCCTACAGGGCGGTGGAAGCCTACCCGCTGGATGTACTGGGCGCGCAAACAGATGGAATGATAGGCTATCTGCTTGAACAGGAGCTTTGCAACCTGTTGCCTGCCTCGCGCGTGGTGACGACCTTGCTGACGCGTGTGGAGGTGGATCCGGGGGACCCGGCCTTTCAAAACCCCCACAAGCCGATCGGCCCCGTGTACACACAGGCCGAGTCACAGCGCATCGCCGCTGACAAGCAGTGGTCCATGGCTCCCGATGGAGACGGTTTTCGCCGTGTGGTGCCTTCGCCGCAACCCATGCGCGTGCTCGGCATGGAACCGATTCGCTGGCTGCTCGAACGCGGTGCGCTGGTCATCGCTGCGGGCGGTGGCGGCATCCCGGTCGCACGGGGCGCCGATGGCCGCAGCCTGCATGGGGTAGAGGCCGTCATCGACAAGGATCTGTGCAGCTGCGCGCTGGCGATTGAGCTGGAGGCCGACTGTCTGGTCATCGCCACCGACGTGGACGCGGTTTACCTTGACTGGGGAAAGCCCGGTCAACGCGCGCTGGGAAAAGTGACCCCGCAGGCGCTGGAACAACACACGTTCCAGACGGGATCGATGGGGCCAAAAGTCGAAGCCGCCTGCCATTTTGCCCGGGCCTCCGGAAAAAGGGCAGTGATCGGCTCTCTTGAACGGATCGAAGAAATGCTTGCGGGACGCGCCGGGACCGAGGTCAGCGAAGCACCATGAACACAGATTCCCGCATGCGAAGGGGCGCGCTCCTCTGTATTGCCGCCATGATTCTTCTGTCCGGCTGCGCCTCCATGGCTCCACGTTATGAAGCGCCCGCCCTTCCGGTGGCTCCCATATACGCCCCGGACAACGCGCAGGACGGAGCTTCGGCATCGGCCATCGGCTGGCGCGACTATTTCATCGACCCGTCATTGCAGAACCTGATCCAGCGCGCGCTGGACAACAACCGCGACCTGCGAACCGCAGTGCTGCGGGTCGAGGAAGCGCGCGCCGTCCATGGCATCCAGCGCTCGGAGCTTTTTCCGACTGTCGGAATTCAGGCTGGCGAAGACCGTTCACGGACTCCGGCCGATCTGAACATGACCGGCAAGACGCTTTTCGCCAGCCAGTTTCAAGCCGGGCTGGGCATGGCCAGCTGGGAGCTTGATTTCTGGGGGCGCGTACGCAGCCTGCAGGACGCCGCGCTGGAAAACTTTCTGGCCACCGATGCCGCTCGTCGTGCAGCCGCCCTCGGCCTGGTCGCGCAGGTGGCCGACAGCTATTTCAGGTTGCTTGAATTTGATGAGCGCATCGCATTGGCGCATCAGACCATCGCCAGCCGGACAGAGAGTTTCCGCATCTTCACGCGTCGCGTGGAGGTGGGCTCGACGTCGCGGTTCAGCCTGACCCAGGTGCAAACGCTATTGACACAGGCACAAGCGCTCGGAGCGCAACTGGAACAGGAACGTGAAGCACAGTTCCATGCACTGACGCTCCTGGTCGGGGCGACCATTGATCCGCCACCCGAACAGGATCAGCCAGGCGAACGAAACACCCTTGTCCGAGTGCGCCCTGGCCTGCCTTCCGACCTGCTCTTCCAGCGCCCCGACATCGTTGCCGCCGAACATCGGTTGAAAGCCGCCAATGCCAACATCGGGGCGGCGCGGGCGGCTTTTTTCCCACGCATTGCCCTGACCGGTTCCCTCGGTACGGCAAGCGCCGAACTCGGCGATCTGTTTGCCGCCGGCAGTCTGGCCTGGATTTTCTCCCCGAGCATCTCGCTGCCCATCTTCGACGGCGGGCTCAGGTCCGCCAACCTGAGCCTCGCCGAAATACGTCTCGACATGAACGTGGCCAACTACGAGAAAACCGTACAGGCCGCCTTCCGCGATGTCGCCGACGCACTTTCGGCTCGTCACTGGCTGGCCCGGCAGGTCTCCATCGCCCAGGCGGCGCTGGAGACGCAGACCGAGCGGGCGCGGCTCTCGCAGCTACGCTACGACAACGGCGCCTCGGCTTATCTGGAGGTGCTCGACGCCCAGCGCGATCTGCTCGACACCGAGCAACGGCTTGTGCAGATGCGCCGGGCACTGCTGACGAGCCACGTCAGCCTGTATGCCGCGTTGGGTGGCGGATCCATGGATTTTGTTTCCACCCCCGGCACGTACTTCTAACCGCACACAAGGCGCGAGCACCCCATGACCACCACCCCTCCAGTCATCCCTCCGTACACCGTCACGGTCACCGTGACGATTCCGCCTCCTGGCACGGAGCCAGCCATTGCGGCGCAGGTTCCCCCTGCCCATGCCCCGGCCGCATCAGCCACTCCTGTGGCCGACGTGGCGGTTGCCGCTCCCGGCGAACCGGCTCCTGTGCCCACCGCAGCGGCTGCCGCGCCCGCCGCTCCGGAAGGCAAGCCGTCAGCCACGGCGGCCACGCCCCCGGTCGCCAACGCCTCCGAGGCTCCTGCTCCGGCGGAGAAGAAACCCGCTCCGGAGGCGAGCCCAGAGGCCGCGCCGGCCACCCCGCAACCGCAGAAATGGAAAAAATGGCTGATCCCGCTCGGGATTGCCGCCGTCCTTGTGGCGGCGGGCCTGGTGGCGTGGCAAATGCTGCGCCCTAAAGGGCCCGGCGAGGGTTTCATCAGCAGCAACGGCCGCATCGAGGCCACGGAAATCGATGTGTCGTCCAAATTCAGCGGACGCGTGCAGGACATCCTGGTGGCTGACGGCGATTTCGTCACGGCAGGCCAGACCCTGGCGCACATGCAGGTGCAAACCCTCGAAGCCCAGCGTGATGAAGCGCAGGCGCGATACCAGCAATCCCTCACCCTGGTGGCGAGCGCCGAGGCGCAGGTCGCCGTGCGTGAAAGCGACCGGCACGCCCTGCAGGCGCTCGTTGCGCAGCGAATGAGCGAACTCGACGCCGCCCAGCGGCGTCTTGCCCGCTCGGAAACGCTGGCTGGCGAGGGCGCGTCGTCGGACCAGGAGCTTGACGATGATCGCGCCCGCGTGCGCAGCGTGCAGGCCGCGGTTGTCGCGGCCAAGGCGCAGGTCCAGGCGGCGCAGTCCGCGATCATGGCCGCCCGCGCGCAGGTGGCCGGGGCGCGCTCCACGGTTGACGCGGCGCAGGCCACCATCGACCGCATCAAGGTTGACATCGACGACAGCGCCCTGGTCGCGCCACGCGATGGCCGCGTGCAGTACCGCATCGCGCAACCGGGCGAGGTGCTCGCGGCAGGCGGCAAGGTGCTCAATCTGGTCGATCTTGGTGATGTGTACATGACCTTCTTCGTGCCCGAAACCGCCGCCGGGAAGCTGGCGCTGGGCAGCGAAGTGCATATCGTGCTCGACGCCGCACCGCAGTACGTGATCCCGGCCACGATCTCGTTTGTGGCCAGCACCGCGCAGTTCACGCCCAAGACGGTGGAGACGGCCAGTGAGCGGCAGAAGCTGATGTTTCGGGTCAAGGCCCGGATCGGCCGCGATCTGCTGGAAAAAAACATCACGCAGGTCAAGACCGGACTGCCGGGCATGGTCTGGTTGAAGCTTGATCCGCAGGCGCAATGGCCGCCCGAGCTTACGGCCAAGGTACCGCAGTGACAGCGAATCCAGGTACTGCGGCACCCGGTGCTACTGCACCCGGCGCCAAGACACCTGTCGCGCGACTGTCAGGCATCAGCCTGCGCTACGGCAGGACGCTGGCGCTGGACAACGTCACGCTGGACATCCCGGCCGGTTGCATGGCCGGATTGATCGGTCCCGACGGCGTGGGCAAGTCCAGCCTGCTGGCCCTCGTAGCCGGTGCGCGGGCCGTGCAGCAGGGGCATCTGGAGGCGCTGGGCGGCGACATGGCCAATACGCGCCACCGCGACACGGTCTGCCCGCGCATTGCCTACATGCCGCAGGGCCTTGGCAAAAACCTCTATCCGACGCTCTCGGTGGAGGAGAACTTGCAGTTTTTCGGCCGCCTGTTCGGCCACAACGCCGCCGAGCGCCGCCAGCGCATCGACGAACTGACGGCCAGCACTGGCCTGCGAGCTTTTCTGACACGCCCGGCAGGCAAGCTCTCGGGCGGCATGAAGCAGAAGCTGGGCTTGTGCAGCGCGCTGATCCACGATCCCGACCTCCTGATTCTGGACGAACCGACAACCGGCGTCGATCCGCTCTCACGCAAGCAATTCTGGGACCTGATCGGTCATATCCGTCTCGAACGCGGCAGCATGAGCGTGATCGTCGCCACCGCCTACATGGAGGAGGCCGAGCGCTTCGACTGGCTGGTGGCCATGGACGCAGGCAAGGTGCTGGCCATTGGCACGCCGACCGAATTGCGGACGAACAGCCGAACCGAATCACTGGAAGCCGCCTTTATCGCCCTGCTGCCCGAGGAAAAACGCCGCGGCCATCGCGCAGTGGTCGTTCCACCGCTCGCCGCGTCCGATGACGCCAGCATCGCCATCGAAGCCAAGGGGCTGACCATGCGTTTCGGCGACTTCGTGGCCGTCGATCATGTCGATTTTCGCATCAAGCGAGGGGAAATCTTCGGCTTTCTCGGCTCCAACGGCTGCGGCAAGTCGACCACCATGAAGATGCTGACCGGACTCTTGCCGGCCAGCGAGGGCGAAGCGTGGCTGTTCGGCAAGAAAGTCGATTCGCGCGATATCGATATTCGCCGCCGCGTGGGCTACATGTCACAGGGCTTCTCGCTGTATGGCGAGCTTTCGGTACGCCAGAACCTGGTGCTGCATGCGCGACTGTTTCAGGTGCCCGAGACGGAAATTCCGGGGCGTACCCGGGAGATGCTGCAACGCTTCGGCCTCGGGGACGTGCAGGACAGCATGCCCGCGAATCTGCCGCTTGGCATACGCCAGCGCCTGTCACTGGCCGTGGCCATGGTGCACAAGCCGGAAATGCTGATCCTCGACGAACCGACCTCCGGCGTGGACCCGGTGGCGCGTGACATGTTCTGGCAGCTGATGATCGACCTCTCGCGCCAGGATCACGTCACGATCTTCATCTCCACCCATTTCATGAACGAGGCCGCCCGGTGCGACCGCATCTCGCTCATGCATGCCGGAAAAGTGCTGGTCAGCGACACGCCGGCGAAGCTGACCCTCCGGCGCAAGGCAAAAACCCTGGAGCAGGCCTTCATCATGTATCTGGAAGAAGCTTCAGCCGGCACCGCGCACAAGGAGAGCGCGTCGGAAACGGCGCCGCTCGCGCCACAGACCAAGGCACCGCTCAAACCGCGCCGCTTCGGTTTCAATTTCGGCCGGGCCTTCAGCTACACGCTACGCGAATCGCTGGAGCTCCGGCGCGATCCGGTGCGCGGCACATTGGCGCTGCTCGGTACGGCGCTGCTCATGTTCATCATCGGCTACGGAATCAACCTCGATGTCGAGAACCTGTCCTATGCCATGCTCGACCGCGATCAGACCGTGCTGAGCCAGAACTATGCGCTCAACCTCTCGGGTTCGCGCTACTTCATCGAGCGCCCACCCATCAGCGACTACGACGATCTGGACCAGCGCATGCGCAGCGGCGAGCTCTCGCTGGCCATCGAAATTCCCCCTGGTTTCGCCCGTGACATCGCGCGGGGCACACCCGCACAGATCGGGGCCTGGGTCGACGGCGCCATGCCCACACGTGCGGAAACCGTGCGCGGTTACGTCCAGGCCATGCACCAGATGTGGCTGGTCGACATGGCCAAGCACCGCATGGGCGTCGATCTCGCGGCGGCGAGCACGCTTGAAACCCGCTACCGCTACAACCCCGACGTAAAAAGTCTGCCGGCCATGGTGCCGGCGGTGATCCCCATGCTGCTGATGATGATTCCGGCCATGCTGGCCGCCTTGTCGGTAGTGCGCGAGAAGGAGCTGGGCTCCATCATCAACCTCTATGTCACGCCGGTCACGCGCAGCGAATTCCTGCTGGGCAAGCAGTTGCCCTACATTGTACTGGCCATGGTCAATTTCCTGCTCCTGGCTTTGCTCTCCGTCACGGTCTTCGGGGTGCCAATCAAAGGCAGCTTTGCCACGCTGGCACTGGCGGCGTTCATCTTCGTCATCTGCGCCACCGGCTTTGGCCTGCTGGCCTCGACCTTCACCCGGAGCCAGATCGCCGCCATGTTCGTGACCATGATCGGCACCATCATCCCCTGCGTGCAGTTTACCGGCTTGCTCAACCCGGTGTCCTCGCTGGAAGGCGTGGGCGCCTTCATTGGCAGCATCTACCCGGCAACGCATTTCCTGACCATCAGCCGGGGCGTGTTCAGCAAGGAGCTCGGGCTCGCCACCCTGGCCCCTTCGTTCTGGCCGCTGCTGGCCGCCGTGCCGGTCATACTTGGGCTGGCCATCGTGCTGCTCAGAAAACAGGAGGCCTGACCTCATGATCCGGATCGAAAATGTACTCCGCCTGGGAGTGAAGGAGTTGTGGAGTCTGGTGCGCGATCCAATCATGCTGGTGCTGATCGCCTACACCTTCACGTTCGCGATCTACGTGGCGGCCACCGCCATGCCGGAGAGCCTGCACAACGCACCCATCGCCATCGTCGACGAGGACGGTTCACCCCTGTCCGCGCGTATCGTTTCCAGTTTTTATCCGCCCCGTTTCAAAACGCCGGCCATGATCGCGCTGGCGCAGATCGATTCCGGCATGGACAGGGGCGACTACACTTTCGTGCTGGACATTCCGCCGGGATTCCAGCGCGATGTGCTGGCCGGACGAATGCCGGCGATCCAGCTCAATATCGACGCCACGCTCATGAGCCAGGCCTTCACCGGCAACGGCTACATCCAGCAGATCGTCGCCGGCGAAGTCGGCGAATTCGTCCAGCGCTACAGAAGTACCGAGGTGCCGCCGGTGGAACTGCTGCTCCGCATGCGCTTCAACCCCAATCTGGAAAAGTCCTGGTTCGGTTCGCTGATGGAGATCATCAACAACGTGACCATGCTGTCCATCATCCTGACTGGCGCGGCGCTGATCCGCGAGCGTGAGCACGGCACCATCGAGCATTTGCTGGTCATGCCCGTGACGCCTGCTGAAATCATGCTGGCCAAGGTCTGGTCCATGGGGCTGGTCGTGCTGCTGGCCGCGATGGTGGCGCTGGTGTTCGTGGTGCAGGGCGTCCTGCAGGTCCCGGTGCAGGGTTCGGTGGCCCTCTTCATTGTGGCGACGGCGCTGCATCTGTTCGCCACGACGTCCATGGGCATCTTTCTGGCGACGCTGGCCCGCTCGATGCCCCAATTCGGCATGCTGCTGGTGCTGGTGCTGCTGCCGCTGCAGCTCCTTTCGGGCGGGGCCACTCCGCGCGAGAGCATGCCGGAGCTGGTTCAGAACGTCATGCTCATCGCACCCACCACCTATTTCGTATCGGCAGGGCAGGCCATTCTGTATCGCGGAGCAGGCATCGACGTGGTCTGGCCCCAGTTTCTGGCCATCGCCGCGATTGGCACCCTGCTGTTCTTCGCCGCCCTGGCACGATTCCGAAAAACGATCACCCAGATGGCGTGACGGCGTAAACACATCAATATTAATCATCAGAATCGGATAGTTAAGTGGAAATATGCTGAATTGTCGGGGAAGAATGAACCAGCGATCGACTCTGACATGCGAATACCCGTCACATATCGCGATGTTGTCATATGCAATAGACATTGTTGTTTACCAAAATTTAAATTTGTACATTTTTATTTTAATTTAATAATAAAATTCAAATATTTAAATTTTTTCTTCAATTTATTTCATTTGGTGTATTTGTTGCTCTTTCATAAAAAAGCAGAAATGCCCATGTCGATATATAAATATTTTTTTCTTACGTGAATGGCAACAATATTAAAAAAAGCTAATCAAGAAAATAAGTTATGAAAAATAACCACGTATCACTAGGAATTTTCAATACCAATACCGAAGCTGAAGCGAGTATAAAAGAATTCCAGCGGTCAAGATTTAACAGAAAAAAGCTGTCCATAATTGGTAATGACAATCAAACTGAAGAGCATGCTGTCGGCTATTACAATACAGCCGAGCGCATGATGGACTGGGGGAATCACGAGGCGTTTTGGGGCGGCCTGTGGGGCATGTTGTTTGGCTTGGCTCTTTTTGTTGTTGGCTCGGCCCTTTTTGTTCTGCCGGGCATCGGCCCCCTCCTCGTATTTGGCCCGCCGGCTTCGTGGGTTGTCGGGCTTCTGGGAGGTGCGATCGTTGTTGGCGGGCTGAGCACCTTGGCCGCGGCGCTGCTCGATACAGGCAGCCCCGAAGAGAGCTGCCTGTATCATGAGACGACCAAAGTCAAAAGCCTCCTCGAATCCAGCGGAGCATCGCATATCGACCTTCATTGAACGATTTCCGTATCCCGTCAGATCCGAGAATAGGTGACGCTGTCTTTTTCGAATTCATCCAGCACATCGGCACTCAAGGACGGGACAATCTTCGGATTCATATGCAGGAATGTTTCCGTGGTGACGAGGTAGTCAGTATTGCTTTCCAGCTCCCTCTCAAATGAAAAGCTGGCAATCTGCTGAAACAAATACTGGATATCGGCAGGAGTAAATCCACGGGTCATCTCGACTACGCTCTCAATGTCGACCTTGCCTGCATTTATCTTCGAAAGATAATATTCGAGAATGGTCCTTCTTCCGGCATCGTCCAGGCCGCCCACCGGTATGATGCAATCAAACCTTCCGGGGCGCAGCATCGCCGAATCGAGTTGGCGAATGTAATTGGTGGCGCACACCAGCAGAATCTTGCTGTTTTCATTCTTGAACAGCGGAATTTGTTTCAAAAATTCATTCGTGATGGACTTGTCGATCCTGTCTCCCATGTCGCGGCTGCCCGCGAGCTCCTCGAATTCGTCGATGAAGAGAACCACCCTGTCGAGACCTCTGACTTCCTCCATGACGTGCCGCAAATTCGCCCCGATCTTCTCAACCCCGTTCGCCATGAGCATGCTGGGCATGACCTCTATGTACCACCAGGACAGGATTCCGGCGATGGCCTTTACGAAATGCGTCTTGCCTGTGCCCGGAGGGCCGAAAAACACGATCGCCTTGGGCGGGACCACGCCATGTTTCGTAGCCAGACCTTCCTCTATCAAGGGGAGAATGACCCGGCGCTGAATCAACTGTTTTGGAGGTTGGGAGTCGGAGATGGTATTCCAAAGATCGCTGCTGATGGTTTGAGCACCCATCTCACGCAATGTGTCTTTACGTCGCTGTGTAAAGTACTCATCAACTGCTTGATCCGTGTTTTCTAAAAAATCAATACAGGAAGTTCTCACACCAACATCTCTTCCCAATTTTTCAGATAGAATCCATTTATGTTTTAATATTTTTAACCATATATCAGATGCTATTTCAGGCTCATACATCATTCCACTCAGTTCAAATATTTTATTTGAACACTCTTCAAAAGACAAATTTTCTATTTTATTCATAATCATTATTAAACAAGAATATTACAATAATCAACTATTATATTTCATTTTATATTAAAACATTAATCATGAATAATGCGTAATAAATCAACATGTCTGAATTAAAATCAAATGTATAATACGATTTATTTGAATACATAAATTTCAAGACCGATTCGTAGAGAAGCGCCAGAAGCTTTTCGCAACATCTTGCAGTTGCGCCATATATGGCGGCCTCAGCCGACCGACCTCCTCGACTCCTCCCAAAACTCCTTATTTTCCCCATTATAATCAGACCATTAAGAAGCACAAGCAATCCGCCGAGTATGGCACGTTCGTTGCGATGTACATCATGCCCCCGAAAATCGCGCCTCCACATTTACGAGGCACTGCAAAAAAGTCGCGAGGTGCCATTCACGTCATTCTCGCGAACGTATGCCCAGGTTGATGCCCGTCAGGGTGAATCCGGTGTTTCAAATGGCTATGCAAAGCATGAAACCCCTTCTTCAAAGGGATGACGAATCACTGGCGCCTGCATTTCATAAAAATGCGAGGGCGTGAAAAGCGGGAAGAATTTAAGGTCTTTTACAGAAAAAGGAGAAATGTATGAAGTCCAGCACAAAAAACAAGACGGAAGGCGTTTACCATGAAGGCAAAGGCAAGATCAAGGAAACCGTCGGAAAGATTATCGACAAACCCTCCTTGGAAGCTGAAGGACAGGCGGAAAAGGTAGCCGGCAAGGTGCAGAAAAAAGTCGGTGAGGTGCAAGAGGTTTTGGAAGATTAGCCAGACGCAAAAAACCCTTCGCCCGCACCGCCCGGTCGCCACGAATCCGCGGCATGCCGGGACGGCGATCAAAGCCCCGGAGAGCGAACGTGCTCTTCGGGCAACCCTTAAAATTAAAAAAGGTTCCATATTGATGAAAACGACATTTCTTCGGTCCCTGCTTTTCGCAGCGGCGGCGCTATTGGTTCTCGGCATGCCTTTGCAGGCGGCTGAGTCGGATCGCGACATCGAAACATCCGCCAAACAGTCGCATGTATTCAAGAAATACCTGCAGGAGGATGATATCAAGATAGAGTCCAAGGATGGCGCAGTCACAATGACAGGAGTTGTCTCGGGAGAATACCACAAAGCCCTGGCTCAGGAAACCGTGGCCAATCTTCCCGGAGTCAAAAGCGTGGACAACAAGCTCGAACTCAAGAGCACTCCACCTTCCACCAACACCGACGCATGGGTGCTCGACAATGTAGTCGCGACACTCTTGTTTCACCGCAGCGTCAGCCCCACAACAACGCAGGTCGATGTCAAAGACGGCGTGGTGACTTTAAAAGGCGAAGCATCCAGCCAGGCTCAAAAGGAATTGACAACCGAATACGCAATGGATGTCGAAGGCGTGAAGGACGTCAAGAATGAAATGACCGTGGCGAAGGCTCAAGAAAAGGACAACGACACAAAGCAAACCTTCATCGAAACCGTTGATGACGCATCAATTACTGCCCAGGTCAAGATGACGCTTCTCTATCACCGCTCGACCAGCGCCCTCAACACCAAGGTCAAAACCCTGGACGGCGTGGTCACCCTGACTGGCGAGGCAAAGAACGCGGCGGAAGCGAATCTGGCCACCAAACTTGCCTCCGATGTGAATGGTGTGAAGGAAGTCAAAAACCAGATGAGCGTCAAATAACGTTCGACCAACAATCGGGAGTAGTCATGAAAACATTAAGCATAGTGGGAATCCTGCTGATCGTCCTTGGAATAGCGGCCTTTGCTTACCAGGGCATCACCTACACGACCCAGGAAAAAGTCGTTGATCTTGGTCCCCTGCAGATGACGGCTGAAAAAACGCGAACAATACCGCTGCCCCCGATCTTGGGCGCAATCGCGCTTGCGGGCGGCATCACACTGCTGATTGTGGGAAAAAGGAGCTCATAACCGCAATAGCGGCCTTGCCAGAAAAGCAGTCAGGCCATCAGCAACAGAGGGTGCTGCAACCCATCGCGAATACCGCGAAAATTCATTTTCGCGAAGGAGTGAATATATTATTTTCTGGCAGTTAAAAAAATACGGTCATTTTCTTCAAGGAAATAACAACTTTTCACTGCAACACCAGTAACTCACAATGGAGAAAAAAAATGTTATACACTATCGCCGGCGTTCTTATAATATTATGGCTTCTTGGTATTGTTAGTGGCTACACAATGGGTTCTTTCATTCACATACTCCTTGTTGTTGCCGTCATTGTCATCCTCGTAAATTTAATACAAGGAAGACGCACACTCTGATCAACAATGATTACTTATACGCAACAATATGGTCCAATATTTTCATTCTTAATTATTTCACTTGTTGTTATAAACATTTTACCTTCTTATACACATGAATTATCGTACTTTTTAGCTCAATATGTTTGATATATGGGACTCGATAAAGACAAAAATATAGACGACAAGCTGCTTACGGACTGCGATTTGGATACAATTTTACACAGTATTCATCGCAAAATAGAAATTCGCACGGACAAAAGAGCCTGCACGGGAGAGGGCCTGCTTGGCCAACCCTGGCCAACCAAGGATGGAGACGCCCGATGAAGAACAAAACAGGTCAACCCGAAAATCCGGACCTGCTTCGCCGCAAAGCTGAAGAAATCAGCCGGAAGAACGAAGCAGGTTCGCCGGAGAGCCTCGCCACCGACTCCGTCGAAGAGCCGTCATGGATAGTCCATGAACTGCGCGTTCACCAAATCGAGCTTGAGATGCAAAATGAGGAATTGTGCAGGACACACGCAGAACTCGAAGAAGAACACCAGCAGTACCTGGATCTCTACGACTTTGCTCCGGTGGGCTATTGCACTCTTTCGGAACAGGGACAGATCACGGCAACAAATCTCACTGCCACGGCAATGCTCGGCATACCCCGAGACAACCTCATCGGACAGCAGATAACCAGCTTCATCTGTGATGATGACCAGCACACCTTCACCCGCGAAATGAAAGAACTGTTTGCGACCAGGGTAGCGCGAAGCTGCGAACTGCGCATGAAAAAAACAGACGGTGTCCAGTTCTGGGCCTGCCTGGAATTCGTTTTAAAGCCTTGCGATGACTGCCCCGTGTGCCGCGTCGTCATAAGCGACATCAACGACCGTAAACAGGCCGAGATTGCGCTGACCGAGAGCGAACTGCATTTCAGAAACCTGTCCAACAGCGGCCAGGCATTGATCTGGACTTCCGGAGAAGACACGCTGTGCGATTATTTCAATGAGCCCTGGCTCGACTTCACCGGCCGCACCCTGGAACAGGAGCTCGGCAACGGCTGGGTCGAAGGGGTGCATGCGGAGGACCTTGACCGTTGCATTGACACCTATGTGACGGCCTTTGCCCGACGCGAACCGTTCAACATGGAGTACCGGCTGCGCCATGTCAGCGGCGAATATCGCTGGCTGGTGGATCAGGGCACGCCACGCTTCAATTCACAGGGCGCATTCGTCGGGTACATCGGTCATTGCCTGGACATCACCCCCCGCAAGCAGATGGAAGTGGAGCTCGTGGCCGCGAAAAATGCGGCTGAATCGGCGAACAAGGCCAAGAGCGCATTTCTGGCCAACATGAGTCACGAAATCAGGACACCTTTAAACGGGTTGCTGGGCATGATGCAGCTCCTTGAAACGACGGATACAAGCGACGAACAGCAGATGTACATCGAAATGGCCATCCGCTCCGGGGGCAGACTCACCCGCCTTTTAAGCGACATCCTGGACCTGTCCCGCATCGAGGCAGGCCGAATGCCCTTGAGCGAGGAACCGTTCAATCTGTCCGAAACATTTTCCGCCGTCACCGACAGTTTTGGCCCGGTGAGCATTCAAAAGAGACTGCCTGTCCGCATCGACGTCGCGCCGGATGTGCCCAAGGAAGTGTTCGGGGATGAGGTCCGCGTCCGTCAGGTGCTGTTCAATCTTGTCGGCAATGCCATGAAATTTACCGACCAGGGAGAGGTCCGGATCGAGGTATCGACCCTGCTTCCCCTGCCGCCGGATACGGTCCGCGTGCTGTTTTGCGTTACCGACACGGGCGCGGGAATGAGCGACACGACGCTTAAGACTTTGGGGAACCCTTTCACCCAGGCCAGTGAAGGTTTCACCCGCGAGCATCAGGGCGCAGGCCTTGGGCTTTCCATATGCAAGCGTCTTGTTGCCGCCATGGGAGGCACGCTGACCTTTGAGAGCACCTTGGGAGCTGGAACCGCCGCGTACCTGATGCTTCCTTTCAGGTGGCGGGCGTATTCCATCCTCCCGGATCAGCCAGGCCTCGACTCCGCCGCGCCATCGCTACGCATTCTGCTCGTCGAAGACGACGAAATAAGCCGCGTGGCGGAAACGCAGCTGCTCAAAAAAATGGGACACACCGTGCAAACGGCCGGCAACGGGATTGAAGCACTGGAAAGCATGCGACGCAGCACCTTTGATTGCGTACTGATGGATGTGCAGATGGAAGTCATGGATGGCCTGGAAGCCACCAAAAACATCAGGACGGACGTCTCCAAATTCTTTGACCCCAAAATTCCCATCGTCGCCATGACGGCGTATGCCATGCGTGGCGATCGCGAACGGTTCATCATGGCGGGCATGGATGACTACATAGCAAAACCGTTCGACCGTAATAAGTTGGAGCAGGTGCTGGGCGGCATTGACGTCAAAAACAGGACATGAGCCGCCCTGCATGTGCGGCCGAATCATCCTTTGGCGTCTTCGCTGAGGCCAAGAAGTGATTTTTGAAATTTCACGGAATCCGCAACCAGGGCAAGTCTCATGCTTTCGCTCTAACTGAAAGGGGACACCACGCATGAAGACGACGAGCGACATTGGCAAGAGCTCCTTTTCAATTCTCTGGACACGTCTGACCGGACGCGGTCCATACGACACGAGCATCGACGAGGAGCTCCCTCTCCGGGCGGAACTGTTCAGCGCCTCCCAGATGGAGCAGCACGGCAAAATTCTGGCGAGCATGCACCAGCTCACGGAAAAGCGCACGCACGACCGCCTCCTGTCGCGTCTGGCCGAAAACGAGCGGGTGTTGCGGAACGTGCACCGCCTGCTGACGGAAGACGTCAAGAACGACCGGCGCATGACCCCGGCGGGGGAATGGCTGCTCGACAATTTCTATGTGATCGAAGAACAGATCCGCACCGCCGCCAAACACTTGCCCAAGGGTTACAGCCGCGAACTGCCGCAACTGCGCGGCGGGCATTCGGCCGGTCTCCCGCGCGTGTACGATCTCGCCCTGGAGGCCATCTCGCACGGCGACGGCCGGGTGGACCCGGAATATCTGAGCCGCTTCGTGGCCGCCTACCAGACCGTGACATCCCTCAAGCTCGGCGAACTGTGGGCCATCCCCATCATGCTGCGCCTGGCCCTGATCGAGAACCTGCGCCGGGTCGCCGCCCGCCTCGCCGTGCGCAGGAAAGAACGCAACAATGCCGATTACTGGGCCAATCTGATGACCGAGGTGGCCGCCAGCGACCCCAAAAGCCTGATCCTGACCATCGCCGACATGGCCAGGTCCGACCCGCCCATGACCAGCTCGTTTGTCGCGGAACTCACCCGCCGTCTGCAGGGACAGGGTCCGGCGCAATCCCTCCCGCTGTCCTGGATCGAACGCCGCCTGTCCGAATCCGGCCAAACCATCGATCAACTGGTGCGCCTGGAAAACCAGCAGCAAGCCTCCGACCAGATCTCCATCAGCAACAGCATCGGCAGCCTGCGTTCCCTGAACGCCACCAACTGGAACGATTTTGTCGAGTCCTTGAGCACGGTCGAAAGTATTCTCGGGCAAGACCCCGTTTCCATCTACGCCAAGATGAATTTTTCCACCCGCGACAGATATCGCCATGTCGTGGAAAAAATAGCAAAAAAATGCCCGCATTCCGAATCCGAGGTGTCGCGCAAGGCGCTGGAACTGGCACAGGAAGGCGCGGCGAGCCAGAGCGAACAACGCAAGGGCCATGTCGGGTTCTATCTGGTCGGTGACGGACGTGCCCAGCTTGAGCGGCTGGTTCAGATGCGCCGCTCGCCCGCTGCGGCGCTGTGCGTTCTTGGCCGCCAATTTCTCTTCTATGGCGGCGGCATCGTGCTCCTGACGGCCATGCTGACCACGTTGCTTGCGTCCAAGGCCCATGGCGACGGACTGAGCGGCTGGCAGCTCGGCCTTTTCTGCCTGCTCCTCGTACTCTGCTGCAGCCACCTGGCGGTGTCGCTCGCGAATTGGCTGGCCACGCTCCTGGCCACCCCGCGCCTGCTCCCGCGCATGGACTTTTCCAAGGGAATCCCGCCCGAGGCGCGGACCCTGGTCGTGGTCCCGACAATGCTCACCAGCGCACGCTGCGTCGAGGAACTGGCCAACGATCTCGAAGTCCGATTTCTGGGGAATCGCGACCGGCACCTCCATTTTGCCCTGCTCACCGACCTTGCCGACGCAGCCCAGGAAACCATGCCGGAGGACGAAGAACTGGTCAGCCTGGCCCGCGGCATGATCGAAGCGCTGAACGCCAAATACCCGAGCGATGCCGGCAGCACCTTTTTCCTGCTGCATCGTCCGCGCAGATTCAACGCCGCCGAAAAGACGTGGATGGGCTTTGAACGCAAGCGCGGAAAACTCGGTGATTTGAACGCCCTGCTGAGCAAGGGCTCGGCTGATGCGATGGATCGCTTCGCGCTCATCGTCGGCGACACGTCCATCCTGCCGGACATCAGGTTCGTCATCACCCTGGACACCGACACGCAGCTGGCCCGCGACTCGGCGCGAAAGTTTGTGGGCGCCATGTGCCATCCGCTGAACCGCGCCGTCTACGACGCGGCACGCGGTCGCGTCACGGCCGGCTACGGCATCCTGCAGCCACGGGTGGCGATCAGCCTGGCCGGCTCGAATCGTTCGAAATATGCGCGGATGTGCGCCAGCGAGGTCGGCATCGACCCCTACACCAACGCCGTCTCCGATGTGTATCAGGACCTGTTCGGCGAAGGTTCGTTCATCGGCAAGGGCATCTACGACGTGGACGTCTTCAGGCAGGCGCTCGAAGGCCGCTTCCCGGACAACCGGATTCTGAGCCACGACCTCCTGGAAGGCTGTTACGCCAGGTCAGGACTTTTGAGCGATGCGGAACTGTATGAGCAGTATCCGTCCCGCTACAGCGAGGACGTGAGCCGCAGGCATCGCTGGATCCGGGGCGACTGGCAGATCGCGCGTTGGCTGATGCCCCGGGTTCCCGGCGCGGATGGGCGGCGTTACAAAAACCCCATTTCCATGCTGTCCCAATGGAAGATTCTCGACAACCTGCGGCGCAGCCTGACCGCCACGGCGCTGACCCTGCTTCTGATCCTGGGCTGGACGGTTCTGCCCGCCGCCCTGTTCTGGACCACGGTGGTGCTCGGCATCATTCTGATCCCTTCCCTGGTGGACTCGCTTTCAAACCTCCTCAAAAAACCCGATGACGTTTCCCCAGCGCAGCACTTCGCCGCGTCGGCAGGCCTGACCCTCCAACATTTGGGGCGCACGGCCTTCACCCTTGTCTGTCTGCCCTACGAGGCCTATTTCAGCCTGGACGCGATCCTGCGCACCATCTGGAGGATGCTGGTCACGCATCGGGGACTGCTGGAGTGGAATCCGTCATGCAACGCACAAAGCGACCAAGCCGGTTTCGCCGGCTCACTTACGGCCATGTGGATCGGGCCGCTTCTGGCCATCAGCGTTGCGAGCGTGCTTGCCGTATCGGCGCCGCAGACGCTGCCGGTGGCAGGTGGACTGCTCGCGCTCTGGCTTGTATCCCCGGCCATAGTCTGGTGGATCAGCCGCGCCATCCCTCGCCGCAAGGACGCCCTGACCAGGGAACAGATTCTCTTTCTGCGCAGGGCGGCCCGCAAGACCTGGGCCTTCTTCGAAACATTCGTCGGCCCCGAGGATCAGTGGCTCCCACCCGACAATTTTCAGGAGCACCCCGCTCCCGTGGTTGCGCACCGCACCTCTCCGACCAACATGGGCCTTGCGCTGCTGGCGAACCTCTCCGCCTGCGATTTTGGGATCATCTCCGCCGGAAAATTCCTCGACCGCACCATGAAGACGCTGCGCACCATGGGCACGCTGGAACGCTATCGAGGGCATTTCTACAACTGGTACGACACCCTGACCCTGGCCCCGCTGCCTCCGAGCTACATCTCCTCCGTGGACAGCGGCAACCTGGCCGGTCATCTGTTGACCTTGAAGCCTGGCCTGCTCGAACTTGCGGGCCGCAAGATTCTGGAACCCCGCACTTTCGAGAGCTTGCGCGACACGCTTGAAATCCTGGCCGAGGCCTTGAAATCCACCCCAAAAGCGGCAGTGGACCCGCTTGCCGGCCTCAGGCTCGACCTGAACGCCGTGAACGCCGCGCCCCGCTCCGAGCCGCTCACCCTGGTGGCTTCACGGCAGCGGCTCGAACGGCTGGCGGCATCGGCCACGACCCTGATCGACAGCTTAAGCGCCTCGGGCTCGAACTCGAACGCACTCTGGTGGGCAGGCGCCTTTGCCGAGCAATGCCGCGACGCGCTCGCGGAGCTGACCAGCCTTGCCCCGTGGGCGGAGCTTGCCATCGTGCACAAAAATCTGCCGGATCTTCCCGCTCTCGACCGGATCCCGACCTTAAGCGAACTGACGACCCTGGCCGAGGCCATCCTGCCGGACATGACGCGGCGGCAGGAAACGGCGTCCTCCCTGGATTACAACGCGTGGGGAGAGCTGCAAAGCCTGGTCACCAAGGCCGGCCAGCACGCCGAGGCGCGGATCAAGACCTGCGAGCGCCTCGCCCTGCAATGCGGCACAATGGCCCAGATGGAATTCGAGTTCCTGTGCGACGAAACGAGCCATCTGCTGGCCATCGGCTACAATGTCTCTGAATGTCGACGAGACAACAGCTTCTACGACCTCTTGGCCTCGGAAGCGCGGCTGGCCACCTTCGTGGCCATTGCCCAGGGGCAGATTCCGCAGGAGAGCTGGTTCTCGCTGGGGCGCCTGTTGACCACCGCCGGAGGCGAGCCGGTGCTGTTGTCCTGGAGCGGCTCCATGTTCGAATACCTGATGCCGATGCTGGTCATGCCGACCTACGAGTCCACCCTGCTTGAGCAAACCTGCAACGCCTCCGTGGCCAGACAGATCGAATACGGCAAGAAGCGCTCCGTGCCCTGGGGCATTTCGGAGTGCGGATACAACGCCATCGACGTGCACCAGAACTATCAATACCGGGCCTTTGGCGTGCCTGGCCTTGGCCTCAAACGCGGACTGGCCGAGGATCTGGTCATCGCGCCCTACGCCTCGGCCCTGGCGCTCATGGTCACGCCGGGTGAGGCATGCCGGAATCTCATCCGCCTGGCGGACGAAGGATTCGACACCAGATTCGGCTTTTACGAGGCCATCGACTACACGCCCACGCGCCTGCCGCGCGGCCAATCAAGCGTCGTGGTCCGGTCCTTCATGGCCCATCATCAGGGCATGAGCCTGCTCTCCATGGCCCATCTGCTGCTTGATCGCCCCATGCAAAAGCGATTTGCCTCCGACCCGCTGTTCCAGGCGACCATGCTGCTCCTGCAGGAGCGCATCCCCAAGACCACCGCGTTCTATGCGCACACCTCCGAACTGTCCGAACTCCAGATGGACTCGGACAGCGGGGGCTCGCACATCCGCGTGTTCTCACGCCCGGACACGCCCGCCCCGGAAGTGCAGCTGCTTTCCAACGGCCGCTACCACGTCATGGTCACCAATGCCGGTGGCGGCTACAGCCGCTGGAAGGGTCTGAGCGTAACCAGGTGGCGCGAAGACCGCACCTGCGACAACTGGGGCACGTTCTGTTTCCTGCGTGATCTGGACACCCGGGAATATTGGTCCACGGCGTACCAGCCGACGCTCAAACAGGCGCAGCGCTATGAAGCCATCTTCTCCGAAGGCCGGGCCGAATTCCGCGTGCAGGACCACAATTACGACACCCATACGGAGATCACGGTGTCACCCGAAGACGATATCGAGCTGCGCCGGGTGCGCATCACCAACCGCGCCCGGACGCGCCGGACCCTTGATCTGACCAGTTACGCCGAGGTGACCCTGGCCGACTCCGCCTCCGACGACCTGCACCCCGCTTTCAGCAACCTGTTTGTCCAGACCGAGATCATCCCCAAGCAACAGGCCATCCTCTGCTCCAGACGGCCGCGCTCCCGGGGGGAAAAGCCGCCCTGGATGCTGCACATGATGATCGTGCACGACGTACGCCCCGTCGACATCTCCTTTGAAACGGACCGCATGCAATTCCTCGGGCGCGAAAACACCGTCGCCGAGCCGCTGGCCATGAGCTGCAAGGGCGAATATTTCTCCGGCGCGCTCTCGGGCAGCGAAGGCTCCGTTCTGGACCCCATTGTCTCCATCCGCGGCCGCATCGTCCTTGAGCCTGAAGAATCGGTAACCCTCAACATCATCTCCGGCATCGCCGAAACCCGGGAAGAAACCCTGCGCCTGGTTGAAAAATACCAGGACCGCCGCATCGCGGACAGGGTCTTCGACCTGGCCTGGACACACGGCCAGGTGCTTTTGCGGCAGCTCAACGCATCCGAGGCCGACGCGCAGCTCTATGGCCGCCTTGCGGGATCGGTCATTTATGCCAATGCGGCGCTGCGGGCCGAGCCGGGCATTCTCATCAAGAATCGGCGAGGACAATCCGGACTCTGGAGTCATGCGATTTCCGGGGATTTGCCCATCGTGCTGCTCCAGATCCAGGACATCGCCAACATCGAACTGGTCCGCCAGCTCGTGCAGGCCCACGCCTACTGGCGCCTGAAAGGGCTCAAAGTCGATCTGGTCATCTGGAACGAGGATCAGACCGGATACAGGCAGGTCCTCTATGATCAGATCATGGGCCTCGTCGCGGCCGGGGTCGAATCCGGCGGAACCGAACAGCCCGGCGGGATCTTCGTGCGCTCCGGCAATCGCTTCGCGGAAGAGGACCGCATCCTGATCCAGACGGTCGCGCGCGTCGTCATCTCCGACACCCTCGGGACCCTGGCGCAGCAGATCGACGGCCGCACCTTAACGCGCATCAGGATTCCCCAGCTGGTACCGAGCAGAACGCATCGCTCCGATCCCCTACCGCTAGCTCCGCAGCCACGCCACGACCTGACCTTTTTCAACGGCCAGGGCGGATTCACTCCGGACGGACGCGAATATGTCATCACCACCGCCCAGGACCTTGCCACGCCCGCGCCCTGGGTCAATGTGCTGGCAAACCCGCTCTTCGGGAGCGTCATCTCCGAATGCGGCGGCTCCTACACCTGGAGCGAGAACGCCCATGAATTCCGCCTCACCCCCTGGGACAACGACCCTGTCAGCGGCGAGGGCGGGGAAGCCTTCTACCTGCGCGACGAAGAACGGGGGCATTACTGGTCGCCCACGCCGCGCCCTTGCCGCGGAGTGACACCGTATGTGACCAGGCACGGGTTCGGATACAGCGTCTTCGAGCATACCGAACGCGGGATCCGCTCGGAACTCATGATCTATGTCGCCCTCGACGCGCAGATTAAATTCTCGGTGCTGAAAGTGTCCAATGTTTCCGAGCGCTCCCGGCGGATTTCCGCGACCGGATACGTGGAGTGGGTGCTTGGCGACCTGCGTCCGAAATCCGCGTTTCACGTCATCACGGAAATCGACCAGCACAGCGGGGCTCTGCTGGCGTGCAACCCGTACAATCCCGAATTCGGCACGCGAACGGCGTTTTTCGATGTGGACGACGTCTCCCGCACGATCACCGCCGACCGCACGGAATTTCTGGGCCGCAGCGGCACGCTCCGAGCGCCCGCCGCCATGACCCGCACCCGCCTCTCCGGCAAGACGGGGACGGCCATGGACCCATGCGCGGCGATCCAGGTCGGTTTCGATCTCGAAGTCGGAGAAGAGCGGGAGATCATCTTCAAACTGGGCGTGGGAACCGACGCCACGGACGCGCAGCAGCTGATCCAGCGTTTCAGGGGCGCGCCCGCGGCGCGGCACGCCCTCGACAAGGTATGGCAGCACTGGGCTCATACCCTCGGGGCCATTCATGTCCAGACTCCCGACCAATCGCTCAACGTGCTCGCCAACGGCTGGCTCCTGTACCAGACCCTGGCCTGCCGCCTGTGGGCGCGCAGCGCGACCTACCAGTCGGGCGGGGCGTTCGGTTTTCGCGACCAGCTTCAAGACGTCATGGCCCTTGTCCATGCCAGGCCGGGCCTGGTCCGTGAACATCTCCTGCTCTGCGCCTCCCGCCAATTCGAGGAAGGCGACGTGCAGCACTGGTGGCATCCGCCCATGGGCCGGGGCGTGCGCACCAAATGCTCGGACGACTACCTGTGGCTGCCGCTCGCGACGTGCCGCTATGTCGCCGCCATCGGGGACACCGGCATTTTGGATGAAAGCGTCCCGTTCCTGCGGATGCGCGCGCTCGGTGACGACGAGGAATCCTGCTACGATCTGCCCGAACGCTCGGACCAGAGCGCCAGCCTCTACGAACACTGCGTGCGGGCCATCCGGCACGGCTTGCGCTTCGGCGTGCACGGGTTGCCGCTCATCGGCTCCGGCGATTGGAACGACGGCATGAATCTGGTGGGCGAACACGGCAAAGGCGAGAGCGTCTGGCTCGGCTTCTTCCTGCATCATGTGCTCGACGCCTTCGCCACGCTGGCCAATGGACGGGGAGACGCCCCGTTTGCCGAAGAGTGCCGGCAGGAAGCCGCCAAACTGAGCCGCATCATCGAAGAGAGCGGTTGGGATGGAAACTGGTACCGCCGTGCTTACTTTGATGACGGCACGCCGCTGGGTTCAGCGAAAAACGACGAATGCCGCATCGACTCCATCGCTCAGAGCTGGTCCGTGCTCTCGGGGGCGGGAGACCCCAAACGGGCGCGCACGGCCATGCAGTCCCTGGACAGGCATCTGGTTCGACGCGAGCACGGGCTGGTTCAACTTCTGGACCCGCCTTTCGACACGTCCGACCTCAACCCCGGCTACATCAAG
Organism: Desulfomicrobium baculatum DSM 4028; assembly: GCF_000023225.1. Taxonomy (NCBI): domain Bacteria; kingdom Pseudomonadati; phylum Thermodesulfobacteriota; class Desulfovibrionia; order Desulfovibrionales; family Desulfomicrobiaceae; genus Desulfomicrobium; species Desulfomicrobium baculatum. Next base: position 2,515,730 of record NC_013173.1, read on the forward strand.
GGATATGTGCCCGGAGTACGTGAAAACGGGGGCCAGTACACCCACGCAGCCATCTGGGCTGCCATGGCCTTTGCCCGTCAGGGGGATACGAAACGCGCCTGGGAGATTTTCGACATGATCAACCCGGTCAACCACGCCCGCACCCCCGAAGAGACGGCCATCTACAAGGGCGAGCCCTACGTCGTCGCCGCCGATGTCTACGGCGCGCCGCCGCATACGGGCCGTGGCGGCTGGACATGGTACACGGGCTCGGCCGCCTGGATGTATCGGCTCATCATGGAGTCGCTTCTGGGCCTGAGCCTTGAAGTGGACAGGCTGCGCATCACGCCCTGCCCCCATCCGCAATGGCAGGAATTCACGGTGCACTACCGCTTCCGGGAAACGGTCTATCACATCACCGTGTCGCAGTTTAAAGGCAAGAAGACCGGCACGCGCCTGACCCTCGATGATGTCGAGCAGACAGGCCAGACCATTGCGTTGGTGGACGACCACCAGGAACACTGGGTCAAGGTGCGCATGAACGTGAGCGGTGTTTGAGAATCGAAATTTGCAAAACATTTCGTTAATGTACACAACCTCATACCCTCAAAGGATGAAAAATGAACACACCCCCTCCTCAAACCTTGCGTGCAGACATGAGCCCCGCAACGCGAGGCAACGACCGCAGACAGCAGACGGACAGAAGGCGCGTGAGCGGTCGGCGGGAAACGGACCAGCAGCCGGAGGAATCATTCCAGCATGATGGAGACAACGATGCGCGCAGGCGCGAAACAGTACTGAACAGCAGACCTGCCGGACGGGCATTAAGCGAGGATGAAATCAGATTTCTTTTGGTCGATGACTGAAGGTAAAGGTCGAAAAGACGAGTATGCCAAACAAATCAGCAGATCAGACAAGACGAAGCTTTGTTTCGTATCATATCATTCTTGGCGCAGTGTTGTTCGCCGGCATTCAGTCCTTCACGCTGCTCTCTCACATTCTGTTGTCCTTTCTGCTTGTCATGCTGATTTCACTCGCGCTCAACCCCGCGATTTCGCGGATGCGCGCATGGACCGGCGGCAGGGCACTGCCAACGGGACTGATCCTGGCAGGATTCCTTTCAATCCTGGTCTTGACCGGGTGGGCCTTCCTCGGGCCAATGCAGACTTCGATCACGAATATCTCGAAGCAATTGCCCGGCTACTGGGAACGCCTCCAGAAACCCTTGATCATGATGGAACAACGGGCCGCAATCTCGGAGGAAAAACTCCAGGCGGAAGTCACCACTGAAATCGCCCGGGCCGAACGGCTGGCAGGCGAACCCGTGGTCCCGGTCGCGCCCCAAAAGCCCCCTGCGCCGGAAGATTCCGGCTCTCTTCGTTCCAGCTTGAGCGAAATGCTGGGAGAGGCGGTCAGCAGCTTCACCAGCGTGGCCTTCAATGGAACCCAGATCCTCATTGTGATGGTGACCGTCTTCTTCGGCGTGTTCTTCACGCTCCTGAATCCCCGCCCGATCGTGGGCGTCATATTCGCCATCGTGCCCGTGCGTCACCACGACAAGGCCCTTGCCGTGGCGCAGCGCATCGGGATGTTCGCGCCACGGTGGGCCGGAGCCATGCTGGTGGGCATGGTGACGATCGGCATGCTTGTTTTCCTGACCATGTGGCCGATATTCGGATTCACGGACGCGCTGGTCCTGGGCCTGATCGCAGGCATCCTGGAAGCGGTCCCCTTCCTGGGGCCGACACTCAGCTCCATACCGGCGCTGCTGCTCGCGCTCGGCATGGGAGGCATGACGACACTGTGGGTGGCCCTCATCTATGTCGCGATCCAAATCCTCGAAAACAACATCATCGTCCCATTCGTCATGGCCGGCGGCATGAAACTGCATCCGACGGCGGTGATCTTCTCGATGCTCCTGTGCGTCGGGGCCTTCGGCGTACTCGGAGTCCTGGTCGCAGCCCCGCTGGTTGCCATCGCGAGCATCCTGCATGAGGAACTGTATCGAAAGCAATATCTTCAGACAGTTACCGATGAATACATACGTGAAATGGCGCGAAAAGCTCTGCACGAAAAATGAGGTTTGCGTAAGAGTGTTCCACCGCTGATAAAAACAAACACTGCACGCGAGCAAAAAAAAGTGTTGTTGCAGACCATGTCTTTTGCAACAACACATATTTTATTAAAAAAAGATTATTATAAAATTTAAACTTTCAAATTATAAAAATTTTACTATTAATAATTTATTATTAATAGTAAAATATAAATAAAAAACTACGCAGAAAGTTCTTTTTTCGATTCACTATTATTTTTACGCAAAGACAATTTGCTCTGTATAATATTATTTACAGAAGAAATAAGCTCATTTTGCCTTATTGGCTTTATAATATAATCCGCTGCGTGCATCTTGAAACTCATGTCAATTGTTTCCATGGTCGGATATGCCGTCATTATGATCACCTGAGTTTCAACTTCGTTGCGATCAACTTTTTTTAAGACATCCAATCCACATCCGTCGCTGAGAATAATATCCACAATTATCACGTCATAAATCGTCTCTTTCATTTTAGAAAGAGATTCAAATAAATTTTTTGACGTGCAGACGTTATTCCCTTTCTCGGCCAGAAATTTACAAAATGTAAATCGAATGGATTCTTCGTCATCAATGACAAGTATGTTTGCGCTCATAGCTGTTTCAATTAAAATTTCATAAAAATGAATTTTTGAAAAAATTATGCCGAAACATAAAGTCGGGATCAGCATTTAAACCCGCACTGCCAAGAAACCACTGAACCGAGTCAATACAACATTCGTGCCAATAAAAAGACAAAAATGGTTGTTTTTACCATTTTAAAATAGTTGAGCTTTTCTATAGAAAATGAATGCGGGCTAGGATGGGGAAAGAAATAAACGTTGCATGCAACAGAATCGTTGCATGTGAAAAATGTATCAGAAACGCTACAGTTTCACATCGAGGGGCTCACGAACCAGACCGTATCTCTTGATCTTGCGATACAGGGTCACCCGGTCTATCCCAAGCAGCCGCGCAGCTTTCGCCTTGTTCCAGTCGGTATTGTTCAGGGCCGCAAGAACCGCGCCCGCATCGTCACTCTGAGCCTCGGGACGGGAGCGACGCACGCCTGCCAACTTCATGAAATCCGTGGGCAAATCGTCATACGTGATGACGCTCTTGTTACAAAGGACAAAGGCATGCTCCATGGTATGCTCAAGCTCGCGCACGTTGCCCGGCCATGAATATTTGAGGAAAGCCTGAAAAACATCGGATGACACGGATTTGATGTTCTTCTTGAACTTCGCGTTGAACCGTTCACAAAAATGATCGACAAGGAGCGGGATGTCCTCAGTCCGGGCGCGCAAAGGAGGCAGCTTGATCTCAACCACCTTGAGCCGGTAATAAAGATCCTCCCGTAGCGTCCCCTGACTGACCTGCTCCAGGAGATTCTTGTTTGTCGCCGCGATGACCCGCACATTGGCCTTCACGGTCGCGGAGCTTCCAACCCGCTCAAACTCCCGCTCTTCCAGGACGCGCAACAGCTTGAGCTGCACCATCGGCGAGAGGTCGCCAATCTCATCAAAAAAGATTGTTCCGCCATTTGCTTTCTGAAAGCGCCCTTCACTGTCCTTGATCGCGCCCGTGAACGCCCCCTTGACGTGACCGAAGAGTTCGCTCTCAAGCAGGCTCTCGGGCAAGGCCGAGCAGTTCACCTTGACCAGGGGCTTGTCGCTGAGATCTCCGGCCATGTGCAGGTGTAAACCTCCCCAAGTTAGTGCCATCCAAAAGTAGAGACTTCCTTGGGTGAATATTTCATGAGGAACTCTGCCGGGGTCAAATCGCCAAGAGACTCATGGGGCCGCTCCTCGTTGTACTGCCTCTGCCAATTCTCCGTAATTTCCTTCACTTCCGTGAGTGATTTGAAAAAGTAGAAGTCTAGGACCTCTTCCCTGTAGGTCTTGTTGAACCGCTCAATGTACGAATTCTGCGTGGGCTTGCCTGGCTGGATGAACTCCAATGCCACGCCGTTCTTTTCGGCCCAGTCGGCCAGCAGCACGGAAATCAGCTCCGGCCCGTTGTCCATTCTCAGCTTGGCAGGAAGCCCGCGCCAAGCCACAATCCGATCCAAAACCCGCAATATCCTTGCCGCTGGCAGATTCGTATCCACCTCAATCCCCAAACACTCACGACTGAAGTCGTCCAGCACGTTGAAAGTCCTAAACCTCTGACCGCTGGCCAGCGCGTCATGCATGAAGTCAATGGACCAGCAGACATTCGCGCATGGCGGAACCGCCAGTGGTTGCGGGTTTCGCGAGGGCAGGCGCTTCTTGCCTTTGCGCCGGAGATTCATCTTCAAAAGACAATATACCCGGTAGACGCGTTTATGGTTCCAGCGAAAACCGTGTCTGCGCAATACCGCGAACAGCTTGCCGAAACCGTAACGAGGATACCGGTCGACCAGTCCCAGAAGCGCTTCAATGATCGGCGAATCATCTTTCGGTTTGGGCTCATACCGGTACACAGTCCGGCTAAGGCCCAGCGCAGCGCATGCCTGCCGCTCACTGATGCCATGCTCGCTGTGCATGAAATCCGCTAAATCGCGCTTCTCGGCTGGCCTCAGAGCTTTTTTGTGATGACATCCTTCAATGCCTCGTTTTCGAGGCTGAGATTGGCGAACATGCGCTTGAGCTTGCTGTTCTCTTCTTCAAGCTCCTTGAGCCTGCGGATATCCGAGGCTTCCATGCCGCCAAACTTGGCCTTCCACTGGTAGTAGGTGGCTTGGCTCACGCCGTGTTCACGACAAATATCAACAACCTTGCGACCGCCATCGGCTTCTTTCAAAATCCGAATGATCTGGCTTTCCGAAAATCGAGACTTCTTCATCTTGCCCTCCGTGAGGCAATCTTTACCAGAAATCTCTATTTTTCAATGGCCCGGTTTTACGGGAAGGCTACACAGGGCCTCGGCGACAAGCTCCTTGCCCGTGCCGCTTTCACCGGTGATCAGGGCCGTAGTCTGAACGCTGGCCAGCGTTTTTATCAGGGCGTAAACCTTCTGCATCGGCTCGCTCTTGCCGATGATGCGGTGAAACTGCCCGTACTCCCTCAGCTTCATTTCCAGATTGGACACATGCGTGTCGTCACGCAGCATCATCACCACACCGGTGGATTGCCCCTGGGTGTTGAGCAGCGGATAGATCCGCGCGCTGACCACTTTGCGGACTCCATTCGCCGCCCTGCACTCGACGCGATCATCTTCGCGGGGCTGTCCGCTCGTCAGCGCTTCCGCAAGAATCCTCTCGAACCTGTCGTCGCTCGTTCGCGGCAGCAAACCGACTGGGTTCCCGATGTCGGCCTGGGAAAACCCGCACATTTCGCTGGCCGCCTCGTTGAATTCGATCAGCACGGACTCGTTGTTCACAGAGAGGATAGCCTCTCTGACGCTTCTGAAGATCGCTTCGAGATTTGAGCGGTATCTCTCCTTCTCGTCGTTGGCGGCTTTGTAGGACAAGGCCAGGCGGGTGGCGTTCAAGAGCGCCTCCTGCTTGACGGGCTTTGGGATGTAATCGAAAGCCCCCAGATGAATGGCATCGGTCACGGTCTCGATGCCGGGATCGCCGGTGATCATGATCACCGGACAGGCCAGCCCTCTGGCTTTGATCTCGCGCAGGATGTCAATTCCCGTACCGTCTTCGAGGATTATGTCCGCGAACACGACGTCAAAGCCTTCCCCTGAAATTTTGGCCAAGGCGTCACCGCAACTTGAAACGGTCACCACAGTATGGCCCGCAGCCCGCAAAAATCGTGAAAGCGTGAACCTGATCGACTCTTCGTCATCGAGAATCAGAATTTTGCCGGTCATTTACATGTTCCTTCATCTTTTTGATGAACCGGCAAATCAATTATAACGCGGGTAAACTCCCCCTCTTCACTCTCAAACCGCAGATGCCCGCCGTGATCATCGATGATCTTCTGCGTAATGCTCAGCCCCAGCCCGGTCCCCTTGCCAAAAGGTTTGGTGGAGAAAAAAGGCTTGGTCAAAAACGAGAGCTTTTCGACCGATATCCCTCCCCCCTGATCCAGAAACGCCACCCGTACAAAAGGACAGCCATCGACCAAGACGGATTCGCCGGAGATCGCGAGACATTTGTTCTTATGCCACCCCGGATACTTTTCATTCAATGCATAGCGCGCATTGCTGATGATGTTTATGAACCCCTGCTGAACCTGCTGCAGATTTGCCGTGACCTTGGGGAGACTTTCAGGGAAGTCGAGAACAAGCTGAATGCCGTCCTTGCGAATCTGGGCCTGGGTCAGGGCCAGGGTTTCCTCAAGAATAGTCGCGACCTGTGTCGCTCTTTTCTCTTTTCGCCTTTCGTGCGCGTAGGAAAGGAGGGACTTGACGAGGCGGCCGATGCGCTCGCCCTCTTTGAGGATGCGCACTCCCAGATCACGCTCCATGCTCTCTGCGCCGCATTCGTTGACCAGTATTTGCCCGTAATTGATGATGCCGTTGACCGGATTGTTTATCTCATGCGCGACGCTCGCAGCCAGTTCCCCGAGTGACAAAAGATGGCAGGCATACTGCGCATCCTCCTGAATCGCCATTTTTCCCGTGACATCGCACACCAGCAGCAGCACACTGCTCACACTTCCACTTTCCTTGACGGGAAAGGCCCGTATATCCAAAACAGATTCGCCATGCGTAACGATGCACGATTTTTTTTCTCCGGTATTAAAGCAATCAATGATAACAGATTTTTCATAGAGCACTGAACAATTACTCACAAAATCATTGCAATACTTTAAAACACTTTCTGATATATTCGAATTAATTCCAAAATCGTTGACTATGTTCGACCATAAAACCTTCATATCTGGCGAAACAATAATTACAGTACCACTGATATCACTTAATATCGCGTGAAACTGCTGTAATAATATTTGAAATTTATCTTCACTTTCTACAGTAAAATCTGTATTTGAATGAAAAATTTCATCCACATCAGAAGAAGAAAAGTTATTTAAGAGTTTTGGATTATACATGCCAGTAATATCTGCCAAAGCAGACATACACAAATCAGCACAGCCACTATTTGAAGATTTGATGCTGTCTATTTTGACCCGGAGATCCTGCATGTTCTTCCGCTTGAGCATCAACTCGCAACTCTGCCGCTCTCCTGTTTTGAAAACAAGATCAAGATGCACCCTGAATTTTTCCATGTCCTGAGAAGCGACACGCTGCCCAAAAGACGAGCCAAGCAGCGCGTCTCTTTCCACGCCCAATTGACCGATTGTCCAAGGGTTTGCCTCCCAAACGCGCCCCTGTTCGTCCAGGCAGACCAAGCCATAGGGAGAAAAATCATAAAAATCCGAATAGATCGCTAATTTCTTTTCCGAGTTGTCCAAAGCCCTGCGCAGTTCTTCGTTCTGTATCAACAACGCGCCCTGCTTGGCTTTGAGTTCATTCAGCACCCGAACATCATTGGAATCGTCAAGCCCGTGAAGCCGGTGGGAGAAACACTCCTCCCGGCCCAACGTCCCCCCTCTGTTCAACTCAAAGAGGTGATCTTGCTCCGCATACCGTTTTGTCATGCCATCACTCTCATTATAATTCTTCTTTATATCAAACATGTAAAAACCAGAGATCGTAACTGTTTCGCAATACGTCGGCATAGCAACGATCACGCCAAGACAATCCTGTAAATATTATTTCACAACAATCTGATTATAAAGAAGAAATAAAAAAAATCGCATGAGCTGTCGAAAAAAGATTTTCACCTGAATCCGTCACGCGCCCCACAACTGCACTATATGACGGGTCATTTTTAAAAAGCGTGTATCACTCTTTTGAATCATCCATCCAGAAAAATAATCTTCGTGTCGCCTCCTGAAACTGAAAAAAAAACTTCAATTTTTACAAAATGTTAAAAAAAATCCTAGTTTTCGATCTCGTGCTTTTTCAAAAGGTCGTACATGGTCGGCCGGCTGATCCCCAGCGCTTCGGAAGCCTTGACGATGTTGCCTTCGTACTTGGCCAGGGCAGCCAGAACCATCTTCTTTTCGAGCATGGCGCGAGCTTCCTTCAGGGTTTTATCCGCTAGGCCAAGCCCGTTCAGGGCGAAGGCGCTCTCCCCGAAACCCAACTCCTCGGCCGTGAGCAGGGTCGAGTCCGCGAGCAACACCGCACGACGCAGCTTGTTTTCAAGCTCGCGAATATTGCCGGGCCAGCCGTAGGTATTGAGGCAGGCCAGGGCGTCCGGCGTGAACCCGGCCAGGGGCTTACCCAGGTCGCGGGTGATGCGCTCCAGAAAATATTCGGCCAGAATGCGCACGTCATCTTCCCGCTCCCGCAGGGGAGGAAGATGGATATTGACCACGCCGATGCGGTAATACAAGTCTTCCCGAAAACGTCCATGGGCGATGGCCGCGGCGATATCGATGTTCGTGGCCGCGATGATGCGCACATTGACGGGAATGTCCTTTCTGCCCCCGACACGCTGAATGACCATTTCCTGCAGGAATCTGAGCAGCTTGACCTGCAGGTTGACGGGCAGCTCCCCTATCTCGTCCAGAAAGAGGGTCCCGTCGCCGGCATACTCGACCTTGCCCCTGACCATGGAGGCGGCCCCGGTGAAAGCCCCTTTTTCATGCCCGAACAGCTCGGATTCGATCAGGTTCTCCGGGATTGCTCCGCAGTTGATACAGATCATGGGACCGTGCTTGCGCAGGCTCTTGGAATGGATGGCCCTGGCCACCAGTTCCTTGCCCGTGCCGCTCTCACCGGAAATGAGGATCGGCACGTCCGAAGCCGCGACCTTGTCGATGAGGCCGAGCACCCCGCGCATGGCCGCGCACGAACCCACAATTCCGCAGTTGTCCTTGACCTCGCTCGCGGCTTCGTCCTGCTGAACCACACTCTCCCGCTCGATGGCATGCAAATGGAAAGCGCGGCGGATGATGACCCGCAGCTCGTCCAGGTCGATGGGCTTGCGGAAAAAATCGAAAGCCCCCAGCTTGATTGCCTGCAAGGCGTTTTCACGCTCATCGTTGCCGGTGACGACAATAATCTTGGCTGAGGGCTCAAGCTTGAGCATCTCCACCAGCCCCCGAAACCCCTCCTCCGAAGACTCCACGTGCGGAGGCAGGCCCAGGTCCAGGGTTACGACGCCGGGGTGAAGCTTGCGAAAGACAGCGAGCGCCTCGTCGACATTGGCAGCCAGGTGGAGCGTGTAGGATTCCGAAGTCAGACCCCATTTGAGCTGGGTCAGGACGTCCTCGTTATCGTCAACGATTAGCAGATGTTCCAATTATGTCTCCACTCACTGTGAATTTTTCGGCCGCAAAACATGTCATGCTGCGGCAGAAAAAAAGATGTTTATGAAAAAAATAGCACAGCCAGCCAGGGAACGTCCACACTTCCTGGCCCGAAAATGCTCACAAATCCTGCCTGTCCCCAAGACAGACAACAAATTCAGCACCCTCGCCCAGCGCACTGCGCACTTCGATGCGCCCGCCGTGGGCCTCCACGATCTGCTTGCATTGATAGAGCCCGATCCCCATGCCCTTGGCCTTGGTAGACTTGAACGGCGCGAAGAGGCCGCCGGCCATGAACTCCTCGGCAATGCCCACGCCGTGATCCGTGACCCGTACAAACGGTTCCGGATCCTCACCGACCGTGACGGATATGGTTTGTCCCGCCGTGGAAGCCTCCAGTGCGTTGAGGCAAAGGTTGAGGATCACCTTGCCCATCTCCGCGCTGTCGACCATGACCCGCGCGTCCGGACCCTGAAAGTCCAGACGTTCCTGCGGCAGTGGACGGGTGGCGTCTTTTGCGAGGGACAGAAGGCCCACAGGCTCGCGCTTCAGGGTGTGACGGTCGGGAAGGCCTTTGAGCTGCGAAATGAGAATCTTCATCTTGCCCACCGTGCTGCCCAGGGAATCGACCAGATCCTTCTGGAACTCGGGATTGGCTATATGCTTTTGCGCGTTGTCGGCCATGAGCGAGAGCGTATAGACGTGATTTTTTAAATCATGGAGCACAAAGGCCGACACCTTGCCCATGATCTCCATCTCCCGCGACCGGGCCAATTGGTCCAGAAGGCGCATGTTCAAGAGGGATGAGGAGATGTGCCGAGCCATGGTGTCCATCAGCTCGAAGTCCTCCTCGTCGTATTCTTCCTTCGGATTGATGGGCGGGCCCAGCAACACGAATCCGTCCAGCACGTCTTCGCGGAAAATGGGGATGGCAAAGCCGGCCCGCGCGAGCCAGGGCGAGGGGTCGTCCACATCCGCCGCGCGCAGCACCGAGCGCCGGGCCTCTAGCGCCGTCACCAGGGCCGAACCTTTCTCGAAACCGCCTTCGTAGTGGTCCGTCTCCACCAGGCTGACGGGCAGATAGAGCTTGCGGCCATGATCGAAGAGAAAAAGCCCCGCGCCGACAATGCCGAAGGTTTCGCAGCAGGCCGATAATGCCGCCTGCTGCAGCTCGTTTTGCGTGCGGGCCGAGGCCAGGTGCTGGGTGAACTGCACCCACTGGATGCGGTAATCATACTTTTCGCCGTAAAAATGCATCTGCAGAAAAAGGCGGATCTTGCGGCGTACCGTGTCCGAGAGAAAAACGACCAGGAGTCCGAGCCCGGCCAGAAAGCTGACCACCAGCAGCACGGCCCGGCCCAGATCGTCTCCGAAAAGGCGCGCGCCCTCGCCGAGCAGCCCGAGCCCGACCAGATACAGCCCGGCCGCGACCAGGACCACGGACTTGAAGGCCAGCCGCCTCGAAAAGCTGATCCGTACTTCGGGGCCGCGCCGCAGGTCCGAAAACCACATCATGGCCGTGCCCAGAAGCAGGGCCAGGGAGCGCAGGCCCGCCAGGCTCATGTCGATGGAACGATGCAAAAGGCTCTGGCTGTAATAGAGGATCAAGGCAGCCAGGATGCTCACGGCCCCCAGAAGAATGAATTTGATCTTCCAGCGGCGGTGATGCACGGCCGCCGCCAGGGTGGCCTCAATGTTGAGAAGCGCCGCGACGCAGCACACGGCAAAACCGATATAGAAATAAAAGCTGCCGGGAAGAAGGAAAAGAAGGCCTTCGGCCACGAAATCCGGCGCAAAATAGGCGCCCTGCGCAGCCAGGTATCCGGCCCAGGGCAGCATGAGGCAGGACAGGAGAATCAGCGCGCGCTGCGTTCCGGGCAACCTGCCCTCTTCATAATCCCGGGCAAAAAGGGCCGTGAACCAGATCCAGGCCGGTCCCAAGGCCCCTTCCACCAGCAGCCCGGCCATGCGCCAGGCCTGCACCGCTTCGGGGTACAGGAGCGTCAGCAGATCCAGCGCTTCCAGCCCGGCAGACAGCACGAGCGCCAGGGCCAGGGCTCCCGAGGCCCGCGACCGATCGGCGCGCATGACGCCAAGCAGCATGCGCGCGGCAAATCCCAGGGCCAGGATGACGGCGCACAAGGTTGTCAGAAAGGAAACGAAGGAAGGCGTCATCAAGCTACTCCAGATTGCCCGCAAGCGTTGCCGTATTGCCGAAAGGATCCATCAATTCCAGCCTCCACGGCTCCCCCTTGCGCACTTCCCGCTTGGGGACGAACACGCAGGGCCTGGAGGCAAAGCGTTCGAAGACATGCGTTGCCCCGTTTTCCTCGCCAGCAACGCGGCCAAGGCGCATCTGGGCCAGGCGGGGCTCATGGGCGCTCGACCCCAAATCCGCCATGACCAGATATCCCTTGCCGCGCTCCGCATCGCGCGCCTGCGCCACGCGCACGTTTTTGTCCCAAGTCAGGCCGGTCAGGCCCCCCGGCTTTTGCGGTTCAGGCGACAATCGGTACAGAGGATCGCCCACAAAACTGGTGATCCAGCCCAGGTGGACCTGGTTGCCAAGCAGAATTTCACCCACAGGGCGGCCTTCACGCAGGGCCGGATAAAACACCGCTTCGTCCCAAAAACTGTGGCTGTGTATGTGGGGCGTCTTGCGCGGGTCGACGCGAGCCGACCCGGCCGTCATCGTCACCCCTTGCCTGAGGAATTCGTGGAATCGCGAATCCTTCATGTTCCAGCCCTGATTCGATTGGACAAAGGCCCCAATCCCGCCGGGAAGGAACACAGGGCCTGAGTTGAAGAATCCGCTCCCCGGGGCCAGTTTGAAAAGGTCAAGCCGGACCCTGCCTTTGGGGTGCTGGAACAGATGCCTGTATCCCAGGTCCCAAAACGGCTTGGCCGGAGTCCGGTCACCGATCTCTCCGACGCGTTCCGGGGTTTTTAAGAGAGTCACATCCGCAAGCATGCCCATTTCCGGGCCCGCATGCCTGGATGCATAGACGGCCCGGTCCACCAGTTCCATGGCTTCAAGGGGTGTCTGTCCGTCGATGCGCATGGCGAAAAAGAGGTGGCGATCCGGGCGCAGGGCCCTTCGCGCTGATGTGAACCGGGGCGAACCCAGCCCGGCCTTATTCCCGCCTTTGCTGTAGGCCGCAGGGTGCACGAACGGATTTATATCCGCCCCTTCGAGCGGCATGGACATTCGCGTGCGGAATATAATATTCGTGAATGCGCTTTTCTTTGGAGCCGGAGCAAAGCGCATCGGCTGGACCTCACTTTGGTGCAGGCTCTCGAAATCGTAGTACATGAGCTGGAGTCGCTGACACAAATCAATCGCAGATCCATAATCGCGCAACTGCGGGCCGACCCCGGTGGCAATGCCGTACGGAGCCGCAACGGTGCGGGGCAGCCCATGACAAACAACGATGTACAGGACATGATCCTTCAGCAGGGTTCCGTCGGGCCGCGCATTGGCGGGGTCTTCCAGAAACGCCTTGATCGGAGCCTCCACCAGATCCAGATACTTCCGGTCGTCACGGATTCCGTCGAGGCCCGTGGCACTCCATGACGCCTGCAGAATGTCCTTGTACTCGGCGCTCCACTCATGAACATCGCCCTGAACATTCCCGCATCGGGCCTTGGCCGTAAATGTCCCCTTTATGAAAAGCCCGCCCAGAGCCCTGATCTGCCAATCCCCGTCATGCCGGACCCGCACCTTGTCGGGATAAAGGCTTGCGCCATTCTCGACGAGCAGGAAGCGTGCGCGGTTTGAACTGTCGTCGGACGCGATCTCAAGCCGCAGGGTGCCTGGGTCCCACGGAACCTCGGACTTGGGCAACACCACCTCCACCATGCGGCTGTCCCGCATCTCGCAGGCGGACACGGAACGTTTCGAATCATGGGGCTGATAAACCACCCCGCAACCGTTATCGCTGCTGGGTTCCTCCAGATGATCGCCGAGGAGGAGGCTTTTTGACGACCGGTCATCCGTCAGTCCCAGCAGATAGGGTCTCTCCCCGGTGACCGGGTCGGTATGCATCCGCGCATAATGCTCGGCGACCGCCAGGGAATCCTGAGCTGCAGAAACAAGGGGATGCCGCGCTCGCAAGTCCGCATTGTAAAGGACGAGGACCTGCGAGGGCGACACCCCGGCCGGGGACCCGGCAAACGCCACGCCTCGGCAGAAAATAAACGCGCACAGGAAAAACAGGAACGCGGCGGACAGGCGGCATGAAATCTGGAGCCAGGCAAGCCTTGATATATCCATGTGCATACGCCCCCCCGAAATTCCTAGTTTGGCAAAAAATCGCGAATGACCGGATAGAAATCCCGCAGGAAATCTTCGATCTGCTGCTCCGCCGCCTCCTGGGCGCCATCTCCCTGCACGGAAATTCTCATGAAGCTCTGATCCCGGCGGCGGTGAAACATGGAACCCGTGATCTCGGCAAGCTTCAGGGAAAACTCGTCCGACATGGTCCTGCCGCGCATGGAGAACCAGTAGTAGATGACCTCCCGCTTGTTGCCCATGGCGTACACGGCCCGGGCCAGGTTGACCGCTTCCCCGCCCAGATCCAGCGTGGTGTGCGTGGAGGATATTTCCGTCCAGCCGCCGCCCGGCAAACAATGCTTGGGCGAGTGAATCCTGCCCGCATCGGGGCCGCCGTTGAAAAAGCTCAAATACATGTCGACGCTTGATCCGTCCTCTCTGGCATAGCGCCGGGAGAGGTAGTCCGTCGGCATGAGCACTTTGAGGATGTTTTCGCCGAGGTTTGCCTGCCCGATCATGCGCCAGCCCTCATGGCTGGCCGGGAACTCCCCGAAGGGCCGCCCCAGGGGCACTTCGAGATCGCGGTGATAGCCCATGTATATCCCGGCTCCGGCCAAAAGAAGCATTATGAAAATAAAACGGAAGCGAATATTCATGACCACCTCTTGAGTGCTGCGCCCAGGGCCACGAACATGACCACCGCTGCGAAAAAGACGAAGAATCCCGCGAATTCATGAAAAAATCCTTCGGCTGCCGCCGCTCCGAAATATTGGGCCAGAACCCCCGTGGCGATGACCCGCAAACAGTTGGTGAAGACCGCGATAGGCAGGGTGGAGCCGATGAGCACCACCCGGTCCCGGACCGAGGAATGCAGCACGAAGGCGTATGCCGTGCCCAGGGCCAGCAGGGACATGATGGAGCGCAATCCGCTGCAGGCATCCGCCACTTCAAGGGTGATGTTCGGGAACATGAGGATGTTGCCTTCCTGCCAGATGACGATGCCCATGGCTTTCAAGGCCAGGACCGAAACCTTGGTCACAAAGAGCTTCAGCGGAAAGGCGGCGGCGTCGTAGATGATGTAGGGGATCGGGATCATGAGCAGCAGATAGGCCAAAGGGGCAAGGAGAATCCCAAAAATCCTCCAGCCCAGGATATAGAGCACCGATCCCGCGATGATGACCACCAACGAGGCGCGCATGGTGAAGTATTCCGTGCCCAGCCAGCCGAAAAGAAGCATGGCCAGCCCGAAGAGGACGAGCCCCATGCCGGACTCGGCAGGCTTGACCTCCGCCTCCAGGAGATCGTCCCGACGCATGTAGGCCAGGTACCCGGCGATGAAGGGCACGAGAAAGCCGTGCGAGTAATTGTCGTCGGCAGCCCACTGCCTGACCATGGGGACGACGATCGGCCAATAGACGACCCCGGCGGCAACGGCCAGAAAAACAACCCAGATGATCAGATTCTTTTGATTCTTCAAGAGTTCCATTCAGCTCCCCTCATCCGATGTTCACGTTCCAAAGGCCTGTCCTACTCCCAAACTCCGTCCAAAGCCTCCCGATGCGCGCCCCGTCCGACCAGGCTGCGCACCTTGCGCGCGGCCTGACAGGCGGCCCAGCCTGCCAGGGGAAAAGGATCGAGCAACTCGAAATCATCCATGGCCGCGAATCCGGCCAACACCGCGTCCGGCCGCGCGGCGCTGGATCCGGACAAAAATGCGTGGGCTTTTCTCATCATGTCGCCGCCCAGCCACCGCGTGGCGACGACCGGCGGGTTCAGGGGCGCACTGAAGTCGTTCTCGCCCATGGCACATTTGTAATAGTAGTAGGGAAAATCTATGCCCCGGGCGATGCTCTGCCCGACCGAGCCCCAAAAGCGCGGATTGACGTCGATGAGAAAACTCTTGCCCCGGACCTCGTCATGAAGAAAGTCCGCCTGACACGGCCCGGTCCAGCGCAAATCATCGAGGATGGTCTTCATCGCCGCCGTGGCATCGGGAAAATCCCGGCTGACCCGGACCGTCGGCTGGCCATACGGATGGGGATAGGTCTGCACGGTCCAATATGAGTCCGCAGCGACCAGGGCCCCGTCGCGGTAGAGCATGGCCACTCCCGCAATGGGACCTTCGATTTTCTCCTGAACGAGATAGCGCTCCGGAAGCACGTCAAACTGCTCTGTCATGCCCCGCAGGGCAGTCATGTCGTGCACCTCCATCACCGACCACCCGCCCCCGCCCTGCTTGGGCTTGAGGACGGCAGGGAAATGAAAATCGGACGGCAAGCCTGAAGTCATTGCGTCTTCGAGTTCCACGGTCAGGGGCATGCTCACCCCGAGACGCTCCGCAATGTTTTTGAGAGAGCGCTTGTCGTGCAGACTGATGAGATCCGTGTACTGCGCCATGAAGATGCGCACATGAGGGGCAAGGACGGCGCGATGACGCGCCACGAAATAGGTTTCTTCCAGCACAGGGATAAGAACGTCGATTTTCTCCTTGTCGATGATCCGAAGGAGGTCTTCGACAAAGCGGGCCTCATCCAGAAAGGGCGAAGCGTACACATGTCTGCCGGCGGCATGGCGCGACCAGAATGACATGGCCAGCGGATCGGAATCCGCCATGACCGCCTGGATGCCATGGCGACTTAAATTCTTACAGATGCAGTAGGCAACACGAGTGCTGGCCGAAGTGATGAGTGCGCGTCCCACAGTATCTCCATTCTACACATTGAGATTAATTTTAAGCGCACTATTCATGAAGCTATCTTCCTTGCCAAAGAATTCTTCATGGACTTGAGAAAAGAGAAAGTGCGCGAATTCTTATCAAAATAATTTTTGGGCTTTGAATAATAATTCAAAAAATACATACATTTTCCATACGGGCCGAGCCTGTCTCCAAGACCCTTCACATATGTATTCTTACAAGGATTACATGTTCCGCACGGCTTGGAGAAAAACGTTGGACGATGACAAAACCATGACAAATTCAGTATATCCGCAAAATCGTGTTCTGCCGCTATTCTTCGCATGTCCACTTTATAAATGTCCGTTATCGCGAAAGCAAAATAATGAAAAAGATCGTAGACAGGCGTTCCTTTAAATTTTGCATCGATACCGCGATATCCCTTTTCATCTTCGGATAAATAATTTGCAATGACGGAACGACAGCCGACAACCGAATCAGAACGTTCAATAACCAGCTCAATTTCCGACAGGCCGAACTGATCGGCCCAGATGGACAGCCACTCGTATTGTCCACCCAGTCTCTCTTTAAGTCCGTCATAACATACGGATAAATGCAGATTTTCGCCCACATCGGTTTTGTCAAAATAGAGTGTCGGCAACAGAAGAGCACTCAATTCAGGATATTTTTGTTTCAAGGTACGCTTGATGTTGCTCATCGCCTTGAACTCATGAACAAGAGACCAGCGGAACGGATCAATTATATAAAATGTCTGCACGGGACATTTCTCCACCACGACAAGGTAAAGCACTCTGAATGTCGAGTCCCACCCGCCAGTCCATAATACTTTTTTAACTTCACTCATTGATCCCTCTTCACCAGTATAGAACTGATAATTTCAGCATTTTACCAAAATTTAACCCATCTATTCTTAACAAGCCGCAGCACTATCTCCACAGTAAACATTTTCGTAAACATATGGCCACTTTTGTCCCCACTGAGCAATTCCATCAAATTCTTCTTGGAAACATATTTTGATATCTCAAGATCATGACCGTGAAAAAACTCATCGATCCATGCTCCACAATCATTATTCAGCCATGTTTCCCAATCTTCGAGCGGGACCTGATTTATTTCCTTATTCAATGTATTGCGAATCTTATGGTTAACCCGGTACAGGAAGTGAAAAAAATCTCCCGCCAGGACAAACTCGGGACGCGCGCTGACAATGGGTATTTTTGCAAGGTGAGGAGCTTTTTTCGCCAGCAGATAGGACTGCATGACCATTTCGCAGCGCGAGCCGCGACTATGCTCGGGCAAAAACTGGGAATAGCTCAGCATGCTGAGCTCCGAAGCAAAACCGTACTCAATGATTTTCGTATCGTATGCAGGAACTCGCCACGTGGTGAAGTTATCCGCAATTTTCATTTCCCCGCCAAAATATCTCGCGCCGATCATGTACAAGCTATATGAAAAATGATGTGCGCTGGACGTAAAACTCCCGAATCTATCAGCAAGTAAACAGTTTGTTTCTACAATATGATCCGAGAAATGACCAAGGTCATCTTCAAATACTTCACTCCATGAACCATTTTGAAATTCTGATGTCTTGCCTTCAAAGAGGTCGTATACGTCTGGAGAAGTCAAGGGATGCCATCCAGCATGTCCACGCAGCGCACCCAAGGCAACACCGCTCAGGGTAAGAGGATATTTCGTCCCATTTTGCGTTATCGAGCGATACACGTGCAGCAATGTGGCCCGTTTCACCCCTTGTGTTCCGGAAGACACATAAACAGTGTCCAGCATAAGCTCAGGCAAACCGGCTACGAATTCCTGACCAAACAAAATTTCCTTGTGCGACGTTCCGGCGCTGTGGGCCACTCTTGCCGCACGGATCAGATCCGACGTACCGGGAATTCCGTAGGTGTAGGTTGTCAAGTCCGCACCGGCCGGCTTGAAACCAAGCACCGTCCGTGCATCCCAACCGGCGGTGATGGGGCACGCCATTTTTGTATCTTCAAAATAAAGCGGGAATCTTTCCGAAAAAACGTCCAGGGCAGCTTCCAGTGCCTTTTCTTTCTTGAGAAGCGGCGTATGCACCTTGAATTCCGATGCATATGTGAAAATTTTGTGCACAATTGAATCTTGCAGCGAAAACTTCATCACCGTGCCTGCAGAAGCTCTGGTTACACCTTCCAAAAAACTTACGTTGGAGACAGGGAAATTGTAATATAAAAATTCCCATATCCATTTCTTGCTGATATTAAACGCATCCAGCTTGCAAAACGACGAGACCTCAGACCCTATATACAATTTCCCAGAATCAACCCCCCAGTAAATGGAATATTGGCTTCTTCTGTCGGTCACGACAAACACTTCATTTTCAAGATTATTTACTGCGATTATCCCGTACATACCCTCGAATTTGGATAATTCATAAAATGACTCCCTGCTGAGAGCATCGGATATGATCTCAATATGATTCGAAGGAATATCAACCACATCCCCTATTATGAATATCTTCCATTTCGAATTTTCATAAAAAATTGAATACTTCATTTCCGGCGAAGGAGTTTTGCCAATTCTGATGCGAAAATTCTTTCCGATGAAGCTTGAAAGTGTGCGCGTCCGACAAGGATTCAATGTTTCATCGACATCCAGAAAAAGAGAATCCTGATTCAAACATTCTTCATTGCATCCAAAGCAACTAAAAAATGAGGACATATGCACCTCGCTCTATACAAGCATCAATTTTCAATCCAGATCTTTCGTGTAAACTCATGTCCTGCCTACTCTCATTGCGGAAGATAGGGACCTTCAAACACCCCCTGTCCAAAGGTCGTGACAATGATCCGTGTCATATCCGCAGGATCAAAATTAATGCTTTGCACCGTTGCAGCAGGAAATTCCGAATAATGCCGCCAAGTCGCCCCGCCATCCTGGCTGTAGAGCAATCCGTTCCTGGAAGTACCGGCATAAACCAACCGGGAATTTTGAGGATGAAGGGCCACAGCCATGGTCTGTTCATAGCTCTCCCCCCGGGCCGCTTTTTGAATCATCTCGTCGGTCAGGACATGCGCCCAGGAGCCTCCGCCGTCCGTCGTCTTGTATATGCCGCCCTGCATCCAGTGCCCTTCCGAAGACCCGGCCGAGACGTACATCACGTCTTCGTTTTCAGGGTCCCAGGCGAAATTCGTGGTCCACCAGACAAGGTTGACGCCACTACTGATTGGCTTCCATGTTTCGCCACCATCCGTCGACTTCCAGACGCCGCCTGGAGCCGTGAAATAATTATTCTTGGAGCGCAGCCCTGTGATGAGGCAGTACAAATTTCCGCTCTTCGGATGCATGCGTAACCTGTAGATATGCAGATTTGGCGCAACGCCCGGGCCCGGCGAAATTTTTGCCCACGACGTTCCTCCATCAACGGACTTGTACACACCCGCTTCGTCATCATCGCCTTCCCCGTAGATTCCGGCGTAAAGAATCCGCCTGTCCGTAGGCGACTTCGGATCGAGAAGCACCGTAGTGCAGACCTGCTTGGGCAACCCGGAGGAGCTGCCCGGCTTGTAGGGAACCTGCCAGCTCAGGCCGCCGTCCGTGGATCTGACCACCCCGCCCTGATGCCCCCGATATCCCGATTTGGTAACCGAAAGATTGGAGTGGTGCGGAATGTCGTGACGGGCGCTCACCGCCGCGTACAGTACGTCCGACACATCCGGATCGATGGCCAGATCATAGAACGTGTTCCTCCAGGGCGAACCCTGCGCCGTCCATTGCCAGCTTTTTCCGCTGTCCGGCGACCTGGCGAACCCGATGTCCGTGTAGGTGATGTAATGTCTGGCCGGGTGATGGGGGTCGAAATGATAGCCCCAGGCGCTGGTCACCTCCAGCCCGATACTCTGGTAATGCGCCGACTTCTCCGGCCCAACGGCAACCTCTGTGGCCATGCGCGGATGCCATGTCTCTCCTCCGTCCCGGGTGCGATACAGTTCGCCCTGCGTGACGAGAAAGGCTTCCTCGGGTTTTCGCGGATTGACCGCAAAACCCTTGGGCGAGATCAGATAACTCCATTTCAGGGAGTCCTGAATCCAGGTCGGTTCCACATTCGCCTTCCAGCCGTATTTGCGGGCGAAATCGGCCATCCTGAAACTCGGGCTCCAGCTTTGACCGCCGTCAATGGAACGGAGCAGGTTGATGTTGACGTTTGATCCGGTCTGGGCGGCATAGACGACATCGATCTGCCCGGGGGCCATGACAAGGTGATTTTCGCCCCCATAGGGTGAATGCGCGAGGGCCCAGCTCGACCCTTGGTCCGTGGAGCGGATGATGCCGAACTTGTGCAGACTGGCCACCATGAGCGAACCTTTTTCCGACACCGCGCCAGTAAGCCCCATGGCAGGGTGCCCCTTGATTGCCCGCCCGTCGACGACCACGGGAGACGTCGTCCACGTCTGGCCCCGGTCACGGCTGCGTGCGACAACATCCGGATCCGCCATGGCGCAGAGGACCTCGCCAAGGATGACGGTCTCGGTTGTTTGCCGGTCCAGCACTATTTTCCAGGTCGCGCAGTCGTCATCAGTACGCCACAGCCCGCCCTTCGTGCCGACGAGAAGAACATCCGGCGAGCCGGGAATCGCGGTCAGGTGCAAAATCGCTTCTTTCCCCCAGGGCATGCCGTCCACCTTGGGCCACGAGCGTCCCTGGTCCGTGCTGACCCGCAGTGCGGTCTTCCCCGACCGCCAATAGATGCGATCCTTGAAGAACACCGGGGGCGTGGAGAACTGCATGAAGCGAAAGCCCTGGGTGTAATGGATCAGTTCCCACCGCTCGCCGCCGTCTTCCGAGCGGTACGCGCCGCCCATGTCGGTGACCAGAAACATGAGCCCCTCGTCGTATGGAGAGATGGAGAGGACGTACATTCCGCCCCCGCCGCCAATGCCACGCGGGGAAAACACTCCCGTATTCACCGTTGCAAACGATGACGGCGCGGACATGCCCATGATGACGAACACGGCCCAGAACATCAGGCCATACGCTGCGCATTCGCCATGCTTTCTCTCTTCCATTATTCGTGACACGATTCGTCCCTCACCCGCCCAAGCATGGCTATCTTCATTTTTTCCCAGTTTTCGACCGCGAGCTTCCCGCCTCCCCGAAAGAGCCGCGCCAGGCGGCTTCCGCCCCGCACCTCCTCCAGAAACAGCGGCAGCAGCCACGGACCGAGATAGCGAAACCCCATGCGCCCCTCGACCCCCGGAGGCCCTACGCGGGAAAAGCGGAAACACCCCTTCGCGTCCAGGGCCGCCGGCCGGAGCCGTTCCCGAGACCCGACGGTGGTGCCGACATAGTACTCGGCGGCCGCGTCAAACACTTCCTCAGTGTAACCACCTCCCGGCCAGCAGAAGAAATCGATCTTCTTGCCCAGGTTTTCCTCCAGTACGGTTTTTGAGTCCGCGAGCTCCCGGCGCACCCGCAGCATGAATTCATCATGGGTCTCCAGCCCGGTGCGCGTGCAGGTTTTCATCAGTTCTTCAGCCTTGGCGCGCAGCTCGTCTCTCCAATCCGGCCGGTCGAAAAACGACCGTCCCCGAGCGGCCGCAAATTCACGCAGCGCCTGTCCGACGCGTTCATCAGGATAGTAAACAGGGCCATCCATGGATTTGGCGTGTTCATACACCGGCTCGCCCCAGACGCCCGGATCGGATTTGAAATCCAGATAGCGCCACTTGTCTGCGGGCGAAGCGTTCCAGTCCATCCAGTAGTGCGTATCGCCCGGGTGACGAAAATCCACGATCCCGGGCCCGCAAGGATACCAGGTGTGCGTGATCCCGTGGGACTGAATCTCCATGACACCGCTCTGCTCCAGGGCGCGCATCTCGCTCCAGGAGAGAAAACCGGCGCCTGGCAGACGGGCGCTGTCCGGACGCAGCGGATCAAACTGGGGCCGTGGCTCGCTCGCGGGATCGACGAAATCGGTTGAAGCGAAAATCGTGGCGCAAAAGCCGTGTTTTTTGAGCAGCGGCGCAGCATAGACCCAATTATCCAGATACCCGTCGTCAAAAGTCAGGGACACGACCCGCTCCTGGCCAAGACGCCCGGCCAGGGCGATGTCCATGTACTCGCGCAGGAAAACCGACCGATAGCCGAAACGCCGCAGCGCGCGAAGCTGGGCGTCGAAGAGCTGCCACGGAACCGTGAGGAAACTCCAGGCCCAGCGTCTGTCAGGCACGCCCACGGTATGAAACATGACGGAACTGGTTCCAGGACGAGACATTACTGCACCTCGCAGACGATATACCTGTGTTTTCCACCGATTGTGCGTGGGATTTCATCCACAAAGCGGACCCGCAGCCGGATCTCGCCCCCGTGATCATGTGCGACGCATTGCGGCAAGGCATTGAGCTGCCTCATGGACTCTTCGCTCACGCCTTCCTTGCATTTGACCAGCAGTTCCACCTCTCCGGACACCGATTGCCTGAACTGGAATGAAAGAACGCCCTCTATCTCTTTGATGATCTTGACAAAATATGCGCCGTGAATCTTGCCCCCGCCTGCGGCGAGCATGTAGTCATAGATGCGGCCGATATCCATGCGGATGAGGGGAAAGCCCCGGCCACAGGGACAGCCATGGGAGAGCGGGGTCGCGTAATCGCCGATCTCGTAGCGCAGGAGCGGCATGGTCCGATTGGTGAGGCCGGTCACGACCAGACGCTT
Source organism: Desulfomicrobium baculatum DSM 4028 (assembly GCF_000023225.1). Taxonomy (NCBI): domain Bacteria; kingdom Pseudomonadati; phylum Thermodesulfobacteriota; class Desulfovibrionia; order Desulfovibrionales; family Desulfomicrobiaceae; genus Desulfomicrobium; species Desulfomicrobium baculatum. Next base: position 2,538,703 of record NC_013173.1, read on the forward strand.
CAGTTCCGAACCCGCCTCGGGCAGGAACTCGGCATAGGCCGAATGCGTCAAAAGGTGCATGCCGCCGTGCTCGCACTCCACGGCGATGCACGGCACCTCCCTGCTCCCGTACTGGTCGTGGACCCGGCACCCGAACGCCTGCGCGATGAGGGCGCGCTGATGGTCATGGAGTTTCTCCGCCGAGGTCATGACTGCGCACACGCTCGAAGGCTTGCGTCCGCAGGCCAGGATGTGTTCGGCCAAATCGCTCAAAACCGAGACATAGCCGTACACGAAGACCCTGCGAAAACGCGCCAGAACCCCCAGCCAATCATCCATTTCCTTGCGCCCGTAGCGGTAGGCGCTCAAGGTCATGGATCCTGAAAGCCATTGCTTCAGGTCCACCGACGGCCGCGCAGTCCCCTTATCCCTTGGATTGCCCCAGATGTTGACGATCATGTCGGAGGGCTTCCACCCGGCAAAGGAAAGCCCGAGCATGAAGCTGCCCTGCATGGCATCGAACACGTCCATGTCCTGATAAAATCTGACAGGTTCCCCGGTGGACCCCCCGGTGGCGTTGTCCACGCGGCGTGACCCGTTCGATGCGGAGGACAACATGCGCGGCAGGTTCTCGCGCAGATCCTGTTTTAAAAGAACCGGCAGACAGGCAAAATCTTCAAACGTCCTGATCTCGCTCGCCTTGAGGCCGTGCGCACGAAAAAGGTCCTGATAGAACGGCACCGTGCGGGCGGCATGCTGGACCACCTGGACAAGCCGGGCCAGTTGCCGCCGCCGCAATTCCTCCACGGGCAGCCGTTGCAGGGTGATGCCTTCACGCATGAGCGCATAGCGCCTGCTTCCGCGCAGGGTATGCATTGCCTGGCGCACAAGACCTATCATGGCCGCCTCCCCGCATCCGCATACAGCGCTGCATAACGCTCCACCATCCGCTCATGCCCGTATTGCCCATGAATCAGGGCCTTGCCCCGCGCCGCCATGTCGGCGCGCGCGGCGGCATTCTCGACCATCCAGGCCAAGCCCCCGGCAAGGGCCTGGACGTCACGAGGAGCTACGACCTTGGCCGTCACTCCGTCCTGCACGACCTCGCCAATCCCCCCGACATCGGTGGTGAGCACAGGCAAGCCTGCGGCCATGGCCTCCAGGACCGAGATCGGCATGCCCTCGCGCATGGAGGACAAGACAAAGACGTCCATGAGGCCCAGCAGGGCCGGGACGTCCCGGCGCATGCCCGTCAATTGGACGAATTCGCCAAGGCCAAGCTCGCCGATCAGGGATTCGATGCCCGGCCGGGTTTCGCCGTCGCCCACCAGCAGGAGACGGGCGCCGGGATGACTGCGCCGGACCGCGTCAAAAGACCGCAGCAGTACGGGGTGATCCTTGGCTTCGCTGAAGCGGGCCACATTTCCGAACACCGTGATGTCCGGCCCTCCCCAGTTCTCGGGCAAGAGCCCGCGCGTTTCAGGGCTTGGCTCCGCTTGGGCAAAACGTCCCAGGTCCACCCCGTTGGGGATGACCTGAATCCTGCGTGCGTTGATGCCTACGCGCTCGACCATGAAGGACTTCAGGTTCTCCGAGACGCAGGTGACCGCGTGCAGAAACGGAGCGCAAAGGCGCACCATGCGCCGCAGCATGGGCTGCTGTTCGAGGGAATGCTTGGCGTGCTCAGTATAGACCACGCGCACACCGGCCAGCAGCGCTGCCGGGAGTACGAAGGAGAGAAGATAGCCAGCCTGGACGTGCGCCACATCGACCCGCTCGCGGCGCAGCAGGCCCGCAAGAGCCTTCCAGACCGGGAGACGGCGGGGGGAATTTGACGAGAGCACATGCCAGGGCAACCCCAGGGCCTCGATGGCCGGAATCAGCGTACCGGTGCCGCGCACCAGTCCGCACACGGAGCCACGCACGCCCGCCTTCTCCAGAATGGTCAAGGCCAGGCTCTCGGCGCCTCCGGGAGCCAGGGAGACAACACACTGCATCACATGGGGCTTCACGGACGCTCTCCGATGACCTTGGCGGGCACGCCCGCAGCGATGCTGTACGGAGGAATCGGTTTGGTCACCACGCTGCCGGCCGCGATGACGCAGCCCTCGCCCAGATCGGCCATGATGATGGCGCCGTTGCCGACCCAGCAGTCCCTCCCGATGGTGATGGGCTGGAACTCCCCGCCCTGCAACCGGATCGGGATGTCCCGGGAGTCGAAACGGTGCTGATTCTTTCCGCCGGTGACCATGACGTAGGTGCCGATCATGCAGTCAGCCCCGATATGGCATCTGCCTATATTGGCACCCGTGCTGAAATCCGTATTGTGACCGATGCGGATATCCGGAGATGAAAACGTGGTCAGAAATCCAACAGCACAACTTTGCGGAAACTCATTCATCGCAATACGGTAAAAACCACCACGAATATACGAACCCAAAAATCCTGGAAAGAGAGATAAGAATTGCGACATGCTTATAAATGCGCCGTTTTTTCCGACAAAAAAAGATCCAATCCGATATATGACGTACGGAATTATTGCGATAACGAGAAAAATTGCATGAAATAATTTCTTGATCATATATCACCAGCCCCTATCTATGTGTGCATGAAACTAAAAGCCTGTTGAAAAATTCATGTTAAATGACAACAGCCGCCTGCTGCTCCTTCCACATCCGGTATCGATCTTCCCCGAAATGCTCCTTGAGTTCTTCGGCAATGGGGAGCTTGCCCACAATGCGGCCCGGATTGCCCGCGACAAGACAGAACGGAGGAATTTCGCCCGCCACGTGGGCACCGACCTTGGCCACGACCCCGTCACCGAGACGCGCGCCGGGATACAGGCAGCTCCCTGCGCCGAGCAGACACAGATCGCCCACGCTCACCGGCCGGACGCTCTCCCGGGAAGCACTCCCACCTCCAGAGGTCATTCTTGCGGCCGCGTTGGCGATGGGGTGTCCGGAATTGTCCATGACGATGCGGCATCCAATCAGGCTCCAACTGCCGATGACGACACTTTTGGCGACCATGAACCTGGATCGTGGTGAAATGTACGTGTTATCCCCAATCCTCAGTTCAGGATCGTCAAATATCTTGAGACCGGCCAAGCTGACGTTGTCGAACATCGTGACATTTGATCCTATGTAAATATTCAGCTTCCCCCCAATGCGCGTAATTCCATTTCCGCCATAATACATCTTGAATCCTGGTCCAACCTCTTTGCACATCGACTTGAACATGGGCTCATAATAAACGACACGCCAGAAATCATGCCATAATGAAGTCCGAAACGCCCATTCCGTATACAAAAATTTATGCAGACCCGGGATTACAGGAACTGACAATCCATAAAATTTCTTTGCTATGTCATAGAGCTTTGAATGGAACGGAGTTTCACGGCGCCGGATCGCCAGTTTGAATTCAGAAAAATTACGCATTTTTGTTTCCTTCAAGAGTTTGCGCCACGAGGAGTTCTTTATAGAGCGCCAGCAAACGATCCACTCTGACCGTTGGTGAAAAATTATCGAGCGCGCGGCGTCGCCCCGCTTCGCCCATGGCCTGCATGCGACTCGGCGATTCCAGCATGCGAATAAGTGCCACAGCCAAAGACTCGGCATCGCCCGCAGTGACCATGAAGCCCGTCTCGCCTTCAACCACCACCTCGGGCACCCCTCCAACCCGGCTCGCGACCACCGGCTTTGCGAATATCATGGCCTCCAGGGCCACATTGGGCATGCCCTCGCTCAAGGAAGGCATGGCCACGAGATCCATGGCCCGGTAATAATCGCCCAAACCTGAAATATGCCCTGTAAAAAAAACCGCCCCCGCGAGCCCGCACCGGACAGCCTCAGTCTCCAGCATGGCCCGGTCCTGGCCATCACCCAAAAGAATCCCCACCGCATTGGGCACTTGCTTGCGAGTCTGAGCCAGGGCCTTGAGAAAAAAAATCTGCCCTTTCTCCGGACTCAATCTTCCAACCACTCCGACAACCAGCGCCTCGCCGGGAATACCCAATTCGTGCCGTACATCACGTCCGCTTGAATCATTGAGTTCAGCCGGATCCACGGCGTTGGGAATCACCGTCATCTTGCGCTGCGCGATCCCCGGCAGTCGTTTCCCCAGCGCTTCGGAAACAGCGACAACTCGTGTTGCCAGCGTCACCAGACCCATTTCAACGAGCCTGTAACAATGCATTTTCATGTTTTCGGAAGTCCAGCCGTGAACAAAAGCAACCCAGGGAAGTCGTACGCGTCGTTTCAAAAGAGCGCACAGTACATGGCTTTTATATCCATGCGACTGCAATATCTGACAGCCTTCCCTTTTAACGATGTTCTCCGCCTGATCCACCAAGTTCATGTCAAATTTTCTATTCTGGCGAAGCTCGACGACATTGGCTCCCGACAAGCGCATGACTCGCGCAAACTCCGATTCGCAGCCTGATTCCGTGACAAAATCCACGACCACGGGATCACAAAGCTCAAAACCTCCCGATCGCAGGAACTGAAGCAGTCCCTTCCCTGGCCCGCCCAAATTGGAGGTGGCCAAACTGATGAACACGCGCGGCCTCATTTGACACCCGAAGCGGCTTGAGATTTTGCCGAGAGAGCCTCTTCAATCCAAGCGGAGACCATCTGCGCCTTGTCCGTCCACGCATCCCCTTTCAAACACGCCCGCCTGGTCTCAAGGTCCACGGCATCAGACAACGCCTTGTCCACTTCACTCGCAAAATCTTCCGGCCTGGCTGCAATGCGCAGATGCTCCTTGAAACGAAAAACTTCCGCCATTGCCGTGGTCACGATCGGTTTGCCGGTCGCCAGATACTCTCTGAGCTTAAGAGGACTTGCAGTATTGGTGTGCTGATTCACCACGTAGGGAATTATGGCCACATCAAAAGCCGACGAGTACTGCGGCAATTGCGCATAGGGCACGGCCGGCAACCAGCGAAAGTTCGGCCTTGATTCCAGTGTGCCAAGATCGATGCGTTTTGTGCCAATGAGCACAACAGTCCAATCAACGCGCCAATCGAGCAGCATCCGAATAATTTCCACATCAAGATGAGAGTCGATAAGTCCGTAAAAACCAATTATGGGGCCTTGAATATCCGCCAAAGAGAGTAAACGTTTCTGCGTAACGGTTGCCGTGAAAAAATGATCGACATCTACTCCATGCGTTAACAGGAATGTGTTTTTATTAACACTTTTCTTCGTCGAATAAAGCTCATCAGAAACCGCCATGACAATATCAGCTTTTTCCAAAAGTTTCTTTTCAAATTCCATAACCAAATCTGGCAAATTCATACCAGGCCATACTGTGAAATCATCAACACAATAATACGACACAAGGCATTCATCAAAGTATCCAATATATTCGGAAGCATTCGGAACTGTCGCAAGAAATATTGGATTGCGAAGATCCCATTCATCCATGGCTTTTCTGACTGTACGAACTACATTCCATTTATTGAAATTTCGAACAGAAGACACGTTGTTGAAAGGAATCATAACGGGTGAAATAATCCGGAGATTATCCGGCAGGGTTTCTTGCGGCGGATTTGAAGTCCACGAAGAAATTTTTCCGGCGGCCCTTTTCACATCATACAGACTGAGTCGGGGTAAGCGCAGGCCGATGGTGTTGACCCACAGCACCCGGTTATCCGGCAGAAAATGCTGCATGATGTGCTGACAACTGAACGGATGCCGTCCCCAGTCGTCGGAAAAAACCAGAAAATTCCTGCCCTTGATCATACGCATCTCCATGCGCTCTCAAATGATGAAGGCGGGATCGCCACGGGTATGCGCATCATGTCCGCACCGCGTCCGCGAACCCGACCAACCTGCGATCCAGACGGAAGAGCCCGTATTGAACCACAATGATTACCAGTCCCTGCATGACCGACATCGCAAACAAGGAAAGATATCCCGTCCCCATGTAATCCCTGACCGAAATCCAGAAAATCCATTGAGGCAAGACATGCGTCAGTGCGACGCATCCGAGCAACTGTATATAACTCGATAGAGGCGCATCAGCCTGCCGAAACGCATAGTACGGAAGAAGGCATGCGCGAAAAATAAAAGAACAGACAAAAAACGACCACCCGACCCCAACAATCCCAAAGTACATCATGGAGATAATTGACGCGAAGACTACGCAAATACCCTCTCCTATATTGCAAATCGCCGTTATTCTATGCTGGGAAATGCCCATGAGAAATTCTTGTGCCGGGATTATGCTTGTAGAGAATATTGACCCGATCGCCATGGGCACAAGGACAAGCTGCACGTCCCGAAATTCGGGACCAAGCCACAGCTCGACAAACTCTCCACCGTAGAAAACAAGACAAAGCCCGACATAGGCCGAAACCCGATAACTGAGCCACAACGCGCTCAGCATGGATTGCCGAATCCCATCGTGGTCGTGTTGAGCCTGAAGACGGCTGAAATGGGGAATGAATATCCCGAACGCGCTACGAATGAGATTGGTAAAATACGAAATCAATTGGGTTGCTATGGAAAAAACCGCAACCCCTTCCGCGCCGATGGCCTTGACGATGATGTATGGCTGCGACCTGAAGCGCATAGCCTGTCCCACCTGAGCCACCAGGGAGGTCAACCCGAACCGGAAAAGCTCTCCCCCCAGCCGCCAATCGACATGCCTGAAGCGGATGCTGACCGAAAAGCCGCGCCGGGCGAAAATCCAGTAGACCACGCCTTCCAGAAGAAAACCCACGCCATTGACCACGGACAGAAACATCAGACCGTTTTCCCCGGATATCCAGATCAGGACCGATAGGCTCACGATCACGTTCTTGACCATGGAAATGAAGGCCAACAGGGTCCAGCGCATCTCGCCCGCCAGCACCCCGTTCCAGGTTCGAAAAAGGAAGAGCAGGGAGAATGTGCCCGCATAGATGGCAAAATACGTCTGGACTTGCGCAAAATCAGCGCCCTGCGGGATATGGTCCTTGCCGAAATAAAGCAGCACAACTGTAATAATGCATGACAAAAGACACGATATGACGTTCAGCGCGATCCCAGTGGAACAAATGCGATTTATTTCCTTCTGGTCTTCACGGGCAATGGCCGCTGCCACGAATTTGGAAACCGCCTGGGAAAGTCCGAAATCAAGCAGGAGATAGTTGGCCACAGTGGCGCTGATCAGCGCCCAGACACCATAGGCGGCCTGGCCTATGGCATTTATTATGACCGGCGTCACAAACAGGGCAAAGACTATCCCCACCCCAAAGGACACCAGGCGCAACGTCGAGTTGCGTATGAGATAACGCATCATTCTCACAGGCGCACCTTTTGCTGCCGCACCTGCAGTGCACTCTGCGGAGGATATCTGAGCGGAGCGCTGGAGCGGACTTTTTGCGGTACAGGCGCGCCGCTTGATCCGACATGGTGAAAATGCATGACCGCTGCCAAACCGAGCAGATAGTACAGCGTCGAGGAATACCCCGCGGAAATGAAGAAACTCGCTGTCCCGAAGCCGACAATGCCGACCTTCAAGGCAATCCAGCGCGCGCGGGCGCCGGTGCGTTCATCCTCCTCGACATGCCGCGTGATGAGCTGCCAGGCGCTGCAAAGCATGGCGAGATACAGAATGAATCCGGGGAGCCCCAGTTCAGCGGCAAACTGAAGGTAGGTATTGTGCGCCGTGAGCCCGATCTTGCCATCAAGCAAAAAGTGCGCGGTCCCGAACATTCCGATGCCCACGCCAAGCACCGGATTGTCGGCCACGATCTTCAGACCGTTTTTCCAAATCTGCACGCGACCGGACCTGCCCTCAAGATTGTAATCGGCGGCTTCGCCCTCCGCAGTGAGACTCGCAAACCGATCCCACAACGACTGCTCGGCAGTCGCCACGACAACGAGACCGGCCGCACAGACAAGGGCCAAAGCCAGGAGTCTGAACTTTTTGGCGGTCAGGACGAAATACAAGGCCTGAACGCCAATCGCGACGATCGCCCCACGCGAGCCGGTCAGGACAAGTCCGAGCAGGACCATGGAGCCCAGCCCCAGATAGAAACCGCGCCGGACCATGTTCCCATTCATGGCCTCGGCCAGAACAACAGGCATGAACGTGACAAACAGGAGCGCGATGTCGTTCGGGTCGTACGTAAAGCCGGCGGAAATCCTGCCGGCGCCCTTGCTCATGATCATTACACCGGCCAGCAAGGAAACGCCGTAAATGAGCGCCGCCCTGTATTGATTCAAATGCCCGGCGGCTGAAAGCAGCACCAGGCAACACGTAAAAAACAGGATCCGAGTAAAAGAAAGCAAACTGTTCAAAGCCCCGGTGCCCCAGACGCTGAACGGAACGCTCACCATTGCCATGATGAACAGCAAAAACAGATAGTGTGCGAACGGAACGCTGGCCTTAAGCTTCCCCAAAAGTCCTTTCGGCAAGAAAAACAATGAAATAAAACCTGCTGCAAACGCAATTTTCCCAAGATGCAAGGGAACAAGAAATGTGAACAGCTCAGGCATTCGAGCCATGACCACAAAAACAATGATGAAAATTACTATTGCGTGCATAAGGCCTCTTAAAAATTTTAGATGAAGAACTTAAAAAAACACTGAACTATAAATAACTCAAAATTTTAAATTTTTTATATTTTTGCTTAATGCTTAAATAATATTTACTTATCGGATAAATACATATTATTGCTATAAGAGCTATAAAATAACTTGTTGGCACGCTAAAATAAACGTTTTTTGATATTGGCCAATACATTTGATTTAAAATTTTTGATAATCCGACAGCAATAATTTTGCATAAAGGAAGATGAACTATATATATAAAAAGAGATGTCGACCCGATGCTTATTAAAAACTGACACCGCAAGGAAAAATAATCGATCAAAAAGGAAAAAATAAAAATCGTCCCCAGCGTCACAAGTGAAAAATACAAGGAAGGCGGGTACTTCGAAATATTTACAAAGGATGCCACCGTCTTCCATGTTTCAGGATATTCCTGCCACAAAGGCTGATACCCGTAGACATTTGCACCGCGAAGCACCACCCACACAAAAAAGAGGGACAAACCCAAAAAAAGGAAAACATTCCTTCTTTCCTTGAGGGGCAAGAGAAACAAATGTCCTGTGGCATACCCCAGAAGCATCATTCCAAACCATGGTATGACAGGAAAACGATTGAATATTGATGTGTCACCAACGAATCCAAACGTATCCGCGGTCATGAATATCCGCCAAATCACATGATCTTCACCCGGGAAGTCATAGAGGACAGGCAGTCCATGTCCGGCCAAAATCGCCACGCTCACGAGAAGAAGCAGATTTCGGGGCAGTTTGGAAAAAAAAGACAGCAGGATCATGGACATCCCGATGCTCCACAGCACATCGAGAGATGCCGGATACTCCGACGTGAAGAGCTGCATGACGGTCCTTACCAACTGCAGCGCGATCAACAGCAATCCTCTGGGGATCAGGAAGCTGCCCAGCGATCTCTGAACTCCGCCCTTGTGGGCCCACAGATAAGCGCCGACACCGGCCAGAAACAGAAAAATGGGCGCCCCGCTGTGCGTGAACCAGCGATTGAAGAAAACGAAGACCGTGGTCACGTTGACGTTCAGCATGGCCAGCGGGAGCGGCGAGGCCTTGCCCAGGACTGCGGCCGCTTCGTAGGAAAGATAGTCGTAGCTGTGCCCCACGACCATAAGCATGATGGCGATCCCGCGCACCATGTCGATGGACTCGATGCGCGAAGGGGCGGATGCCTGAACCGTGGTGGAACCGTGCATCTTAATTCCCCCTCGGATTCCAGGTCACGAACCTCTCGCCTTGGGCAAGCCGGAAAAGACCCAGCATCGCGGCCCAATGCAGGATGAAAAACATCCACGCCGCATGCGAAATGCCCCCCCGCCCCCGAAATCCCGCCCAGGCCGACACGGCCAGAGCCGCCAGTCCGAAAAGGACGAGGGCCTGCAAAACCCCGCTGCCCGCACCCGCGATGGCGCTCGCGCCCAGCACGGCCAGCAGCGGCAGGGTCAGCCAGCGCAAAATCTTGTGCGAGACAAGCTGCCACAGAAATCCGAAGCGCCCAGCCTGCAAAAGATCGCCACTGAAACGCAGACAAAGCAGCCAGGACTGCGCCATGATGCGCGTCTGCCGCCGCAGCTCCGCCCCGCCGCTTTCCTCCCCCGCCTCGATCACCGTGGCCGAAGGCTCGCTTATGGCGCGCTTGCCGCGCAGGACGACCTGGATGGGATGCAGAAAGTCGTTGATGTATTCAGGGCGCAGGGGTTCGAAAAGTTCCTTGCGCAAGGCGTAGATCGCGCCGTCGGCGCCGACGATGGAAAAAAGCCCGCTCTCGCCTTCCTTGATCCATTCCTCGTACCGGCGGTACAGGCCACCCGGAGTCTCGCGCCCATCCTTGTCCGCATACACGCTGCGCCCGCCGACCAAACCGACATCTTCGAGAGCAAAGGGCGCGATCAGTTTACGCATGCTGTCAGGACGGAACATGGAGTTGGCGTCGGTGAAAACCAGAATATCCCAGGCGGCCTCCCTCGCAGCTCTGTTGATGGCCCGGGTCTTGCCCCCGCGCGATGGCTGCCGCAGCAGACGGACCTGCGGGGAGGCGTACTGCGCGACCAGAGCCTCGGTGGCGTCATCGCTTCCGTCCGAGACCACCAGAAGCTCAATGCGGTCCTGCGGATAGTCGAGTTCCAGAAAATTGCGAATCTTGGCCGCGATGACGCGCTCTTCGTTATAGACTGAGAGCAGCACGCTGATGCTCGGAAGCTCGCCACCGGACGGCACGGACCTGCGCCTGCGGCCAAGGATGGCGACAAGCAGCGGATACCCGGCAAAGGCATACGCAAGAGTCAGCAGGGAGATCCAGAACAGCGCGTTCATGCCGCGACCTCCTTGACGCGTGCGCATCTCTTTGCAGGCAGATCCTGGAAGGCCCGCACAATGGCCCTGATGTCGTCACCGCGCACATGGCCATGGGTGGGCAGGGTCAGGAGATTTGCGGCCAGCATCGAGGCGCCGGGATATTCGCCGACCGAGACCAGAAACGGCGCCAGCCCCGGGATGCGGTGCAGGGCCAAGGGATAGGAACGGACTACGCCGAGCGCCTGCGCCTCTGGCGCGACTCCTCCCGGCCAGGCACCTGAAAGGGGCAGAAGCGGCAGGCGCAGATACACCGGCACGGTCCCGGCGGCTGGCTGCACGACGCGCACGCCAGGCACCCCCTGCAACCCTGCGTGCAGGGTGGCGGCAGTCCTGCGGCGGGCGGCATTCAAGTCGTCCAGCCGGTCCAGGACGCTGCGGGCTATGCCTGCCCGCAGTGCGTCCAAAGATTCCAGGCGAAAATCCGGATCGAAAACAGAGGCCCCGATCCCCAGAAACGGCAGGGATGCGGGCAGCCAGTACGCCCGGGGGTGAAGCATGGCCATGAGCGCCAGGGCTAGGCCCAGGCTTTGAACGGGCCGGAGCCTACTCCCCTCCGTAAAAAGCTCAGGCATAACCTTAAGCGCGTCCGCCAGGTCCTCGCGGTCGGTGAGGACGATCCCTCCGTCCACGGCGGTGATGTTCTTGCCCCGGCTCAGGCTGAAAAGCCCCGCATCACCCATGGTCCCGGCCAGTTCCGTCCCGGCCCGCGCGCCCATGGCCTGCGCGGCGTCGTCCAAAAGGGCTGCGCCGTGAACGCGGCACAGTTCACGCAGCGGCTCAAGATCCAGCGGATATCCGAAAAGATGACAGGCCACGACGCACAAGGTCTTGCGGTTCATGGCCTTTTCGAGGCTGGCCATGTCCGGGGCCAGGGTCCGGGGACTGACATCGTAAAGACCGACCTTGAGCCCGGCATTGACCACGGCCGACGGCACGGAAAAGGAGGTGAAGGCGGGCAGGAGCACCTGGTCCCGTTGCGGGCAAAGCGTGCGCATGGCCCGCAGCAAAGCGGAAAGCCCGGCCCGGCCGGAAGTCGCGAAAAAGACGTGCCGCGCCCCGAACCGCCGTTTGATTTCGCGCCGCAGGGACTGCGCCCCTTGGCCGGTCACCCACGCCCTGATTCCGGCCGCGATATCGGCGGGACGCAGCGGCGAGGCGCTCGGCGGCAGCATGCGCAAATACGGACCGCTCATGGAATATCCCGTACGATCAGGGGACCGAGGGCGCGGGTCATGGCCAGGGGCAGACGTTGCCACAGCCTGATGGCCATGGAAAATTTGGGGTTGCTGTTGCTCAGGTTCGGCAGCTTCGCGCCCGAAGGCAAAAGGTAGTGCCACTGCAATATTTCGGGCCGTGCCCCCCATTGCTCCTTGAACCTGAACGTCCCGGAGCCAAGGGAGGAGCGACCGAGATCGAACCGGCGCAGCCCCAGACGCAGAGCATGACGGATGGACTCCCAGTACATGAGGTTGTTGGGGCAAAGAGAATTGTAGTCCCGGATGGACGAGGCCCAGGGAATTTCCAGAGTCTCGCCGTGCCAGTAAAGCAGCCCGGCGGCGATGGGCTGGCCCTGCCTCCTGATCAGCACGATCCGGGTAGCGCCGGGCAGACCGGCCAGGATGTTGGCAAAAAATGAACGCGCATACACCGGGGTACCCAGGTCCCGCATATTGCGCACGAACACGGCGTAGAATTCATCCAGCAATTCTTCCTCGCCCCAGACCGTCTCCAGACCGGCCTTTTGCGCCTTGCGGACCTGGTTGCGGACCTTGGCGTTGAAACCCGTCCACATTTCCTCTTCGCTTTGAGCCAGAGCCAGCACCATGGCCACCTTGTGCCGTCTGGCGGGCAGGTCCGGATTCACGGCCAAAGTGTGCCTCAGCTCCACGTGGTGCGCTCCCAGCCGGGAACGCAAGTCCTCGGCGGCGTCCAGCAGGGCCTCGCTTGAGGCCTGATCCCGGCAGAGCAGCCCGCCGTAGGTGACAAAGGGCAGGGAGACCAAAAAATTGCCAAAGATGCTGCGCATGTGCACCAGCGGCAGGACCCCGGTCATGACGTCATTTGTCCTGGCGGCCAGAAAATGGGTTTCATGCCCGAAGCTGCGCTCCAGAATAGCGCGCCAGGCATGACTGTAATACCCCGCCGCGCAAGGCATGGATGCGACGAATCGATCCCAGTCCGCTGCCGCGCCCTGAAAGGTTTCCGTGCACACGCTCATGGCTGCGACCGCTCCAGGCCGGTCCTGCTTGCGCTCTCATCGCCGTTTTCCCCGTCCAGCCCCAGCACCTGGGCCATGGTGTCAAAACGCAGCTCGCCCAGGAGGCTGCGGACCTTTTCTTCCGTCGTGTCCAGATTGAGATAATGCCGAAAGCGGGACCTGAGCCGAGCCTTGATCCGCGGCTGGTCGGGGTCCAATTCCCAGGGATGGAAATAGAGGACCACGGGCTGCTTCTCCGTAGTGTTGACGCTGCGCATCCCCCACAGCACAACGCCTGCGGGGAGAAGGCGCAGATAACCGCCTCCGGCGATGGGCAGGACAATTCTGCGGCCCGCGAAGTTCACCGCCAGGGTGGTCAGGGGAAATTCACGGATGGTGCCCCCGGGGCGAACGATGTCGTACGGGAATCGATGGGAGCCCGGAATGCCGTAATTATCGTGGACAATGGGAAAGATGCTCGAATCATAGACAAAGCCTTCCTCGATGAGGATGTCCAGAGCCCACATGGAGTTATTGGTGATGGAATAGCTCGGGGCGCGGTAACCCAGGACAGGGACGCCGGTCAGGTCTTCGAGCAGGGCCTTGCACCTGCGCACATCGCTGCGGAAAACATGGGGCTGCAGGTTGTAGACGAGGTCATGGCCGTAGCCGTGGCAGGCCACTTCGTGACCGCCGTTGGCAATGGCCTGCACGACGCCCGGATAATGCTCCGCCACCCAGCCCAGGACGAAGAATGTGCCTGACAGGGAAAATTCATCCAGCAAGTCCAGCACCCGCCGGGTGTTGTTTTCGACCCGGGACGGATAGACCATCCAATCCTGCCGCTTCACAACGCCGTCAAAGGCCGTGACTTGAAAATAATCTTCCACATCTATGGTCAAGGCGTTTTTCATGCATCCCCGTTCGTCGTTACAGGCCTTCGTGCCGCAGCCGCTGCCGTCATCATCGTCCTGTCCCGCTCCCATACTGCCTAGAAAGTCATTGTGAGCTGCACGCCGACCCGGTTCACCTGATATTCCTCCTCCTCGTCATCCGATGAGGAATCCTTGAACCGGTACCAGCAGCCGAGTCCCACGCGTTCGCTCAAGGCGTATTTCAAGCCGACATTTGCGTACCAGCGCCGCGTGTCGTCATCCGAGCGGTCCTGAAAATCGTGGATAAGCCCCATGGAGGCGGTCAGGCGCTCACTCAGCTCATGGGACAGGCTCATCCCGAGCAGCGTTCTGCGCACCTCCTCCCCATCCTCGCCTTCATCGCTCCTGTCTTCGTACTCCTCCAACGTGGAGTACACGCTGGCCGTGGTCCGGGACCAGGTCTTGGTCAGCCGCAGGGTGCCGAACCTGCGCTCATAAGTCTCGCCCGTGTCCGGATCGTCCTCGAAGGAGACTCCCGTGTTCAGGTGCAGGAGCACGGCCCCGAAATCATGATCCAGCCCCGCGTCCCAGAACAGGCTTGAAGAGCTGGTGTCGCGGTCCCGGTAGCGGGTATGCTGGGGGCCGGCCTTCAGGTACACGACGCCGTTTTCGGCGTAGGCATAGCGGCCGCCGAGATAGAGGATGTTGCGGTCCAGAGTCTCGTCTTCCCAGAGCTCCTGGGTATAGGAGTAGCCGCTGAGCAAGGCGGTCTGTCCGGAGAGCTCGTATTCCCCGTCCACGAACCCCCGGTGGATGTTCTTGGAGTCCCGGTCATCCTCGTCGTACCAGATGTTGCTGTAGGCGTAGCCGACCTTGGCCTGGCCGCGCTCCCCGAAACGCGGGGTGATGTAGGGGGAAAAAGTGAAGATGTTCTGCTGCAGCTGATCGACGGTCGAGTCCTCTTCCACGGCTTCGCCACGGGTCCGGTCCTGGTTGACCAGTCGGTATGTGTCGCGCAGGTCCAGGAAGAAAAAGTCCTCCCAGGCATTCAGCAGGCCATGCAGCATGGCATCGTGGTTGAATTCCTGATCCCGGCTCCCGGACGCGTAATGATTCCACGTCCCCCTGTAGCTGGTCTCCAGCAGCGTGCGCGCGCCCTCGTGTCTGTAGCTCAAACCGGGACGGACGGAGGTCACGAAATCTTCTTCGCCGTGGCGCTCTTCCTTTACATTGTCATTGTACTCTTCACTCACGCTCAAAGATGCCTTCCACTCTGGGTCTGCCCAGGCAGGGGATACGGCGATCATCAGCAAAAAGGCGGCGATCAGATAATTTTTCATGGTGCGGTCTCACGTTGAAGTTCGGAATTAAAAGGGCCCGTTACGTCCCCCAGGCCGGTTTCAATCAGTTCCCCCACAGGTAATTCCAGATGCTTCTCATGGTCCCGTTGCGTTTCTTCACGTCGACCTCGGCCGGCAGGGGATCAAGCTGCTGCACGATTTCACTGCGCAGTTGCTGCTGCATCGATCGCAGCTCCCGGACTTTGGTCTCCAGGGACTTTTCCAGCCTGTCCACCCGTTCCTGCATGTCGAGCATGGCCGCATGGTCCCAGACGGGCATGAATTCCAGTTCCTCAATGCGTTTGTTCATGGACCCGATGACGCTTAGGATCCGGGACTGCGCGGCCGTATTCCGGGCCACCTCAGGGACTTCCCGCTTCTCTTCGGGCGGTGCAGTCGCCGCAATGGGCTCCTTTTTTTCAGACGGCTCCGGATTCCAGTACTGAGCCTCGAAGGACAGGTCCGCTGCCAGTTCGTGAATCACGCTTCCCCCTATGTTCCGGGTCTGGGAGGAAAAAGCGTCGATCATGATGTAATCGCAGAGGATGTTGACAAGCCGGGGAATGCCGCGGCTGTACGTAGCGACGGCCTCCACGGCATCATCGTCAAAGACCAGGGCTGTCTTGTTGCCGGCCTTCTCCAGACGGAAAAGAATGTACTCACGGACCTCCGGCGCGCTCAGCGGCTGCAGATGGCAGTTGATCTGAATGCGCTGCCGCAACTGCAAGAGACCGGGCCGGGCCAGAAGGTCGCGCAGCTCCGGCTGGCCGACGAGAATGATCTGCAGAAGCTTGTCCCGATCCGTCTCCAGGTTCGAGAGCATGCGCACCTCTTCCAGGATTTCGGCGGACAGGTTCTGGGCCTCGTCGATGATCAGCACGGCCTGACGGCGCTGGGCATATTGTTCGATGAGGAAATCGTTCAGTTCCCGCAGCAGCGTGGCCTTGTCCCGCCCGTCCGTATCCAGCCCGAAATCACCGTTGATCTGCATGAGGAGCTGCAAGGAATCGACACGGGTGTTGAACACCTTGGCCAGGACGCTGTCCCGCAGCTGCGACCGGATCATGTTGCGGATCAGGGTAGTCTTCCCGGACCCCACTTCGCCGGTCAGCAGAATGAACCCCGCCCGCTCCTTGATCCCATGCGTCAGATAGGTCAGCGCACGCTTGTGAGCCCGACTCGGATACAGGAAATCGGGGTTGGGAAGAAGATCGAAGGGTTTCTCACGCAACCCGAAGAATGCTGTGTACACGGGACAATCTACTCCGCGTAATAGTAGGACGATCTGCTTTGCAGGTGCGCCCCGTTGTAGACAATGCCCAGAACCTTCTGATCCAGGGCGTCGATGGCCTCCTCGATCTGCTCCAGGCTTGGCATCCCCTCCTTCACGACCAGAATCACGCCATCGACGATGCTCGCGATGGACCGCGTCTCGGCAAAGGGCAACACCGGCGGGGTGTCGACTATGATGTAGCGGTCTCCGTAACGTATCTTCATTTCCCGAAACAGGCTGCGCATGGCGTCGGAAGAGAACAGCTCCACCGGATTGGGGGTGGGCGTGCCCGCAGGCAGGACCGAGAGCTTTCCGATCCCCGTCTTGACCAGCAGTTCTCCCACGTCCAGACCCTCGCGCATGCAATCCGAAAGCCCCTTGCACGAGCCAAGGCCCAGGTACTTGTGCACGGCGGGCCGCCGCAGGTCGGCATCGACGAGCAGAACCGTATGATCGTACTCACCCGCAAGGCTTGCGGCCAGGTTGACCGCGGTCATGCTCTTGCCCTCGCCCGCGGTGGAACTGGTCACGGCGATGAGGTTGTCGAAACGCTCACGCTTGGTCATCTTGACCAGCGCCTCCTTCAACTTGCGGTACTCCTCCGCCATGGGCGACAAAGGCGCGTTGATGACCACCATGGTCTCCTCGGCCAAGCGGACCCCGCCGACGCTGGTCGACTCGCCCATGGGCGCCCGGGCAATGCCGGACACTCCGGCCCTGTTTCCTTTGCTGTGCAATCCGGATTGCATTCCAGCCGCTTTGGCCAGTGCTTCCTCGATTCTGCTCATTGGTTTTAAGTATCCTTTTAAATTCAGGTTTCGGAGCTACAGCCAAGGGCCGAGCGCCCTTTCAAACAGCACATCGAGGGGTGAGTTGCCCAGGGCCTCCATGACGCCGATGGTCACCAGCATGAGGAAATAAAGCGCCGCTCCGGACATAAAAATACGGTCCCCCCTCACGCGCTGCCTCTCCTCCTTTGGCTTGGAAATCGCAGGCAGAACGGCCAGCACCCGCTGGTTGAGAGACCGCAGGTCGGCCAGGCTCTCCACCGACCCGCGCATGAGGTACGGCACCATGATGACGGCCATGCCTATCCCGATTCCGGCCAGGGCCGACAAAAGCATGATCGGCACGCGCTTGGGACTGACAGTGGTGTCGGGCATGACAGCCGGATCCACGACCCGAAAGTTCATGGACTTGTTTTCCATCTCCATTTGTTTGGAAACTTCCGACTGGCCGTAGCGGGTCACGAGCTGACTGTAGATCAGGGTCTCGTTATCCTTCTTGCGCAAGAGTTCGTTCAGCCCCGTGCGGAGCGTGGGAATCCGGCGCAGAAGCTCCGTCTTTTCCTCGATGGTCGCAAGCTGGGCCTTCTCCTGAAGCGTGGCGGCCTCTATCTCGGCCTGAACCAGTGTCTTGGCGGCTGCTCCCGAGTTCCCGGTCATGCCGCCCGACGGACTGCTTTTCACGGCCCTGATCTGCCCCTGCAGCCGCACGACCTTTGGATGCTGATCCGTATAGGCCGTCAAAAGCGTCGCCAATTGGCGCTCCATATCGGCCAGATGCGCGGACCGGCCCCCTCCGGAGGGCATGAGCTGCAACTTGGTCTCAAGCTCAAGCTTGCGCGCCCGAATGGCCTCCAGCTTTCTCTCGGCATCGGCGATCTCGAAACGGATTGTGGTCTCGTCCGTCGCCAGCTGGAGGCCATGCTCGGCCCTGTACTGATTGATCTCATCCTCCACCGCGTCGAGGCGCTTCTTGAAGCTCTCTATCTGCTCGGATAAAAAGCGGGTCGCTTCCAGGGATTCGTCCCGCTTGGAGGCCGTATTCGACTCGATGTAGACTTGAGTGATGGTGTTGACGAAATCACGGGCATAACGCGGGTCGCTGTCCTGAAAGGAGATGAAGAAGATCCCCCGTTTTTCGTCCAGCCTGATGGAAATCCGCTCCCGCAAATCCTTGATGTATGCTTCCCGATCCATATCCGAAGCAAACTCGACATCCTTATCCAGAATGCGCATCACCTTGAAGAGCGTTTCCCGACTGAGCATGGCCACGGTCAAAACCTTGATCTTGGCCTCCATGGACGGAGTGGTGGCAATGCCCTTGACCAATTCGCTGATGACGCTCTGTTCGATGAAAACCGTGGACTGCGCCTCGTATTTCCTGGGCAGGACATAACTGGTTATAACGCCCAGGGTCATGACCAGCAGAGCCACGACGACCACAACGCGCTTGCGTTGCAGCAAGATCCGCGCATACCTTTCAAATTGCTGATACAGTTCATGATTCATGTGTGGCTCCGCTCCTGCGGCTTAAAAAAAACTTTCCGCGGCAATGATGTAATCCCCGCGACGCAAGACTACGTTCTGAGACAAATCGCGGCCCTCGGCCAGATCCTGGGCCCGGACCGGAATCCGCTTCTCGGCCCCGTCCTCTCGCCGGACCACGACCGTATCGTTCTTCTTGGCGAATTTGTTGAATCCTCCGCACGCCAGCAGGGCATCGAGCACCGTCATCCCGTCCTTGTAAGGCAGGGCCTGGGGCGTGTTCACGGCACCGACGACATAGACATACGGTTCAGGCAGAGCCGGAAAGACAATGATGTCGTTGTGGCGCAGAACAAGGTCCTGCTTTAAGTCCCCGTTGCGCAGCAGAAGATCGAAGTCCCGATCCATCCGGGCCCCGTCGCGCATGACATGGGCACCGTGCAGGTCGGCCCGGGCCAAATCCATGCCCGCCAGAAGATGCAGAAGCGAGGTCTTCTGCTTCAGGGGGTAAACGCCCGTGACGACGCCACCGCCGATGATGTAGACCTTGCTGTTCTCGATGCCGACCATGGACACCGTGACCATCGGCTCCTTGACCAGGGCCGAGAGACGGCCTGCGATCTCCTTCTGCAGGGCCTCGGGGGTCAAACCCTCGGCCATGATCTCTCCGGCTCCGGGCAGGGAGATGCGGCCGTCGGGACGTACAAGGGCGGGAACCGTCAAATCAGGCTCGCCCCACACGAAGACATGCACGCTGTCTCCCGCGCCGATGATGTACTCGCCGGCCAGCCCTGTCCCACCAAGAAGCATCGCGCCGAAAATCAGCACCGCAACCTTGGCCATAAAACATTTCTTCCACATGATGGATCCAATTCCGATACAAGACGACATCTCTACCTCCCTTTTCCAAGCAATACGACTTTAAATGTTTTAATAACAATGTACAAATCAAGTATTATTGAGATGTTCTTTATGTAATACATATCATAACGAAGCTTCTCAATTGCATCCTCAACGGTTGAACCATACGGATAGAGCACTTGCGCCCACCCCGTCAGTCCCGGCTTCACATAGTGCCGCTCCGAATAGTATGGGATCATTTCCTTCAGCTCACTCACGAACTCAGGGCGTTCCGGCCTGGGACCGACCAGGCTCATGTCGCCTTTGAGGATGTTGATCAGCTGTGGAATCTCGTCCAGGCGGGAACGGCGCAGGAAGTTGCCGAACTTGGTTATGCGCGGATCATCCACCTGGGACCAAACGGCTCCGGTCCCTGCTTCGGCGTCTTCGCGCATGGTGCGGAACTTCATGAGCACAAAGGGCCTGTCGCCCCTGCCGACCCTGACCTGCCGAAACAGCATGGGGCCGGGAGAATCCATTTTGATGGCCAGCGCGATGAACGGCACGAACGGCATAAAACAGATCAGGCCGATACTGGCGGCGCTCAGGTCAAAGACGCGCTTGCACAGGCGCAGCATCCAGTTCACCTTGAACCCATGACTGAATATGAACCAGCTGGGCGAGATGTTCTCGATGAGCAGCTTATGCGTCGCGCTTTCATAGAAGGAGGGGGCGTCCACGACCTCGATCCCGGCCATCTTGCAGTTCAAAAGCTCCTCCACCGGGAAAAAGCCCCGCCGTTCGGCCAGGGCGACCACGACCTTGTCGGCCCCGAAATTCTGGGCCAGGCGCAACAATCTGCCGATCCTGTCAGGAGCCGCTTCATGCCCGGCCTCTTCGTCTGCCGGGGGAAAAACCGTCGACGTGCAGCTGACTCTGCCCAGCATGACATAACTCTCCCGATTGGCGTGCATGAACTCCTCCATCTGCACGGCCAGAGGACCGTCTCCAACGATAAGTACGCGCTTGAGCACTCCCGGGATGACCCTGCGATACTTGGCGAAGAGGTATTCGGCGGACTTGAGCCCGGCAAAGACGCCGAGCCCCAGCACGACAAGACGGATCTCGCTTCCGAGCATACCCGATGACCTGTCCACGACATAAAGCATCGCCATGGTCAGCGAGGTCGCCACGGCTTGATAATACAAGGCCCTCGGCGCCCTCGGTTTACGGCCGGTGAACCAGAAGACCGACCAGACCCCGACCGAGGGCAGGAGGGTAATGGCCAGAACACTGCTGGCACCGCGCACGAACTCAAAGTCCCCGGAAAGCGATGCGACGGACGGCGCCAGGATGGCCAGGGACGCACTCAGGGCCAGCAACGCCCAGACGATGTCGTGGGCAAGATTGCGAAGTATAATTGGAGACATGCTTCCTCCCTACTTCCCGCTCAAGGCGCGCAGAAGCTTTTCGGCGTCCTCGCGTTCAGCGAAATCGGCCGAAGCCAAGGCCGTTTCAAGCGTTGCCCTGGCTTCGGCCGTGCGGCCCAGCTCGGCCTGGGCCAGGCCCTGATGATAAAGGATTCCGGGATTGCCTGGAGCAAGGGTCAAGGCCCGCGCGAGTACGCCCAGGGCCTCCTCTGGACGATTGTTACGAATCAGGGCGTAGCCGAGCGTGTCGATGACGGCGGGGTCGCTGTTCGCAAGCACAAAGGCTGCCATGGCCAGATTCACGGCCTGGGCGCTTTTCGCCTCGTCATCGGCCCAGATCATGGCCAGATTATTCAAGGCCGGGACATGGTCGTGCCGGGCCTGGACGGCCTGGAGATACATCCTGGCCGCGTCGTCGTTCCTGCCAAGCAGTTGCAAGGCCATGCCCTTCCCGGTCAGGGCCGGGGCGTTGGTGGGTGAATGCGCCAAAACCTGATCAAAGGTGGCGAGCGCCTTCTTGGTCTCCCGGCCACGCAGCTGAAACTCGCCCAGCACGACGCCGACCTGATCGTCCGAGGGCTCCAGCTCCCACCCTTTGAGCAGTACTTTTTCGGCTTCTGCCCGGTTCTGGCGCATCTCAAGAATACTGGCCAACGGCAGGCAGGACTGCCCCTTGTCCGGCTTCAACTGCATCAGACGCCGGGCGCTTTCCTCGGCCTTGTCCAGATCTCCGGCGGCCATCCACGCTCTCATCCGCTCCACCGTCCCGGCATAGGGGTCGATTTGCTCAAGCCGGCTGTATAAGGCCATGGCCTTGTCCATTTCCTTGCGCGCGACATGCAGCTTGGCCATGCCCTGGACAATGACCATATTCTCGGGTTGCTTCGTTCGTTCCTGGTCCAGAACCGCCAGGGCCTCGTCGCTTTTCCCGTTTCGCTGCAGGAAACTCGAAAGCATCAGGATCGCCCCGGTGTCCTTGGTGGAACGAGCCTTTTCCAGCCGGACCCGGGCCTCGTCGAGCTTCCCCTGCTTCTCAAGGACCGCCGCCGAGGCAATGAGGGCCCGCACGTCGTTCGGGGCGAAGCCCAGGGCCAGATCATACTGCGTCACGGCCTCGTCGAGCTTGTTCTGGAAGAGTTTGGCGATGGCGCCGTGATAATAGGTCTGTAGGAAAGCCGGGTCCGCGCCACGTGCCTTGGCCAGATATTCCTCGGCCTCCTTGGCGTTCTTGCGTCCCAATGACGCCTTGGCCAAGGCGTTATAGAGCACCGCGTCATTTTTGCTTCCATTCAGGCCTTCGCTTAGCACGGCCACGGCCTCGTCCATGCGGCCATTTCTGAAATAATACGAGTGCAGGGCCATGCGCGCATCGACGCCCTCGGGCGAAATTTTGATCGCGCTGACCATGTCGTCCTCTCCGCTCAGGTCCCCCAAGGAGAGCTTGAGCAGGCCCGTCTTGAGCAACAAGCCATAATGAGATGGCGCCAATCCAATGCCCTGTTTGAATTCAGCCAGCGCCTCATGGGCCTTCCCCTGCATCAGCAGGGCATCGCCTTTGAGGACATGGCCGCGAAAATCCTCCGGACTGCCTTCGATCAGTTTTTCAGCCGCGACCATCGCTTCCGGTCCCCGGCCCTGGCGCAGAAATATCTCACCCTGCATGATCCTGGCCTGCACGAAGCCGGGACTGTAATCGAGCACGGTCTGGAATTGGGTCACCGCCAGTTCCAGATTGTCGAGGTTGTAGTAGACAAGACCAAGCAGGTAGTATGTTTCCAGATCCGGCTTGATGCGCAGGGATTTGCTGAGGTACGTCGCGGCCTCGTCGAATTTACCCTCACGGAAGAGATACAGCCCCATGAGCCGATGCCCTTCGGCGCTGTCGGGATACTCACTCAGCATGGCCTCGGCCGAAACCCTGACCTTCTCCCCTTCGCCTTTGTTCATGAGGAGACTGCCTTGCTTGTAGCGGGCAAACAAATCGGAGGGGTAGATGGAAGAGATGCGGGAATACGCATCCAGCATGGCTTCGGGATCCTTTTCCTGGGCCTCAAGCTGCGCCAGCGCGTGCAGACCCGATCTGTTCTCGGGATCTTGAGCCAACAGTTTGTCGAGCATTTTGCGAGCCTCGGCCCTGTCCCCCTGAATCATAAAAATCTGGACAAGACCCAGCTTGGCCGAAATCCGGTCAGGCTCGACGGCCAGCGCCTTTTCCAGATGTCCCTTGGCACTGGCGGGATCTCCGGAAATCGTGGCCGAAATGGCGAGCTGCTCCAGGGCGGCGGCATCATCCGGATGTTCCTGCAAATAGGCCATGATCAAGGGCACGGCCACGGCAGGCTTGTTCTGGAAATTGGCGATCCGGCCCAGCTGAAAATTGACTCGGCCGTCATAGGGGTTCTGCAGCAGAACTTTCTGAAATTCCCGCTCGGCCTGGTCCATCTTGCCGGTTTCGATATAAGCCAAACCGAGGTTGTATCGCGCCGCGACAAAATTGGGGTCCTTCTCCAAGGCGTTCTTGTAATGGACGATCGCCCCGTTATAGTTGCCTTGCTTGAAAAGCGCCTCCCCTTCGGCGTTGAGGGATTCGCTGGTATGTCCCTTGCAACCAGCAAGCGCGACGCAGAGCATGAGCGCAACCGCGAATACAGTACATCTGATCATTCTTCCTCCGTCGAACAAGCCTTTTGAAGAGCGGATCGCTCCGTATGCTGAATAATGCGCCGTGGTCCGTCCTGGGCAGTCAATCCCGGGCGAGCCGACCGCGCCCGGACGTCAGGCCCCAAGGCAACTCATCCGATGTGCAGGACAGCGCGGCCGCTCATCTTTCAAAGCGCCGCGAACATCACGCTCCGCCCGCCTCGCCGACGCCGTTGATGTCCTTAGGGATACGCACCCAGGCCGCCTCGTCAGAGGCAGGGCCGACAGACGCTCATCACGCCCGTCGACCCCCCTAGAGCAAGTTCAATGCCCGGAGGAGAAAAACCCGCTCAAATTTAAATTATTGCATTAATTCAAAATGTTAAGGAATAAAAAGAGACCTCGGCAGGGGTGCGGAAGCACGCAAAAGCGTTGCGCGCAGCAGAAGTGTTGCATCAACATGTAACAGACATCAAATCTCCATTTTTATCTTCATTAGCTGTGCAACAGCGCAAATCAAAAACCGGCTTCAAGTGTTAAAAATATCTCGATTTACTGTCGAAAAAACTTACATTTAATCAAAATTATCCGAAATAATTCGCAGCGGATCTCCTGACCATTACTGTTGCATCACTTTTTTTTATCTCTTCCAACATATCATTGACACTTCGGGCAATTTCCATGAAAAAACATGGGAGATGGAGGTGGCGGCCTCAAACAATCAAAAATCCGTGAGCGTCGATCATGCATACCCGCACCCTGTTCCCGAAATATTTCCTTTTCTGCTCGATCCTGTTCTGGGGCTTTGCCAACCCGGCGCTTCCGGCCCACGCCCAGCCTTCGGGCCGGGAACTGGCCCAACTGGTCCATGACCGCTACGTGGGCGACGATTCCGTCTCCCGGCAAACCATGGAGCTCGTTCCGGCCTCGGGACAAAAGCGCGTCCGCCAGCTGAACATTTCCGTTCTGGAAAAAAACGACGCTCGATCTACCCTGCTCCGGTTCATATCCCCTGCGGATATCCAGGGCACAGGCTTTCTGGCCGTCGAGGACGGACAGGGGGAGACGGCCCAATTCCTCTACCTGCCCGCCCTGAACAGAACGCGACGCATCGTGGCAGGTCAGAAGAGCCGGAGCTTCGTGAACACCGATTTCACTTACGAAGAGATGGAGCGCAGGCCTGTCGACGACTCCGAGCACATCATTGTCGGCGACGAATCACTGAACAGCGTACGGTGCTGGATCATGGAAAGCAGGCCCAAAGACGGATCAAATTCCCAGTACACCATGGTCCGAAGCTGGGTGGCGCAGGATATGCTCCTGCCTTTGCGGGTAGAATTCTTTGCCGGCGGCGAAACCCCGATCAAACGCTACGCCGTGCTCCAGCTGGAAAGCATCCAGAACATCTGGACCGAGACCAAGGTGGCCATGGAAGACCTCTCGTCCGGTCATAAAACAACCATGGAAACAACGGATATCCAATACAATACAGGGTTATCAGACAGCATATTCACGCAGCAGGCTCTCGAGCGCTGGTAAAATAATCGAACATGCATATGTACAATTTTCTCCGCCCCATGAACATGCTGAATGAGTCTCCAGGACTGAAAAAAATTTACCCACAAACTGAAGTGCAGTTCTGGGAGATCCGAGACATATGAAAACTCGACAAAAAAGGCTGCCCTCATCGTGCAGATGGACGCACCGCCAACCTGGACCTGCCTTGCCGCCTCTCTTGCACGTCATCCTGTTGTTCATCGCGTTCATCTTCCCGATCCCAGCCTTTGCAAACACGCCCGTCCTGGTCTCCGCTTTCGAGCTGAGCCAGGCAGATGCGCCGCAAACCCTGACCATCCTTTTGTCCAGAGCACCGCGAAGCGTACGCTCTTTTGTATTGGACGACTCCAATCGGCTGGTGCTCGACATCACCGAGGCACGGCTTTCAGGCACGGCCACCACTCTGCCCGCGCAGCACCCGTTGATCTTCCGTGTCCGCGCGGCCCAATTCAACCCGACAACCGTGCGTGTGGTCCTGGACTTGAAAGACGAGGTGACGCACCGCATCGACGCGATCCCCACAAGCACGGAAAACGTCGCCCACAAGATCGTGGTCAGCCTGGCCCCGATGAACCCGGCAGCGCCACCCCAAAAGTCCGCTCTTCCCACCCCGCCACCGCAAGGCGTCAAGCCCGGCATCCAAAAGGTGCATCCGGCGTATACCGTGGCCCTGGCAGACACAGACGGCAGCCCCGAGAATAAAACCCTTGTCTTTGGAGAATCCAAAGCCCCAAGCGAGGACCAGGAAGAGCCTTCGCCTTGGGGGCGGCTCAACTTTTCAGGGTTCCTCCTGGCAAAAATAGCGCAGGAACTGCATGAATCGGGTGATCCCGAGCAGGCGCGAAACTTCCGCAACACGGTCAGGCTCGAAGGAAAATGGACTCCGCCGCTGCCCGGCAACGACCCTACGGCCGTCCCCGGCGCATCGAGCACCTTTCTTTTGGCCTCGCTGCAGTCCGACTACCTCTGGTTCGGTCCCGAACATTCAACGGACGACTATGACCTAGACCTTTACGAAGGCTACATCTCCCACGCCACTCCGGACTGGGACCTGCGCCTGGGCAGACAGATCGTGCGCTGGGGCAAGACGGACCAGATCAGTCCGGCGGACAACGTCAATCCTCAGGACATGCGGGAATTCTTCGTCCCGGAACTGGAAGACCGCAAGATTCCCAACTGGATGGCCAGAATCCGACTGTTCCCCGGCGACATCACGCTGGAAGGCCTCTTCATCCCCTTTTTCGAGGAAAACGAATTCGACTTCTCCGGGACCACCTGGGCCCTGCTCGGCAATCAGCCGAGCGACCTGAGAATCAGGGAGTCAAAGCCCAGCAAGGGACTGGACGACGCCGATCTGGGCTTGCGCACCTCCGCGTCCCTGGCGGGATGGGACGTGGCGGCGAGCTACCTGTACGCGACGGAAAAGTCGCCCCGCCTGCGCTTCGACCCGGCCAATCCCGCAGGACCAACCCTGCATGCCGACTACCACAGGCAACACATCTGGGCCGTGGAATTCGAAACCACCGCGGACAAATTCGGATTTCGGGGCGAAGGGGCCTATTTCGACAAACAGAGCCTGCACACAGAGTCCCTCGACTCCGTGGCCAAACCCGTGGCCCATTATGTCTTGGGGGTGGATTATCTGGGCGAGCAGGACTGGTACGCGAACGTGCAGCTCTCGCACCAGCACGTCTTCGAATACGAGTCCCGGATCCTGTTTCTCCGGCGCGACAATTTTTATTTGAACGGCGAAATCAACCGCGAGTTCTGGCGGGGAAACGCCATGCTGAAACTGCGCTATGCCCTGGATCTTTACGATGGAGGCTCGTTTCTGACGCCGGAAGCCACCCTTAGCTACTACAAGAACCTCGAACTCACGCTGGGCGCAAACGTCTTTTTCGGCCCACAGGATTCCCTGTTTGGCCGCTACCGGGACAACGACCAGGTCTTTTGCAAAGCCAAATACTATTTTTAGAAATAAAAACGCACTCCACCCGCGCCGCGATCTTCGGGGACACGCAGACCATCTTAGCCCCGGCAGCTTGCGACGGAGATATTCGCCGACAAGAGCGGCGCTATCCTGTGTTCCAATGAACCAGGGATAGCGCCGTTCTTGCGAGCAACACGCAAAAACACATTTGTCTGGAGATATAATGACACTGACAAGACATAGATGGCTCAATTTCTCAAACTCAATCACGCGCGAAAATGAATGTTTTCAGCGTGCAGAAGAGATTGATTATCTGTTCAAAGTTGCCGATTCCGCATGCGAGCTACTGGAATCCTACCACCTCTTGTATCACGAATATGTAAATGCAGGGTACGCACAAGAGAATAAAAGCGAAATATTATTCACAAAACACCATCTGCATCCCAAAACAACGGTGCTTTTGGCCAAGTCCGAAAGCACCGTGATATCCACAGCGACACTTGTTCCCGACTCCAATCAGTTCGGTCTGCCCATGGACGACTTGTACGGCAAGGAACTGGGGTCGCTACGCAGGCAGCGGCGCAAGGTGGTGGAAGTATGCTCCCTGGCGTCCAGCACGCATAGATTTTCGAGAATCGGCATTCACAATTTCACCAGGTTGCTCTTCTTGTATTGCGTATTCCTGGATGTCGACGACGTCTGCGTGATGGTCAATCCGAAACATGTCCCCGTCTACAAGAGGCTCTGCGACCTGGAACTTTTCGGAGACGAGAAGCACTATCACAGGGTCAACGCCCCGGCCGTGGCGCTTCGCGCGGACGTGGCCGCGGTGCGGGAGCGACTCGGCAGCAATGGCCTCATGACCTCGTACCGCAACACGCTCGACTCTCAGTACATGTCGCTGCGGATCGCCCTCTGCGAGCGGATCACAGGCATCTTCAAAGGCGAACACTTTCCACGGTTCCGCCCCAACCCCCTGGACACGGGTCTGATCAACCGCATCCTGTCCGACGTCATCGACGACCTGCAGGATCTGTCCCTGGAATGCAAAATCCTGCTCCGGAATTCGTATCCCGGCCTGCAGATCTGATTCTCCCAAACCAGGTTCAGGCATGGCATATGCAACGAACATTTGCGTCTCTTCAAGCGTTGCCGCCAGGAGGAAACGATAACGAACAGGGCCGTGACGCGAGCCGCGTCGGCTTTTCCTTTTTTTCCGTGCTCGCGAATATGGAGAACCCATGACCGATCTCTCCGAAAATACGCGCCAGGATCGCCGAAGATCCGTCAGACTTCGCCGTTCCGCCATGCTGAGGGCCAAGCTGGATGAAATAGACCGACCGAACATCAAAATTGCGGAAGCCCGCGATGAGTGGGCTCAGTCCTTCGCCCTCGTCTACAGGGAGTACCTTGCCTCGGGATACATCGCGGAGCCGCACCCTTCGGGGATGCATTTAAGCGCCTACAATCTCCTGCCGGCGACGTGCGTCTTCATTTTCAGGACCTATGTCACGGTCATATCCACCCTGACCCAGATATTCGACAGCGAACTCTTCGGCTTGCCCATGGACGCTCTGTATCGGCCAGAGCTTGATGCGTTGCGTTCCCAGGGCAGAAAGATCACCGAGCTTTCGGCCTTGGCAACGCCCAGGGAGACACGCTGGTGCAATCTCATGGTCTTCCTGTCAAAAACGATGTTTGAATATTCGATGATGAACAACATTGACGACATATGCATCATGGTCAACCCGAAGCATGTCAATTTTTACAAGACAATGTTCCTGTTCGAAGACTTCGGAGAAGAGCGTTTTTACCCGGGAGTTGGCGCTCCGGCAGTCGCCTTGCGCATCAACATGGAGCATATCGAAGACAAGGCGTCGGAAAAATACAAGGATTATGACGTGGATGACAATATCCATGAATTCTTCTACAAAATGAAAAGCACCTTGGTGGAATTGAACAACGGGTGGACGTTCTATGACAAAAGGCCCCCCATGAGCGAAGAGGACGCGCGGTTCTTTTTCAACACCCGGCAGGAACTCTGCGAAAAGCTGTCCCCGCGCCAAATGGAGCATCTGACGCGGCTCTATCCCTTCCTCAAAAGCATCCCCGCATCCACCATGCGCACGGATCATCCATGAAGCACCTCGCCAGCCTGGTCACCCGCTTCCCCATACTCTGCCTCGTGCTGTCCCTGTGCCTGGCCGCCCCGTTCCTGATCCAGCTTCCCCGCATCCAGACCGTGGACAATGTGGATTATTTCACCGTCGAGGACGATCCGGACGTCGCCTTTTACCAAAGCATCAAGGACACCTTCGGAGAAGACGAATTCTTCGTGATCGCCTTTTCAAATCCTGAACTTTTCACGCCCCCCATCTTGCGCATGATCGCGGCCATCACGCAGGAACTCGAAACCATCCCCGAAGTCCGGGAAGTACAAAGCCTGGCCAATGTGGACTACATCCACGGCGAAGAGGAATATTTCGAAGTCCGCCCCTTCCTGGAGCGCATTCCGGAAGATGCTCCGGGACTGGCCGTCCTGCGGAAGCAGGCGCTGGGCAACCCGCTGTATGTCGGCAACCTCGTCTCCGCCGACGGGGAGACCACTGCCCTGGTGGTCTTTCCCACAGCGCACGAGGCAGGGGACGGAAGCTTTCGCAAGAGGCTCATCGAACAGACCGAAACGGTGCTCGCCAAACATGAAGCGCTCGCCGGCCGGTTTCACCTGGCCGGCTGGACCATGACCAACTTCAGCCTCAGCCAGTACATGAAGTCGGATGTGGCCGTGTTCATTCCGGTGACCTACCTGTTCATCACCCTGACCATCTGGCTCTTTTTCCGCAACGTGCGTCTGACCCTGCTGGCCCTGGCCAACATCTCCATGTGCACGGGGGCGACCATGGGTCTCTTCCCCCTGCTCGGCATCACGCTGAACAACGTGACCACCGTTGTACCGCCCCTGGTCATGGCCCTGGCTCTGGCCGATTCCGTACACATTTTCGCCCATCTGGATAAAAAACTGCTGGATGATGCCCCATCACCCGCCAAGGCCATGGAGAGCATCCTGCATCGGGTCATAACCCCCTGCTTTCTGACCAGCCTGACTACGGCCGTGGGCTTCATCTCCCTTGTCGTGAGCGACATTCCGCCGATCAAGGAATTTGGATACGTGGCTTCGGCGGGCATGATCTTCGAATTTCTGTTCTCCTTCCTGCTGCTGCCGCCGCTCATGCTCATGTGCAGGCCCGACGCCATATACACACACCAGCGCAAGGACATCGGCATGGGCGCCTTTCTGGGCCGCCTCTCCACGTTGGTGCAGACCCACGCCCGCCCCATAACCATCTTCATCGCGTTCCTGACCCTGGGCGCTTTGTGGGCGGCCTCGACGATCCGGGTCGAGACCAACCTGCTGGAGTACTTCAAGCCTTCAAGTCCCCTGCGCCAGGAGCTTTCCTACATCGAACCCCGCCTGAGCGGGGTCGGCACGGTGGACATTTCCGTCAAAGCCGGGGAGCGGGATGCCTTGCGCGACCCGGACAAGCTGGCCGTGATCGACAGGCTGCAAACCTTCGCCCTGACCCTGCCGGGCGTCGACCGAACCATGTCCTTCGTGGACTTTTTGAAAGACATGAACATGTCCTTTCACAACGAGGATCCGGATTTCTACGTCATCCCCGTAAGCCGGGAACTGGTGTCCCAGTATCTGCTGCTCTACGACTCCGACGACATGGATGAATTCATCACCCCGGAATACGATCAGGCCCGCATCCTGATCCGCATCTCCGAGCACAGCTCCGCAGGCCAGGCCGAACTCATTGACTCCCTGCGCGCCTTCATCGACCAGCACGAACACGATGGCCTGCAAATCCGGGTCACCGGCCGGGCCGTACAGGACGTGAACACCATCGACGCCCTGGTCCAGGGACAGGTGGAAAGTCTGGCCCTGGCCGCCGCCGTGATCACGTTCATCATGTTCCTGGCCCTGCGCTCGCTTGTCACAGGGGCCTTAAGCCTGATCCCTAATGCATTTCCGATCATTCTCAACTTCGGGATCATGGGCCTGCTCGGCATCCCCCTGAACACCTCCACGGCCCTGATCTCCGTGGTAGCCTTGGGCATCGCCGTGGACGACACCATCCATTTCTTGACCGAGTACAATCGAAAACGCGCCGAGAACCTGCCCATGCGGGAGGCTCTTCAACAATCCATCCTGGAAAAGGGTACGGCCATTACCGCCTCGTCGCTGATCCTGGTCATCGGCTTCGGCGTGCTTCTTTTCAGCAGCTTCGTGCCTACCATGAGCTTCGGGGGCTTAAGCGCCGTGATCATGATCACGGCCTTGATAGGCGACCTGATCGTTCTGCCGGCGGCCATGCTTTCCTTTGACGGCAAGAGCGCGTGACAAGGCAGGAGCAAGCCGCCCAGCAAACACGCCGGAGACGCCCCGCATCCCGGGGGCATCTCCTTAAGGAAAAAGAGGATCAAGCATGAAACGAGATGAACACCTGGCAACGCTACAGACCCTGGGCATTTCCAGCGCGGCGGCATACCGCGAAGCCGCCTTTTCCCGCAACATCGGGCTGTTTTCGCCGGGCGAGCAGGAGCGGCTGGCCGAGGCCAGGGTCGCGATTCCGGGTATGGGCGGAGTGGGCGGAGTACATTTGATCAATCTTGTACGCACCGGAATCGGCCGCTTCCATCTGGCCGACTTCGACCAGTTTGAGCCGGTCAACGTGAACCGCCAGTTCGGGGCCAAGGTTCCTTCCTTCGGTCGCCCCAAGCTTGCGGTCATGATCGAAGAGGCGCACAGCATCAACCCGTTCCTGGATATCACCCCCTATCCCGCAGGGCTGACTGCGGACAACATGGAAGCCTTTCTGACGGATGTGGACGTGGTCCTGGACGGACTGGATTTCTTCCAGTTCGAAATCAGGCGGACGCTCTTCAACATGGCCCGGTCCATGGGCGTGCCCGTGATCACGGCCGGGCCGCTGGGATACAGCTCGGCCCTGCTGGTCTTCACCCCGCAAGGCATGGGCTTTGACGACTATTTCGATGTGGGCGGAAAACTGCCGGAAGAGCAGAAATACCTGCGCTTCGCCATGGGGCTGGCCCCCAGACCGACACATATCGGATACATGGACCTGTCACGCGTGGACCTCAAGGGCGGCAAAGGCCCGTCCCTGAACATCGCCTGCCAACTGTGCTCGTCTCTTGCCGCCACCGAGGCCGTGCGCATCATTCTTGGCAAGCCTGGGCTCAGGCCCGCGCCCTGCTTCCTGCAGTTCGACCCCTTCCGCCAGGTGCTCCGCAAAGGACGCCTGAGCCGGGGCAATCGCACCTTCAGCCAGCGCGCCAAACTCTGGTACGTGCAAAACGTGCTGATCAAGGCTACCGACCAGGCTCGGGTGCGCATACCGGACCCACCTGTTGTAAGCGTCGCACATTTCGATTCCCTGCCCCAGGGTGTCGGCACCTATCTGCTGCAGGCCGCAGTTCAAGCTCCTTCCGGGGATAATGTCCAACCCTGGCAGTTCCGTCTGGCAGGCAACGACATCCACGTTTTTCTGGATCCGGAAGCCGACGTGTCCTTTTTCAATGTCCGCCAGACCGCCTCCATCATCGCCTGCGGGGCAGCAATGGAAAACATCCGCCTGGCCGCCACAACCATGGGCATGGATGCGACCACGCAAATCCGGCCGGATGCCGCGCAAGAAAATCTGCTGGCCACCGTGCGCATTCAGCCAGGCGATCACACAGCAGACCCGCTGGCCCGGCACATCTGGACGCGCTGCACCAACCGCCGCCCGTACAGCAAGCGGCCTCTGCCGGAGTGGGTGCACAACGACCTCAAAACCCGCATCCGCAGCATGCCCGAAGCGCACCTCCACCTTTTGACCGGCCGCGCTCAACTCCGCAAGCTTGCCAAGGTCATCTACCTGGCCGACAGGATCCGCACCGAGCATCAGGGCTTGCACGAGCATTTCACATCCATGATCCGCTTCAACATGAAGGAGGCCGAGCAGCGACGCGATGGGCTGCCTCTCAAAAACCTGGAAGCCGGATTGGCGGGGGAGGCATTCCTGCGCCTGACCAAGCCGTGGCCCGCAATGCGTGTCGCCAACGGCATCGGCCTCGGCCGTTTGGTGGCCTTGCACTCGGCCCAGGGCATCCTGGAGAGCGGAGCTGCCGGGATGGTTGTGGTCGATGGGTTCGAAACACGGGATTTTATGCTCGGAGGCCAGGCCTTGCAGCGCATCTGGCTGGCAATGGAGCACCATGGCCTGCAAATGCAGCCCATGACCGCCGTGACCCTCTTCTGGCTGCGCTGGCTGTGGGAAGGGCCGTCAAGTTTTTCCGAAAAACACCGCAAATTACTGGAACGGGTCTGGCAGGATTTGAAAGGGTTGTTCGCTTCCGTTGATTTTGAAAAGCAAGGTCTGGTCATGCTCTTTCGCGCAGGCTACGGCCCCGGAATCCGTCACCGCACCTTGCGGCGGGGTGCTGGCGACTTTCTGATGAAATAACCCGCCGTTGCTCCCGGGAAAGAGGACCACATAAACGAAAAATGGCCGGGAAGCATGCGCTTCCCGGCCTTCATTTGACGAGATCAATCTGATCAGTTCTTCTTGTTGCGACGTACCGCTATGCCAAGGCCGAGCAGGCCGGCACCGAGAAGAAGCATGGTGGCAGGTTCGGGAACAGGCGAGGCCATGATGCTCAGGTTGAACTGAGCCGAGTTGTCGCCGTCTTCACTTGCAAGCCAGCCAAAATACTCTGTGTCAATTCCCAACTTGCCGACAATGAAATCATGATAAGCGCCAGTGATGAGCCCGAAACCATCGCTATTGAAAGCAAAGTCATACTTATAGCCGTCATAGTTGAACGTGCCCTCGGTCAGACCTGGGTCGATGAGGATAAAGATATCCATTGGCGTCACATCATCATTCGGAGTTTCAAAGAACAAAAACTCCAGAAAGGCGGTGTCGATAGGCTGTTGCGGTCCAGCAGGAACAAAAGGCGTAAACTGAATGGTAGCCGCAACCTTTCCATATGCAAGGGTTGGATACAGGGAAGAAAGAACGTGGTTATAATGTGTAATTGAAGTAACAGGTACCGCAGGTCCTAACTCCAGCCAGCCAGTCATCAGGTCATCACCGCTGACAGGAGCGAAAAGCTCAAGCGAGCTTTGAAGCCCGGTTTCACTGAAGTCGGACGGAACGCCCCAATACAGGGTATTCAAATCCGCGCTTACGCTCATTTCGTCCTGGTTGCCTTCATCGTTAAGCCAATCAACGAAATTCGCGTCATTGGTATACGACCACTGAGTCACCAAGGCAGCGGAGGCGAATGTCGCCGAGAAAAGAAACGCCACAGCCAAAAGACATGTTACAACGAAATTCTTCCTCATGGTAATCCTCCAATGTTAAAATAATTATCTTGTGGTGACAGGGTATAAGCATGGTCCATGCCAATATTTAAATTCATGATACCAGACAGTTAAGCACAGACATAATAACAGGAACTCAAAAAATGTAAGGTCTGCCGACTTTCTTCCAGTTAAAATTTACAGACAAGGAATGCCCCTCGTCTCGGAGTCGCCAACGCGGTGTGATCCTGCCCTGCGGTAAACGAGTCCCATATCGGGACAAATCAAAAATCATACATAATTTCTGCATGATAAATAAAAAGACTCGAAACATCCTTGGGATGTTCCGAGTCTTTTTTACCGAGAACGGCTTGTTTTATTTGCGCAGCTTACGGCCTGTGAAGGCCAAAGCCGCCATGCCGAGTCCGAGCAGAGCCACGGTGGCCGGTTCAGGCACTGGAGGCGGAGGAGGATTCTCGCTTCTGTAACCCAGAATGAAGAAATCTTCAAAACCATCGCTCAAAAGCTGATACTGGAATGTAGCCGTGAAGAAAAGGCCCTGACCAATAAACTGGGACAGGTCCATTGTCGGAGCATAGACAAGAAAGTCCACGTCGTTTGTTCCGGTTGTATCGAACGAATATTCCACGCCCATGAACTCCACAGTGCGGGTGTTCGGCACCTCGACAAGTGCTTCCTCGTCAAACTCTCCATTAGGAGAACTGTCAAAAGCCCATTCTGCAAGACCGAAAGCATCTGGTGCATACGGGACAACGGCACCGAGTTCATCGACAATCGCGACATACCCATTGCCAAGCATGTTGGGCTGGTTGCCTATCTGATTAATATCGAAAGCAAAAACAGGTATATTTGAATTTTCGAATTCGCTTTGCAGAAAATCGTAAAGCAAATCTACGGATACTTCCCAAGTGATAAGCAAATCAGTGTTAAATTCCGTAGTCGAACCTGCGTTCGGAAATGACAACGGATCAGGAAAGTCATATCCGCCCCTGATGTCCAAATTGTCTCCAGCAGCCTTATCGGCACTCTCGCTATCACCCCACCATATTTTGAGCTCATCTTTTAGCGAACCCTGATTTGATGGATAATCGGAAAATCCTCCTGGATAAAGTTGCTGCAATATGCTTGTGGAATAGGAATAATATTCGTCGTACGGCATCGCATTAGGAAAGACCGGCTCCGGCAACCAAATACTTGCCCATGACGGCGAAGCCAATAAAAACACCAGCACTGTCGTGCAAAGACTGCCCTTGACAAGCGATTTCATAATCATTCCCTCCGGTTGTTTTCTCTCTGTGACGTCCTTTGACTATCAATCCTGTGGAGCAGGAAAAATGCCAAGACGCACCATCCGTTAATCATTCAATTTATTGTAAATACACGCTCAAGTAATGTAAGATTATCCGACAACGCGTTGCTTTACTTTCCAAGTATCGACCAACGCTTGCCCCAATGAAACGCTCCGGCACAACCACCAGATTCGAGGAGCAGCAAAATCGTTTTCAACTCGCAACGGAACGTTGCAAACAGGCACACTTTTAGTTTAACAGCCAGACAATGAACGACAACGCCTGGCCGCGCATATTGCCTTTTGCCCTCTTCATGGCCGTCATCGGTCTAGAGGAAGGATTGCGTTTCATGGATGACAAAGCCTGGGTCAGCATCCAGGACTCCACCTTCGCCCTGCTTTATCCGCTGAGACCCCTGGTTGCCGGCATCGCACTCATCCTGTGCCGCCGGGCCTACACGGAACTGCGGTGGTCCGACCTGGCCCGGAGCAGCCAGACAGTGATGAGTATCGCGCTGGGGCTTGTGGTCTTTGCGCTGTGGGTCAACATGGACTGGACTATCGGCGCGCTGAGCGAGCCGCCGGGCTTCAATCCGGGCATCTTTCCGGACCCCGGCCTGCGCCGGGTCATGACCGTCATCCGCATCGGCAGCGCCGTGCTCGTTGTCCCGATCATGGAGGAAATCTTCTGGCGTTCCTTCATTCTGCGCTACGTCATCAATCCGGATTTCGCCAAAGTCCCGCTCGGTACGTTCACCTGGATTTCGTTTCTGGTCGGAGCCGTGCTCTTCGGCTTGGCCCACCATTTCATCCTAGCCGGAATCATGGCCGGCATGGCCTATTCCTGGTTGCTCTACAGAACCAGGAGTCTGGCGCAATGCGTCCTGTCCCACGCAGTGACCAATCTGGCCCTGGCCGCCTTTGTGCTGAACACGGAAAAATGGTGGTTTTGGTAAATCGTGAGAAAACCTTTCGGCAGGCTCCGCAAGACACGCCTCACGTCAGCGAGATTCCGCCGTAAAGAAGGCCGACGACCACCCCAAAATTAAAGGCAAAGACCCAGCGGCTTCCGAAGCGATGGATCTTGTACAGCGACACGGCCACGCTCGCGATGCAGATCAGGACAACGACCATCCAGCCAAGACTCGACCCGCCCCATTCAACAATGCTTTTCGCCACATAGATCTGACCATAGCCGAGCAGCATCCCGTGAGCCAGGGAGACGGCCCCTACCCGGCTCATGAAATCGTCCAAGGCCTGCATGCCCTGACAAACAAGAATCGCGGCAATGGCCAGCAATATCTCCATCAGCCGATTCTCCCTCATGGATGCGCGGGCACCACAAACACCGCCGGTTCGCATGCAATCATGCACAATCAGCAACGAACAGTTGCAGTTACGTCGGTATATTTCCGGCTCGGCGTCCCTTGAACAGCACGCTCATGGACACGGAATCAAAAAAGGCCGGGCAGCTCATGCTCCCCGGCCTTTCCCTAGTGATCGAAAGCGCGTGATCAATTCTTCTTGTTGCGTCGCGCCGCCAAGCCCAGGCCAAGCAGGCCGGCGCCGAGAAGAAGCATGGTGGCCGGCTCGGGGACAGGAGCCACCGAGATACCCAGGTAGAACTGAGCCGACGTGCTGCCGTCCTCGTTTGCAAGCCAGCCGTAATAGTCTGTGTCCACACCGAGCTGACTGACAATGTAATCATGATACGCGCCAGTGAGGAGTCCGAAGCCGTCGCTCAAGAAAGAGAAGTTGTATGTGTAGCCATCGTAGTTAAATGCGCCGCTGGTTGCGCCCGGATCGGTGAGAACGAAGATATCCATGGGCGTCGCGACATTACTGTTTGGAGTCTCGAAGAACAGAAACTCAAGATAAGTTGTTTCGGCAGGAAGAGGCAGTCCCGCAGGCAAAAATGGCGTAAACTCAACATTAGCCTCGACCTTACCATACGCAAGATTAGGAAATGCTGAACTCATCAAGTAATTGAAGTGTGTAATTGACACTACCTCTACAGCGGATCCCGAAGTCATCAGATCGTTTCCAGCGACAGGCCCGTCGATCACAAGCGAACTTTGCAGTCCTGTTTTAGAGAAAACGGATGGCACTCCCCAGGACAACGTTCTGCCGTCGGGGCTTAGCACCATATAATCCTGATTAACGTCTTCGTTGCTCCAATCGACAAAAGTAGCATCGTTGACATACGACCACTGTGTCACCAGAGCTGCGGAAGCAAATGTTGCTGAAAAGATGAATGCCGCCGCCAGACATGTCGCTGCTAGTTTTTTCTTCACAGTAGTACTCCAGTGTTAGATAATTATGTCGTTCTCTCACAACAATGCATCGACCGTGCCAAAATATAACTATCCAATATCACTATATTATTCTTCAAGAAATCTTCAGAAAAAACATACCGTGTAAAGTTCTCCGACATACTTCCTGGGCAAACTTACACGCCAGGAAACACAATCCAAAAGTCCACGGACGCTTCGAGCGTGCCGGCCAAAATTTCGCATGCGCAAAGCCCTTTTGCATGATTCGCTGCGAAGATCAGTTCGACCTCTGCGCGTCCACTTCCGGAGAAGCGATGGGAACGGCAAGCTCCACGCCAACGGAATACGTGCCCATGAGCGAGGATTCGTCGGTCTGGCCCCAGCGGACGTGGCCCTGATAGCTGTCACTCAAATCATAGCCATCCACTTCTCTTCCGGGGCTTGCGATAATCGACAGGACATCGCCGACATTGAACGCGCAATCCGTCTCTATGAGGAACCCTTGCCTGCTCATGTTGAGGATTCGACCCAATACGATCGTGTCCTTTTTCTTCCCGCATATGATTCCGCAGGGAAACAGGCAGGCGTGACGCTTCCATTTTCTGATTTTTTGTTCTGTCGTCGACATGGTTTGTCCTGCCTTGAGGCGTTTTGCATATTATCAAGCATCCAGCGCCCAGTCTTGATTGAAAATTTTGATGATGAACACATTTTCCATCACATTTAGCAACGAACGTACCAGCAAGTCCGAACTGCATCGGCACGGACATGCTGCGTATTACATGATACCTGCGCACCCTGAAGTTGTGCACATCAGAAAAATTTCGGAGAGTTGTAAGATTTCACGCCCGGCATTGTCGAAAAAATTTACATGCGAGACATCGCTTTTTCCGTTCAAGGCCATGCCGCAACAAGCCTGGGCCGGAGAAGCCCTGTCGGTACTGAATTCTGGAGACTTCCACGCCGCGCCCAAGGCCTCAAAAGACGTCGTCAAGCATCCAAAGGGTCGCACAGACGCGCCTGGTTTCCGCTCGGCGGGAATGGCGGTCAGCGAAGTCACTTTTTGGCATAGAACATGATACGGCAATCGTGAAAGACAGTTCCAGATTCCGGCAAACACTCGTGACATAGCCGGCAACGCGGACAAATGGCGGATGCCTCTCCTTGCTAACGATGACGCAACCCCGTCATTCATTGCGGCGCCTGGCAACGAAATCACGAGTTGAGCATACCCCTCCCTGATAAGCCACCAGGGGGGGGGATTTTTTTTGGGGGGGGATTACGAGGGATTTCTTTGAGAAGCGAGTGCCGCGAAGGCTTCGGTGGCCATTGGCCGACCGAGGTAGTATCCTTGTCCTTCGGCACAGTGATGTTTTTTGAAGAAGGCATGCTGCGTCTGCGTTTCAATGCCTTCGGCCACGATTTGATGATTAAAGCCCCGCGCCATCGCCAGCAGGGCGGAGGCCACCGCCTTTCCTGATTTGGCCTCGATGTTGTGCACGAACGACTTGTCGATCTTGACCGTACCGATCGGAAATTCCCGTAAAAAACTCAAACTCGCATACCCTGTGCCGAAGTTATCCACGGCAATCTGCACTCCAAGGTTCTTGAGCGCATGCAAGGCAGGCAGAGCCTGTTGCGCATCCCGCGACAGGCCGTTCTCGCTCATTTCAATCTGCAGAAAATGCGGATCCAGTCCCGTCTCGCGCAGGATGGCACGAACTCCAGTCAAAAAATTCTTGTCCCTGAATTCAACCGCCGAGACATTGACCGCGATCCGGCTCAGGTTGAAGCCCGTCTGCAGCCACGCCTGCGCCTGCCTGCAGGACTCACGGATCACCCACTGCCCAATCGGCAGAATGAGCCCGCAGCTCTCGGCAATGGTGAGGAACTGAGCCGGGAAGTTGAGCTGATGATCGGAACGCTCCCAGCGCAGCAGAACCTCGGCGCCGGTGATGACGCCGGTCTCCAGATTCACCGTCGGTTGGTAGTGCAGGATGAATTCGCCGTGGTCGAGAGCGCGCTTCAGAGCCATCTCGGCGGACTTGCGCATGGCTGAACTGGAACTCGGGTTCATGCTCGGGGTGAATATCTTGTAGCTGTTGCGACCGGCCTTTTTGGCCTGATACATCGCCATGTCCGCCTTGCGCATCAGCGCTTCGGCGTCGACACCGTCATCCGGATACATGCTGATGCCGACGCTCAAGGTGACGCGGAGCTCTTGTCCGGAAATGAAATGGGGCTCTCCCACGCTGTGAATCAGTTTCTCAGCGGCGTGGGCGGCGCTCTGCACATCCTCGACTTCCGGAAGCAGGACCACGAATTCGTCACCGCCGTGACGGCTGACCGTATCCGAATTACGGACGCTGGCCTGCAGACGCTTTGCAACGGATTGCAGCAACTGATCGCCAATCCCATGCCCCAGGGAGTCGTTGATATGCTTGAAGTGGTCGAGGTCCAGAAACATCAGCGCCACTTTGTTGCCGTGGCGCTTTGCGAGCAGGATCGACTGCACCAGACGGTCGGTCAAAAGCGCCCGGTTCGGCAATCCGGTGAGCAGATCATGCTCGGCCATGTAGGACAAATGAACCGAGACCCGCTCGACCGCCTCGGTCATCATATGCGCATTGACCGAGGCGACGACGAGTTTCTCGTTTGCTTCCCGGAGCGTAGTTTCCATTTCCGAACAGGAATCGATCTTGACCTTTTCGGCATTTTTGCGCACCCGCAACGCCTTCTTGACCACCTTCAAAACTTCTTCTTGCCTGTCGGAAAGCGCCTCGTCATGAGTGCCTGTTCTTGCTTCTCGCACGGTCTTTTCGCCAGCCTCGTGTTTGCTTCCCGGAAGCGTTTGCAGGGCCTTAAAACTCGACGGCAAGGTGTACGCACGCCTCCTGAGCGGTCGTTTGGACGTATAACGCCTGTACATCAAACCAATTTTGTTCAGCATCGTCGGTCCTGATCATTCGCGGCCAAAGCCGTAGTCAACGTCGGGCTTCCACTCATAATCCCGCTATATTCGGACAAAGTCTCGCCGATGACAATGCCGCCATCGTTGATCTCAAATTCCCGCAGCGCATTGCTGTGGGCGCTGGCGCGGACCTTGACGACCGCCATGACCCGCTTCAGGCGGCTCTTAACCTCTATGTAGCGCTGCACGATAATGGCGTCGGTGAGAAATGCGGACCCGTAGGGGCTGAAACGCAGATCCGTGAACCTGTCTTCAAGTTCCGAAGTCATGAGCACCGTCACCCCGAGATTGGACAGCGCGGCGATCATGCGAAACAGCGACTCCCGAAAATCCTCGCGAAAGGTCGGGGCCACGGCGAGCTCGAATCCGGACAGCGAATCGATCACCACACGTGTCGCTTTCATGCTGTGAATGAGGTTTATGAGATGCTGAATGACCTCGTCCATGGACAGATCGAGGGAACGGGTATTGATCAGACCAATGCTCCCGGCCCGGACCAGTTCGTCGATGGTGCGCGTTCGGGACTGGCTCGGAGTCTGCTCAAAGGCGACAATCACGCCTGGCTCGCCCAGCCGCACCCCCTCCACCAGAAAGGCCGTGGCCAGGATGGTCTTGCCAGAACCGGACGGTCCGGCGACAAGAAGCGAATAGCCGGACGGCAACCCCCCGCCCATCATCTCATCAAGACGCGGCACGCCCATGGACAGACGCTTTTCCGTGGAATCCGTGCGGCGGGGCGTGGCCGCGAGGTTGCCGTCATCACGAACCTCCACCGCAGGGAAGACGACGATCCCGTCGCCCGTGATGCGGAACGTATGCACCCCGGGGCGGGTGGCCTGGCCGCGCATTTTCATGATCTGAATCTTGCGCACCATGGAGTTCCGATAAACGCTCTGTTCAAGCGATATGAGCCCGTCGGCCATGGTGAAAATCGGCGGTGGACCTGTCTTTGAAGAATATTCACCAATCAGAAAGGTTGTTGTCTCCCATCCCATGAGTTGCATACCCAGCTGCTGGATGAATTGCTGCTGGCTGATCGATCCGTCGGACTGACGCTGCGCCTCCAGCATGATCGAGCGGAACGAATCGACGAAGACCAGCGCCGGAGCGGTGGTCTCGACCTCATGCGTGATCCGCTTCAAAACCTCGGTAAATGTCCCCGTGGCGACGTCATCGCCCAGGCTGACGAAGCGAATCGCCCCGCTGATCTTGTCCTGATCGAAAAACGAAAACTGCTGCTGGTAACGGAGCATCTTCATGGGCGATTCGCCGAGCACGGTAAAAAAGAGCGCAGGCCGCTCACGTGTCGCCATGGCGAACATGAGCTGATGCGCAAGCGTGGTCTTGCCGCAGCCCGGAGCCCCCAAAATGAGATTGAACGAGAGATCCGGGATCCCGCCGCCAAGGATCGCATCAAGCCCGGGAACGCCGGTGGCGAGGCGGGCTATGCTAACTTTTCGGTTCATGATGTCTTCTCCTGCTCCACCACATCAGGCGCGGTAATCCAGACCGGATCCAGAAGGCGCCTAGTCAGGGAATTTCCAATCAAGGTGGCGAG
The DNA here is from genome assembly GCF_000023225.1 of Desulfomicrobium baculatum DSM 4028. NCBI lineage: Bacteria > Pseudomonadati > Thermodesulfobacteriota > Desulfovibrionia > Desulfovibrionales > Desulfomicrobiaceae > Desulfomicrobium > Desulfomicrobium baculatum. The sequence continues at coordinate 2,581,438 of NC_013173.1, forward strand.
TAATTCAGTGAACGTTATCAGTAGCGAACTGCTTGCCTGCGCCGCCGCGACCGGTTCGCGCCCGGCCAAAAGCGCGTTGATTCGCACCGGAAGAGAGTCAATGTCCATCTGCGCATCCGGAATTGTCATCCAAGGGAAGACGACACTCGTCAGATGCACAGATCGTTTGAGAATGGCTTCAACACCATTGCCGCCAATCACAGGCGTCAACTGAGCGGACATCAGCAGCCATGTCTCGGACGTCGCCTTGGCGATGGCCAGCGCGTCGGGGGAATCGCCGGCGCGGTGCCTCAGCGTTCTTCGTATCGCTTCACGGCAGAGGTCGCGATCTGTGATTGCCATCGGAATGACTCCTGAAACCTGACACCTGGCTTTGTGTGTGGACATGCGCGATTCGTCGGCACGCCATAAAATTGTATCGTATGACGGCACTCTGAAAGTCGAACCAGGACAAAACTGCATCAGGCGTGGCTTCGCAGGACAGAGATCGCCATATAGATCAAGATTGAAATCCCAAGAATCCAAAGCCACGGCCATCCGATCCTGCCAAATTCCCTACTGCGCGGGGCAATCCGCCACCTTTGGTCGTGCTGCAAAAAATCAAATTTGAGCGAATGCAATTTTTCAATATCTCCAGACCTCAAAATGTTATTAAAAATACCCTGCCGCTTACTGGTTTTCTGCAATAACATCGGTTCTCCATGTTCGGATATGTGTCGATTTTTATCACGAGAGCGAGCACGCAAACGCCAAAAAGCGATCCTGCTCAGCACATCAACTAAGCAACGATCGCGCCAAGACGATCCTGCGAAGAGTGTTTCACATCAAACTGATTATATAGGGGAAATACAAACGCCGGAGGGGAGCAGACGAAAAGAAATTGCAACGAAATCCGTCGCATACACCGCAACCGGGATATATGACGGGTCAGGCCGGAGGGGAGCCCAGCGTATATATCGCGGGTGCGCAGCCGTAAGCTCCGCACCCGCGTGGCAATGGATCAGTACACGCCGCCGATATTCATGGCTGTATGGATGGTTTCGGAAAAGAACACCGCCCGGCCCGCCAGTTCGGCGGCCAGAGCCAGAATGGGGAGCCAGACCGGAATTGTCCGGTTTTTCCAGAGAACGCCCAGACACGCCGCCATGAGCGCGACATGGACCCAGTACAGCGGGGCGCCAAGCCAGGCCAGGCCCGTCTGGCGCATGACTTCCGAACCGGAGAGCCAGGCGCAGGGCACGGTAAGACGCACGACCAGACCGACCACGAGGGCCGTTACGAATATGCGCGCCAGCAGCGGCTGATTCTCCGCCCCGGCGAACCAGCTTGCGAACCCGGCACCCAGGACCACGGCGGAGATGAGGAAGAAGACCGTGGGCAGGGCGTTGTTCACCGCCGGCAGCGCGGGCGGGGCATAGGTCATGCCCGAGGCCAGAAGCACCGACAGCCCGGCCAGGATCGACGCCCACATCAGCACAGGCGAACCTTTTCCCCGTGCCGTGATTGCGGCGAACACAGCCAAGGCGAAAAAGATCCCCGCCGCAAGCACCTCGCGGCTGAGCCATGCCTTTTCAAGATGTACAAGCGCCCGATATGATTCAAGAGGATGGCCGAGATGGAAGAGAGACGCCGCGATGCCCACCCCCATGAAGGCCGCGATCAGCGTCCATTCCATGCGGACGTTGCCCTCGCCGGGGCCTGCGCAACGACACTGACGCACGGCATTCATGAGGACGAGGCCGATGGCGGCCTGCGAGAGCACCGTGAACAGGACCAGTGGTAATTCCATGGATTGCATGCCTACCTCCTTACCATTGTCGGAACTTTGGGCAGGATGAACCGGGTGGAGGGGTTCACCTTGTCGTTTTTCGGGAATCCGGGAGGAAACTGGACATGGTTCCCGGGCTCAAGAGTCGCCAGATCCACAAGTTTCAGCGCCTCCGTGGGGCAGCTTTGCACGCAGGCCGGGAGCAACCCCGCGTCAAGGCGCTCGTGACAGAAGCTGCATTTCTCGGCGCGCTTCTCCACCGGGTTGTACACCGGGGCACCGTAGGGGCACGAGCGGATGCAGTTTCCGCAGCCGATGCACTTCTCCTGATGGTGGACGACAACCCCGTCCTCGCGCTTGGTGTAGGCTTCCACCGGACACACGTTGAGGCAGGTCGGATTTTCGCAATGGTTGCAGGCCAGCGAAAAGAAAGCCCGTTCCCGATGCGGATATATTTCTTCGTTGAGCGGGTAGACATGCCTCCATACAACGCCCTTTTCCTGCTGGTAATAGTTGCGGCAGGCCATGGCGCAGGTGAAGCAGCCGATGCATCGCTCCGAATCCACTAAAAAAGCATATTGTTTCTTCATTGCATTCACTCCTTAGACCCGTTCCACATTGGCAAACTGGCCATGTATGGCGACGCCGGGCGCTCCGGTCTTGTATGCGCCCATGTCGGAGGACTCATCATCCACCAGATTCTGGACATTGAAGTCGTTTCCAGCCCCAAACCATGCTTCATAGATGACCAGGCTTTTCTTGGCGACGTTGCTGGTCAGCTTGACCTTGATTTTGAGCTCTCCGACCTTGTTGAAGACACGCACCGTATCAAGGTCGGCAATCTTCTTTTCCTGCGCATCATCGGGATGCATGTAGAGGAACGGCTCCTTGTTGAACTCCTGCATCCAGTCGAGATTGACGAACTGGGAATGCAGACCGAATTTCGTATGCGGCGTCAGCAGCCTGAATTCATCATACGGCTTGCGCCCTTCCTTGTATCTGGGCAGGGCGTCGTGGCCGTTCTGCTGGCACAGCTCGGACTGAAACTCGTACTTTCCGGAGGGCGTGCCGAACTTCATGTCGCTCCAGGAGGCCGAGGACGCGAGCCGTGCCTTGACGGGGCCGTTTTTAAGGTCGGTCCAGTGCTTGATGCCCAGGTAGTCGTAGATGCCCTGGTTGAATTCCTTTTCCAGCCATTCCCTGGTGTCGATGTCCTGCGGGAACGTGCAGGATCCGGGCGAGAGCTGGTTCATCTTTTTGGAGAGCACGGCCGCGATCTCGATATTCGATTTGGTCTCGTACATGGGCGTTATGGCCTGTTCGTTGATGCCCACCCAGTAATGCCAGTAGGAAGCGTTGACGGTCCACTCCTCGAACAGCGTGGTCACCGGCAGCACGATGTCCGAGTTGTTGACCGTTTCGGTAAAGAACTGCTCCACCGAGACGACCATCTCCAGCGTATCGAAGGCCTTCTCCAGCTTTGGCCGGTCGAAGTCCTGGGCAAAGGGATTCTTGCACGACACCCACAGCATCCGCAAAGCGGGATCCTTGGTATCGAGGATGGCCTGCGCAGTCTTGTTGATGTTCACGGTGCGATCCGTGAAACTGGCGGCCTCGCCCTTGGTGAAATCGAACTCGCCCTTGGGGCCGGTCGCCCCGATGAAACCGGTGGAGCCTTCGGGCTGCTTCTGCAGCAGCGCGTGGTAGTTGAAGCCCCACGTGCGCAGATGGCCGTAACGCGCCCCGCCGCCTTCCTTGCCGACATTGCCGGTCATGGCGACCAGCGCGTCGATGGCGCGGACGGAGGCGCCGCCGTTGGTGTGCCGCTGCATCCCGTAGCCGATCCAGATTGTGGCCGGATCAGCGGTGGCGAACTCCTCGGCCACTTCCTTTATCTGAACGGCAGGGATGCCGCTGACCTGTGACGCCCACTCCACGGTCACGTTTTCGCGCAGATATGCGGCGAATTCAGCGTACCCGATGGCGTGCGTGTTCACGAAATCGTTGTCCACCAAGCCCTGGTCCAGAATGTGGCGAGCCATGCCCAGTGCCAGGGCGCCGTCGCTCGACGTTTCGGGCTGCCAATAGACATCCCCCTTGGCCGCAGTCTGGGTGAAGATGGGATCGATGACCACGACCTTCGCGCCGCGACGTTTCGCCTCGTTCACGTACTTCATGGAATGCACCGAACACCACGCGGGATTGGCGCCCCAGATGATGACGAACCTGGATTTGACCATGTCCTCGGGATCGTTGCACCACATGTCGCCAAGGTCGTAGTTCTGCGCATCGATACCGGCCGGCCAGCAGGGCGTACCCACAAAGCGGGTGGTGTAGCCGAGCGAGGACATCATGCCCTCGACGCCGTAGTTGGTGATGCCGAAGTTTCCGGAATACTTGGTCAATCCCATTCCCAGCAGGTTGCCGTCCTTTTCCTTGATTTCAAGGATTTTGCCGGCGATGCGGTCCATGGCCTCGTCCCATGAGACGCGGCGCCAGTTGCCCGTGCGGCGGCCGTCCTGCACCATAGGATACTTGATCCGGTCAGGGCTGTAGACCCGCCGGGGATAGGCATACCCTTTCACGCACAGGCCGCCCTTGGTGAAGGTGGACTCCTGCGCGCCCTCGATGAACTTGACCACCCCGTCCTTGACGTACGTCTTGATGGAACAGGTGTCGTAGCAGTTCCTGGGGCAGGCGTTCCTGAATATCTGGAAATCCTGCTCCCTGAACGCCGTCGCGGCCTCGGCGGAATACGGCATCAGCAGCTTGAGCGGGAGCAGCGAGGCCGCTCCGGCCACGGAGATCCCTTTCAGGAACTGACGCCTGCTGAGTGCTCTTGTTTTTTGAGACATACAATCCTCCTTGAAGGTCGCCTGCCCGATCACTTCGGGTGCGAGGCTGCAATGGTGTTGAGTTCGTTGTCGAACCACGCGGCAAGGGCGTCCGTAGCCAGGGCGATGACCCCGCCTTGGGACGCGTGTGTTCTGGTCGCCAGGATGAAATGCGGGAGCCATCGGGCCAGGTGCTCGCGCACGAACCACGCGTGCCGGGCCACCGTGTCCGGGGAAGGAGAAGAGTTCGCGCCAAGAGCGCTTTTCAGGACGATCATCGCCTCCAGCTCATAGGCCAGATGGTCGTCAGGGATGACGCCCTCCTGCGGCACGGCCAGTCCGAGCCGATGATAAAGCTCGCGGGCCTCCAAGGCCGCCTTGCCCATCAGCACGCGGTCGGATTCGCAATAGGCGGAGGCATAGGGAGGGGCGGGCACGGCGGCAGGACCTACGAACAGGCGGTTGAATTCATACTCCACCGCTGTCCAGTCCGTACCGGGCAAAATGGCTGCATCGACGCTACCGCCAATGCGGCCGGCCGCATCCTTGAGCTCGATGGCGTTACATGCGGAAAAGAAATCACGCAGGCCTTCCAGGGAGGCGATACATGCGTCGGTCATGCGGGCGCACCTCGGTAATGGGGAAGAGTTCTTTATATGCTGTATCCCAATTACAGGCGCGCCGCCATGATAAACAGGCGGGATTCAGGGTATATATTGGGTAGCTTTATGTACCCAGCGAGTCGTCCAGCCCCATGGTGTTCAGATGGGCGTACAGGCTGACGCTTTTGCCGAGCAGCCCGAGCTTGCGGCGGATGTTCTTGCGATGGGTCTGGATGGTTTCGACGGAGAGGCTTAAAAGCTCGGCGATTTCCTTGTTGGAGTGGCCGGATTGAATGAACTGGCAGACTTTCATCTCCATCTGCGTGAGCTTGAGCAGCAGGGGCATGCCGCCCGGGTCCCGGGGCAAAAGGCGCGTCAGCTGGTCTTTGACGACGGTGACATACCCCTTGCGGATCGCGGGATCATTTTCCGACTCGATGCGTTCCAGCGCCGGCAATACCAGGGTGTTGACCTTGGCGGCCAGGTTGCTGGCGTGGTCTTCGTGTTCCTTGCCGACACTTTTCAAAACGTTGCGCAGCGTGATGTTCATCTCTTCAAGTTGCGCCTTTTCCCGGCGCAGCGCCTCGGTCTTTTCGTCGACAATGCCCTCCAGGGTCTGACGCTGCATGGCCTGGGTGGTCATGTTGGTCAGCACGAAGATGTACTGGTCGCTGGCTAGGCTGACCTGGTTGATGGTGTTGATCTGCATCCTGTAGATGACGTCCTCGTCAAAGGGGGCCAGCTCGCAGGTGATGCCCACCGGATAGTAGCGCAGCAACTCGTCCACCGAAGCGCCCTCCAGGGAAAGGACCTCCCAGATCGGGCGGTTCAGCGTCGAGGCTTCATCCATCACTGCCCTTACCGCGGCGTTGATGTTCGCGACCAGGCCATTACCCTCCACCACGAAGATGAGGTCGGAGGTTGCGTTCAGCGTATTTTCAAAACGGCACTTCTCAAGGGTCAGCAACCTGTTCATCTCGTCAAGCTTGCTGTTTGAAAACTCGGGAAAGGTCCGGATCCAGTCCTGCAGATAGAGCACCTCAAGCGCGTCCCCGTAGAGCCTGATGAGCCTGCGCGCCTCCACCTTGTGATTGAACTCGACGTCCATCTGCTCGATGACGTCCAGCAGGCTGTACACAAAGGTCTTGAAACAGCCGAGAAACATGTCGAAAGTGATGCCGCGTGATCTGTGACGACGGGACGATTCGATCAGGAAACGTTCCCAGCCGGTGTCGCAGCGGAGCAATGCGGAAAATTCCTCGGGGACGTCGTGCTCCTCGATATGTCGTAACAGCGGCTGCAGAAACTCTTTCAGGGCGACAAGGCAGTCGACGCGCTTGGCCGTGGTGTGTTGCAGGTATCCGGCGGTAGCCATGCGCAGGGACCACCGCTCAAGAAAATAGTCCTGGTGCGTTTCCGCCAGGCGCAGCAATATCTGATAACCAGTCGATTCGTGTGCCTTCATGGGATCCTTTTTTTCTTATGCTTCCCCCTACCCATCCCCTACCCATCCCCTACCCAAAGGCTTGTCTTATTTCTTTTAAGGCCTATCAGCAAGGATGCCCGAGCAATACAAAAAATCCGAGGTGGAATCGTGCGATTTTTTCTGATTTTGCTTATCATGCTGACCCTGAACATGACTGGACTCGCCCTCGCAGGCGACACGCCAGCCCGAGCCAAGGGCATGGAAGAGAATGCCACGGTAGTCATTGCCGGTGACCGGATTGTCGGCGCACCGCTCGTCGCCACCTTTGAAATGGGCGATTACAAAGTGCCTGAAGGAATGTACGCATCGATCAATATCGACGTGGAGAAGAAGCCGGAGGGAAAAAAACCTGAAATCCAAACCGGATATCCGCAGTCGCGCCTTCTCTTCTCAGCGCCGGGCACCTACGAGCTCAGATTTCGACTCAACCAGATCAGCAAATCCAGTTGCGGCGGGGTAGACTCCCTTCTGCTGCTGGAGAAGACGGAGGTTTTGGAAATCTTGCCCGCCGGGGGAGGTCAATGACTGTAGGCGCTCAAACAAACCACATGCGCCTCAGCATTATCGCAACTCAGGGAAACACCTGCTCGTCCCTAACATCCTTCCAGCTCATGTCATCGTACGCCACTGCCCGTTTTCGAGCAGCGCAACGAACGCACGACCATTCACCATCACTCTGTTCCACCGCAGCGCAGTCCAAATGTTGGACATGGTACTGGGCGGACAATAAAACGACACGAAAAAAGGGCCTGGATTTTACATCCAAGCCCTTGTTTTCTTTATGGTCGGGGCGAGAGGATTCGAACCTCCGGCCCTCGGTTCCCAAAACCGATGCGCTACCAAACTGCGCTACGCCCCGAAGAGTGGCGTATCTACACAGGCGCGCTTCACGCTGTCAACAGGTTTCTCGATGGGCTCTGGACAGGCCCCGGCCTTGGTCGTAAAACATGTCATGCGCGCGGTTATCGTTTTACTCACAGACTTTGGGCACCTTGATCCCTATACAGGACAAATGAAGGGGGTTCTTTTGCGCGAGGCGCCGGACGCGCGCATTGTGGACCTTTGCCATGAAGTGGAGGCACACAACATACTTCAGGCCGGCTTTTTGCTGCAGGCCAGTTATCAACACTTTCCGCCGCAGAGTATCTTTCTGGGCGTGGTCGATCCCGGGGTCGGTTCATCGCGGTCCATTGTGCTGGCCGAACGGGAGAATCAGCTTTTTCTGGCCCCGGACAATGGTCTGCTGTCATTTCTGATCGATGAGCCTGTCTCGTGGTGGCGGATTGACGCGCAGGCTTATGCCGCCGGCAACACCTTTCACGGGCGGGACATTTTCGCGCCCATCGCCGCCCGCTTGGCCCTGGGTGCGGCGCCGCAAGCCTTCGGGTCCCGCATCGGGCCGGACATGATCATGCGACGTGATTTCATCTGGGCCGAGATTGGGAACCGCGCCATTGACTGTACGGTCCTGCATGTGGACCGCTTCGGGAACTGCCTGCTGAACCTGCGCGCAGAAAATTTTCCCGCACTGCCACGGACCTGGGCCCTTGATGACGGCAGATCGGTTGTTACGACTGCAACCTACGCAGACCTCGCGCCGGGACAAATAGGACTCCTGGCGGGCAGTCAGGGGGTGCTGGAACTGGCCGTGAACCAGGGCGACTGCGCCCGTACCTTGGGCCTTTGCCCCGGCCGAAACATACGCCTGACCCAAAAGGACATCCCGCACCAGTGAACCCGCTGCAAGATTTTCTCGTTGCCCTGACTTTTCTGACCCGCCTGGGCCGTGCCCACATCACCACCAGCGAGGCCATCAGCCGGTCCATGCGCATGTATCCGATGGTGGGGCTCCTCCTTGGGCTGATTTTGGCCTTGTCGTCGATGCTCCCGCTTTCGTCCTGGATCCTGGCCTGGCTGTTGACCGGGCTCAATATTTATCTGACCCGGGGCCTGCACTGGGACGGATGGGCCGACCTCTGGGACGGATGGGGCAGCGGGGCCACGGGGATGCGTTTCTGGACCATCGTCAAGGACAGCCACATTGGAGCCTTCGGCACCATGGGCCTTATTCTGGGCCTTGGACTGCAAACCGCGCTCTTTGAAGCGGCCGTCGCTCAAAAGGCGTGGATGGCGCTGCTCTTCGCCCCTGTTTTCGGCCGTTTCTGCTGTCTGGCCTTGGCCCGGATGAGCCAAAGCCTGTCCCGGCCGGGTCTGGGACAAAACGCCGTGCAGGGCGCAACCACATCCGCCCTGATCCTGGGGGGCTGTACCGCCCTGCTCCCGGCCCTACCGCTGGGTCCGAGCCATCTGGCCGCCACCCTTGCACTGGCCGTGGCCGCCCTGGCTGCGCTGCTGGCGCTGGGCCGCAAGCACGAAGGCGTGAATGGCGATTTTCTGGGTGCGGCCATCATTGCCGGGGAGGTCTGCGCACTGCTCCCCCTATCACTGTCAATCTGACCCCCTGCAGGTATGTATCCTGCGTCCTTGAAGGCCCGATCAATGCCTGCACATCTGCCCATCCGGCATTTATGCCATTCTGCAGACAATGGGTCCGGCGGGCCTTCATTGACCCCTGTTTTATTTTAAGTTAGCAGCGCGACAAACGCCTTCATTAAGTGGTCACTCAAGCCCTGCTTCCCAACGGCCACGAGGCGCAATCCATACAGGAGAACACCATGGACTTTCCACAACTCAAGATCGGTGATCTTGTTGCAAAAATCCCCATCATCCAGGGCGGCATGGGTGTTGGCATTTCCCTTTCCGGGCTGGCCTCGGCCGTGGCCAAGGAAGGCGGAATCGGCGTCATCGCCGCCGCCATGATCGGCATGGGCGAGCCCGATATCGGAAGCAATTACCGCGAAGCCAACATACGTGCCCTGGCCCGTGAACTGCGCGCGGCCCGCGAAAAAACCGACGGCATCCTGGGCGTAAACATCATGGTCGCCCTGACCAATTTCAGCGACATGGTCAAAACCTCCATCAAGGAGGGCGCGGACGTCATCTTCGCCGGTGCCGGCCTGCCTCTTGACCTGCCCTCCTACATTAAAGACGGGGCCAAGACCAAACTCGTGCCCATCATCTCCTCGGCCCGGGCCGCCAGCATCATCTGCAAGAAATGGCTGTCCAAGTTCGATTACCTGCCCGACGCCTTCGTGGTCGAAGGACCCAAGGCCGGCGGTCATCTCGGTTTCAAGCCCGAGCAGATCGACGATCCCGAGTTCTCTCTTGAAAAGACCGTGCCCGAAGTCATCGAGGCAGTACGGGAATTCGAGAAAAAAGCCGGCCGACCGATCCCGGTCATCGCCGCCGGCGGTGTGTGGGACGGCGCGGACATCCACAAGTACCTCAAGATGGGCGCGGCGGGAGTACAGATGGGCACCCGCTTCGTGGCCACCCACGAATGCGATGCGGACATCAAATTCAAGGAGTCCTACATAAACGCCAAGGAAGAGGACATCCAGATCATCAAAAGCCCCGTGGGTCTTCCCGGACGGGCGGTCAGGGGTCCCTTTCTCGATGACGTGAACAGCGGCCTCAAGAAACCCTTCAAGTGCCCGTTCCATTGCATCAGTTCCTGCGACTACACCAAGAGCCCGTATTGCATCGCGCTGGCCCTGGTGAACGCCAAGAAAGGCATGCTGAAACACGGCTTCGCCTTTGCAGGAGCCAACGCGTACCGGGTCAACGCCATCGTCTCCGTCAAGGAGCTGATCGAATCCCTGCGCCAAGGGTACATCGCGGCAGCCAGCGCCGCCTAGCACAAGCGACTCCACGATTACCGAAAGCCCGGCCGAAATGGTCGGGCTTTTTTGTGCACGCTTTTTGCTAATATGCCGACATGGCACGCCCCTTTTCATTCAAACTGGAAAAAATCCTGGAATACCGCAGGCAGCTCGAAGACCAGGCAAAACTGGCCTTGAGCCTGACCAGACAACAGATTGCCGAACAGAACCTGCGCGTGGAGGCCTTACACAAAGACCTGGAGGCCTGCCTTCTTGAGCTGAGCCGCCTCAAACAAATGACCCAACCGGAGCTGTGGCTCTGGTCGGGGTGGCGAAAGCGTCTGGAACTTGACAAAAAACAAGCACAGGCAAAACTTGTCGAGCTGCAGCAGCTGGCCGAAACCCGTCGGCTTGAATTGGTGACAAAAGCCAAAGACCGTAAACTCCTGGAGAAACTCCGGGCCAAACAGGCAGAAAAACATGGTCAGGAAGAACAACGAAAAGAGCAAAAAGAATTCGACGAGACAGGCACCCTCCGGCACGGGCGCACGCCTTACTAGACTGGTCCAGGCCTGCATCGCCCTTGCAGCCGTCAAGCTGGTGGCCATCTGCCTGCTCTGGATTCCGTCCGCCGTCCCGGAAACCTCCTTGTTGCAACCCGTGATCATCCGCCCGGCCATTGCCGCAAGTCTGGCGCAGGCCGAGGAGCCTGCGGCGACCTCCGCAAAAACCCAGGACAACGCCACCGATCCCGATACGCAGACAGGCCAGCTCCAGGACCTCAATGCGCGTGAACAGGCCCTGGCCAAAAAGGAAGCGGAACTGAAGGCGCTTGAAGCGCAAGTCGATGAAAAGCTCACAACATTGCGGGAGCTTGAAATCAGGATGCAAAACCTGATCGATTCCGCCGGAAGCATCCAGGACGAAAAAATGGCGCATCTCATCGATGTCTATTCGAACATGAAACCCAAGCAGGCCGCATTGGTCCTGCAGACCCTGGAAGAACCCATCGCCGTCAGAATCCTGGCGGGGATGAGCGGCCGCAAGGCCGGCGAGATCCTTTCATCGGTGCGGCCCGACCGTGCGGCCGCGCTCTCCGCAGCCCTGACCCGGCTGCAGACCGGCGAAAGCGGGAATTAGCATGCCGCGCATCCGACTGACCGTGGCCTACGTCGGCACTCGCTACCAGGGCTGGCAGATCCAAGGCCGGGGCGAGACCATTCAGGGCGCCATCGAGGACAAACTGGCCCGCATCTGCGGCGAACTGGTGCGGGTCCACGGCTCCGGGCGCACGGATTCGGGCGTGCACGCCCTGGCGCAGGTGGCTCACTTCGACGTGCCCGAGTCCAAAAGGCATATCCCCTGGAGGCAGGCCCTGAACGCCATGCTCCCGGACGACATCTCCATCCTCGAAGCGCGCGAAGCGCAGGATGACTTTCACGCACGCTTTTCGGTCCGCTCCAAACGCTACGCCTATACGCTCTGGACCGAGCCCAGGTTCACCATGCCCCAGCGGGCGCCCTTTGTCTGGCCTGTGCGCGGGCTTGATTTCGAAGCCATGGACCAGGCCGCGGAGGTGCTTGCCGGAACCCACGATTTCGCGGCCTTCCAGAACGCCGGCACGGAGATAAAAGGCACGGTGCGCACCCTGGAGCCCATTGTCCGCGCTCCCGGAACCCATTCTGCGGAGTGGGTCTTCCGCTTTCAGGCCGATGGTTTTTTAAAACAGATGGTCCGCAACCTCATGGGCCTCCTGGTCGAAGTGGGACGAGGCGGGCTGGCCCCCGCTGACGTCCGCCCTATCCTCGAAGGGTGTGATCGCCGCAAGGCCCCGGCCACGGCCCCGGCACGGGGGCTCACATTAGAGGAAGTCATGTATTAATGACTTTTGAAAACCAGCCGATTTATCAAGAATGTTCTACCGAATTTCGACTGCTTCGACACCATTAGCGCCAGTTCAGAGGTTTTCATGGCCTTAAGCGACCTGCAAAAACTATTCGTCGTCTCCACCGCCACCCAGATGTGGCAGCAGGATCTGCTCATGAACGCCTATTTTCAGGGCTCCGCCGTGGGCGCGAACCTGCGCGAAATGATTCTCGGGCAACAGCCGGTCAAACCCCTGACCAACCCCTTCGACGAGGCTATCACCGGCAGGCTGCGTTCGGACAGCGCGGCCATCCGCCGGGCCGGTAAAAATGTGCTGGAAGCCTCCTCCATGGCCGGCATCGCGGCCAGTGCGGTAGGCACGATCAAAGGCGTTCTGGAAGAAATGCAGAGTCTGGCCCAGCAGATCAAGGACGGCACCCTGACCTATTCCGCGGATGTCGCGAATCAGTACAACGCCCTGCGCGACAGCATAACGCCGATCATCGAAGGAACCTATCACAACGGCATCGCCGTGCTGGACAAATCCCAGTGGGGCACGGACCAGATCAGCTCCGACGGCAAGGTACATATCCAATCACTTCCCTCGGCGGCGGGAGGAGGCGGGTTCGACGTTGTCTTTCAGGAAATGGATGAAGCCGGTCTGGCCGCCCTCGACGGCGGCAATCTGGAAGACAACCCGGCAGGCAGCCTGCAAACCGAACTGGACAACCTCTCCACCCATATCGGCGACATGGCCACCCTGGAAGAAATCTACTCCCAGCGTGAAGACGGACTGACCTACCAGGCCACGGCCCTTAATTCCCAGGCCGACCTCTTGGACCAGGCAGTGGAGGCGCGGCGGCAGACGCCGACCCTGTCCCTGGAGGAAATCCTGATCCGGCTGCTCATGCGCGACACCGGAACCCTTTTGGACGAACTCAGCTAAAGCCCTCAGGCAGGGCATTCAACCCATTTTTCCTTGCTTTCTTTTCTCCACAAAACTTGCCCAAAGTCTTTTTCGCGATTACCATCCTTGTATAATACACTTTTTTTTCAGGCCAAAACACTTCCGTAGGAATACGCCTGCTCGTTTGGCAGGTCAGCAAGGGTGAATCCCGAGGCAGCTCATCATGAACCGCGCACGCTACCTAAAAATTATGTATTTCCTGCTCATCGCGATCCTGCTCGCTCCTGGCGCCAACGCCTCCGCGTCATCAGAAAATAACATCGCAGCCAGCCTTTACGGTGGAGTCATGACCGACGATAACTGGCGCCAGTCCATTTCCGGACAAGCCGAGCTGGTCGATTCGCACATTCTTGTCGGCGCCTTGGGCTGGACATTCCACCGCCCAACCAACCGTCTCTGGTCCCTGGAACTCGAGGCCAATGTGGCCCGGCATTTCGGCATCCAGGACCATTTTGAATTCAACGCCCCGGTACTGAACGTCCGCTGGGAATATTTCCCCTGGGACAAGATCCTGGATACAAGCCTGGCCTACGGCCTCGGCCCTTCCTACGCCACGAAGCTGCCCGAATACGAAAGACAAAAAAGCGGTGACAGCGAACAATTTCTGCTCTTCTGGCACATCGAGGCCGCCTTTGCCTTGCCGGATTCCAGTTGGTCCACCATCTTCCGCCTGCATCACCGATCCTCGGGCTACGGCATGTTCGCCGACAAAGGCGGAAGCAACATCCTGACAATGGGATTGCGCTACGAATTCTAAAACGCGAACAGCCTGGGATACGGCTCGACTGAATCCATTTTTCCCTTGCCTGCGCAGCCGGATCGGGCCTACGATCTTCACAAACATTGCATCCACACCGGAGGAACCCATGCCTGTTCGTACCAAATCACCGTATCTGACGACCATCTGTGTTCTGGCTGCAGCGGTGCTCATGTCCGCCACAGTCTGGGCGCAAAGCAATCTGTTGCAGCAGGGGCTGGGGCTGCTGTCCTCGGGCGGTTCCAAAACCGGTTCCCTGTCCCAGGGCGAAATGGGTGACGGCCTCAAGGAAGCCCTGCGCGTGGGCACCGAGAACGTGGTCGCCAATCTGGGCCAAACGGACGGCTTTTACACGGACAAGGCCATCCACATCCCCCTGCCGGGACAGCTGGCCACGGTGCAGAAGGCGCTTAAAGCCGCCGGGTATTCGAGTCTGGTCGACGATCTGGAACTGAAGCTGAACCGGGCCGCCGAACAGGCCACGCCCAAGGCCAAGGCCCTTTTCGTGGACGCCATCTCGGCCATGACCATCGAGGATGCCCAGAAAATACTGAGCGGCCCCGATGACGCGGCCACCCAGTATTTCCGCAAGGCCATGGGCCCGGGTCTGGCCACAGAGATGCAGCCCATCGTCGACGCCACTCTGGCCGAGGCCGGAGCGGTGCAGGCCTACGACAACATGATGGGACAATACAAAGCCCTGCCCTTCATGCCCGACGCCAAGGCCGACCTCACGGACTACGTGGTGGAAAAAGGCATGGACGGCATCTTCCACTATGTGGCCAAGGAAGAAGCGGCCATCCGCACCAACCCGGCCGCGAGAACCACGGATCTGCTGAAAAAGGTTTTCAGCAAGTAGCCAAAACACCATGAGGGCGAAGCCCCCCGGCCTCGCCCTCATCCATCCTGGGCACTCCCAGGACCATCCCTTCCATTCAGTCCACTCAGTCCATCCCGTCCACAACCTCCAGGATCTCCCGCGTCTTCTCCTCCATGAGCGTCCGGTCCCCGCGCGACTCGACGTTGAGACGCAGCACCGGTTCGGTGTTGGATGAGCGCAGGTTGAAGCGCCACTGATCAAACTCAAGGCTCAAACCGTCGGTTTCGTCACGACGCAGGCTTTGAGCGGCAAACCGCGCCTCCACGGCGGCAATGGCCGCGCCCGCGTCCTTGACCCGGCGGTTGATCTCTCCGCTGGCCGGATACGCGGCCATAGCCTCGTCCACCAGCTCGGCCAGCGACTTGCCCGTGCGCGAGATCTGCTCAGCGACCAGGAGCCAGGGGATCATGCCCGAATCGCAATAGGCGAAATCACGGAAATAATGGTGCGCGCTCATCTCCCCGCCGTAGACCGCGTCTTCCAGGCGCATGCGCTCCTTGATGAAAGCGTGCCCGGTCTTGGACATGATGGGCCGGCCTCCTGCGGCGCTCACGGCGGCGATGGTGTTCCAGGTCAGGCGCGGATCGTGGATGATGCCCGCCCCCGGAACCTTGCGGGCGAAGGCCTCGCCCAGAAGACCCACCAGATAATAGCCTTCGATGAAGCGCCCGCTGCCGTCAAAGAAAAAACAACGGTCGAAGTCCCCGTCCCAGGCCAGCCCCAGGTCCGCCTTGTGTTCGAGCACCGCCCGGGCGGTCAATTCCCTGTTTTCCGGCAGCAACGGGTTGGGCACGCCGGCCGGAAAATTGCCGTCGGGCTTGTGCAGCAGCTTATGGAATCTGAAGGGCAGCTTGTGTTGGAGCAGGTCAACGATGACCCCGGCTCCGCCGTTTCCGGCATTGACCACGATGGACAGGGGTCGCAGCACATCGCGATCCACATAGGACAAAAGATGGTCGATATAGCGCGGGCGCATGTTCAGTTCGTACAACTGACCGACCCGTTGCGCGGCCCTGAATTCTCCGGCCACCGCCAGGTCGCGGATGGCGAAAAGGCCAGTGTCGCCGCTGATGGGGCGGGACTCTTCGCGCACGAGCTTCATGCCGTTGTAATCTTTGGGATTGTGACTGGCGGTGACCATGATGCCGCCGTCAAGCCCCTGATCAAAGACGGCGAAATACACTTCCTCGGTGCCGCACTCGCCCAGGGTGCACACATCCACGCCGGAATCGCGCAGGCCGCGGATCACGGCATCCGCCATGGCGGGGCTTGAAAGGCGGATGTCATGGCCGACCACCACCCGGTCGGGATTCAGAAAAGCGGCATAGGCCCGGCCGATACGATACGCCAGGGCTTCATCCAGCTCGTCCGGGACGCGTCCGCGAATATCGTAGGCTTTGAAACAGGAAAGGTTCATGCTTGAGACTCCTGAAATACTGACATGCATTGAAATATCACGGCCAAGAGAACCGGACAGACGGCTACCAGGCCCGGACCGCCTGAAGCAAGCAAAAAGAGGGATTTTGCCGCCACGCCGCCCCCAGATACTGTTATGCCCTACGGCCAGGCATGTCGACATGCACGTGCGCCCCGCAACGTGCAGGCGCGCACCCCCTTTTACGCAAGACAATCCGGTGCCGGGAGAAACCGAATCAAATCAGGCTGTTGAACACCAGGTCCAGGCTACTGCCTGAAAAGCAGATTAATCTTGTCAGAATTTCTGTTTTTGAATACCTTAATAGTATCTTTTATCAAAAACAAGGAGACGCTCATGCTTGCTTCAAAATATCGTGCCTTCCACAACGCGGTGGCCGCATTCGTCCCCATCGCGCGCATCATCACCGATCCCTTGCGTCTGCTGGCCTATGGCACCGACGCGAGCTTCTATCGCCTCGTGCCGAAAATCGTCATCAATGTGGAAAACGAGGCCGAGGTGGCCCGTATCCTGCGCCTGGCATACAAGAGCCGCATCCCCGTGACCTTCCGCGCCGCCGGGACCAGCCTCTCCGGCCAGGCCGTGACGGACTCGGTGCTGATCCGCCTCGGTGAAGGATGGCAAGGCTGCCGCGTCTATGACCAGGCCCGCCGCATCGACCTTGAACCCGGCATCATCGGCGCCCACGCCAACCGCACCCTGGCCCCATTCGGCAAGAAGATCGGCCCGGACCCGGCCTCCATCGACAGCTGCAAGATCGGCGGCATCCTGGCCAACAACGCCAGCGGCATGTGTTGCGGCGTGGCCGAGAACAGCTACCAGACCCTTGAAGAGCTGCGGCTCATCCTGGTCGACGGCACGGTCCTGGACACCGGCGACGACGAATCCAAGCGCAGGTTCCGGGAAAAGCACCCGGAAATAGTGGAAGGGCTGGCGGATCTGAGGCGTCAGGTCATAAGCGCCCCGGAACTTGAAGCGCGCATCCGCCACAAGTTCAAAATCAAAAACACCACGGGCTACAGCCTGAACGCACTGGTCGATTTCGAGGACCCGTTCGACATCCTCAAGCATCTCCTGGTCGGATCCGAAGGAACGCTGGCCTTCATCTCCAAGGTCACCTACCGCACCGTGACCGAGCACGCCCACAAGGCCTCGGCGCTGATGCTCTTCCCGGACATCCGCACCGCCTGCGAGGCGACCATCATTTTGAAGAAGCAACCCGTGGCCGCCGTGGAACTCATGGACCGCCCGGCGCTTCGGTCAGTGCAGGACAAGGACGGCATGCCTCCCTACCTACGTGAACTGTGCGATACCGCCGCCGCCCTGCTGGTCGAGACCCGCGCCGGGGACAAGGCGGAGCTCGACGCCCAGATCGAAACCATCAAGGCCGCCCTGGCCGGGGTGAACATGGTCCGCGAGATCGAGTTCACCCCCGTGCCGCAGGAATTCGCCAAGCTATGGAACATCCGCAAGGGCCTCTTCCCGGCCGTCGGCTCGGTGCGGGCCACCGGCACCACGGTCATCATCGAGGATGTGGCCTTCCCCATCGAGCGCCTGGCCGACGCGACCCTGGAGTTGCAGGGTCTGCTCGATACATACGGCTACTCAGAAGCCATCATCTTCGGCCACGCGCTAGAAGGAAACCTGCACTTCGTCTTCACCCAGGATTTCGGAGACCCCAAAGAAATCGAGCGCTACAGCAAACTCATGGACGACGTGACCGTGATGGTCGTCGAGAAATACGACGGCTCCCTCAAGGCCGAGCACGGCACGGGCCGCAACATGGCGCCCTTTGTCGAGATGGAGTGGGGGCAGGACGCGTACCGGCTCATGCAGGACATAAAGCGCATCTTCGACCCGCTGACGCTCCTCAATCCGGGCGTCATCCTGAACCCGGATCCCAAGGCCCACCTGAAGGACTTGAAACCCCTGCCTGCCGCCCACGAACTGGTGGACAAGTGCATCGAATGCGGGTTCTGCGAACCCATCTGCCCCTCCAAGCACATAACCCTGTCCCCGCGCCAGCGCATCACGTCCTGGCGTGAAATCCAGCGACTTCAAGGCAAGCCCGAACACAAGACGGAGCTGGCCAAGCTTTTAAAAGCCTACGGCTACCAGGGTGACGGCACCTGCGCCACGGACGGGCTGTGCGGCACGCGCTGCCCCGTGGGCATCGACACGGGCAAGATGACCAAGGCCCTGCGCGCCGAAAGCGCGACCATACGGCAGAAAAAAGCCGCCGACTGGATCGGAGAACACTTCGCGGGCGTGGCCCGGACCGTGTCCGGGGTGCTGCAGGCCGTGGACGCGGTGCATGCCGTGGCCGGGACAAAATTTATGGATGTGTCCTCCGAAACCCTGCATCGCATGACGGGCAAGCGCGTCCCGCGCTGGAACGCGCAGATGCCGGGAGGAATCAGCCGCATCCGCCGCGAAAAGGTGAATGAAGGCAACCCGCTGAAAGTGGTCTACTTCCCGAGCTGCATCGCCCGCAACATGGGTCCATCCCGCTGCGAAAAGATCCGTCCCCTGCCCGAGACCACGGTGAGCGTGCTGCGCAAGGCCGGATACGAGGTCATCTTCCCTGAGAACATGGCCGCGCTGTGCTGCGGTCAGGCCTTTGAGAGCAAAGGCTTCGTGGCCCAGGCCGACGTCAAGAGCGCTCAGCTCGAAGAGGCGCTCCTGACCGCAAGTCGAAATGGAGCCCTGCCCGTGCTGTGCGATACCAGCCCATGCCTCAAGCGCATGCAGGAGGTGCTGGACCCGCGCCTCAAAATCTATGACCCGAGCGTGTTCGTGCTGGAGTTCCTGCAGGACAAGCTGACCTTCACGAAAAAAGACAAACGCGTGGCCCTGCATGTGACCTGCACGTCCCGCAAGCTGGGCCTCGAAGGCAAGCTGCTGGAGCTGGCCAAAAAATGCGCCGCCAAGGTGGTCGTACCGGAGGACATCTTTTGCTGCGGCTTTGCCGGGGACAAGGGCTTTTCCGTACCGGAACTGAACGCCTCGGCCCTGAAAACCCTGGCCGAGAAGGTCGAGGACTGCACCGAAGGCTACTCCACCAGCCGGACCTGCGAGATCGGCCTGGCCCTGCACGGCGGCATCCCGTACCGCAACATCCTCTACCTGGTGGATGAATGCACGGCCTGAATCAAATCAGACTGCCGCGTCCTGAACAAACGATCGAACAACGCCGCGGCGGCCCGGACTCAAGAGTCCGGGCCGCCGCCTGCTTTTGAAAAGCAAGCCCTCCAACGCACACTCGCCTCTTCCTTTGCCGCCTTGACCACGCCCCACAAAAGACCTAATTAAAGCCCCATAAACAGGCCTTAAAAAAAGGAGTCCTCATGCCCAACATGATCCTTGCCGATGTGGCGGCCAGCGTATCGGAACTCAAGAAAAACCCCATGGCCACCGTAGCCGCAGGCGAGGGCTTCCCCGTGGCCATCCTCAACCACAACGAACCGGTCTTCTACTGCGTGCCGGCTCATGCATACGAAGCCCTCATGGACAAGCTCGAAGACATGGAGCTTGCAGCCCTGGCCGTCGCCCGCAAGGATCAGCCGGAGATCGAGGTGGCCTGGGATGACCTATAGCCTGCGTTTCAAGGAAGAGGCCAAAAAGGAATGGGACAGGCTTGATCCCGTCATCCGTGAGCATTTCGCCAAAAAACTGCGCCAGCGGCGCGAGAACCCAAGGGTAAACAGCGCGAGGCTCTCGGGCATGCCAGACTGCTTCAAGATCAAGCTCCGCAGCGCCGGTTACAGACTTGTTTACGAGGTCCGCGACCACGAGGTGGTCATTGTCGTGATCGCGGTGGGAAAGCGTGAACGCAGCGCGGTGTACAAGATCGCGGCCAAAAGACTGGGCTGACTTTTTTCGAGCATCTTCCCCCTTTCTCTTGGACAAGTCCCCTGCTATGAAGGCTCGCATTCAAAGACCAGAAGGTCTGGACCGTGTTTTCTCTTTTCGCCCTGACTTTAAAAGCGTCAAACCATTTTTCCAGCACCTCTCGCGGAGGCTCTCATGTTCGGAATAGGCGTTCAGGAACTGCTCATCATTCTGGTCATCGCCCTGTTTGTCTTCGGGGCAAAAAATCTCCCGCTTCTCGGCACCAATATGGGCCGGGCCATCTCCAATTTCAAAAGAGGGCTCAGCGAACCGGAGGTGATCGACGTCACGGCCGAATCGAAGCCCAAGGACACGGCCGCATAAAACACGCAACTTCAAGCGTGCCGCCCCGGAGTCCCATGTTGCACAGGCCTCTTGCGACCATGAGGCTGCACTCATGGCTCAAGAAACGTCACCTCATGCCGGAATGAACCTACTCTTCCACCCCGTCTGAAATGATCTCCGCCGGCCCCCTGCCGGCGGAGATTTTCCTTTTCCTCCGGTGCAAAAGCCTGAGTAATAGAAAGTCATTTGCCGCGACCGTCACATCTTGCTAGTATTTGTCCAAATATTCGTGGATGCCCCGGCAATTCATATCCTCGCCGGCAACCGCCCCTTTTCATGCAAGCCTGGCTCAAGGAGTCTTTATGCGAATCAGAACCATTTTCACTTTTCTTTTCTTTTTGCTGCTCTCCGGCAGCGCCGTGGCCATGGAGGCCTCGGACAACGCGAACTCCCACCCCCTGCCCGTAGGCGCCGCCATGCCGGACCTGCTCCTGCGCGGCGAACTGAGCGCGGAGCATCTGGCCCATCTGGGGCTCAAAGGCCCTGCGCCACGACATCTTTCCGAAATAAACGCCAAGACCGTCATTCTTGTTGCGTTCAGTATGTACTGTCCTCACTGCCAGCGCGAAGCCCCGGCCCTCAACGACTTGAACGCCCTGATCGCAAGCCGGGGCCTGAGCGAAGAGGTCAAGCTCATCGGGGTGGGCATCGGCAACTCGGACTTTGAGGTGCAGGTTTTCCGCGACAAGTACGCAACCACCTTCCCACTCTTTTCGGACCCGGATTTCAGGGTCAACAAGGAACTCGGCGAAGTCGGCACCCCGTTCTTCTATGTGCTGGCCATGAACCCGGAGAAAAAGGAGATCCGTGTCGTCAAGACACTGCTTGGACGCATGGAATCAGCGGAGAGTTTTTTTGACCAGGCCATGAAGGCTTGTGAATAGAGGAATAAAAAATGACACCTACCCTGCCCGCCAGTCTGTTCTTCGTTGCCCTGCTGCTGTTCCTGCCGGCTCAGCTCCCGGCCCAGGAAGCGTCGATTCCCCCGGACAGGATCTATGAGACAGGCCAGCTCAAGCCGGTGGACAGCACGCTCAAGGTCAAGGTCGGAGACCAGGCTCCGGATTTTTCCCTGCCCACCATAAGCGGGGAGACAGTCACCCTGGCCCAGTTCCGGGGCAACAAGAACGTGGTGCTTTCTTTTATTCCGGCCGCCTGGACCCCGGTCTGCTCCGGCCAGTGGCCCGGCTACAACATTGTGCAGGACATGTTTGAACAGACCGACACGCAGCTCATCGGCATCAGCGCGGACAATGTCCCGACCCTGCATGCCTGGGTGCAGGAGATGGGCGGAGTGTGGTTCACCGTGGCCTCGGATTTCTACCCCCACGGACAACTGGCCGACTCACTGGGCATCCTGCGATCAACAGGGGAAACGGAGCGCGCGCTGTTCCTCATCGATAAGGAAGGCATCATCCGCTACATCGACGTGCACGACATCAACTCGAGGCCGGACCTTGGCCCGCTGATAAAGGCCATGCAGAGTCTCAAGTAGTCCCGTGCCAAACCCTGGCTGAAACGCCCTTCGGACTTTGCGGTCCGAGGGCGTTTTTGCTTGGCATACCGCGCAACGACAACTATGAAAGAAGCAAACCCATGCCGTCCGGCGTGGACACCCGAAACAAGGAGACGTCTGATGGAACTCATCGAAGCCATCCACACCCGCCGAAGCATCCGTAAATATCTCGACAAGCCCGTTTCACCGGAAATGATCGAGACCATCATAAAAGCCGCCATGGCCGCGCCTTCGGCTGGAAACCAGCAGCCGTGGCACTTCATCGTCATCACGGATCGCACCAAGCTCGACGCCATCCCGGCCTTTCACCCCTACAGCAAGATGGTCCTGCAGGCCCCCGCCGCCATCCTGCTTTGCGGTGACCCGGATGGCAAAAAATGGCCGACCTTCTGGGACCAGGACTTAAGCGCCGCCACCCAGAACATGCTCCTGACCGCCCGTGACCTGGGCCTTGGCACGGTCTGGGTCGGGGTCTTCCCGGAAAAGGACCGCATGGAAGGATTCCGCAAGCTTTTCGCCATCCCGGATAACATCCATCCCTTCGCCCTGATTCCGATAGGATGGCCGGACGGACAATTCGAGGCCGTGAGCCGCTACCGGCCGGAGTTGATCCATCGGGAAGCATGGTAGATCTAGAAAGCAGCCGAGAGGCTTCAAGCGCACAGCCCATAGCGGCAAAATTTTGCCGCTGCTAATCATAGGCGCCTGCAAAGCAACGCATAGACCCGCCGGCAGGGAAATTGAACTGCGCAACGATGCGAGGAAAAAGGTTGCCGCAGGCGCGCCTTCCTAAAGCAAAAAGGGGATTTCAGGTCAGCTTCAGATCGTATTCGGCCAATTTGTAGCGCAGAGTTCGCGGGCTCACGGCCAGGATTTCGGCCAGTTTAGCCTTGCTGCCCCCGGCTTCAGCCCAGCCTCTGACAATGGCCGCGACCTCGGCCTGGCGCACGGCCGCTTCCAGGGTCATGACGTTCTGCCCGCACTCGGTGGCGGGCAAGCCCGTGGCCAGACGCATCTCCAGGGGCAGGTGGGCGGGCTCGATGAGCGGTTCGGCGCAGAGCAGGACCAGCCGTTCCGTCAGGTTGCGCAGCTCGCGCACATTGCCCGGCCAGGAATACCCGCACAGGGTCTCAAGCGTGGCCGGGGCCAGACGCACATCGGGCTTGTGATAGCGATGCCGATACATGGCCAGAAAATATTCGGCCAGGGGAGGAATGTCGTCGATGCGCTCACGCAGGGGCGGAAGTGTTACCGGAATGACATTCAGACGATAATACAGGTCGGCCCTGAATTCCCCCACAGTGACCATCTTGTGCAGCACCCGGTTGGTGGCGGCCACGATGCGGGCATCGAAGGGCTGGGTCTTCTCCCCGCCCAGGCGTCGGAAGGTCTTCTCTTCCAGAACGCGCAGAAAATCGACCTGATTGGGGGGCGGGATCTCGCCCACTTCATCCAGAAACAGGGTCCCATCGACGGCCAGCTCGAAGCTGCCCTTGCGCTGGCGCTGGGCTCCGGTGAAGGCTCCGGCCTCATGCCCGAAGAACTTGTCGGCGAAGAGCTCTCCTTTGAGCACCCCGCAGTTAACGGGAATGAAGGGCTTTGCCCTGCGACCCGAAAGCTGGTGCACGAGGCGGGCGAAAAGCTCCTTGCCCGTCCCCGATTCGCCGTAAACCAGGATGGTCGCATCGGAACCGGCAACCTGCGTGGCCAGGCGATACAGGTCGCGCATGGTCCGGGACTGGATGACGAACTTTCCGAGCCCGTCCTCTGTTCCCAGTTCCAGAATCTCCACTCCGGAATCCAGCGGAACTTCCGGCAATTTCTTGCCGGACCGCGAGCGCCCTCCACCTTTGGGCTGTTTGACAATATCCGGCTGAAATTCCATTGTTTGAATCCTACTCCATGCTTTCGGCGAAAACCTGAATGTCGGTACACCGACATTTTGCCCTGTGGGCTCTGAATTTGAGAAAAAAGGCACAATCCTGCCGCTTGCGGCAATATTTTGCCGTTTACTCCCTGTGCCCAGGTACGTCAACAAAGGAGCCGCCTGTATTTTCGTGCTGGCATGGTCTTTGCCTATTCTGGAGTTCGGATGCGTTGTGCATCGCGGTGCAACATCAATCAATTCTTGAAGAACGTGTAAACGGGAGCGAAACAGGAATGAAACTGAACACGAAGTGGATGCGAATTCTGGGAGGGGCCGCATTGTGCGCACTCCTGTTGGTCACTTTGGCTTGGGCGAGCAATAACCCTGAAATCGCGGATGAAGCGGCCAAACAGCTGGCGGAAGCCACGGGCACATCTTCGGCCCTGCCCTGGTGGGCCTGGCCTGTCATCTTGCTGTTTTTCTGTTTTATACTTGGCATCATCGCGGTCCTTGCCGGTGTTGGCGGCGGCGTGCTCTACGTACCGCTGGTCAGCGGATTTTTTCCCTTCCATCTTGACTTTGTGCGCGGCGCGGGCCTGCTTGTGGCCTTGGCCGGAGCCCTGGCCGCCGGTCCCGGTCTCCTGAAACGCAATCTGGCCAGCCTGCGCCTGGCACTGCCCGTTGCGCTCATAGCCTCCAGCTGCGCCATCCTCGGCGCCTTCCTCGGACTTGCGCTGCCGAACCACGTAATCCAGATCTGCCTGGGCGGCACCATCATGGGTATCGCCATCCTGCTCCTGCTCTCCAAGAACACGGCTCGTCCCGTCGTCGAAAAGCAGGACGCCCTGAGTATGGCCCTCGGCATGCGAGGCGCCTACATGGAGCCCGCCACCGGCGAGATCGTGGAGTGGAAAACCCACCGCACCATCATGGGCCTCTTGCTCTTCATCGTCATCGGCATCATGGCCGGCATGTTCGGTCTGGGTGCGGGCTGGGCCAACGTACCCGTCCTGAACCTGCTCATGGGCGCACCGCTCAAGGTCGCCGTCGGCACCAGCAAATTTCTCCTCTCCATCACCGACACCTCCGCCGCCTGGGTTTATCTGAACCAGGGCTGCGTCATCCCGCTCATGGCCATACCCTCCATCGTGGGCCTGATGATGGGCTCTTTCGTGGGTGTGCGTCTGCTGGCCATCGCCAAGCCCACATTCATCCGCTACATGGTCATCGGCGTGCTGCTCTTCGCAGGTGGAAAGGCACTGGCCAAGGGCCTGGGCTTCTAACATATTCCAGAATCAAGGAGAAAAGACATGAATAAACCCGATACCAACGCGCCTGCCGAACAGATCGCCTACGCAAACATCCTCTTCTACGGATGTTGGGGCGGCCTTGCGCTCATGCTTGTCACATACGTGCTCTACGTCACCGGCATCATGGATCCCTACGTGTCCATGGACAACGTGATCAAATACTGGGCGCTGCCCGTAGGCCAGTACCTCGCCGACAACAACGTGCCCAACGGCTGGGGCTGGGCAACTCTGCTGTCCAATGGCGACTTCCTGAACTTCCTTGGAATCGCGCTCCTGGGCGGCCTGACCATCGTGGCCTATATCCCGGTCACCCTCGCCTACTTCAAGAAAAAGGACTTCGCGTTCGCCATTATCGCGCTCCTTGAGGTCCTTGTCCTCTGCTTCGCGGCATCCGGAATCGTCGGAGGCGGCGCGCACTAAAGGAGAGGCTCGTGCTCAAACGGATTGAAGAATTGATCGGCACCAATTGCCCGGACCTGCCCTCCCTGCTGGACGGGCTGCCCGTTGGGGTGGCCCTCCTGGACGAAGAGGGACATGTCCTCATGCTCAACAAGGCCCTCGAAGCTTTGACCGGCTACAACCGGGAAGAAGTGCGCGGACTGCCTTGCCGGCACGTCCTGCGCAGCCGGGCCTGCCTGCAGGACTGCCCTCACGGGCGCGAGGCCGCTGCAGGAGTCGGAATTGAGACCGATTGCATCAACCGTCACCACCGCAAGATTCCCATCCGCATCACTCCGGTGCGCGTTCTGGACGGCAACAACCGCCCGATCTGCGTGCTCGATGTGGTTGAAGAATTGACGGCCTTGCGGGAAATTGAGGCGCGCCTGTCCCAAGCTGCGGATCATGGCCAGATTGTCGGACGCAGTCCGGCCATGAAAAAGATTCTCGGCCTTGTGCCGGTCATCGCCCAGCACGACACTGCGGTGCTGATCACCGGCGAGACAGGCACGGGCAAGGATCTTTTGGCCGAATCCGTGCACAAGGCTTCGCCCAGATCACGCGAACCCTTCGTGCGCTTCAGTTGCGGGCCTATGCCCTCCGAACTGCTCGACGCCGAACTGTTCGGACGCATGCAGGGACCCGACGGAGAGTTCAAGCCGGGCCGATTTCAGCAGGCTCAGGGCGGAACCCTGTACTTGTCGGAGATCGCGGATCTGCCGCTCTCCCAGCAAAGCAGTCTGGTCAGGTTTCTGGATGAAGGAACCATTCTGCCTGTCGGCGCGGGCAAACCCCTGCGCGCGAGCGCCCGGCTCATGGCTTCCACCGCCGAGTCACCGGAAAAACTGGTTCAGGACGGCCGTCTGCGGGAAGATCTTTTTCATCGCATTTCAGCCATCCGCCTGCACCTGCCCAGGCTCAAGGACCGCGCGGAAGACCTTGGATTTCTGTTGCACCATTTCATGGGCCATTATGCGGCGCGTTTCAAAAAGGATATCAGCGCCATCAGCCCAAGAGCCCAGCGCCATGTCTACGCCCACGATTTTCCGGGCAACGTGCGGGAACTCAAAAACATCATGGAATTTGCCGCCATGGTCTGCAACGGCGATACCATTCGGACCGAACACCTGCCCATGCATTTGACCGACGACGTCGAGCCTGAATCGGTTGTCCGACCGGTGGAGAAAGGCCGCAAAGCCGGCCGCAAGAACACAGAGGAGCGATAGCAATGGAACGCCGCGTGCTGATCACCGTCGCCAAGGACGAAATCGCCCCTCGCTTCGATCTGACGACCGAAGCGCTGTTGCTGACCATTTCCGATGGTGGAGAAATCGTCTTGCGCAAGTCCTTTCTTCTGGCTTACGCTTCCGGAGACGAACTGTGCGACCTGGCCCTTTCCCGGGACATCGGGACCATCGTCTGCGGAGGCATTGAGGACGAGTATTACCACTATCTGCGCTGGAAGCGCATCGACGTCATCGACTCGGTCATGGGTCCGGTGGAACGCGTTGTCTCCCGCCTGACGGAAGGAGCACTCAAAGCCGGAGACATTCTCTACGACCGGGCAATGGAAACGACATGAAAAAAATCCTGTCCGGCCCCATGGAAGCCATCAAGGCCGATCTGGCCACGGTGATCAATTCTCCCGACCGCTATAAGCTGCTGCGGCGCAAGATCGTCTCGCTCATGGCCCTGGTCACGCTGCTCCCGCTGCTCTCGCTGGCCGCAATAAACTATTACGAACACCAGAACTCCATGTCGGCCGAAATCCAGGCCCCGTTGCGCTCGCTGGTGGGCAAGGCCAAGCATTCTTTCGAGCTGTTCCTGGCCGAACGAACCTCGGCCATCAGCTTTATCGCCTCGGCCTACTCTTTCGACGAGCTCTCAAATGACGCCAATCTGCAGCGCATCTTTCAGGTCATGCGCCGCGAATTCACCGGGTTTGTGGATCTCGGACTCATCGATGTGGCCGGCAACCAGGTCAGCTATGCGGGTCCGTACGATCTCAAAGACCGCAATTACACGTCCCAGGACTGGTTCCACCAGGTCCAGTTCAAGGGCACGTATATCAGTGACGTGTTCCTGGGTTTCCGCAAATTTCCCCATGTGGTCATCGCGGTGCGACACACCACAGAAAGCGGCCAGTCGTGGATTCTGCGCGCCACCCTCGACACCATGCATTTCGACCGCATCATCTCGGCCATGGGCCTGGAACCAGGCAGCGACGCTTTTCTGGTCAACCGCAACGGAATCCTGCAAACCGAATCTCGTCGTTACGGCAAGGTGCTGGACATGTTGCCCTTCGACCTGCCCCCAACAAATTTTGAATCCAACGTGCAGGGCATCCGCGACCCCGATCAAAACGACATCTTCATCGCCTCGGCTTTCATCGCCGACTCGGATTTCGCCCTCGTGGCCGTCAAGCTCAAGCCGACGGCCTTCAGCACCTGGTACACGGTGCGCCTGGACCTGCTCGTCATATTTGTCACCGGCGTCATTTTCATCTTCATGGCCGTCTACCGCTTGACCAGCGTGCTGATCAACCGTCTGCAGGAGAGCGACGAGCAACGCCTGGGCGCCATCCACCAGATGGAACATTCCCAAAAGCTGTCCTCCATCGGTCGCCTGGCCGCGGGCGTCGCGCATGAAATCAACAACCCCCTGGCCATCATCAACGAAAAGGCCGGACTCATGCGCGATATCATGGAACTCAGGCCCGATTTTCCGGAAAAAGATAAATTCTCCAAACAAATCGAGTCCATCCTCAGATCCGTGGACCGTTGCCGGGGCATCACCCATCGCATGCTCGGCTTTGCCAAGCGCATGGATGTAAAGATCGAAATTCTGGACCTGAACGCCGTGCTGGAGGAGACCCTCGGTTTTCTGGAACGCGAGGCCCAATACCGCAACGTGGAACTAAAGCGTGAACTGTCCAAGAACCTGCCAAGCATCGCCACCGATCACGGCCAGATCCAGCAGGTCTTCCTGAACATTTTGAACAACGCCCTGGCCGCCGTGCCCGACGGAGGACGAATCGTGCTCTCGAGCTGGAACGTGGACGATCATTACGTCGCCATTTCCATCGAGGACAACGGTTGCGGCATGTCCGAGGAAACGGCCAAAAACATGTTTGAACCGTTTTTCACCACCAAAAAAGAAAAAGGCACCGGGCTCGGCATGTCCATCACGTACGGCATCGTCAAACGCCTGGGCGGAGAGATCAAGGTCAAGAGCAAACTGAACGAGGGCACCACAATGACCATCCTGCTGCCCAAACACCCCGTGGAAGGTTAATCATGGATATGAATACATGGAACATCCTCTTGGTGGACGATGAAGTCGATTTCATCGTCACCCTGGCCGAACGTCTGGAACTCAGAGGAGTCAACGCCCGGGTTGTCCATGACGGAGAAGCGGCGCTGAAGGCCGTGGCCGACAATGTGCCGCAGGTGATTGTTTTGGACGTCATGATGCCGGGAATGAAAGGAATCGAAGTCCTGCAGAAGGTCAAAAGCGAACACCCCAAGGTCAAGGTCATCCTGCTCACCGGACAGGGCAAGACGCGCGACGGGATAGAAGGCATGCACCACGGCGCCTTCGCCTATCTGACGAAACCCCTTGACCTTGAAGAACTTATCCGAACCATCGACGAGGCCATAAGCGAACCCGAAGGAACTCCACATGCCTGAAATCCCGAAAGAAGCGCGTTTCATGGGCACTGTCACGGCTCAGACCATGCATGAAATGCAAAACATCCTGGCCATTATCCGCGAATCGGCGGGACTCATGGGCGACATCCTCAAAGTCAACTCCAGGGTTGATTTCAAGCACAAGCCCAACATGGAACGGACCCTTGAGAACATCACCTTCCAGGTGGACCGGGGCAAAGGGTTGCTCGACGCCACCAGCCGTCTGGCCCACACGCCGGACGCGGACCTGCTCGAAGGCTGCGACCTGACCGCCTACTCCAAAACCCTGGTCCAGTTGGCGGATCGTTACGTACGCTTGAAGGGCACGGCCTTGAACTTCAGCGCCCCGTCCACGGCACTGCCTGTTTCCATGGGCGCCCTGCAGGTGCTCATGAGCGGTTACAGGGCCCTGCAATGGGCGGTGGGTGCGGGCATGAAAGACGGCGTGATGCGTGTCGACCTCGAAGGCGGAACAGACTTTCATGTCCTGACCATCTGTCCCCCGGAAGGGGTCACTCCCGACCGGGAGGGAATCGCCGCTTTGGGGACGATGCTTGAACCGGGACGCGTGGAATGGGACGGCAGTCGGCTGCAACTCTTTTTCCCCGTTCAGCGCTAAGAACACAATCGCGGCAGGAGCACATGGACGAACCCAGCATTTTACTCATCGATGATGAAGAGGCATTCGTGACCACGCTGCAAGAGCGGCTAGAGATGCGCGGATTCTCCGCCGCTGTTGCGTTTGACGGCCAAAGCGGGCTGGACATGATCGCCACGAACCCACCCGATGTGGTCGTGCTTGACCTGCGCATGCCGGGGATCAGCGGGGTGGAAGTATTGCGCCGCATTCGCAAGCAGTGGCCCGGTCTCCCCGTGATCATGCTCAGCGGCCATGGTTCGGACCTGGATTTTGAGACCTGCATTCATCTCGGGGCGGCGATGTACCACAAAAAACCCTTGGACATCAGTACGCTGATCGACAGCGTCCACGCCGTGACCCAAGGCAAACAACAGCCTTTGCGGTAGAACGATATGGTACGAGTCCTGGTCGTTGATGACGAACGCGATTTCACGGATCTGCTCTCCGAGCGGCTGCGCACGCGCGGCATGGAGGTCAGGACAGCGTACAACGGGCAGGAGGCATTGGACGTCGCGCGGATCTTTGCACCGGAGGTCGTGGTGCTCGACATCACCATGCCGGGCATGAGCGGGATTGAAACCATGTACGCGCTGCGAGCCGAAAAGCCCGCGCCGGAAGTGATTCTGCTCACGGCAGACACCACCCTGGGCACGGCTGTCGCCGGAATGAAAGGCGGCGCGCGGGATTACCTGACCAAGCCGACCGACATAGACACCCTTGTGTCGGCCATCGGGGAGGCCGAAGGGCGACGGATGGAAAACATGTCCAGGCAGCGCATGGCGGAAACGGCCAAGCTTGCCGCCCTGGGAGAACTGGCTACCGGCGTGGCCCACGAGATCAACAACCCGTTGCAGGTGATACTCAATGAAGCGGGCTGGATCGAAGAAATCCTGGGCGAAACGGCCCTTGAGGGCAACAGCCGGGAACAGATTCTTGAATCCATCGCCCTGATCCGGCGTCAGGGCCTGCGCTGCAAGGCCATCACCTCCAAGCTGCTGACTTTGCGGTGCGCCCTGGACGCAAAAGGAGCGACCACGAATTTGCCCGATCTGGTGCACGAAGTTCTCATTGCGCGCCGGGCGCAAATCGAAAAGATGGGCATCCGGGTCGAAAAGCACTGGCCGGAGCAGTTGCGCGAAGTGAAGCTGCCGGATTCGGAATGGAGCCAGATCCTTGGCAACCTTGTCGACAATGCCATGGACGCCCTCGAATCGACGCCCGCCGAAGAACGTCTGCTGACGATTCAGGCCGACGTCGACGATGCGGAGCTCATTATTTCGGTTCAGGATTCGGGCTGCGGTATCGAAGAGCATCTCTTGACGCGAATTTTCGAACCCTTTTTCTCCACCAAGGAGGTGGGCAAGGGAATTGGACTGGGGCTGGCTATTTGTCACGGCATCATCGAGGCCATGGGAGGGAGCATCTCCGTGCGCAGCACCCCTGGGCATGGATCGACCTTCACCATAAAGGTGCCCATGGCCGTGCATGCGCACAACGAACATAACGGGCCGGAAAACCCGGCATCTGCCAAGGAGGAATGAACATGAACAAGATGAAGCTTCTGATCGTGGACGACGAGAAGGATCTGTGCCGCATTCTCGCCGACCGCCTCAATATTCTTTACGGTGTGTCCCCGGATGTGGCCCATACCGGCGACGACGCCCTGGAGATGGTCAAGAAAAAGAGCTATGATGTCGTGGTCCTCGACATCGAAATGCCCGGCATCGACGGCATCGAGACCCTGAAACAGATCAAGGCCATCAACTCCAAGATCCAGGTCGTGCTCTTCACCGGACACGGCAGCGAGGAGACCCGCCGCCTGGCCGAGGTCATGGGCGCGTTCAGCTATGTCGACAAGATCGACGGTCTGCCGAAACTCGCCCCCATGATCGAGGGCGCCTTCCGTCTGCGCAAGGTGCTTGAAGACACCTACGCCGACGCGGCCATGAACGAGTACAACTAACAACAAGGGGGAAGGCGATCTCGACCGCCTTCCCCCTTGTTTCTCGTCCAGCCTTGTTTCAACCCATTCCGTACAGCACGCACAAAAGGTTCATGGCTTTGGCACCGTCATCCCACTTCGGGTTTGCCGGCACGGCACAAAGCACCCCGAGCCCCTCGCTGTCCTCGTGAAACGCTTCCTCGCCCATGTCCGTGATGACCACGGTGTTCAGCATGGCGTTCACGCGAAGCAAATCCATCACAAATTTTTTGTAGTCCATCCCGGGGGTCATCGCGTCGACCACGACAAGCTGCCAGGGCGGGGTTGTTGCACGACCGAGAACATCTTCCGCGCTCTTCGCCCACTCGACATCGCCCCCCAGTCCCTGCGCGAATTCGTGCAGTGCCTCATTCCGTTCGGTGACAATGACCACCTGCATGTCGTTCTCCTTCAAGGAAGCTTAAAAAAATGGCCGGGCGATCTCCAGAGGCGAAATCGTCCGGCCGGGAGGATGGCTATTGACCACCGCCGCAGGTGTATTCCTGGGTGAAAGGCACCAACGCGCCCTTCAGAAGCGCGTCCACGGCTGTTCCGACACTCGGCGCGCCGGCGCCATAAAAAACCTGGATGCCGACCTGATTGAATCCCATCAGCGGACGCATGCCCATGCCGCCGGCGATGAGCAGGTTGACCCCGTTGCTGGCCAAATGCTGGACCGGGGCCATGCATCCGCCCTGGGCGTGAGGGACGTTGGGCAGGGTGCTGACCTGGGCCACGGAACCGGCCTCGACGTCAATGATGGTGTACAGGTCGCAATGCCCGAAATGGGCGCCGACTTCCGCTTCAAGTCCGCCCGGAAGCGCCGAGGGGACTGCAATTCTGACTTTTTCCATAAACGTGTTTCTCCTTGTTCGATACACTTATGATTGCAAAAGATTCGTGATCGTCTGCCACGCCTGCCGAACCTGCGTGGCGATGGCGCTGTCTTCACCTTCGGTAATGGCCTGCCGCCGGACCATGGCTTCGGTGACCGCCGTGTCATGAGGCAGCAAAGCAGCCAGTGTGTACCCCTTTTCCTTGCACAGCGCACCAATTCGACTTGTTTGCTCGGGATTGAGGTCATGCTTGTTGACCACGACGGCGACTCTGGTGCGAAAATGATCGCACAGGCTGGCCACCCGTTCCAGATCGTGCACGCCCGACGGAGTGGGTTCGGTCACGACCACGGCCAGATCCGTCTGCGAAAGGGAGGCGATGACCGGGCAGCCGATGCCCGGCGCGCCGTCACACAAAATAAGCTCCAGGCCGCGCTCTTCGGCGAGTACCCGGGCTTCCTTCTTCAGGCGCGAAACCAGAAGGCCCGAGTTTTCCTGTCCGGGGAAAAGCTGCGCATGCACCATCGGGCCGAACCGGGTCTCGCTCATGTAATGCTGCCCGCAATGCCTTGCGGGAAAATCTATGGCCTGTTCAGGGCAGAACGCCACGCAGACCTTGCACCCTTCGCAGCGCAGCGGGGCGACGCTGAAAACACCGTCCTTCTCGTCGATGGCGTCGTACCGGCACATGGATGCGCAGAGGCCGCAGCCCGTGCATTTTTCAGGATCGATGACCGCTTCATGTCCGGAAATGAACCTCTCATCGCGGATGATGGTGGGGTCCAGCAAAAGATGCAGATCCGGCGCGTCCACATCCAGGTCGCAGATCACCTTGCTCTCGGCCAAGTGGGCGAACGCCGCCGTCAGGGAGGTTTTCCCGGTGCCGCCCTTGCCGCTGATCACAACTACCTCACGCATGGCGGACCTCCTTGGCTAGCTGACGCAAGTCCCGGCCCAGCTTGGAAAACAGCTCGCCCAGATCCGCATCCAGTTCGGCCAGGATAAATCCCTTGGAATAATGCTCCGCGATGTCGCGGCGATAGGGGATTTCCGCCAGGATCGGCAGGTTCTGGACCGCGCAGAATTCGTAGACACGATGGTCACCCAGGCCGGCCCGATTGATGACCACGGCGATGGGCTTCTCGTAAGGGGAGAAGGCTTCCCAGGCCAGTTTGAAATCATGAAATCCGAACGGAGTGGGCTCGGTGACAAGCACGATGACATCGCTGTCGGCCACCGCGCTCATGGCCGGGCAGCTCACCCCGGGAGGGGCATCGACCAGCACGTCCATGGACTTGGCGGCACTTTCCGCGCGCATGCACGAACGCACGTAGCGCATGAGCGGCGGGCTCATGGCCTCGCCGACTCGCAGCCGTCCGGTCAGGCACGGCAGCGTGCCGCGGACAACGCCGCGCTCCATGACGCCAAGCTCACGCATGCCCACGCCGATGGCGCCTTCGGGACAGATGGCCATGCACCCGCCGCAGCCGTGACACATCTCCGGAAAGGTCATGATGGCCTTGCCCATGACCGCGATGGCCTTGAACTGGCACAGTTCCGCGCACTTGCGGCAGTATGTGCATTTGCTCT
The DNA here is from genome assembly GCF_000023225.1 of Desulfomicrobium baculatum DSM 4028. Classification (NCBI taxonomy): domain Bacteria; kingdom Pseudomonadati; phylum Thermodesulfobacteriota; class Desulfovibrionia; order Desulfovibrionales; family Desulfomicrobiaceae; genus Desulfomicrobium; species Desulfomicrobium baculatum. The sequence continues at coordinate 2,615,858 of NC_013173.1, forward strand.
CGTCCACTTCGGGGACTTCTATGGTCACGACTTCGGTGTCCGTGACCTCAGGTTTCAAAAAAAGATGAAGATTTGGCTCTTCCACATCCAGATCAACGGCCATCACAGGCCGTGACCACGACACGGCCAGCGAGGCCGTGACCGTGGTCTTGCCCGTGCCGCCCTTTCCGCTGGCAACCGATACGATCATGGTGACATCCTATCTGTTTGGAGAGTCCGTGAATTCAACCTTGCCGGCCTTGAACGCTTCCACCGCATCGGCCACGGTGCCGCCGTTCATGTTGTGGCCGATCTTCACGCCTCCACCCTTGAGGGCTGTAAACGCCTTGGGCCCGACGCTGCCGGTCAGAAGCACCGAGGCTCCGGCATTGATGATGTTTTCGGCGGCCTGAATGCCGGCCCCGTGCGACAGGGTCTGGGAGCCGCCGTTGTCGATGTACGTAGATTCCATGGTCTCAAGGTCGACGACGACAAATCCCGCGGCCCGCCCAAAACGCGGATCAACGCGATCAGTCATGCTCGGGCCTTCACTAGTTATGGCTATCTTGGTCATGCTAAGCTCCTTGCTGCGGGCCGCCACACGGTCCGGATACAGTTGTAGACACGGCATCTTGGCATCATGGGCGATGTGCAGAGCAAGCCCCTCCACCAGCGCCTTGGTCACGACGCGACGGGCATCGCCAAGGATACGGCCGAAGGTGTGCCGGGAGACGTGCATGCGCTCGGCACCCTCTTCCATGCTCAGGCCCTCGTAGTCGGCCAGGCGCAGGGCTTCAAAACCGTCCATGGTCAGATATACTTCCGTCAGTTCGCGCAGGGGAATTCCCTGCGGCTTGAAAAACGACGCCTTGGGACATCCTTCGATGCGGCGACATTTCCTGGGTCGTGGCATGGCACCTCCATTTTGCTCAAACGAGCATTTATTCCTCCGTTTTCACGGTGTCAATCCCCGGGGACTGCGGAGCCTGTCCATCCGTCAAGCAGGATCCGTCGCGACGCACGCGCCCCTGCCCGGCTCCTCCCTTGGCGCCAGCACCGGCTCCGGCTCCTCCCTGGACACCGGCTCCGGTTCCGCAACCCGGACGCCTCCCGCGGCATCCGCCGCCCTGACCGCCCTGTCCGCGTCCACCCTGGCCTCGTCCTCCGCCACCGCCTTGTCCTGTTCGTCCCGGCATGACCTTTCTCCTTGCGTTTGCTCCGTACCCCTGGCGCAGCTCTTGCCGCGCAGGCAACACGGAGTCATTTCCTCAAAGTCCGCACCCGTCACGGTGTGCTCTCCATCAACATCGATGCGCAAAGCCCAGCCGCGCGAGAGCGCACGCGCCACCTGGGTCCTGGCCTCTCCCAGAATACGGCACAGGGTCGGCCGGGAAACCCGCATGCGGGAGGCGGCCTCTTCCTGGCTCATCCCTTCGCCGTCCACCAGCCGCATGGCCTCGAAACCATCGAGCCCCAGCACCACGCCGTGCAACCGCCCCATGGGCACTCCCACCGGCTTGAAAACCGTCACGGCAGGCACATCGGCCACAAATCTGCATTTTCTCCTGCGCCCCATTCGCCCCTCCTCTATATTGAAACTATGTTCAAAATAATCCCGCCATGCCAACCTGTCAAGGACCCTTCTGAAAAACAGGCGGCAACTTTTTTTTCATGAGCAATTTTAATTGCAGAATGACATGCCCACCATGCGGACTCTTTCCGCCGAAACCGATCTTCATTTGTCAATTTTTATTGCAAAAGCCCGACTACAAACACTCTCGTTTCGCTTGGCCGTACCCAAACCTGAAACGCGCGCCGGTTCTTTATCATACATAACATTCTGAATTTAATATATTTTTAAAAACGGTATTAAAAAAACAAGATTATTCGACCCGCCACGATGCGTTCTGGCACGAACCTTTCTTAATGCACTCCGACACCCACACCCCGAGAAAAAGGAGCAACCATGTTTGTCGGGCTCAAAATGCTAAAGAATTTCATAGCGATGCCGCCGGAAGCACTGGTCGAGGACGCGCAGCGGCTCATGGACGAGCAGCAACTCTGGATGCTGTTCGTGGTCAAGGGCGGAAAACTGGTCGGATACGTTCGCACCGAAGACATCAGCGCGGCCATGCCTTCGCTCGTGACGGGACTGGACAAGCACGAGATCAACTACCTCCTGTCCAAACTGACCGTCAGCCGGATCATGCGCACGGACATCACCCCCGTCACCCCCGAAACGGAAATCGAGACCGCCGCCATGCTCATGCACGCCAAGAACCTGGCCGGACTCGCCGTGGTCAACCCGGACGGCGATCTCATCGGCTACATCAACCGCACGGTCATGCTCGAAGTGCTGGCCGAGGAGATGGGCTTCGGCCAGGGCGGTTCGCGTATCGTCTTCGAGGTCGTGGACAGGCCCGGCGTGCTCAAGGAAGTCTCGGGCATCATCGACGCCATGGGCTACTCCATCATCTCCACCGGGACATTTACCCACAAGGAACGCCGCATGGTCGTCATCCGCGTGGACACGCCCAATCCATCATCCATTGCGGCAGCATTGCAGAAAACCGGATACGATGTGGTCGGGCCCGAGGATTTCAAGCATGAATGGCAGTAGTCCCCTGCTCGCGGTGCAGGAGGTCACCCTGACCTTCAAGAACGTGGCCGCCCTGTCCCGGGTGTCGTGCAGCGTACAAAAGGGCAGCATCACCTCGCTCATCGGCCCCAACGGCGCGGGCAAGACCAGCATGCTCAACTGCATCTCCGGCCGCTACACCCCGACCAAGGGCACGATCCGCATGGGCGACCGCGAACTCTCCGGCGTGCCCGCGCACAAGCGCACCAGCTTCGGCCTGGCCCGCACCTTCCAGAACATCGCCTTGTTCCGGGGCCTCTCGGTTCTCGACAACCTCATGGTCGGCCGCCATTCCCGCCTTGATTACGGACTGCTGGCCTCCATCTTCTACCTCGGCAAGGCCAGGGCCGAAGAGGATCGCCATCGGCTGCGGGTGGAGGAGATCATCGATTTTCTGAACCTCTCCCCCTACCGCCATCAAATCGCCGGACACCTGCCCTACGGCGTGCAGAAGAAGGTCGAGCTGGGCCGCGCCCTGGCCGCCGAACCGGAACTGCTGCTGCTCGACGAACCCATGGCGGGCATGAACCTGGAAGAGACCGAGGACATGGCCCGCTCCATCCTCGACATCAACGAGGAGTGGGGCGTGACCGTCTTTCTGGTCGAGCACGACATGGGCGTGGTCATGGACCTCTCGGACCATGTCATCGTGCTCGACTTCGGCCGGGTGCTGGCCAGCGGAACGCCGGAAGCCATCCAGAACAATCCCAAGGTCATCAGCGCCTATCTCGGCGATGATGACGCGCTCTATAAGGGACGCTAAATGACCGCTCCGTACGAAACCACCCTCCCGAGGCTGCTCCTCGAAAACAGCCGCAACCGTCCCGGCCGCACGGCCCTGCGCGAAAAAAGCTTCGGCATCTGGCAGCCCTTTTCCTATGCCCAGTACTGGACCATCACCGCCGAATTCGCGGCGGGCATGAAGGCCCTGGGCCTGGGCCGGGGCGACATCATCGTCATCATCGGCGACAACCGCCCCGAGTGGCTCTGGGCGCAGCTGGCCATCCAGGGTCTGGGCGGCGTGTCTCTCGGGCTGTATCAGGATTCGCCGGGAGAAGAGATCGGCTACGTGTTCGAACTCTCGAAGGCCCGCCTGGTGGTGGCCGAGGATCAGGAACAGGTCGACAAAATCCTGTCCATCAAAGACTCCCTGCCGCTCCTCGAATACATCGTCTATCACGACTCCAAGGGCCTGATCGGGTACGACAGGTCGGGGCTCAAATCCTTCGACGAAATCCGCGCTCTGGGCAAAGAGCGGGCGCACGAATTCGAGAGCTGGATAAAGGGCGTCTCCCCGGACGACACGGCGCTCATCGCCACCACCTCAGGCTCCACCGGTCGGCCCAAGCTGGCCATGCTCTCGCACAAAAACCTCCTCTCCATGGCCTGGAACCTCGGCCAGTCCGATCCAAAGCGCGATTCCGACGAGTTCGTGTCCTTCCTGCCCCTGGCCTGGATGGGCGAACAGATGATGGCCGTGTCCTCAGCCCTGTTGTTCGGATTCTGCGTCAATTTCCCCGAAGAGCCGGACACCGTGCAGGAGAACATCCGCGAGATAGGGCCGCACCTCATCTTCTCGCCGCCACGGGTCTGGGAGAACATGGCCGCCAAGGTCCGGGTGCGCATCATGGAGACCACCCGCTTCAAGCGTTTTCTCTTCAATACGTTCATGCCCATCGGCCTGAAATACGCAGACGCGGTGCTACGCGGCGAGACGCCTTCGGCGGGACTGCGCATGGCCAACAAGCTGGCCGACTGGGGCCTCTTCCGGGCGCTGCGGGACCGGCTCGGCTTTTCACGGGTGCGCTCAGCCTCCACGGGCGGAGCACCGCTCGGCCCTGACACCTTCACCTTTTTTCACGCCATGGGCGTGAACCTGAAGCAGATTTACGGCCAGACCGAGATCGCGGGCATCTCCTGCATCCACCGCGACGGCGCGGTCAGCTTCGAGTCCGTGGGAGAGCCCATTGCCGGAACCGAGATCCGCATCTCCGAGGACGGCGAGATCCTGTCCAGAAGCGCCGCCGTATTCAAAGGCTATCTCGGCAACGACGCCGCCACCGCCGAGACCATCACGGACGGCTGGCTGCGTTCGGGCGATGCCGGGTTCTTCAAGGACAACGGTCAGCTCGTCATCATCGACCGCCTCTCCGACGTCATGACCACGGGCAAGGGCGTGCGTTTCTCGCCGCAGTTCATCGAGAACAAGCTCAAGTTCTCGACCTATGTGCAGGAAGCCGTGGTCCTCGGACACGAACGCGAGTTCATCACCGCCATCATCTGCCTAGACGGGGACATCGCCGGCCGCTGGGCCGAGTCCAAGGGCCTGACCTACACCACCTACCAGGATCTGGCGGCCAAGCCCGAGCTCTACGACCTGATCGAGTCCGAAATCCGGAGCATCAACCCGTCCCTGCAACCCGGCACCGAGGTGACGCGCTTCGCCCTGCTCTTCAAGGAACTCGACGCCGACGACGGCGAACTGACCCGCACGAGGAAGATCCGGCGCAAAGTCATCAATGAGCGCTACGTGGAGCTGATCGCCGCGCTGTACGACGGCACGGACAACACGGACCTGTGCATCGCCATCACCTACCAGGACGGCTCGCACCGCGAGATGACGGGCGCGATCTGCATCCGCGACATCCGGCAACAGTAAGGAACACCGCATGGAATATTATCTCCAACTCATCATCAACGGCCTGGTGGTCGGCTCCATCTACAGCCTGGTGGCGCTGGGCTTTGTCATCATTTTCAAGGCGACCAAGGTCGTCAACTTCGCCCAAGGCGAGCTGGTCATGGTCGGGGCCTATGTCTGCTTCTCCCTGACCGTGCAGTACCAGCTGCCGTTTCTGGTCTCGTTCCTCCTGACGCTGGTCTTTTCCATCGCCCTGGCCATCCTCGTGGAGCGCCTCATACTGCGGCCGCTCATCGGAGAACCCATCATCTCCGTGATCATGGTCACCATCGGGCTCTCGTCCATGCTCAAATCCTTCGTGCAAATGACCTGGGGCACCCAGATCCAGGTCTTTCCGCCCATCCTGCCCCAGGAACCCTACATGCTCTTGGGGCTGCCCATCGCCCCGGTCTATGTGGCGGCCTTCGGCCTCTCGATCCTGCTCTTCGGGGTCTTCACCCTCTTCTTCAAGTATTCGTCCCTTGGCATCGCCATGCGGGCCACGGCCTTCGACCAGCAGGCGGCGCAGTCCATGGGCATCGGCATCAAATCCATCTTCGCCCTGTCGTGGTGCATCGCGGCCGTGGTTTCAAGCATCGGCGGCATCATCCTCGGCAACATCAACGGCATCAACGCGCAGCTCGGGCACCTTGGTCTCAAGGTCTTCCCGGCCGTGATCCTGGGAGGTCTCGACAGCCTGCTCGGCGCGGCGCTGGGGGGGCTCATCATCGGGGTGCTGGAGAACATCTGCGAAGGCGCGGCCAAGGATCTTTTTGGTCTGGGCGGCTTCAAGGAGGTAGCCTCCTTTGCGATCCTGGTGATCATCCTCATGATCAAACCCTACGGACTGTTCGGAACCAAGGAGATTGAACGGGTATGAGCATGCACAAATGCGGTCTCTTCTACACGACCTACGCCCGCGAGGACGGACTATTCCCCTCGAAGTTCCAGAAGACATGTCTGGCCCTATTTTTCGCGGCGCTGCTGGCCTGCCCGCAGTTTCTGGACTCCTACGTCATGTCCATCCTGAACCTGATCCTCATCGCGGTCATCGGGGCGGTCTCCCTGAACCTGTTGACCGGCGTCTGCGGCCAGATGTCGCTCGGGCACGGAGCCTTCGTCGGCGTGGGCGCCTACGGCGCGGCGGTGCTGTCCAACCTGGGCGTGCCCTTTTTCCTGGCCCTGCTCGGCGGGGGGGCGGTGGCGGCCATGGTCGGCATGATCTTCGGCATCCCGTCGCTGCGCCTGAAGGGCATCTATCTTGCCATCTCCACCCTGGCCGCCCAGCTCATCCTCGAATACGTCTTCCTGCACGCAGGCAGCCTGACCGGCGGAGCCAACGGCCTGCCCGTCAATGCGCCGGAAATCATGGGCTATTCCTTTGATACCGACTCCAAGATCTTCTACCTCATCCTGCTCGTGACCGTGCTGTGCGTCCTGGTCGTGACCAACGTGATCCGCACCCGGCCGGGACGGGCCTTCGTGGCCATCCGCGACTACCACCAGTCCGCCGAGAACGTTGGGGTCAACCTGTTCGCCTTCAAGCTGCAGGCCTTCGGGCTGAGCTCCTTTCTGGCCGGCATCGCCGGGGGGCTCTGGGCGCACTACACCATGTACATCACCCCGGAGCAGTTCTCCATGGGGCTGTCCATCAGCTATCTGGCCATGATCATCATCGGCGGCATGGGCTCGGTGCTGGGGTCCATCTTCGGGGCCATCTTCATCACCCTGCTCCCTGAAATGCTGAATCTCCTGACCACGTCCCTGGGGGGCATCGCCCCGGACTTAAGCGCCATCATCGTGCCCATGAAGGAAGGGGTCTTCGGGCTCATGCTGGTGCTTTTTCTCATCTTCGAACCAGAAGGCCTGGCCCGCAAATGGAGGCTGACCAAGGCCTATTGGAAGCTGTTCCCCTTTGCATATTAACGCCTCGGCCTTCGCGCCGGGAAAACCTTTCGCCGCATCCGGAGACACCATGAAAAAGCTTCTTGTTCTGACCGTCCTGGCTCTCGTCGCCAGCATCAGCACGGCATCGGCCGCCTACAAGGTGGGCCTTCTGTCCGACCTGACCGGCCCCACGTCCAGCGTGGGCGCACCCTACGCCGACGGCATCAAGGCCTATGTCGCCTGGCTGAACGACAACGGCGGCATCGCGGGCGAGCCCGTTGAACTGATCCAGGTTGACTACGCCTACAACGTGCAGCAGGCCCTGGCCGCCTACAAGCGCTTCACTTCCAGCGGCATCGTGGCCATGCAGGGCTGGGGCACGGGCGACACCGAGGCGCTGGTCAAATTCGTGGCCAAGGACAAGATCCCGGTCTTCTCGGCCTCCTACTCCGCACACCTGATGGACCCGGCCAAGGCGCCCTACAACTTCACCGCGGCTCCCGACTATTCGACCCAGGGCCGAGCCGGTCTCAAATATCTGCGCGAGTCCTGGAAGGAAGAACGCGCCCCCAAGCTGGCCTTCGTTTTTCCGGACAACCCATACGGCTCCGTGCCCATCCCGGCCATGAAAGAATATGCCGCCGAACTCGGCTTTGAGATCGTGGGCCAGGAAAACGTGGATTTGAAAGCCATCGACGCCACGCCGCAGCTCTTGAGCCTCAAGAAGGTCGAACCGGACTTCGTCTGGACCGGCGGCACCACCCCGTCCACGGCCGTGATCATGAAGGACGCGCAGAAGCTCGGCATGACCTGCACCTTTTTGACCAACATCTGGAGCAGCGACGAGAACATCTTCAAGCTGGCCGGCGACGCCGCCAACGGGCACTTCGGCCTGCAGGGCGGCGTCATCTACGGTCAAGACGTGCCCGGCATGAAAATCATCCGCGAACTGACCAAGGAAGAGCCGCAGATGACCCACTACGTGCGCGGCTTCGTGTCCGCCATGGTCATGTGCGAGGGCATGAAAATGGCCAAGGCGACGGGTGAAGTTACGGGCGAAAGCATCAAGGCAGCCCTTGAGACCATGCGCGATTTCGATCCGCAGGGGCTCGCCCCGGCCATCAGCTACTTTGCCGATGACCACCGCCCGAACCTGTCCGTGAACATCACCGCCTTTACGGGCGGCAAGCTTGAATTCGTCAAGACCGAGACCCTGGAACGCAAAAAGGAATGGCTGGGACATTAATTCCCCGGCGAAGGGGCGCGGCGCGCCGCACAGCCACGCCGTGTCCCTCCACCGCAACACAATTTTGAATACCATCTCTGAGAAAAAACCGATGAATATCCTCCAAGTCATGAACCTGGAAGTGGTCTACAATGATGTGGTCCTGGTTTTGAAAGGCCTGTCCCTGGACGTGACCGCAGGCAGCATCACCACGCTCCTCGGCGCCAACGGCGCGGGCAAGTCCACCACTTTAAAAGCCATCTCCGGGCTCCTGGCCGGGGAGAACGGCAAGGTCACCTCCGGGTCCATCCTCTATGACGGCATGGAGACGGTCCGCCTTGTCCCGGAAAAGCTGGTCCGGGCCGGGGTTTTTCAGGTCATGGAGGGACGCCGCATCTTCGAGGACCTGACCGTGGAGGAGAATCTGCGCTGCGGAGGCTACACCCAACCCGCACGCCTTTTTGCGCACAACTCCGAAAAGGTGTACGCGTATTTCCCGAGACTTAAAGAACGGCGCCATCAGCTAGCGGGCTACATGTCCGGCGGCGAACAGCAGATGCTGGCCATCGGCCGAGCGGTCATGGCCAACCCCAAACTGCTGCTGCTGGATGAACCGTCCCTGGGCCTTGCGCCTTTGCTGGTGGAGGAGATCTTCGACATCGTGCGCAGGATCAACACGACCGAAGGGGTCAGCGTGCTGCTGGTGGAGCAGAACGCGCGCATGGCCCTGTCCCTGGCCGACTTCGGATACATCATGGAGAACGGCCGCATCGTCATGGACGGCAAGGGCGAGGACCTGCTCCGGAATCCCGACGTGCAGGAATTTTATCTCGGGCTTGGACACGGCGGAGAAAAACGCAGCTATCACGACGTGAAGCACTACAGACGAAGAAAACGCTGGCTCGGCTGAGGCCTTGCGGCAACCATTCGCATGGCGACGCAGCCGGAGCGGTTGGTGAACGTCTCTCACTCATTCGCAAACTTCTTCCAAACAACTCTTGATTGGAGCGTTCATGGACAGAACACAGGGCTTTTATCATGACCTTGAGACCGAATCCGAATCCGTAAGGACGAACAGGCAGTGGCAAACCATCCAGGCCGTGGTCGAAAAGGCGTTGTCCTTCGAGGGGGAATTCCGGGAACGTCTGGCCTCGGTGGGCATCGTGGCGGACGAGATCCGTTCCTTGGACGATTTCACCTCCATCCCCGTGCTGCGCAAGAAGGACCTGTCACGGTTGCAGCGTGAGAAAGGGTTGTCCTGGTTTCTGTCTCGCGCTCCCGGCCGGCTTTCACGCATTTACCAGTCCCCCGGCCCCATTTACGATCCCGAGGGACGGGGCGCGGACTACTGGGGCTGGGCCGAAGCCTTCTTTGCTGCGGGCGTCCGCGACGGGGACCTGGCGCAGATGACGTTTAGCTACCACCTCACCCCGGCCGGGCTGATGCTCGAAGAACCCCTGCGCGCACTGGGTTGCGCGGTGATACCGGCCGGCCCCGGCAACTCGGCCGTGCAGCTGCAGCTCATGCAGGAACTGCCCGTGACCGTCTTCGTGGGCATGACCAGTTTTCTCAAATCGCTGGGAGAAAAGGCTCGGGAAAAAGGGTCCGATCCCAAAAAAGACTTTGGCCTCAAGGTCGGATTCGTTGCCGCCGAACGCCTGACCGAGAGCCTGCGCACGGAAGTGCAGGAAATGTTCGGCATGATCATTCGTCAGGGCTACGGCACGGCCGATGTGGGCTGCATCGCCTACGAATGCCGGGAGCTCGGCGGCATGCATCTCTCGAACCGCTGCTTCGTGGAACTCTGCGACCCGGCCACCGGACGGCCCGTGCCCACGGGAGAACTCGGTGAAGTGGTGGTTACGCCGTTCTCCCCGGACTATCCCCTGATTCGTCTGGCCACCGGAGACCTGTCGCGCCTTTCCGACTTTCCCTGCGCCTGCGGCCGCACAACGCCAAAGCTGCAGGGGATTCTCGGACGGGTGGACGACACCGCCAAGGTCCGCGGGCAATTCATCTATCCCGCCCAGGTCGCGCAGGCCATGAGCCGGTTCCCGCAGATTCTGCGCCATCAGGTGGTTGTCGGCAATCCCGGCGGCAAGGAGACCCTGACCCTGCGCATCGAAACCAATGGACCGGCGGACCCCGGCGCCGTTGGCGCGGGTTTTCAGGAGGTGATCAAGCTGCGGCCGGTCGTGGTGACTCTCGGCCTGGGAGAAACCATCCCGGAAGGGGCCCCGGCTCTTGTTGACGAACGCACATACGACTAGGAAGCAGTCATGACAAAATTTCCAACGTATCCTGTCCTGCTCGTCGATGACGAGGACACGTGGCTGCGGTCCTTTTCCCTGGCGCTCAAATCCCACGGAATCGACAACATCCTCTGCTGCAACGACAGCGCAAAGGTGCCTGAAATCCTGGCCACGACCGAAATCGAGGTCATGGCCGTGGATCTGGCCATGCCCGGCCTGTCCGGGCAGGAACTCATCGACGCCGTGTCCGCGACCAACCCGGACATCCCTATCCTGGTCATCACCGGCATGAGCCAGGTGGAGACCGCAGTGCAGTGCATCAAGCGCGGCGCTTTTGATTTCTTCGTCAAGACCAACGACAAGAGCAGCCTGGTTTCCGGCATCCGACACGCCATCGAAATCCGCGAACTCAAGCGCGAAAACAGCAGCCTGCGCACCCGCTTCCTGCAGGACACCCTGGAACACCCGGAGGCCTTTACGCCCATCGTGACCTGCTCCAAGGTCATGCGCTCCATTTTCCAGTATATCGAAGCCATCGCGCGCAGCACCCAGCCCGTGCTCATCACCGGCGAATCCGGGGTCGGCAAGGAGCTGGTGGCCAAGGTCATCCACGATTTAAGCGGACGGCAGGGCGAATTCGTGCCGGTCAACGTGGCCGGCCTTGATGACAACATCTTTGCCGACACCCTGTTCGGGCACAAGAAAGGGGCCTTCACCGGCGCCGACAGGGCCCGCCCCGGCCTGGTCGAAAACGCCAAGGCCGGCACCCTCTTTCTGGACGAGATCGGCGATCTCCCGCAGGCCTCGCAGGTCAAGCTGCTGCGCCTGGTGCAGGAACGCGAATACCTGCCCATCGGCTCCGACGTGACCCGCAAGACCGACGCCCGCATCATCGCGGCCACCAATGTCGATCCGGAGAGCATGGGCGAAACGGAACGCTTCCGCTCCGACCTGTACTACCGCCTGCGCGGCCATCACGTGCACCTGCCCCCCTTGCGCGAGCGCCTGGAGGACCTGCCTCTTTTGATCGACCACTTCCTGCGTCAGGGCTGCCAGCAGCGCAAGCGCCCCGCAGTGCCGGCGGAACTCCTGACCCTGCTCCTCGGCTATGACTTTCCGGGCAACATCCGCGAACTGCAGTTTCTGATCCTGGATGCCCTGAGCTGCTCCGGCGACGAAGAACTGAACATGGACCGCATCAAGGCGCACGTAAACAAGCACCCCGCCGCAGCCCGCAAGGTCCAGCCCGGTGAAGGCACCAGGCTGCAATTCGGCCCGGAACTGCCGACCTTGAAGCATGTCTGCGCCGAACTCGTGCGCGAAGCCATGCGCCGCACCGGAAACAATCAGGCTCTGGCCGCGAGCATGCTGGGCGTATCCCGGCAGGCGCTCAACAAGCGTCTCAACAAGCTCCGCGAAAAAGAGGACGGCCAGGCGTGACCGCCGGACGGGCAGACCTGCTGCAGAGGCTGCGCGACCTGGAACGCGCAAACCGCCAACTCTCCCGCGAGTTGCAGGATTTGCACGCCCTCATCGATACGCCGCTCAACGTCATGCTCTTTTCCCTCGACCTGAACTACAACTACATCGCCTTCAACCAGGCCCACCGGGAATTCGTCAAACACAACTGGAATCTGGACATTCACCCCGGCATGCACGTTTTCGACGTTCTGAACGAGCCCGAGGAACGCGCCACCTCCCGCCGCAATTTCGACCGCGTTCTGGCCGGAGAATCCTACATTCTGCGACGCAAGTACCGAAAGCCCAAAGGGGAAATCGGATTCTACCAGAACACCTACGTACCATTGCAACGAGGGGGCGAGATTCTCGGGGCCGTGGTCTTTGCCCACGACATCACCGAATGGAGCGAGCGCGAAGAGGAAGGCAAGAAGTACCGCGCCATTTTTGAAAAGGCCCTGGAAGGCATCTACCGCTCCACGGCCGGGGGACGATTCATCGAGGCCAACCGCGAGATGGCCCGCATCCTTGGCTACGACTCACCCCAGGACCTCATGTCCACGATCACCGACATCAGCCGCCAGCTGTACTGTGACCCCGACGACAGGGAACTGGTCTTTTCCATTCTGCGCCGCGACGGCGTGATCAAGGATTTCGAGACCCGCATGCGGCGCAAGGACGGCAACGAGATCTGGGTGGAATTCAACGCCAGAATCGAAAAAGACGATCAGGACCGCACGGTGTTCATTGAAGGCAAGCTGACGGACATCACGACCCGCAAGGAGGCCGAACGCAAGGCCCAGCTGCGCGGGCAGAAGATGATCCAGGCCGACAAGATGGCATCCCTGGGCGTGCTGGTGGCGGGCGTGGCCCACGAAATCAACAACCCCAACAGTTTCCTGACGCTGAACCTGCCTCTGCTGCGCGACGTCTGGGCCGACGCCCTCAATGTGCTGGACGAATATCAGGAAGAGCATGGAGATTATGTTCTTGGCGGGCTCGAATATTCAGAACTCCGACAGCAGATGCCGCTTTTGCTGCAGGGCATGGTCGACGGGTCGGAGCGAATCAAGGATATCGTCTCACGACTCAAGGACTATTCCCGCCAGCGTCCCGAAGGAGAACGTGAATCAACCGACGTGAACAGCGTCGTGGCCGGAGCCCTGGCGTTCGTGCGGCAGAAACTCAAAACCGCGGCCCCGGGCTATCTGGTCAGACTGGCCGCGGAGCCTGTGCTGGTGGAAGCCGACCTGCAGCGCCTCATCCAGGTGCTCATAAACCTGCTGGTCAACGCCTGCGAGGCCGTGCCGGCCACGGGCGGCGAAATCACCGTGCAGGTCCTGTCCGGATTCGGGGAAGACAAAGCCTGGGCCGGGGTGGAAGTGCGGGACAACGGCTGCGGCATCTCCCCTCTCGACCTCAAATACATCCAGGACCCGTTCTTCACCACCAAACGGGAGTTGGGCGGAACGGGCCTTGGCCTGTCCATCTCGTCGGCCATCATGCACGACCACGGCGGGCGCCTGGAATTCTCGTCCCAAGCGGGACAAGGCACCACCGTACGCATGCTCCTGCCGATGACACGGTGAGTGGTGAATAGTGAATGGAAAAAACATGCCTAAGACAGACGCGTTTGCTTTTTTCCGTCCAATCATCATTCACCGACAACTATTCACGACCCGCTACGGAGTCTTCTCCATCGCCCTTTCCTTGACCATGGCACTGTTCATGGCAAAGTCGGCAATTCCCGCAACAAGATAGCCCAGTGCCACGAGCACAAGCAACGCGATCAAGAGCTTCATGGTCTGCCGGGGCTGTTTCCAGAACAGGAACACGACAACCGCACCCATACCCAGCCCGATCAGCGGGTTGGACATGATCCAGGACCAAATGCCCATCATGAATGCGTGCATGCGCACCTCCGGTTATTTTTTCATATTCACGAACTGCAGTGGCAATTCGAATTGCGACTCCCGCAAGAGCGCCATGACCTCCTGCAGGTCGTCTATTTTCTTCCCCGAAACCCGCACCTGTTCGTCCTGAATGGCGGCCTGAACTTTCAGCTTGCTGTCCTTGATCAGCTTGACCAGCTTGCGGGCGGCATCCTTGTCGATGCCGTCATGCAGCTTGATTTCCTGCTTGAGCTGACCACGGGAGGTATTTTCGGGTTCACCGAATTCCAGGGCCTTGGGGTCGACTTTCCGGCGCACAAAATGCGAGATGAGCATCTCCCGTATGGCCCGTATTTTCATCTCGTCGCCCGTAGTCAGAGAGAGAACCTTTGTCTTGCGATTGAACTCCATTTCCGTGATCACGCCTTTGAAATCGTAGCGGGTTTCGACTTCCTTGCGCACGTTATTCACCGCATTATCAACTTCCTGCAGATCGATCTCATTCACAATATCAAAAGATGGCATTAGTCCTCCTTTTCGTCTCGCCGTCCATCACAACATGCACGCATGCTGACCTCAAAACCCCAGCGTCGTCAAGCGTCCCAGGCAAATGTATCCCCCGGAGAAGATAATCAATACCTCAAAAATACACATATTTCCCCAACGTATCCAGACACGTCCCGAGCGACCCTCCCGGCAAACAGCAGCATACATAAAAGATTATCAACAAAGCATTTGACATTCCATCATTCTCTACTATGTAGTAAGCTACTTTGTCTGACGGGCTACATCGTCATCAATGACCCTATTATAGCTATGGAGTAAATATGGAAGATTATCTGAAACAAGCAATCGAAATCGTCAAGGCCCAGGCCTCTGTCCGCAACATGAACGAAGACGAAATCACCTCGATGATCCGCGCCCTGACGCAGAGCATTCGCGGTGTCGCCGAAGGCGTCGCCCCGATTGTCGACACTGAACCCGCCGTAGACCCCAAGAACGCCATCCGCGAAAAGAGCGTCATCTGCTGCGAATGCGGCAAGTCCTTCAAGGTGCTGACCAAGCGTCACCTTGCCACCCATGGCCTGACCCCCGAAGAGTACCGCGAAAAGTTCGGCTACAAGAAAGGCACCTCGCTGGTCGCCAAGTCCCTGGCCCGCGACCGCCGCAAGACCATGCAGGGCATGAAGCTCTGGGAAAAGCGCAAAAAGGCCGTCAAGACTCCGGCATAAATGTAAAAACCCTCCTCGCGAGGGTTTTTTTGCGTCACGGGCCAAAATCCTTAGAACACGACACGCGTGGCTGAGGTAGGCCGCGAGCATGGTTTTGGAGATAAATAGCACGGAATTCTCTTTCCCAACACTCCCGCCTACGCCTTTGGGTTTCAGACCAAATCACCGCGTCGTGCCCGCCCCGTCCTTGAAATAAACGCCCCGCGACTTCGTTTTCCGGGAATTTTTCCCAAAAAACGGGAATTTTACCTATCACGCCCTCCCAAAATGACCAGGAAAACGGGATGCGATCCTATCGACACAGTTCGGGTCGAAACATAGATAATCTATTGAATTTCTCCATGCCCTACCATTGACCGCTTGTTTATGAAAACGCGTGCCGATGCGTTGCGCCACCTTGGATTCCTTGACCGGCTCTCTGGTGGCGACGTGCGTTTTGGAGAAACACAATACTCAAATTTCCATACGGGAGACGAAAACGATGATCCAATGGCCCAAAAGCAACGATGTTCTCGGCACCACCAACCGCGGCAACCCGGCCGAATCCGGCCTGTGCACGTTATGCCGCTCGGACTGCGCCGGAAAATGCGAAACCTGGATGTCCTGCCTCAAAGGCCGGCACATGCTCTACCCCAGGGATTTCGGTTCCGTCACCGCCGGCAGCGCCAATACCTGCCACGTTGGCGTGAGCTATAATTCCCTGCGCATCCAGGGTTTCAGCTATGGCGCCCAGGGCGTTGCTCCCGGACGCACCACCAACCCCGACGACTGCCTGTTCACCAACGTCTCCCTGGAAACCTCTTTTGGTGCCAAGGAACAGACCAAGGTCCGCATGCCGCTCATGACCGGCGCCCTCGGTTCGACCTTTATCGCCGCCAAGTACTGGGACTCCTTTGCCGCGGGCTGCGCGCTGATCGGCATTCCCATCGTGGTCGGCGAGAACGTTGTCGGCGTGGACCGGGCCTCCAGCATGGCGAACGGCCGCATCGAGAAATCCCCGGAACTGGATCGCCGCATCGAAATCTACAATCGTTATTCCGACGGTTACGGCACCATGATCGTGCAGCTCAATGTCGAGGACGCACGCAACGGCGTGGCCGAATACGTCATTGAAAAATACGGCAACAAGGTCTGCATCGAGCTCAAATGGGGCCAGGGCGCCAAGAACATCGGCGGCGAGATCGAGGTCACCAGCCTTGATTACGCCATGTTCCTGAAAAAGCGCGGCTACCTGGTCGATCCGGACCCGGAACTGCCCGAAGTGCAGGAGGCCTTCAAGGCCGGCGCCATCAAGGGCTTCGCCCGTCACAGCCGCCTGGGCTACACCGACCTGCCTTCCTCCGAGGCCGTGCACCAGAACTTCATGGAAACCGTGGCCTACCTGCGCAGGCTCGGCTACACCAAGATCTCGCTCAAGACCGGCTCCTACGGCATGGAAGCCCTGGCCATGGCCATCAAATACGCCACCGAGGCCGAACTTGACCTGTTGACCATCGACGGCTCCGGCGGCGGCACGGGCATGAGCCCCTGGAACATGATGGAGACCTGGGGCGTTCCGTCCATCCTGCTGCACTCCAAGGCGGTGGAATACGGAAATATTCTGGCCGCGCAGGGCAAAAAGGTCGTGGACATGTCCTTTGCCGGCGGCCTGGCCCGCGAAGACCACATCTTCAAGGCCCTGGCGCTCGGCGCCCCCTTCGTCAAGCTGATCTGCATGGGCCGCACGCTCATGATCCCCGGCTTCCTGGGTTCCAACATCGAAGGCGCCCTGAACCCCGACCGCAAGGAAAGAATTGCCGGCAACTGGGACAGCCTGCCGAAGACCGTCAAGGATATCGGCGAAAGCCCTGAACAGATCTTTGCCGGGTACGAATCCCTCAAAACCAAGATCGGCGCCGACGAGATGAAGACCGTGCCTTACGGCGCCATCGCCGCCTGGACCCTGGCCGACAAGCTCGGCGCGGGCCTGCAGCAGCTCCTGGCCGGCGCGCGCAAGTTCTCGGTCACCGAGATCACCCGCGGCGACATCGTCTCCGGCAACCGCGAAACCGCGCAGGAGACCGGCATCCGTTTCATCACCGACGTACAGGACGAGATCGCCCGCAAGATCCTGGCCTGATCCGCATAAATCCCCAGGGGCGGACCGGCTGCTTGCCGGTTCCGCCCCTGGCCCCTTGCTCCATCCTGTGCTACACGGCCAACGCGCCCGTTGCCCAGGAGAAACGCTCATGACCATCCGCCCCGACAACACCGATACTTTTCCCGCTTCGAACGAGGAGTGGCAGAGTTTCGTGGCCCAGAGCCACAAAACCCAGCACGATCTGCTCGAACGCATAAAAGAGCTCAACTGCCTCTACGGCATCAGCCGGCTGGCTCAACGCCGTGAACAACCTCTGGCCGAACTCCTGACAGACATCGCCGGCCTGATCCGCTCCTCCTGGCAATACCCCGACATCGCCTGCGCCTCCATCCGCCTCGGCGAGACACTGCACAACTCCGACAACTTCGTGCGCACCCGCTGGTGCCAGTCCAGTCCCATCATCATCGAGGCGGATGAATGCGGCACGGTCGAAGTCTGCTATCTGGAGGAACGTCCGGACAGCGATGAAGGACCGTTCCTGCGCGAGGAGCGCAGCCTCATCGACGCCGTGGCCGATCAGATCGGACGCATCGTGGCCCAGCGCCGGGCCGAGGAGCAAATGCGCGCCCTGTCCCAGGAACTGATCATGGCCCAGGAAAACGAGCGCCAGCGCATTGCCCGCGAGCTGCACGACCATCTGGCCCAGGATCTCTCCCTGGCCCGGGCCGACCTGGAACGCATCGGCTGCGGCCTGCCCGAGGGAGGCCCGTGGCGTGCCCAGGCCGGGGTCATTGCCGAACGCCTCGGCACGGCCATCCGTTCCATCCGCGACCTGGCCTACGGCCTGCTCCCGCCGGGACTAACCGAGCTAGGGCTGGTCGAAACCGTGCTCGCACACTGCGAGGACTTTTCCCTGCGTCACGGCATCGCGGTGGATGTCTTTGCCGACGGTCTTGACGGAGTCAGCTTCGACTTCGATACCCAGATCAATATCTACCGTCTCATCCAGGAAGCACTGAACAATGTGCGCAAGCACGCCAAGGCCAGTCGCGTGACCATCCGCCTGCTCGGGTCCTATCCGAGTCTTTTGGTGCGCATCGAAGACGACGGCTGCGGGGCGGACATGGATCGCTGCCTGTCCCAGGCCGGCCGGAACAAACGCATGGGCCTCTGGAGCATGCGCGAAAGGGTAAAGCTTCTGGGCGGCAAGATCAGCTTTCGTTCCAAGCCCGGACACGGCCTGCACATCCGCATCGAAACCCCGCTCAACAGGAGCAGCCATGAGCGCGCCTAAACGCATCCTCATCATCGACGACCACCCGCTCTATCGCGACGGCCTGAGGGCCCGCCTCGACACACGACCCGACCTCTGCGTCGTCGGCGAGGCCGGGACCTGCGCCGAAGGACTGCGCCTGACCCAAACCCTGGCCCCGGATCTGGCGGTTATCGACATCTCCCTGCCCGACGGCAGCGGAATCGAGCTGACCCGTGAAATCCGACTCGCCAGGCCAGACCTGCCCGTGCTCATCGTCAGCATGCACGCCAAGCTCGACTTCATCGCCGCCGCCTTTCAAGCCGGAGCCAGCGGCTACATGTCCAAGGAATCAGGCGGGGAAGGCATCCTGCAAGCCATCGAGACAGTGCTCTCCGGCGGGCAATACCTCGACGGTTCCCTCTCGCCCTCGGTGCTGCGCAGGCTCAGCGACATCTCCGGCCGCAAGGCCAAGACCGTGGACGCCTCCTACGGCAGCCTCTCCCTGCGCGAACAGCAAGTCATGCGCCTCTTGGCGGAAGGGCTGACTCCGGAGGAGATCGCAGCCAAACTTTTCGTGTCCCGCAAGACCGTTCTCAACCACCGCTACGCCATCATGACCAAGCTTGGCATCAAAAGCCCCGTGGCCTTCGTTCGCCATGCCGCACGCCTCGGGCTGATCGAAATCGACGACTGATCCCGCCCGCGCGAAATTTCGGCGTCAGCGCCATTTGCGCCTTTACCCTGGCGGCCGATCATGGTTACAGATGAATGAGAACGCTGCGGGGATCTGACCACGCTGGCCAAAGTTCAAACAGCCCGTTTTCATCAAGGATTCTTTCATGCTCCGCTCTTTAGCATTTCTGCTGCTGGTCCTCGCGCTGGTCCTGGCCAACGGTTTTTTTGTAGCCGCGGAATTCGCCCTGGTGGGCGTGCGGCGTTCGCGTATCGTGAGTCTGGCCGAAAGCGGAAACAGAAAAGCCGTTCTGCTGCTGCGCCTCATCGATCACCTGAACGCCTACATCTCCGCCACCCAGTTGGGCATCACCCTGTCCTCCCTGGCACTGGGCTGGATCGGCGAACCCGCCATTGCCCGGCTACTGGAACCGTTGCTCGAAGGCCGGGTTCCACCCGCCGTGCTGCACTCCATCTCCTTCGCCATCGCCTTTAGCCTGATCACCTTCCTGCACATCGTGCTCGGAGAACTCGCGCCCAAGACCATCGCCCTGGAACGGGCCGAGAAGACGGCCCTGGCCATTGCCCTGCCCATGGAGATCTTCTACCGCCTCTTCTACTGGCCCATCCGCCTGCTGGACTGGTCCGGAACCCGCACGGTCCGCCTGCTCGGCTTCACCCCCAGCGCCACCCACGGCTCGGTCTACACCGAGGACGAACTGCGCATGCTCATCGACGCCAGCTACTCCAGCGGCCAGATCGAAGAGGAAAAACGCCGCCTCATCCGCCGCGCCTTCGACTTCAACACCACCGAGGCCTGCGAGGCCATGATCCCGCGTTCGGAGATCGCGGCCCTGCCCGTCACCTCCACCCTGGACGAAGTGCTCGACGCCTTCCGCATCCACGGCTATTCCCGACTGCCGGTCTACGGAGAAGATCTGGACGACGTGGTCGGCGTGCTCTTTCGCCAGGACATGGAACCGTTCATGGCCCGCGAACCGGGCCTGGTCTTCTCCATGACGGGGCTCCTGCATCCGCCGACCTTCGTGCCCTCGGGCAAGCGGCTGGGCAGCCTCCTCAAGCAGATGCAGGCCACGCGCACCCACCTGATCTTTGTCATGGACGAATACGGCGGCCTGGAAGGGCTGGTCACCCTGGAGGATGTGCTGGAAGAGATCGTGGGCGAGATCAACGACGAATACGACGAGGAAGTGCGCTCCCAGATCGTGCGCGACGGCACGGCCTTCATCCTCGACGGGATGCTCGCCGTGCGGGACCTGAACCGCAAACTCGGGCTCAAGCTGCCCGAAGACGAGGCCTACACCACCGTGGCCGGATTCCTGCTGTCCGAAGCCGGAAGAGTCCTCGAAGCCGGGGATGAAGTGCCGATCAAGGAAGGCGTATTCAAGGTCGAACGCTTGGAGCGCCGCCGCATCGTACGCATCAGGTTCACGCCCGAGGCGCATTAGAAGGAATGAAAAAGATGCCTCCGGCGGGCAGGGGGCGCGCCCCCTGCACCCTTTGCAGGTAAATATTCTATTGCGAAATGACGGCTTGTTCCCCTTACCCCCCAACTCTCGCCCAACTCTCGGACAAAGCGTGCCGGGGTGTTTCGGGCGAGGCTCGGCGACTGTCTGACTGATCCAGGCATCGTTTGTTTGACCATCGCCCCCCGCCCGAAGTGCAAGCCCGTGTTCGAAGCAGCGATGGTCAAACTCTACGAGGCCGGAGAAGGAGTTTCGGCGGGCCTCGCCCGAAACGCCCCGGCTCGCGGCCGCACTGAAACAACCCCTGACATGTCTCGCCTCTCAACCTAAATATCGATCTTGGTCCCCGAATACGTGAACGCGTTCCGGTTCATCTTGATGAACGTCCCCTTGTCGATGCCCACGGCCTTGCCGCACTGGCACCAGACCTTGCCGTCCCTTTCCTCCAGAATCCAGACCTTCTCGATCCGCTCCCGGTGGCACCTGAGGACCTCCCCCGGTCCCAGCTTGCGGTAACGCCACAGTTTCTTGCGGCAGGCGGCGCACTTGATGACCAGCATTATTCCGGCACGCTCTCCATCCCGGCCCATTTCGGTTCGTGCAGGGGCAGGATGTGGTCGGCCAGGGTCTTGGCCCGGACCAGGGTCTCGTAGGCCTCGTAGGCGTTCACGTGGGTGCCGGGGGGGATGACCTCCATCTCCATGGCCGTCACTGCCTTGGGTGGGTAGAGGTTTTCGAGGATGGTGCAGAAGCCGCAAATGAGGACGCTGCCCTTGTCCGTCTCCACGCGCACGGACATGCCGCCCTCAGTGTGGGCCGGGGTGTGGATCATGGTGATGCCGGGCGCAATTTCCGTGTCGCCCGTCAGGGCCACGACCTGCCCGTTCTCCTCCACTTCCTCAATGTAGTCTTCCAGATAGCGGAAATCCAGCGGATGCGGATCGTGGATGCGCGAAAGCTCCTTCTCGTGCGCGTAGATCTTCGCGTTGACGCATTTGGCGTCGTTCTCGCAGTGGTCGTTGTGCAGATGGGTGTGCAGGATGATGTCGATATCCTCCGGCGCAAGGCCGTATTTGGCCAGCCCTTCCTCGAAGCTGTAAATCTTCCCGCCGATGGCCTTCTCGCGTTCCTCGGAGACGACCGGCCGCATCTCCCCGGTATCGACCAGGATCTTCTTGTCCCCGCCCTCCAGGTACCAGCAGTAGATGGGGATGGTGTACGGGGTGCCGTAGTCATGCTGATAGGTCATCATGCCCTTGTCGAAGACCTTGGTGCCCATGACAATGGGATGAATGATGTACGTCATGCAATACTCCGCGGGATTCTGCCCCGTCACGGCCACAAAGCCGCGCACGGATGCGTATCAAAGTTCGGACGTGTCCAGCCGCAAGCCACTGTAACCAGTGTGCACGGGACAGTCCAGATGGTCGCGCAGGAAGGCTATAGAACCCTCGCCGGTGCAATGACAGGGAACCAACAGGCCGGGCTTGATGTCGCGCAAGGCCTGCACGGTCTTTTGCAGTCGCTCCTGGCTGGCCGCGCCCAGATGCAGTCCGCCGACAACGGCTAAAATTCGGCTCTGGCCGGTGATCTCTTTAAGATGGGTGAGCGTGTTGATCAGACCCGCATGGCAGCACCCCACGCAGACAATGAGCCCTTTGTCGGTGCTGATCCACAAGGCCTGGTCATCGTTTACGGGGTCGGAGCGCAAAGCATGCGGGTCGAAGTAGAACGGGCCTCCCGCGTCCTCGAAATCCGTCCACCTCGGAATGAAACCGCTCAGGCCGATCCCGTCGCCGATCAGCTGGGGACCGCCATTCCAGTGCATGCGTTCCATGGGGAGAGCAGCCAGGGCCCGCATGGAAAAGAGGGGCATGCGAATGTCCCGCGCCTCGCCGCCCGAGATGCTGTAGCGAGGCTCGGTCACGCCCGAATGGCAATAAACCCGGGACTCCGGCGCGGCCCCCAGAACCATGGGCACCGCACCGGTATGATCATAATGCCCATGACTCAAAACAAGTGCGTCGGTGCGGCCGAGGTCCACTCCGAGGGCGCGTACGTTTTCGGCCAGGGCCGAACCCTGGCCGGTATCAAGCAGGAAGCGTTCATCGCCATGCTCTATCCACAAGGCAAAGCCATGCTCCGCCAGACATCCGAACCCGGCCTGATTGTCGACCAGCACCGTAAGCACGGTTTTGTGCATGTTGCGTACTCCAAAATCAGAGGTTCTGTTTCACGCTCGGCAGTTCCAGCAAAGGCGCGACCACGCTGCGCATGATTTCAGCCGTGGGGCTTGCGGAGTGATGCATGACGAATGCCTGCCCCATGTCGCCCGATTCGGCCACCATCGGATCGATGGGGATGGAGCCGAGAAAGGGAACGCCCATGTCCTCGGCCATGAGCCGCCCGCCGCCCGAGCGCAGAATGTGGGTCAGTTCCCCACATTTGGGACACACGAATCCGCTCATGTTCTCGACCACGCCCAGCACCTTCATGCCGACCTGAGCGCAAAAGGTGATGGACTTGCGCACATCCATGGCCGCCACCCGCTGCGGCGTGGTTACCACCACGGCCCCGTCGATGGGATTGATGAGCTGGCAGATGGAAAGCGGTTCGTCACCGGTGCCGGGAGGTGCGTCGATGATCAGGTAATCCAGATCGCCCCAGGCCACATCCTTCAAAAACTGTTTGATGACATTGCCTTTGACCGGGCCGCGCCAGATCACGGCATCGTCGGGGTTGCGCAGCAGAAAGCCCATGGATATGACCTTCAAATGCCCGAGCTCCACCGGCATGAGTCCGTCGGGACCGGCTTCGATGTTCGCCCCTTCCAGACCGAGCATGGTCGGCACGCTGGGTCCGTGGATGTCGACGTCGAGAAGTCCGACCTTCTTGCCCGCGAGCATCAGCCCCATGGCCAGATTCACGGCCACGGTGCTCTTGCCCACGCCGCCCTTGCCGGACATGACCATGATCTTGTGTCCGATGTGGCACAGCCGGGATTGCAGAGCCCGACGGTCTTCAAAATCCTGATCGTTCTCGTTCTGTTCGCGCTTGGCTGCCGAACAGCTGGAATCCTTGCATGAATCGCACGAACCGGCCTTTGGGGCGTTATTTTCCATATTCTCCATTCACTCTCTCCACGATGCGCGGTTAGTTGTTGTTCGCCGCATGCCTCTTTTGCGGACGTGGCCCCTGCCCCGACAGCCCGGCATGTCAAAAGTTTCATCCAGATCGCCACGTTCCCAGGCCGCAATGACCTGCTCCACATCCCCTGCCACGAAACCGACAACCTTTATCCCGCCGGCCGCGAGCGCTTCCTGCATGGGCCGCGAAATGGCCCCGCAGAGAAGCGTTCCGACGTCCAGGCGAAGCAGATCCTCGGCCCTGTGCAAAGGTTCGCCGCGCAGCAGGACATGTTCTTCCCGCTCGCGGTTCCCTTCTGCCAGCACAAGGATGCGCCCGCCGACGTCAAAGACCGGCGCGATACGACCCTGCCAGTGGTGCAAAGCGATGCGCGACATTCCAGCTCCTCTTTATCCGTTGCCAAGCATGAGCCGTGCCGCCGGACAACCAGTCGCAAAGAAGAAGCAACAAGCTGATAATACTGAATTTACGCGCAAAGACTAAAAGAATGAGAGGAGCAGGAGCGCACCACAAGCAGACAAAAGAGTAGCGTGCCGGCTACTCTTTTGCGGGAGATCGGCCGTCGCGTTCAGGCAGGGCCATGCCAAGACGCTTCATGCGCCGAAAAAGCGTGGTCTTATGGATGCCGAGCTCCCGCGCTGCGGCCAATCGATTGAAATCATTATGTTCCAGGGCCGCGTGGATGGCCTGCCTGTCGAGCATGTCGTGCATGGTGCGGCCTGCGGCGAAATGTCCGCGCGGGGCAAGAAGTGTCAGTTCGTCCGGCAGATGGTCGATATCGATGCATCCTTCACCGCACAGCACGAAGGCCCGCTCGATGCTGTTCTCAAGCTCCCGGATGTTGCCCGGCCAATCATGGGCCATGAGCAAAGACAGTGCCTCGGTGCTGATGCCCGTGACCGTGCGGCCCTGGATGCGATTGAGGCGACGGATGAACTGCTCAACCAAGAGGGGCAGGTCGTCCTTACGCTCGCGCAAGGGGGGCAGTTCCAGCCGGATGACATTGATGCGATAATAAAGGTCTTCGCGGAATTCACCAGCCCGAATCAGCTCCGTCAGGTTGCGGTTGGTGGCCACGATGACGCGGGCGTCGGTGGATTCGGTTCCGGAGGAGCCGAGCGGCTCGAAGGTCCGCTCCTGCAATACGCGCAAAAGGCGCACCTGCAGGGCCGGGCTGATCTCCCCGATCTCGTCCAGAAAAATTGTCCCGCCCCGGGCCTGGGCAAAGCGGCCGAGCCGGTCGCGGGTTGCCCCGGTGTAGGCCCCGGCCTTGACGCCGAAGAGTTCGGATTCAAGCAGGGTGTCGGGCAGGGCCGCGCAGTTGACGGCAATGAAAGGCCCGCCGGCGTGAGCGCTCAGGGAATGGATGGTGCGGGCGAAGAGCTCCTTGCCGGTGCCGGTCTCTCCGGTCAGCAGGACTGTGCTCGGGCTGGCGGCGATGGCGGGCAGCATGGAGAAGAGCTTGTGCATGCGCGGGCTGCGGCTGAAGAGCTCGCCGACATGGTAGCGGCCTTCGAGCTCGCGCTTGAGCGCGTCGATTTCCGAAAGATCGCGGAATGTCTCGGCCCCGCCCATGACCTGGCCGCTCTCGTCGCGGAACACCGCCGTGGACACGCTGATGGGGATGCGGTCCCCCTGGGCCGTGATGATGTATCCGCAGGTGCCGATGCGGGGCTTGCCGCTCTGAAGCGTGCTCTGCAGGGGACAGTTGTCGCCGCACAGGCTGGAGCGGAAAACCTCGGAACACAGCCGCCCGATGGCCTCGGAGCGCGGCACCCCGGTGATCTCTTCGGCGGCCCGATTGAAGGACGTGATGCGCCACTGGGGATCGACGGTGAATACCCCATCGGAGATGCTCTCAAGAATGGCGTCCGTGGGCGTGCGTACGGTGGGGTTCTTTGTAGGCGAGGACATGGCTTTTCTTGTCCCTCTCGGCCACCTCGGTCAAGAGTGCCGCCAACAAAAAGGGGCGGAAGAGATGCACTCTCCCGCCCCCGCGCGACAAATCGGCAAAGGCCTAGATCTTGGCGGCGGTCTTCAGATCGGCGATGGCGTCGGTCACTTCCCAGGGGAAGACGAAATCCTCGCGGCCGAAATGGCCGTAGCAGGCGCTTTTCCTGTAAATGGGCTGAATGAGGTTCAGACGCTTGATGATGTAATAGGGGCGCAGGTCGAAGACCTCCTTCACGGCCTTGGTCAGCACCTCGTCGGGCACCACTCCCGTGCCTCCGGTGGTGACCAGCACGGAGACCGGCTCGGCCACGCCGATGGCGTAGGCGATCTGCACTTCGCAGGTCCCGGCCAGCCCGGCGGCGACCACGTTCTTGGCCACGTAGCGAGCCATGTAGGCACCGGAGCGGTCGACCTTGGACGGATCCTTGCCGGAGAAGGCGCCGCCGCCGTGGTTGCCCATGCCGCCGTAGGTGTCGTTGATGATCTTTCGCCCGGTCAGGCCGCAGTCGGCCAAGGGGCCGCCGGCCACGAAACGGCCGGTGGTATTGATGTAGATGCGCGTCTTCTCGTCCATCATGTCCGCAGGCATGACCTTGGCAATGACCTCGCGCTTGATGCCCTCGAAGATCTCCTCGTAGGTCACCTCGGGAGTGTGCTGGGAGGATACGACCACGTTGTCGATGCGCACGGGCTTGCCCTTGTGGTATTCAACGGAGACCTGGGTCTTTCCGTCCGGGCGCAGGAAACTCAGGATGCCGCTCTTGCGCACCTCGGCCAGCCTGCGGCTCAGGCCGTGAGCGTAGTAGATGGGCGCGGGCATGAGCGCGCTGGTCTCGGTGGTCGCGTAGCCGAACATCATGCCCTGGTCGCCCGCGCCCTGATCCTCGGGCTTGGCGCGGTCAACGCCCATGGCTATGTCAGGGGACTGTTTATCGATGGAAGAGATCACGGCGCAGGTGTTGGCGTCAAAGCCCATATCGGAGCTGACATAACCGATCTCGCGTACGGTTGAGCGCACGATCTCGGGCAGGTCGGCGTAGGCCTCGGTGGTGATCTCACCGGCGATGACGGCCATGCCGGTGGTGACCAGGGTTTCGCAGGCCACGCGCGAGCGGGGGTCCTGGGCCAGAAGGCAATCGAGCACCGCGTCGGAAATCTGGTCGGCGATTTTGTCCGGGTGGCCTTCGGTCACGGATTCGGAAGTAAACAGATAGTGATCGGCATTGAGAATCATGAAAAATCTCCTTCTTTGATAGGGAGGCTGTTAATAGCGATAATGATCGGACTTGTACGGACCTGTCACGGGTACTCCGATATAATCGGCCTGTTCCGTGGACAGGGTCTCAAGCTCCACGCCCAGACGCGCCAGGTGCAGGCGGGCCACTTCCTCGTCCAGAATCTTGGGCAGAGTCATGACCTGGGGCTCGTAGGTGTTCTTGGCCAGATCGAGCTGGGCCAGAACCTGGTTGGTAAAGGAGTTGGACATGACGAAGCTGGGGTGCCCCGTGGCGCAGCCCAGGTTCACCAGACGCCCTTCGGCCAGGACGATGAGGCTCTTGCCGGAAGGCAGGATCCATTTGTCCACCTGCGGCTTGACGGTGATCTTGGTGCAGCCGGGGGTGTTCTCCAGGAAGCCCATGTCGATCTCGTTGTCGAAGTGGCCGATATTGCAGATGATGGCCTCGTCCTTCATGACCTGCATGTGTTCGGCGCGCACGACGTGGTAGTTGCCCGTGGCCGTGACGAAGATGTCCGCTTCCAGGCAGCCCTTGGCCATGGTCGTGACCTCGTAGCCTTCCATGGCCGCCTGCAGGGCGCAGATGGGGTCGACTTCGGTGATCAGCACGCGCGCGCCGAAGCCGCGCATGGACTGGGCGCAGCCCTTGCCCACGTCGCCGTAGCCGCAGACCAGCACGACCTTGCCCGCGACCATGATGTCCGTGGCGCGCTTGATGCCGTCGGCCAGGGACTCGCGGCAGCCGTAAAGATTGTCGAACTTGGATTTGGTCACGGAGTCGTTGACGTTGAAGGCCGGGAAGAGCAGTTCGCCGTTCTTGGCCATCTGGTAGAGGCGATGCACGCCGGTGGTGGTCTCCTCGGACACGCCACGGATGCGGGCCGCGATCCTGGTCCACTTCTGGGGATCGGTCTTGGCGCTCAGGATCAGGCGATCGAGCACGCAGCGGAACTCTTTATTATCCGTGGTGCGGGCAAGAAGGGACTGGTCCTTCTCGACCTTCACGCCTTCGTGCACCAGCAGGGTGGCGTCTCCGCCGTCATCGACGATGAGGTCCGGTCCTGTTCCGTCGGGCCAGGTCAGAGCCATCTCCGTGCACCACCAGTAATCTTCCAGGGTCTCGCCCTTCCAGGCGAAGACCTTGGCCAGGCCCTCGGCCACCACTGCGGCCGCGGCATGATCCTGGGTCGAAAAAATGTTGCAGGAGGCCCAGCGCACGTCAGCGCCAAGGGCATGCAGGGTCTTGATGAGCATGGCCGTCTGGATGGTCATGTGCAGGCTGCCGGTCACGCGCAGGCCTTGAAGCGGCTTGTCGCTGCCGTACTTGTCGATGAGCGCCATCAGCCCCGGCATCTCGCGCTCGGACAGCTGCATTTCCTTGGAGCCCCAGTCAGCCAGACTCATGTCGGCGACCTTGTTATCAAGCTTTGGGTCAATGGGTAATGTCATGATTTCTCCTTTCCTTGAATGTGGCCGTGGCCACCTGATGTTACATTGAAAATTCTTCGCGGCGGGCGGTGACGACCATGAGCGTCAGCCCCAGGTTGACGGGATGGCGCTCGCAGGCCAGCTCCTGAAAACCGGCCTTTTCCAGCCACAACTGGAGGTCGTTCTGGGAAAACCCGAGCCAGCGGTCGCCATAGCGTGTGCGCAGGGTCTCGTTGTCGTGCAGCAGAAAATCCACCAGCACGGCCTGGCCACCGGGCCGGACCACCCGGCCCATCTCGGCGATGCCGTCCTGGGGCGCGGCCAGATGATGCAGCACCAGCGACATGATGGCCGCGTCCGCCTCCCCGTCGCGCAGGGGCAGGTGCTCAAGATCGCCGATGCGCAAGCTGACCTCGAGCCCCTCGGGCAGGAGCTTGGCCGCCGCGTCAAGCATGCGCGCAGAGTTGTCCACGCCGATGACACAATCTGCCGCGCCGGCCAGATGCCCGAGCAGAAGTCCCGGTCCGCAGCCCAGGTCGACCACGGTGCCCTTCTCCATCTCAGAGGCGGCAAGACGCTTCATGATGGCCGGCCCCAGCGCAAAATCACCCAGCATTTCGCGGCTCAGGCGGTTCCAGTCCGAAGCGATGCCATCAAAAAAGCGGGTCGTTGAAAGCCTGCGATCGTTCAGGACCTGCGCGGCTCGGTCCAGATCCTGCTGATGCTCGGGCAAGCCCTTGAGCCCTTCCAGCACCGCCGCAAGGAGCGCCCTGGAACCGTTGGCCGCGGAAGACGAATAGAAGGCCCACAAGCCATGGCGCTGACAAACCACCAGCCCGGCGTCCATGAGAATCTTGAGATGCCTCGAAATGCGCGACTGGCCCATGTCCAGAACCTGCACGATCTCGCCCACGTTGAGTTCGTGCGCGGCCAGCACGCCGATCAGGCGAAGCCTGGTTTCATCGGCCAGGGCCTTGGTCTGGGTCAGTAGTTTCATGAATGACGCTTGTGGTTATTTTTATATATCAAGATATCCTGATATAGGCTCGCCTACATGCCCCCATCTTAAAGGTCAAGAACCAGTCTTGCCGGGCGCAGGCAAGATGGTTAGGCAGGTCACATGCACAAACGCGAAAAGAAAGTACGCTCCGCGTCCGAGGCGCTCGGCATGGTCCTCGGTACGCCCGAGGCCGCGCTGGAGCTGGCCATAGCACGGTTGTGGCGGCACTGGCCCGAAATCCTCGGGCCTGAGATCGCCGAAATGATCCGTCCCCTGGGGCACCGGAAGACCACCATGCTGCTTGGGGCGACCAACTCCATGGTCATGCAGGAATTTTCCTACTTTGCGCAAAACATCCTGGACAAGGCCAACAGTTTTCTGGGCAACGCCTATTTTCAAAAAGTGCAGATCGAGCTCATGGCCGGCCGCCCCGCCCTGGACACGTCTCTGCTGCCAAAATTCCCGCCCCGGCCCGCGGCACCGAAACCAGACATCCTCGGCAACCTTCTCCCCTGCATGGATCCCTCCTCGCCGGTAACGTCCTGCTACCGGGCCTACGTCAGGCATTTCCGCCCGGAGCTCGATATCCCGGAGCTCGACATCCCAAAACTCGATATCCCCAAACCCGATATCAAAGGAAACGAATGAGCAAGCACGCCCTCTTTCTTATCGCCCTTTTTCTGCTGTTCACCTCCGCGTCAGCCCGGGCCGACACGGACGCGATCCTGCGCGACTACATCCCGAGCGGGACAATCACGCGCTTCGAGGAGCCGGTGCTGTTCTGGATCGGAGGCAAGGATCGCCTTGAAGGACAGTATTATATAGATACGGTCGTAAACGAAATGCGCCGCATCATCCCCCATCTGTCCTTCAAGCAGGTTTCCTCCATGAACAAGGCCAATGTGCGATTCTACCTGACCGACTCCAGGGAAGAGTGGCAGGAGGCGGTGACCAAAAGCTCCCAGGGCATGGCAGGCTGGCAGGAGGTTGGTGACCGCATCCGGGGCTTCACCCTGCTGGCCTCAAATGGCGGGATCATCAAAAAGGCCGACATCGTCCTGCATCTGAACTTTCAGACCTCGGGCGGACAAAAACTCTGGATTGTCCGCCACGAACTCATGCACGCCCTGGGCATCATGACCCACCCCAAGGCAACCCTGAGCACGGTTCTCAACTCAAAGCAGGCCCAGGAAGAAAAGAACAGCATCTTTTCGGACGCCGACATCCTCGTGCTCAAGACCATATACAGCCCCGATCTCTTGCCCGGAGCCACGTGGTGAGAGATGCCACTTTGCGATCTTGACAGCCAATAACTCTTTCCCTAATGAGACTTTTCGCTGCTGGGTGATCGTTCAACGGTAGGACAGCGGACTCTGACTCCGTCAATCTTAGTTCGAATCTAAGTCACCCAGCCACCATGCGTCCCCATCGTCTAGCTCGGTCCAGGACACCGGCCTTTCACGCCGATAACAGGGGTTCAAATCCCCTTGGGGACGCCACTTTCGACCATAACGGGATTCATCCCGCCCCCCCGGAGGTTCCGGGAAACAACACCTTAGGCCCCGAGCGAACGTTCGGGGCTTTTTCTTTTCATCGATTGAAATTGCGTAATCATGGATTTTCAGCCGATCCTATACCACACCCCTCTGCCCTGACCCTGCATGGTCAAATGCCTTATTTCCACCAGCTTGCGAAAATGATCTTTCAAGGTGTTCCGGCTGGCCCCGGTCAGGATGACCATTTCTTTCAGCGTTACCCGGCCATGTTCACGGGCGTGCTCCAGAATGCGCAGGGAAAGTTCCGGCAATGCGGCCAGCACGAGATGCTCTCTCTCTACCTTCTTTTCAAGCCGTTTCATCTGTTGATGCAGAGCGCGTAGAAAAAACAACAGCCAGGGCTTCCAGTCAGGGGCATCGGTGCGAATGGTCGCCTGTGTCTGACGCAGAGCGAGGTAGTAGCCTTCTTTACTGTTCTCGATGACGCTTTCAAGCGAACTGTACGGCGCGTAGGCATAGCCAGAGCGCAGCAGCAGGAGCGAGGTCAGGATGCGGGACAAACGGCCGTTGCCGTCTTGAAAGGGATGGATCGCGAGGAACGTCACTGTAAAGATCCCCATGACCAGCAGAGGATGCAGGCTTCGAGTTTCCAGCGCGGCGTTTGTCCACTCGACCAACTCACGCATGAGGCGGGGCGTATCAAAGGGAGCGGCGGTTTCAAAGACGATGCCTATTTGTTGCCCATTCTCATCAAAGGCGGCGACGTTGTTCGGGGAGGATTTGTAATTGCCTCGGTGGCGTTCGTCTTTATCACTGTGGCGCAGCACGTCCCGATGAAGCTGACGGATATGATTTTCCGTCAGGGGAATGTATTCCCAGGACTGGAAAATTTGCTCCATGGTTTGCGCATATCCGGCCACTTCCTGTTCGTCGCGCGTGGCAAAGGAGCGGATGGAAAGATTTGCCAGCAACCTCTCCACCTCGCTGTCGGAGAGCCTACTGCCCTCGATGCGGGTGGAAGAGCCGATGCTTTCAATGGACGCAATCCGTCGCAAGGCGGAAAGCCGCTCCGGGGCCAGCGTACCCAGAGCTTTCCACGCGCCTTTAAATTCGTCGATTTCTGCAACAAGACCAAGGAGTTCCGGCGTAATATCAAGGGTATCGATGATAAGCATACCCGTTTATACATCCAAAACCATCCATTTTGTCAAGCCGCAAATACATCCGTTTTCACCCGATTTCTGTTTTCCGGAAGAAAATCATCACATCATCAAATCCTAACCGCATCGCACCCTTTGTGCTTCAGGCGGGACATTCGGACTTTTCACGCCGATAAGAGTGATTCGGTTCATCGACGCCTGATATGGAATTCATGAAGCATGCTCCGAATTGGGGTCGCGGTCAGGTAGGCCATCGTGATGAAGTCGACCTGCTTTCATGCACGCTGGATGCTTGGCCTGGCATCGGGGAAACTGTCCGGCGCCAGGCAAGTGCGCCCGCTTCCCTAACGCCGCCGCCCTGCCAGCACTTCATCCATTTTTTGCAGGAGGTTCTCGATCGTTACGGGTTTGGCCGCATATCCGTTCATGCCGGCGGCCAGGAACTTCTCCTTGTCTCCGTCCATGGCGTAGGCCGTCAGGGCGATGATGGGGACGTCCTTCTTGGGGCCGAGGGCGGCGGATTCGCGGATGATGCGGGTCGCTTCGATCCCATCCATGACGGGCATCTGGATGTCCATGAGGATGCAGTCGATATCGCTTGCGGCCAGCAGTTCAAAAGCCTGCCGGCCGTTTTCGGCCAGAAGCACCTCATGTCCAGCCTTTTCCAGGAGCTTCTGGATCGGGAGGCGGTTGGACGGGTCGTCCTCGACCAGGAGCACGTGCAGTCTGTCGCCAGACCCGGTGAAAAATGTTTCGGCGGCGCCTGCTGACGAATCTCCCTGTGTCTTGAAGGGCAGGACGACATGCGCGCTCGTGCCTTGACCCAGGGTGCTCTCGATGGTGATGGTCCCGCCCATGAGGCCAACCAGCCGTTGCACGATGGACAAGCCCAGTCCGGCGCCCTGGTAATTTCGGGTCAAGGAGTTTTCGACCTGCCGGAACGGCTCGAAGATGTCGCCAAGCCTGTCTTCGGCGATGCCGATGCCTGTGTCCGTGACGCGAAAATGCACGCGATAGTCGCCGTCATCCTTTGCGGGCAAGGCCGTGATGTCCATGACGACCCTGCCGCGCTCCGTGAATTTGAGGGCGTTGCCCACCAGGTTGAAGAGCACCTGACGCACCCGCATTTCATCTCCGACCAGGACTTCGGGCATGCCCGGGGCCAAGCGACATTCCAGGGCCACGTTCTTGTTTCTGGCCGTGACGGCGAAAAGTCCGGAGACGGAATCGATGATGTCCTGAATCTGGAAGGGTGCTTCGCGAATCTCCATCTTGCCGGCCTCCACCCTGGAGAGGTCGAGAATGTCCGTCAGGAGTCTGGTCAGGCGGTTGGCGGCCTCTGTGGCCATGTGGATGTAGCTGGCCTGTTCGGCGTCAAGCGGGGTGGTCTCCAGCAGTTGGAGCATACCCATGACGCCGTTGATGGGAGTACGGATCTCATGGCTCATGTTGGCCAGAAATTCGCTTTTTGCCTGGTTGGCGGTCTCTGCTTGCGTCTTTGCCTGCAGCAGAGCTTCTTCAGCCCGTTTTTGTTCGGTTATGTCCCGAAACTCCGTAACCCGTACATGCTTTGCTTTATATGGGATGTTACGTGCTTCGAGGCGGACGGGATACTCTTCCCCGTTTTTGCGAAGGCCCAACGCCTCATAGGGGCCGTCGTCTCCAAACAGGATATTGCTCATAACCATATCGCGGGAGTCTTCGGATATGAGCATGAGGCCATTCATCCCGATCAGTTCATCTGCGGAATAGCCGGTTATTTCGGAGAGCCCCTGATTGCAGTCCAGGATGATGCCCTGGTCGTGAATGGCGATGCCGCCGAAAGAGGCATTGTGAAGGACTTTGAAACGTTCCTCGCTTTCCTGCAGCTCTCGCGTCCTTTTTTTCACCTGCCTACGCAGCATCCAGGACCAAAGAAAAAATCCGAACAAGAGCAGAAGCAGCGGCGCAACGACCATGGCGAGATTGCGCAGGATGGCGGCAAACGACGGGGGGTGCTGCTCGTACACGCCCATCCATTTTTCGTGGAGACGACGGTATTCGCCGGAATCCTTGACAACCTGCAGCCCCTCGCTGAACTGCGCCAGAAGCGCCGCATGCCCATTGGGCACGGCATAGCAGTAATCCAGTGAAAAAAACGAATTTTGGCTCAGTTGCAGATTTGTCCAGGCGCGCGCCTTGATGATGTGCAGGGCGACGATGCGGGGGACCAGCGCGCAGTCATATTTTCCCTCGGCCAGTTCCTTAAGCATGTCCTCCGGGCTCTCCACGGTGAAAATCTGGGACTCCAGGCCTCGCTGCAACAGATAGTCGTGACTGACATCTCCTTTCTGAACGACGATGCGCTTGCCTTTGAGATCGCTCAATGAAACCGGCGGAGCGCTTTCTCCGCGTCGCACCACAACAGCGTAATTGTTCACAGAGTGAGCCTGGGTGAAGTCGAATTTACGGTCCCGCTCCACAGAATAGAACATGCCTTGAACAGCATCGATTTCGCCTCGCTCCAGATCGCGCAGCACATCGGCCCAGGGTCCGAGACGGATTTCAACATCAAGCCCCATCTCCCTGGCAATCATCCGGGTGAGCTCGACATTGAAACCGGCCGGGTTTCCCTTTTCGTCCAGATACTCGAACGGAGGATAACGATGATCACCGCCCACGATGAGGCGGCGCTGTCCCGGCAGTTCCAGGGCGGCGAACCACCGGGCGTGGAGACGGCGGTGGGTCCCGTCGGCAATGACTATGGCGAGGCCTTCGTTGAGCAAGGCCAGCATGTGGCTGTCGCCATTCTTGACGGCGAAGCAGAAATCCTGACGAAAGCCCTCGATGGGCTTGTCGACGATCCGCAGGTTCGCAAGTCCTGTTTTAGAGATGAGGCGCAGCCCCACAAGGCGTTGCACGACCACGGCGTCGTGACGTCCCTGGGACAACTCGTGCAGGGCTTGTTCGAAGCTGGGCGTGGTTTGGATCAGTATGCCGCGTTCTTCTCGACGCAAAAATTCCTCGGCGTTGTCGCCGCGCATGACGGCCACCCGCCGTCCCTTGAGATCGGCCAGGCTCTGGATATCTTCCGTCCCGGAGCGCACCACGATGGCCCCGTGCAGGGACATGTAAGGCACGGTGAAATCAAAGAGTTCTTCACGCTCGGGCGTGCGGCCGACCAGGGGCAGGACCTGCACGTCACCCTTTTCCAGCCAGCCCTTGACTTCGCCCCAGGGCCCCGTGCGGAAGGTGACGTCGCGGCCCATGGCGGCCAGGGCGGCACGCAGAAGTTCCACGGAAAAACCGTCTGCGCGGCCCGTTTCATCGACAATGGAAAAAGGCGGGTAATCGATCTCGGCGGCCGAGATGACGGGTGACGATGGTTCGGATGCGACGGCAGTTCGCGGCGTTTGCAGGATGAAGACGAGCAGCATGAACGCGAGCAACGCCACGACGTGTCGCGACGGTCTGAAGACATGACTGCCCGAATGGTTCGCGTCGCAGCCCGCAAAGAAAATTTGTTCGCTCATGTTTTTTTCCAGAACACCTTGGGTATATTGAGCATCATCGTCTTACGCCCTTGTGGCCTACATCCATGAAAATCTCAAGGCATGCATAAAGATTGGCTCGAGGTTGCCTCAATTCGACACCTCTCCCGCCCCCCGAAGGTTCCGGAAAACAAATCCCCGTTCAAGACACCGGGTCCCGTCAGACCTCCTCAGGGTCGCCGGGACATCAAGCCCTGCCTAAGCGAAACTTCACCTCCTCCACCCAACAATACAGCACCGGCACCACGAAGACGGTGATAATGGCGAAGACCATGCCGCCAAAAGACGGGATGGCCATGGGGATCATGATGTCCGAACCCCGGCCGGACGAGGTCAGGATGGGCACCAGGGCCAGGATGGTCGTGGCCGAGGTCATGACCGCCGGCCGTATGCGGCGCTTCGCGCCTTCCAGAACCATGTTCCGGATAGATGCTATGGAATCGGGCCTGAAACGCGCCTTGCTCTCGTCCAGAAAGGTGGCCATGAGCACGCCATCGTCGGACGCGATGCCAAAGAGGGCCAGGAAACCGACCCAGATGGCCACGCTCAGGTTGATGGGGTGCACCTGGAAGAGTTCGCGCATGTCCACGCCGGCCACATGGAAGTTGAGAAACCACTCCTGCCCATAGAGCCAGATCATGGTGAACCCTCCGGACCAGGCCGTGAAGATGCCCGAGAAGACCATAAGCGTGGTCGCGATGGACCCGAACTGCAGATAGAGGATAATGACGATCAGCATGAGAGCCACGGGCAGAACGACCATGAGCTTCTTCTGGGCCCGCACCTGGTTCTCGTAGCTCCCCGCGAATTCAATGGTCACTCCCGCCGGAATGACCAGCTTGCCGTCAACGCGCTGCTGCTCCAGATACGCCTTGGCCGACTCGACCACGTCCACTTCCGCATAGCCCGGTTTCTTGTCGAAGAGCACATAGCCCAAGAGGAACGTGTCCTCGCTCTTGATGGCCTGGGGGCCGCGCACGTAGCGGATCTCGGCCAGCTGTCCCAGCGGGATCTGCCTGCCGCTGGCGGCCGGAACCGGGATGCGTTCCAGGCTCTCGGCAGAGTCGCGCAGATCGCGCATATAGCGCACCCGGATGGGATACACCTCGCGGCCCTCGATGGTCGTGGTCGCCACCATGCCGCCCACGGAGGCCTGGATGATCTCCTGCACCGTTGCGAGCATGATGCCGTAACGCGAGATGGCCTCACGGTCCGGCACGATCTCAAGATACGGCTTGCCCACGATACGGTCCGCCACCACCGCCGCAGGCTGGACCATGGGCACTTCCTTGAGCAGCCGTTCCACCTCCATGGCTACGGACTCGATAGTCCGCAGGTCCGGCCCCTTGATCTTGACGCCCATGGGCGCGCGCATGCCGGACTGCAGCATGACGATGCGCGCGGCGATGGGCTGCAGCTTCGGGGCCGAGGTCATGCCCGGCACATCGGCGGCCTTAACGATCTCGTCCCAGATATCCTCGGGAGACCTGATCCCGTCCCAGGCCGCGCGCCCGGGATTCAGGTCCGGGTCCAGGGCGGGCCGCCAGAGACGCAAAGGCTGCCCATCCTCGTCGGGAATGAGCCGGCCCTGATCGTCGCGTTCGAACCAGCCACGCACCAGGTACGGCATCCCGTCGGCCGCGGGAACGGGCTTGCCGGCCGGGTCGCGGAAATAGTCCTTGGCATCCTCGTGCCAGACAAAGCGCTGGCGTCTGCCATCCCCGTCCAGCAGATACTCGTTTTTATAATTGATGACGGTCTCGACCATGGACACAGGCGCCGGATCCAGGGGCGAGTCCGCGCGGCCGAGCTTGCCCACGGCGCTGTCCACTTCCGGGATGGCCTGGATGGACATGTCCTGCAAGGCCAGGAGTTCCTTGACCTCGCCCAGGGAGGCGTGGGGCATGGTGGTGGGCATGTACAGGAAGGAACCTTCGTCCAGCGGCGGCATGAACTCCTTGCCCAGGCCCGGAAAGGCATGGACGAAGGCCACCATGGGACTGCTGGTGCGCAGGCCCTCGGGCATAAGCGCCAAGAACGGCGCCGCCCCGAGCCAGACCACACCGCCAAACAGGGTCAGAAAGACCGGAATGACGAGAAAAAGCGCCTTGTAGTGCAGAAAAACGTTCAGCAACCAGCCGTAGGACCTACTGAAAAGCTGGAAGAAACCCAGCAAGAGGGCGATGAGTCCGAGCACGAAAACAGTGTTGACCGTCCGTCCTTTCTCAAGCCCGAGCGGCAGCCAGTCCAGGGCCAGAAACACAGCCACGGCAAGGGCCAATCCGAAGCTCGTGCCCCAACGCAGCCGGGTCTGCCAGGATGTGGACAGGCGGTCGTAAATCAGGCGGTAGAGCCCGGCCGCAACCAGAGCCGTCCCTATCCAGACGGATTTCCAGACCGCCACGACCAGACCGGCGACCACCAGCGCGGCAACGAACCACAGCGACGGTCGCACCGAGCGACGGCGAAAAATGAGGGCCGCGCCCGCCGGGAGGATGGTCAGCGCCACGATGATCGAAGCGACGAGGGCGAAGGTCTTGGTATAGGCCAACGGACCGAACAGTTTCCCCTCGGCCCCGGTCATGAAGAAGACAGGCAGAAATCCGACGATGGTCGTGGACACGGCCGTGAGCACGGCGCTGCCGACCTCGGATGCCCCCTCGAAGACCACCCGGCTCATGGGCGTGTCCTCAGGGGATGAGTCCATCTTCTGCAGGATGCTCTCACAGATGATGATGCCCATGTCGACCATGGTCCCAATGGCGATGGCGATGCCCGACAGGGCCACGATGTTGGCGTCCACCTTGAACTGCTTCATGGCGATGAAGCACATCATCACGGCCATGGGCAGAAGCGCCGAGATGAGAAAGGAACTGCGCAGGTGCATGACCAGCACCAGGACCACGATGATGGTGATCAGAATCTGCTGGTAGAGGGCCGTGCCCAGCGTATCGAGGGTCTCGTGGATAAGGCCCGCGCGATCGTAAAACGGCACGATGGTCAGTTTGGAACGCGTGCCGTCGGCCAGGATCTTCTCCGGCAAACCGGGCGCGATGCGGGCGATCTCGGCCTTGACCGCGTCGATGGCCGCCAGGGGGTTTTCTCCGTAGCGCACCGTGACCACGCCGCCGACCGCCTCCACCCCGCCCTTGTCCAGCAGGCCGCGACGGTTCGCCGGGCCGAAGCTGACGTGCGCCACGTCGTCCACGGTGATGGGCAGGGAGTCGCGCATCTTGATGACGGAAGTGCGTATCTGATCGAGATTTTTGATGAAGCCGATGCCGCGAATGACGTACTCCACGCGGTTGACTTCCATGGTCCCGGCGCCCACCTCCAGATTGGCCATCTTCAGGGCGCCGACGACTTCAGGCAGGCTGACGCCCGCCGCGCGCATGGCGTCGGGGTCGACCTCGATCTGGTATTCGCGCACGAAGCCGCCCACACTGGCCACCTCGCTCACGCCTTCGGCCGAGGTCAGGGCATAGCGGACGTACCAGTCCTGCACGGTGCGGATCTCGTCGGGATCCCATCCGCCCGTCGGACGACCCTCAGGGTCCCGGCCTTCCAGTGTGTACCAGAAGACCTGGCCCAGAGCC
Source organism: Desulfomicrobium baculatum DSM 4028 (assembly GCF_000023225.1). Lineage (NCBI taxonomy): Bacteria > Pseudomonadati > Thermodesulfobacteriota > Desulfovibrionia > Desulfovibrionales > Desulfomicrobiaceae > Desulfomicrobium > Desulfomicrobium baculatum. The sequence goes on from NC_013173.1 coordinate 2,655,139, forward strand.
GTGGCGTCGGGGCCCAGGGTCGGGCGCACGTCGGACGGCAGCGTGGATGGGGGCAGGGAGTTGATCTTCTCCAGCAGCCTGGTGCGGGACCAGTAGAACTCCACGTCCTCGTCGAAGATGACGTAGATAGTCGAAAAACCGAGCATGGAATAGGAGCGCACGGTCTTCACGCCGGGCATGCCCAGCAGCGACACGGTCAGGGGATAGGTGATCTGGTCCTGCACGTCCTGGGGGGAACGGCCGGCCCAGGACGTGAAGACAATCTGCTGATTTTCGCCGATGTCCGGAATGGCGTCCACAGGCACCGGGTCGCGCTCGATGCCGGGCGCGTGCCAGGCGAAGGGGGCGACAAGGAAGCCCCAGCCGAGCGCCATGCAGACCACGAGAATGACGACAAGCTTCTGATCCAGGCAAAAACGGATAATGCGGTCCATGAAAGACATCTGCGTGCTCATGCCTACTCGTCCTTCAGCTGGCGTTTAACCTCGCCGCAGCGCAGCATGGAGGCCCCGAAATAGGGGTTGTCGACCTGTGGGTCACTCTGCAGCCAGGTCGCGCCCTGATTGCCGAAAGCCATGGGACAGTAGAGTTCGTAGACCGGTCCCTGTCCCGCGCCGTAGGCTTCGACCATTCCGATCATAGCCACGGACAGCGGAAAAAAACCGGCGCGCAAAGCGTCCATGTCCGCAGCCTGCTCCATCTCGCCAAGACCCGAGGCGATGGCCTCGGAGTAGCGTCCCCATTCGCCGTCGCCGGCAAGGCGGGCGTTCTCGTCCGCCTGCCCGAGGGCCTGCCGAAAAAGGATGAGCGCCGCGTGGGCCCTGGCCGTATCGTCGCCGGCCAGGGCTTCCTGTACCGGGACATAGGCGGCATAAAGGGCGTCGAGGGCGCTGCGCAACCCGGCCGGAGCCTCGATCTTCGCCGCGAGTTCATGAAGAGGGAACGCGGCCCGGACCCGAGCGAAATGACCGCGCATGTCGTCCAACACCTGGACGGCGCGGCGCGGGGTGGGCGACTCGTAACCAAGGAGCGCGTCGTTGGACAGGAGCATGGACAGCTCCTTCCACTCCAGGGCCGCCTCGCCGTCCAGGGCGTCGGCGTCCACGCTGTTCAGGGTTTTGCCGAACTCGTGATACGCGCCGCGCACGGCGTCCAGGCCACCTGCGGCCACCGCTTCCTCGACGGTCCCGAGGCGCTGGGCCAGGGCCGCCAGGCGGACGCTGAAGGGCTGTGGGACATCCGCGAAGCGCGCCCCGGCAATGGCCGGGGCCTCGGCCGGATTCATCATGCTCGGCCGGGCCACGATCTGCAGGGCCGCGTCGATGCGGAAATTGCCCTGCACCACCACCAGCTCGCCCTCGGCTATGCCGCTGCGGACCACGTACCCCTGGTCGGTCCGGGGCCCAAGCACCACCTCCCGTCCCTCGTACACGCCGGGCCTTTCTGCGTCGGCCACGTAGACCACGGCGCGCTTCCCGGTGATGAGCGGGGCCGAAGCCGGAACGACCAGCTCGCGCGACCGCGCCTCCTGCCCGTCCGTCTGCACCGCGCTCACGAACATGCCGGGCTTCAGCGCCAGTCCGGGGTTGGGCACCTCCACGCGCACCTCCACGGTGCGCGTGGCCGGGTTCACGGACGTGCCCACATAAACGACCTTGCCCGTAAATTCCTGTCCAGGCAGGGCCTGGGCACTAAAGGCGACCTCCTTGCCCGGGGCCATCCAGACCAGGTCCGACTCGTAGGCTTCGAGCACCACCCAAACCTTCGAGAGATCCGCCACGGCATAAATGGGCATCCCCGTCTGCACGTACATGCCCTCCACCACCTTCTTCTCGATGACGATACCCGGCTGCGGCGCGGTCAGGGTAACGTGGTCCGCCGGAGTCCCGCGTTTGACCATGCCGTCGATCTGCGCCTTGCCCATGCCCAGCAGGCGCAATTTCTCGCGGGCGGCGTTCTCCATGCGTTGGGCGGCGTCCGCGACGAGGCGGCTGCCGCCGGAGGTGCTCTGGCGGGCTCGCACGGCCTGGATGAGTTCGGCCTGGGCCGCCACCAGCTCGGGGCTGTAGACGAGGGCCATGGGTTGTCCGGCGCGGACAACCTCGCCGGTCGTATTCACATGGAGCCTGTCGATGCGGCCGCCGATCCAGGCCGTGATGACGCCGACCCGTGACTCGTCGTAGGCCACCTTGCCGAAAAGATGGGTCTGCACGGAGACATCGGTCAGCCGCGCAGCCTCCACCCGGATGCCGGCCAGTCGCGCCGCGTCCTCGGAGAGGGTCAGCTGTCGCAGGCTCGTCCTGCGTCCTTCGCCGTCGGGGATGGCCAGAGGTATGAGATCCATGAAACAGATGGGACACTGTCCGGCCTCGGGCAGCTTGATCTGGGGATGCATGGAGCAGGTCCACAATGACGTGGAGGGGGCGCCTGCCGCGGCCTCCTGCCCGGCATGGTCGTGTCCGTCATGCCCGGACCCGGAAGGAGCCCACAGGATGTACCCTGTGCCCAGCCCGAAAGCCACGAGCAGCAACCCGGCCACGACCCACACCACGTATTTCCTGAGTATCGCGTTCATGCACCCCTCGAAGTAGGTTTACTGTTTCTTTTCCGTCGGAGCAGCTTCGGCCGGGACCTTTTCCAGCTCCACGCCTTCGTCCCGGAGCTTCTTCATATACTTTTCAGGGTCCTTCTTAAAGGTCTCAGGGCAGCCCGCGCAGCAGAAATACACCCGCTCGCCCTTGTAATCCACATAGAGTTCCTTGTTGATGGTCCCGCCCATGACGGGGCATTCGGTCTGAGGCGCGGCCCAGGCCTGGGACAGGGAAAGAAAGGCGAAGGCGGTCACGGCCGCGCAGAGCAGAATGAGCTTTTTCATGATGGTTCTCCTTGCCTCACTTGGAGGCTTCGGGGGTTGTCAACGAAACCCGCAGATCACGGGCTTGTTCCTTCCCGGCCGTAGCCGGGGCCTGCACAAATTTTCGAGGGATCTCCTCCCCGGCCAGCATATCGAGATCCGCCAGGCGCACGGCCTGGTCCGTCAGCACCCGATGATACTGCAGATTAAGCTCGATGAGCGTCTTCTCGGCCGTAAGCAGGTCCAGCATGGAGGCTTTCCCCGCCTGATACGCGTCCATGGAGGCTTCCAGATTTTGCCGCGCCTTGGGCACGATGGTATCCAGCAGAAGCCCCAGACGCCTGGACCCGTCGCGGACGCCAAAAAGCAGCCTGCTGGCCTGGGCCTCAAGTCCGGCAACCTTGTCGGCCCGCTCCAGGCGCGTCGCCCGGGCGGAATTCTTGGCCTGACGCACCGCCGCCTCCCGCGCCTCCTGATCGAAGGGCAGGTTGATGCCGAAGGTGATGGCCACAGGGTCCTTGCCCTCGTTGACCACTCCGGCCATGCGCGGGGCGTCCGTGTAGATGGACTCCACCCCTACGGTCAGGTCGGGGATGAATTCCTTGCGTGCCAGGACTGCGGCGGCATCGGCGGCTTCGGCCTTGGCATCAAGGGCGGTCAGCACCAGATTGTGTTCCGTCACGGCCGCCGTGATTTGTTTGTCATCCCAGCCCGTGTCCATGAGCGGCACGCCGACGGGCATGGGCAGGACCTCGCCGGCGGGCCTACCAAGGAGAGTGCGCAGGCGCTCGGACAAGGGGAGTCGGTAATCGTCCAAGGAGGCGATGCGCTCCTCAGCCTTGGCCCGCTCCACCTGGACGCGGGTGAAATCTGCGTAGGTGGCTGTGGACACGGTGTATCTGGCCTCAACCAACGCTTCGAAATACTTCAGGATCTCCAGCTCTTCCCGGGCGGATTCGAGCGCCTTGCCAAGATAGGCGTATTCGAAATAGGCGGCCTCTATCTCGCGAAAAAGAGCCAGCTTGACCCCCTGGGCCTGAGCGAGCAGAGCCGCGGCCTCGCGCTCGGCCACCGTGGCCTTCAGCTCGCGCTTGCCGAACCAGGGCAGCATCTGGGACACGCCGTAACGCATGCGCTGGGGGCCGGTGCGCGTCTCGACGGGGACGGTGAAGACCCCAAAAGACAGCCTCGGATCGGGCCAGGCCCGCGCCTGCGGGACCTTGTCCAGGGCGGCGTCGAAGCGGGCGAAGGCGGCCTGCAGGCCCGGATTGGCGCGTGCTCCCTCCTCCAGATACCCGTTCAGCACGCTTTGCTCCGGCCAGCCTTCATCCCCGGCGTATGCAGCCGTGCCCGCAAAAACCAGCACCGCCGCAAGGCCCCAGATGGCCAAACAAGTCAGGTAAATCCTCATCATGATCCTCCGGCAAGATAATCTCGGGGCGCTTCATAGCAACTGCCATGCTTGAACCCATAAGTTTCATGATTCCGCGAAAATAGATCTGAGCCTTCAAATCGGACCATTCTTGTCAGAATAATACACGCAGCATATTGCACAAGGGCCTTTCACAAATTGGCCGCGCCCACGAATTCTGCACAACCGGAACGGACCTGCCGCCGGACATGCCCTCATCGCCCTACTGACGCTACCCCTGGTGCCAGGCCTGCTGCTCTGAGAGCACGCGACTCAGTCCCCGCGGAAAAGCCGCAGGTTAGCCTCAAGCACCACGCCCTTGAGCAGGTCGTCCATGGCCTGTTCGTAATGCTCCGCCGTCACGCCGGGTATGAGCCCTTCCCGGCTGATGACGGACAGCACGGCGATGTTCTGCATGCGTGGGTCGGCGATGTCCGGACGAATGACCGCATGGCTCGTGATACCGCGCGCGGATGAGACCCGGGCGACGTCATCGCCGGAGATTTCCGCCGCCGCGCCGAGACGCACGGGCAGGGGCTGAAGCACGGTGTCGTAATAGACGAGTGCGCCGCCGTCCTTCAGGGCGGACTGCATGGAGCGCAAGGCTTCGTGACGTTCGAGGCCGACGACCAGGTCCGCCTCGCCCTCGGGAATCATGGGGCTGTGTGCGGCTTTGCCAAGCCGGATCTGGGACACGACGATGCCGCCGCGCTGGGCCAGGCCGTGGGTGTCGACGGCCTTGGCCGCGTGGTCGGCGTGGTCGGCCGCACGCAGAATGATCTCGCTCAAAAGGCCGATACCCTGCCCGCCGACGCCGCATAGATGGATATTGAATATGTTCATGGAGCGCTCCTTAACGGGTGATGGCCGTGTTCGCACAAGTCTGCATGCAGGAGCCGTCGCCGATGCACAGCTCCGGGTTCACGGTCACGCTTCCGTCGGCGGCCCGGATGAAACTCGGGCAGGCGAAGTCCTGCACGCACGTGTGGATGCGGGTGCAGCGCTTCTGGTCGATGGTCACGTGCCGGTCCACGTAGCCGCTCTTGCGACGCTGATTGCGGGTGAAGAGCAGCATGCAGGGATGGCGGGCGATGACCACGCTGAAGGCGTCCACGGCCAGGGCCTGGCGCATGAGGTCCGTCAACTCGGCCTGCTTGTAGGTGTCGGTCTCGAAGACATGCTTGACCCCGAGCCCCTCCAGCACCTGCCGCACCGGAATGGCATCGGTCGGCTCGTTGAAATTGTGCCCCGAGGCCGCGTGGTCCTGGTGGCCGGTCATGGCCGTGGTGCCGTTCTCCATCAGCACCAGGGTCAGGTTGTGCCGGTTGAAGAGCGCGTTGACGATGCCCGGCAACCCGGCGTGGAAGAAGGTCGAGTCGCCCAGGAAGGCCACGACCTTGCGCGTGTCGTTGAAGAGGGTCAGGCCGGCGCCCATGCTCGTGGACGCGCCCATGCACAGCAGTATCTCGCCCATGCGGTACGGCTCCATGAAACCCAGAGTGTGGCAACCGATGTCGGCCACGGTGATGGTGCCCTCGGGCAGGGCCTTTTTTATGGCGTGGAAGGCGCTGCGATGGCCGCAGCCAGGACACATCTGCGCCGGCCGCGCGGGCACTGGGACAAGAGGCTCCATCGCCGCCTTGCGGGGCGGGACCATGTCCGGCCAGGCGCGGTGCAGGATGTCGCGAACCTTGTCCGCAGTGTACTCGCCGATCCAGTCCCCATCGTCCTGCTTGCCGATGATCCTGGTCGTCAGGCCCCGGTCAAAGGCCATGGCCTTGATGTCTTTCTCCAGGGTGTCGTCGAGCTCTTCCAGAACCTTCACCTCCTCGTGAGCGGCCAGGAAGTCGGCCACGACCCGGACGGGCATGGGATACGGCATGGCCAGCTTGAGCACGTCTGGCCGGTCGGCCAGCCCCTCCAGCACGTCGGCCACAGACAAGGCGACCATGCCCGACAGAATGATCCCCCTCGGGCTGCCGTGATCCGTGACCGTGTGCAGACCGCGTTCATCCACCCACGCGTCCGCCTTGCGCAGGTTCTCCAGAGCCATGCGCTTCTTGGGGAATACGGCAACGGTCAGCGGGATGTAGGGGCCGTTGGCGGCGTCGAAGCGCGGGTCGTTATCCGGCTCGGCCGGCGTCCAACCAGCGAAGGACACCTTCGCCTTGGCGTGGCAGACGTGGGTGGTCAGCCGCAGGATGACGGGTCGGCACAGTTCCCGGGCCAGGGAGGCCGCCTCCTTGTAGTAGGCGTAAACCTCGGCCGGGTTGGCCGGCTCCAGGAGCGGCGTGTAGCTCATGGCCGCGTAGTGGCGGTTGTCCTGCTCGTTCTGGGAGGAGTTGGCGCCGGGGTCGTCGCCGAGCACGATGACCATGCCGCCGATGAGGTTCAAAAGCGACAGCTGCACGAAGGAGTCGGCGGCGACGTTCAGCCCCACGCTCTTGAAGAAGACCGTGGACAGATAGCCGTTCAGGGATGCGCCGAGCGCAACCTCCGTGGCCACCTTCTCGTTGGTGGAGAATTCAAAATGGAAGGGACGCTTTTCGGACGGAATAGCGTGGATGGCCGTGGCGATCTCCGGCGTCGGGGAGCCGGGGTAGGATGTGACCACGCGCGTTCCGGCCTCGATCATGGCCCGCACCAGGGCCGTGTTGCCCATGACGATCTCGGAAAACGGCGTCCGGGTCAGGAGCATTTCACCCATGTACTTCATGTGCTTCCTCGCTGTAGGGAAGTTTCGGACCCTGCGAAAACGGAATCCGGTTATTTCTCACGCCTACCCCACACGAAAGCGGGAAGCAATGACCCTGCGATGGAATGGCACACGGACCAGGAAATCTACGAGACCATCGACGTGACCATCGAAATGGGCGGCGGCCAGGCCGTCGGAATCCGAAACCAAAAAATTTTTCTCCGGAAAGAAAACAAAAATCAACTTTCTCCAACCTTCCAAAAATTTGATACATTAAAATATAGTTATCTTAATTTATTTTCTTTATATAAAAAAATACATACCAAAGATGACAATTTGACAGACATAAATTAACAATTGGACGAACGATAAATTGCAATTGGACGGACGATAATCTACACATGGACGCCATGGAACCGACAGACCTCTACCCGCGCTTCATCCGACCCCGCCTGGTGGAAGCGCTCGCCGATGCTCCGGTCGTGCTGATTCATGGCCCCCGTCAGTGCGGCAAGACGACCTTGGCCCGTCAGGCGGGCGAGGCTGCTGACTTCGCCTATCTCAGCTTTGACGACGATGTGCAGCGCGCCGCCGCGCAGACCGATCCAGTGGGCTATGTCGCCGATCTTCCGGCGCGGGTGATCCTGGACGAAATTCAGCGCGTGCCGGAACTGTTCACGGCGCTCAAAGCGGCCGTGGACGCCCGCCGGGAGCCCGGCCGTTTTATCCTGACCGGCTCGGCCAACGTGCTCCTCATTCCCCGCCTGGCGGATTCGCTGGCCGGGAGAATGGAGATACTCAGACTCCATCCGCTGGCCCAGGCGGAACTCGCCGGGAAGAACCCTGAGTTCCTGCCCGCGTTGCTACAAGGACGATTCAAGGCAGGCATCACAGGCCAGCGCCTGGGCCGGGATCTGGCCGAACGTGTGGCGGCCGGAGGCTACCCGCCCGCCTTGAAGCGGTCCTCTGCCAAACGCAGAGCCGTCTGGTACCGCGATTACGCCGAAACTCTGGTCCAGCGGGACATCCGCGATCTAGCCCGCATCAGCCAGATGGGCGCCCTCCCGCGCCTGCTGACCCTGGCGGCCGGACAAACGGCCCGCCTGCTGAACGTGTCCGACCTGGCTGCGCCCTTCCAGGTCACCCGCCCCACCATCCGCGAATATGTGACCTTACTTTCACGGATATTCCTGCTGGAGGAACTACCCCCCTGGCACAGCAACCGTCTTAGCCGGCTCATCAAGACCCCGAAGCTGCACCTCGGAGACACGGGCCTAGCCTGCGCCCTGCTCGGCCTGGACGCAGGCACCCTCTGGAACGATCGCGCCGTGTTCGGCCAGATGCTGGAAACCTTCGTCTATCAGGAACTCAGGCGCCAGGCCGGCTGGCTGGATGACGCGGTCTCCTTCAGCCATTACCGTGACAAGGACAAGACGGAAGTGGATATCGTGCTGGAATGCGGTGGAAGGATCGCGGGGGTCGAGGTGAAGGCGTCATCGACCGTGACCGGCGATGATTTCAAAGGACTACGCAAACTCCAGCAGGCCGTGGAAAATCGGTTTGTCGCCGGTATCGTGATGTACGACGGCGAGGCCGTCGTTCCCTTCGGGAGTCAGCTTTATGCCGTGCCGATATGTAGCTTGTGGGAAGCAACGCGGCCATCGTAGCAACAAAATATAGGACCACCCGGACTGAATCGATGCTGTTTTTCACCGATTCTGGTGGATTCGTCACCCGGAAAATGGCTTAATCTTAAGGCTGAAAATCTGAACCCAAATTTCACAGGTGGCAATGGAACAGAGCAAAATCAAGATTTATCAATCCTCCGACGGTCAGGCCCGGATTGATGTCCGCTTGGAGAGGGATACCGTATGGCTTTCCCAAGCGCAGATGGCCGAATTATTCGGGCGTGATCAATCGGTTATTTCACGGCATATTCGCAATGCCTTGACCGAGAGCGAGGTAAACGAAGAAAGCAATATGCAAAAAATGCATACTGCAAATTCAGACAGACCTGTCGCAATGTATGATCTGGATGTGGTGATTTCGGTCGGCTACCGCATCAAGTCCGAGCGGGGGTGCAGTTCCGGCGCTGAGCTACGAACGTCCTGCGCCAGCACCTTGTCCAAGGCTACACATCGGCTTACAACAACTTGATATAAAATATGAAAAAAATTCTTTGTCATTTTCACTCAACGAATTGAGTAAAAATACTCAGTCATTGAGTAAATCTGCCAGACTGAACGCAGTCCCTTACTTCTTAAGCAGTTACAATTCAAATCGTTCATAACAAAAAGCGGGAGCCCGAATGATCCGGACTCCCGCTTTTTTTATCGTTTTCCAAAGACTTTCAGGACAACCGATTCTTGAAGTCCTCATAGCCGAACTTGCGCACCACCCGCATGGAGTCGTCCTCGGGTTCGAAGATGGCGATGCTTGGGAGCTGGATGCCGTTGAAAGTGTTGGTCTTGACCATGGAGTAGTGGGCCATGTCCGTGAAAACCAGGCGATCGCCGGGGACCAGCGGCTTGTCGAAGGAGTATTCCCCGGCCACGTCTCCGGCCAGGCAGGACTGGCCGCCCAGGCGGCAGGTCCAGGATTTTTCGCCCGGAAGGCCCGAATCCACTATGTGCGGGCGGTACGGCATTTCGAGCACGTCGGGCATGTGCGCCGGAACAGAGGTGTCGAGGATGACGATGGGCATGTCGGCCTGCGTCACGTCGAGGACGGTGGAGACCAGATAGCCCGTGTTCAGGGCTACGGCCTCGCCGGGCTCCAGGTAGACCTGCACGCCGTGACGGGCCTTGAACTCGCTAATGAGTCGGCACAACAGGTCCACGTCGTAGTCGGGGCGGGTGATGTGATGGCCGCCGCCGAAATTGACGTACTGCATGCGCGAGAAGAACTCGCCAAAGCCCTTTTCCGCCGCCGCGATAGTGCGCTCCAGGCAATCGGAGTTCTGCTCGCACAGGTTGTGCCAGTGCAGACCCGTCACCCCTTCCAGCAGGTCGGGTCGGAAGTCCTTGCGCCGGATGCCCAGACGCGACCCCGGCGAGCACGGGTCGTAGATGGGCACGGCCCCTTCGGAATGCTCAGGATTGATGCGCACGCCAAGCTCTATCTCACGCCCCAGACGCCCCGCCTCGGTTGCGATCAGTCCCCGGAATTTCTCCAGCTGACCGAAGGAATTGAAGACGATATGGTCGGCCGTGGTGCACAGGTCGAAGATGTCGGCCTGGGAATATCCAGCCGCAAAGGCATGCACCTCGCGCTTGAATTCTTCCCGCCCGAGTCTCGCCTCATGCGGCGAACTGGCGCAGACCCCGTCGAGCACCTGGCGCAACACCGGAAACAGGCTCCACATGGCAAAACCTTTCAGCGCCAGCAGAATCTTGCATCCGGTGCGCTCCTTGACCTCCGCCAGCACGTCCAGGTTGCGCCGGAGCAGCCCCAGGTCGATCACGAAGGACGGTGTGGCGACTTGCCTGGGATCAAACCGGTACGCGGTGCGTCCATCCATCACAGATCAACCACTACCCAGGGCAGACCATGGACATTGAGTTTCTCCATGAACGGATCCGGATCGAGCTGCTCCATGTTGAAGACGCCCTCGCCGCGCCATTTGCCAGTCAGCATCATCATGGCCCCGATCATGGCCGGTACGCCCGTGGTGTAGGAAATGGCCTGGGAGCCGACCTCGCGGTAGGCCTCCTCGTGACTGCAGATATTATAGATGTAGGCCTTGCGCTCCTTGCCGTCCTTGACGCCCTTCATGACGCAGCCGATGCAGGTCTTGCCCTTGGTCAGCGGCCCCAGGGAGCCGGGCTCGGGCAGCACGGACTTCAGGAACTGCAGGGGCACGATCTTCTGGCCCTTGTAATCCACGGGCTCGATGGAGGTCATCCCGATGTTTTCCAGCACCTTCAGGTGGTTGAGGTAGTTCTGGGAGAAGGTCATCCAGAAGCGGGCGCGCTTCAGGCCCCGGATGTTCTGCACCAGGGATTCGAGCTCCTCGTGGTACATGAGGTAGCAGTCCTTGGAGCCGATGCCCTCGGGGAAGTCATAGCTCATGCGCCAGGACAATGGATCGGTCTCGACCCACTCGCCCCGCTCCCAGTAGCGGCCGCGCTGGGTGATCTCGCGGATGTTGATCTCGGGATTGAAATTGGTGGCGAAGGGCTGGCCGTGGTCGCCCGCGTTACAGTCGATGATGTCCAGCTCGTGGATTTCATCGAACAGATGCTTCTGGGCGTAGGCGCAATACACGTTGGTCACGCCGGGATCGAAGCCCGAACCCAGGAGCGCCATGAGGCCCTTCTCCTTGAAGCGGTCCTGATAGGCCCACTGCCACTTGTACTCGAACTTGGCCTCATCGAGGGGTTCGTAGTTGGCCGTGTCGAGGTAGTCCACGCCGGTTTCGAGGCAGGCGTCCATGAGGGCCAGATCCTGGTAGGGCAGGGCCACGTTCAGCACCAGCTTGGGGCTAAACTTCTTGATGAGAGCCACGGTCTCGGCCACGTTGTCGGCATCCAGGGCGGCCGTCTGGATGGTACGACCGGTGCGTTCCTTCACGGACGCGGCGATGGCGTCGCACTTGGACTTGGTTCGGCTGGCCAGCATGATCTCGCTGAAGACCTCGGGAACCTGGGCGCACTTGTGGGCCACCACATGGCCGACGCCGCCGGCGCCGATAATGAGCACTTTGGACATGGCACTCCTCCTTAAAAAAGACTTTTTTTAAGATTACAATCCGCTCGTCAATCCGGTCGCGCAGGCATCGGGATTATCGCAGTCCCGGCCCACATTCAGATAGGTGTATCCGCGCATGCCCCGCTCATAGGCGCGCATGATCATGAAGCGCTCCTGGGGGCTGATCTTGCCTGTACGTACGCCCTGTTCCGCCACCTTGCGGAAATTCTCCAGGACCTGCTTGGGCTCGAATTCGACGTAGGACAGCACGTCGGCCACGCTGTCGCCTTCCAGTTCGCGGATGAAATCATAGGTGCCATCCTCGTTGATGCGCACGCTGACCACGTTGGTGTCGCCGAAAAGGTTGTGCAGGTCGCCCAGTGTCTCCTGGTAGGCCCCGACCAGAAACGCGCCCAGGTAGTACGGCTCGCAGGGCTTGACCGAGTGCAGCTCCAGCACGCGCTTGACGCCGTGGATGTCGATGAAGCTGTCCAGCTTGCCGTCGCTGTCGCAGGTGATGTCGGCCAGGATGGCCTGTTCTTCGGGGCATTCGTCCAAGCGGTGCACGGGCATGATCGGAAAGAGATGGCCGATGGCCCAGGCGTCGGGCAGGGACTGGAACACGCTCATGTTGCAATAGTAGATGCTGGCCAGGGCCAAATCCACGTCCTTCAGAGCCGAGGGCGGGTTCTTCATCTCGGGCAACTTCTCGGCGATATTGCGGATCACGGCCCAAAAGATGGTGTCGCTCATGGCGCGCTGACGCAGGCTGCACTGGCCCAGGCGGAAGAGCTGACGCATCTGGTCGCGGTAATAGATGGCGTCGTTGTAGCATTCCTGCAGATTTTTAAGCGAGAGCGAATTGTACACTTCCAGCAGGTTGTGGATGGCCTCGGGGTCTTCCTCGTCCAGGGTCTGCGGTACGGTGCGGTTTTCCAGGCGGCTGACATCGAGGACATTGAAAAGCAGCACCGAATAATAGGCCACCGTGGCCCGGCCGGATTCGGTGATGATGTGCGGGTGGGGCAGATCGTGCTCGTCCACCGTGGCCATGACCGACTCGACGATATCCGTGCAGTATTCCTCCAGGGAATAGTTGCGGCTGCTGGCGTAATTGGTATGGGAGCCGTCGTAGTCCACGGCCAGACCGCCGCCCAGATCCAGAAAGCCCATGGCGCAGCCTTCCTTGGCCAGCTCCGCGTACATGCGCGTAGCTTCGTGCACGGCGGTGCGGATGTCGCGGATGTTGGGTATCTGCGAACCAAGATGGAAATGCAGGAGCTGCACGCAATCGAGCATGGACTGGCCGCGCAGCAGGTCGAGCACGTCCACCACCTCGGCCGTGGACAGGCCGAAAATGGACAGGTCCCCGGCCGATTCGGCCCAATGCCCGCCCGCCTGAGTGGAGACCTTGATACGCACGCCGATGCGCGGCTTGATGCCCAGCGCCTTGGCCCGGTCCAGAATCAGCGGCAGTTCGCTCGGCATTTCAAGGACCAGAAAACACAAAAAACCCATCTTGCAGGCGTAGAGGGCCAGATCGATATAGTCCCGATCCTTGTAGCCGTTGCAGACCAGACAGGCCTTGGGATTCTTCAGGAACGACAGGGCCGCGATCAGTTCGGCCTTGCTGCCGACCTCGTAACCGTGGTTGTAACGGTCGCCGACTTTGGAGATCTCTTCCAGAACCTGCTGCTGCTGATTGACTTTGACGGGATACACGCCGCGAAATTCGCCACTGTATTGCAGAGCCTTGATGGCCGACGCAAAAGAATCATGGAGCAGAGAAATTTGCGCATCGAGCAGATTCTCGATCCGAAGCAGCACCGGCAGCCCCAGGCCGCGTTCCTGCAGGCCGCTTATAATGGAAGGAATGGGCACGCAGACACCCTTGCCCGGAAAGGGCGTGATGCCGAGCTTGCCATCGGGGGTGATCTTAAAATATCCCCCGCCCCAATTGTCCACGCCGTAGAGTTCCACAGAACGTTCCACGGTCCATTTTTCGAGATTCCGAGATCGCATCAAAATCCTCCACCATCTTACCTGTAAAATGCAGACCCGGCTACAATCCGGACCAGCGCACCCCTCTAAACAGCAGGGGGCAGCCCGTCAATAAAACTTGTGGCCGCCGAGGCATGAGGGGATTCAGGCTTCTGGATCGTCCCAAATTCACCTTTGCCTTGAGAGCCGCCCTGGGCTATCTGCCTTGTGCCACTTCACCCGCAGGAGAGCGCAATGCCTTTTGTTGAAATTCTGGCCGTGGCTGTCGCCCTGGCCATGGACGCCTTTGCCGTGGCCATCGCCTCCGGCGCGGCGCTGAGGATCGTGACCAACCGGCAGACCTTCCGCCTGGCCTGGCATTTCGGCCTTTTCCAGGCCGCGATGCCGATCATCGGCTGGTTCGGGGGCTTCCTCGTGCGCGACTATTTCCTGCGTTTCGGCCACTGGATCGCTTTCGCCCTGCTCCTCTATATCGGAGGACACATGCTCTGGGAAGGGCTGCACCATGACGAGGATGATGTCTGCCAGGACCCGACCCTAGGCTCAAGACTGATCATGCTCTCCGTGGCCACCAGCATCGATGCCCTGGCCGTGGGCTTCACCCTGGCCATGCTGGGACTGTCGATCTGGTTCCCGGCCGCGATCATCGGAGTGGTTGCCCTGCTCTTCACGGCCGCAGGCATGCATCTGGGCAAATTCCTGGGCTGCCAGACCCGCCTCGGATACTACGCCGAAGTGCTCGGAGGGCTTGTGCTCATGGGCATCGGCGGCAAGATATTGTGGCAGGGTTTGTAAAAAAAATCGTTGGCCCCATATGTCCCATGAGTCCCATTCTTTGCATTATTCATCCGAAAGAAATAGTATGCCGTCAAATTCTTTTTGCAGGAGGTCGCCATGCACGCCTGGACCGGACGCATCATCGACATCGACCTGACGGCAGGCTTGGTCCATGGCCGGGAATTGTCCCGCGATCTGGCGCTGGCCTTTCTGGGCGGACGCGGCCTCAACTCGAAAGTCCTTTTCGACCGCATCGCGCCGGGGCTTGATCCTTTAAGTCCGGACAATGTCTACTGCATCGCCCCCGGCCCCCTGTCCGGCACGATACTGGGCATGACCAGCCGCATGGAGGTTTCGACCCTCTCCCCCTACTCGGGCATCCTCGGCGACGGCAACGCCGGGGAACGCTTTGCGACAATCATGAAACGGGCCCGCGCCGACCAGATCATCATCACCGGCCGCGCCCCCAGACCATGCTATCTGCTGGTCACTCCGGAAACGGCTGAACTGCATGACGCAACCGGCCTGTGGGGCAAGGGCGCATGGGAAACGACCGATCTGCTCCTGGCCAAACACGGCCAAAAAGCGTCCGTGGCCTGCATCGGCCAGGCGGGCGAAAATCTGGTCCGCTTAGCCTCGACCATTGTCGACAAATACGCCTCGGCCGCACGCGGCAGCGGCGCAGTGCTGGGATCCAAGAACCTGAAAGCCATCGTGGTCGTCGGCAACCATGCCGTGAGCCTGGCCGACCCCGCCACATTCAAGGAATTGGCCGGACTGGACCGGGAATTCTTCGCCAAGGACGAATTTCAACAGAATGTGGCCAGCAGGTACGGCTCCCACCACGGAATGAGCGACTGGCGGCCCGGCTTTCGCAATTACGCAAAATACCTGGAACCGGGCGAGGTGCCTCCCGAACTGCGGCCCGAGGCCTGGAAAAAATACGAGATCGGCCGCACGGGCTGCGGAAACTGCTCCGTACGCTGCAAGAACGTGTACGAAATCCCGGATGGCCCGCGCAAGGGCGAGCACGGCGAGGCGCTTGAATACGAGTCCATCTTCTGCATGGGCACCAACTGCGGAGTCTGTGATCCCGTGGCCATCATGGAGATGAGCAACCTTGGCGACATCTACGGTCTCGACGTCATCCCGCTGGGGAACACCATGGCCCTGGCCAAGGACCTCTTCGCGCGCGGCATCCTGACCCGTGAACAGACCGGCGGCCTCGACCTGTCGTGGGAAAATATCGAGGATCAGGTCGAACTGGTCCACCTGACGGCCCTGCGCGAGGGTTTCGGCAATATCCTGGCCGAGGGCATGCTCTCCATGGCCAAAATTCTCGGACCCAAGGCCATGCAGTATTGCTACCACGTCAAGGGCTTAAGTCGCGGGCCTTACCCGGCCGGACTCTTCGCCCTGGCCCACGCGACCTCGACGCGCGGGGCGGACCATCTGCGCGGCCGCAGCTGGGCCTACGGCGAGAACGATCCGGAACTGTACCCGAAGCTTCAGGCCTCCGGCGCCTTGCACGCTGATATGGACGACCCGGTGCAAGCCATAATCCTCTCGGAGCGGGTCTGCACTCTGGCCGACTCGGTGGGACGCTGCAAGGGGGCGGTCAATTCATGGGCCAACGCCCTGCCCCTGGCCTGGAAATATCCCCTTTTCGAAGGCCTGGCCCGGCTGCTGAACGCGGCCACAGGGGAAGTCTTCACCGAAGCGAGCCTTGTCGAAGCGGCGGACCGCATCTACACGCTGGAAAAAGCCTTCAACGCCCGCCAGGGCATCACCAGCGCCCACGACTCCATTCCCCTGAACCCGGACCACCACAGCCCGGAAGAAATGGAAAGGGAGCGGGCCAGGCACCGGGATCTTCTTGGCCGCTACTACACCCTGCAAGGACAGGACACGCAAACCGGCGTTCCGACAGAGAAACGCATGCACGAGCTGGGGCTGGCCCGGGAAGGGGCACGCCTGCACGACGAGGGGCCCTACCCCGAATGGACCGGGCCGACGCTTTGGCCCCTTGCGGCCTATCCACACGGAGGCAAGCGGGCCTGATCCGCATCCATCTCATATCTTCAACAACATTAAATGCTTGACTGCTCCTGATAGCGAAGGCAGAAAATGTCATACAAAATCTGGATCCAGCCAGCCAGGCATCGCCCGAACAGCGACGCGTCAGACGTGCTCACCGATCTGACGCCCAGCGCAGTGTGCGCACGAAGGGGGGGAAACATCCGTTTTCCTGCTTGCTGGATGATTGACGTATCAGGAGTAACCATGGCCGAGTCATGCGGTCTGCATCTTCATCCCCGGAATGGCCCATGCGCTTCATCCTTGCCCTGCTCCTGCTGCTGACCGTCGGCAGCCAATGTCTGGCAAACCCTCCGCTGGACCTCAGTCCCGAGGAGCGTGCCTGGCTGGCCGAGCACAAGGATTCCCTGACCCTTTCCTTCGACCGCTCGTTCCCCCCCATCGAATTCGAAAAACCAGACGGCTCGTTCACCGGTCTGAGCGCGGACCTCGTCGCCCGGATCGAAGAGCGCCTCGGCATCACCTTCCGTAAGCAGGGCATACCCTGGACCCAGGCCCTTGAAGGCCTGCAAGACGGAACCACGGCGCTTGCCCCGGCCATCGTCAACAACGCGGAACGCTCCGAATACACGCTTTTCACCCAGCCCTTTGTCCGCATTCCCCTCGTCATCGTCACCTCCCGCCATATGAAAGGCCCTCTGTCCCTGGACGATCTCGCCGGGATGCGCGTGGCAGTGGTTCGCGGCTACGCCTCGGCGACGCTGGTCAAGAAGGCCGGCCAAGGCCGGTTCACCGTGGTGGAATTGGAGACCATTCGCGAAGGGCTGCGCGACGTCTCCTTCGGAGTGGTCGACGCCTTTGTGGAGAGCCTGGCCGTGGCCGCATGGCACATCGGGCAGGAAAAGCTGCCCAACCTGCGCGTCGCCGGAGATCTGGACGTGACCCAGGACCTGTCCATCGGCGTCAGCAAGCATTATCCGCTTCTGGCCAGCGCCGTGGCCAAGGCACTGACGTCCATCCCCGAGCCTAGCATAAATAATATCACTGATCGCTGGATTCACTTACCGACCTCTTTTCTGGGCAAGCATACCCTTGAGGCCTTGAGGCTCGCGGCGCTTTTGACGGCCGTCGTCTTCCTTGTCCTGGCCGGAATCGCCTGGGCTCTGAGCCGCACGCTGCGCAAAAAGATCAACGATCTCAAACGCACCGAGTCCGCTCTGACGGAACAGGTCGACCGCTTCCGCCTGGCCCTGGAAACCACCCAGGCCGGATTCTGGGAACACTACCCGGCAGAAGGCCGGGAAGTGCACAGCCCGGAATGGTACGCCATGCTTGGATACACTCCCCAGGCCGTTACGGGCGGCGTGGAGGACTGGACCGCCCTGATCCATCCCGAGGAGCGGGAAAAAGCGCTGGCCAGCTTTTCCGCCTACATCAGCGAAGGCGGCAAGGGCATGTATGAAGCCCAGTACCGCCTACGCGCCAAGGACGGTTCCTGGCGCTGGATCATGGGCAAAGGCCGCGCCGTTTCCTGGGACGACGAAGGCCGGCCGACGCGCATCATCGGCCTCAATCTGGACATTCAGAAAAGCAGGCAAGATCAGCTCGAAATGCAGCGCACCCAGACCCTCAACAAGGCGCTGCTCGAACAGACCACGCAATTCATCGGCCTGCTCGACCTGCAGGGGAATCTCCTCGTCGCCAACCGCACGAGCATGGAATGGATCAAAGCAAAGCCGGAGGAAGTCCTGGGGAAACCATTCTGGGACGGACCCTGGTGGCCGGACAAAACCAAAGCCGAGTTTCTTTTGCTGCAACTCATCGATCAGGTCAGAGAGGGCAAAACCGTTCGGCGCGAGATCGTGCACGCCGATTCCGAAGGCAGGGAATCGTTCTTCGATTTCACGATGTCTCCGTTCCGCAATGAAACAGGTCAGGTCGTCAACTTCATCGTTGAAGGCCGCGACATCTCCATGCTCAAGAAAAAACAGCAGGAGATCATGGAAAGCGAGAAGCGGTTCCGCACGATTTTTGAAAACGCGCCTTACTCCATGGTCATCACCCGCCTTTCGGACGGCAAGTACATGGACGCCAACACTGCCTTTCTGGACCGGATGAACATCAGCCGCGAGAATCTTCTCACGCTTTCTCCCAAAGACGTCGGAACCTTCGGCCAAGCGCACCAGCAGGAAATATTACTGCGCCTCAAGGCCAGCCGCAACATCCACAACATGGAAACCCAGGTGCAAAGGCCCGACGGCACGACCGGACACATCCTGTATTCGGGCGGGCTCATCACCCTTGACGGCGAGGCCTGCATCCTGTCCATGACCGTGGACATCACCGAACTCAAACAGGCCCAGGAAGAACTGCGCCGTTCCAAGGAGATGTTCGCCCGTCTTTTCCAACTCTCTCCGGACATCATCACCCTGGCTAGGCAGGAAGACGGTGTCCTTCTGGAGGTCAACGAAACCTTCTCGCGCACCACCGGCTACTCCCGGGACGAAGCGCTGGGTAAAAGCACGCTGGATCTGACCATCTTTGCCGCGCCCGAAAGAAGGACCGCGTTCGTGCAGGCCCTGCTGCGCGACGGACAGGTCGACAACTTTGAATTCGAAATGCGCCACCGTGACGGACACACCCTGCAGTGCTCGACCTCGGCCAGGCTGATGAACATCGACGATACGCCCTGCATTCTGGCCATCACCCGCGACATAACGCATCTTCGGGCCTTGCAGGACAGCATGATCCAGTCCGAAAAAATGCTCTCCCTCGGGGGCATCGCCGCCGGCATCGCCCACGAGATCAACAATCCGCTCGGCATCGTGCTGCAGGCGGCCCAGACCATCACCCTGCGCACCAGAGCCGACTTCCCCAAGAACATTGAAGCGGCCGCGAAGGTCGGCGCGGATCTGGGCCAGGTGGACCGCTACCTCAAAGAGCGCAAAGTCGATGTCTTCATTCGCGATATCCAGGGCGCAGCGGTCCGGGCGGCGGAGATCATCCGCCACATGCTCGATTTCAGCAGGCGCAGCGAGTCGAGGCACTCGGTCTGCGACATAAGGGTCATCCTTGAAAACTCCCTGCGCCTCGCCTCCAGCGACTACGACCTCAAGAAAAACTACGATTTCAAATCCATCAGAATCGAGAAGGACGTAGAGGACAACCTGCCCTGTCTGCTGTGCACGGAAACGGAAATCGAGCAGGTCCTTCTCAACCTGCTGCGCAACGCGGCCCAGGCCATGGCTGAAGCCGAACCGCCCCTTCCCGATCCCTGCATCGGCATCCGGATCAGAAAGATGGAAACGGGGCTGCGCATCGACATCAGGGACAACGGACCCGGCATCTCGGCGGAGAACCGCAAACGCATCTTCGAACCCTTCTTCACCACCAAGACCGCCGGGGCGGGCACCGGCCTTGGGCTGTCCGTATCCTACTTCATCATCACCAAGGGACACGGCGGAGCCATGTACGTCACCGCCCCTGCCGAGGGCGGGACAGTTTTCAGCATCGAACTGCCCGGAACAACGGAATCCGTAAAACATGAAGCCCATGCCTAGACGGATGACGGGATTTCAACATATCACGACGGGCATGTCAGACAGCATGTGCAGACCGACAAAGCGGGAAAACCCATGAATATACTGGTTATCGACGACGAAGACGGGCTGCGCCGCTCACTGTGCGCCTATCTTGAAGACCTTGGATACGACACTCTCGACGCGGGCAATGGGAGAGAAGGCCTTGATGCCATGCACAAGGTTTTGCCCGATCTTGCGGCCGTCATCGTCGATCTGAACATGCCGGTGCTGGACGGCTACGGTTTCCTGCAGCAGGCCCGGCTCGAAGCGCCGGAATTGCCCATCATCGTGCTTTCGGGCGTGGGGGTGGTCGACGACGCGCTGCAGGCCGTGAGGATTGGCGCTTGGGACTTTCTGACCAAGCCTCTGCACAATTTGAGCGTCCTAGCTCACACGCTGGACAAGGTCATGGAGAAAGCCCGCCTGATCCGGGAAAACCGGGAATATCAGACCAACCTTGAACAGCTCGTGCAGCAGCGCACCGCCGAACTGGAGCGCACCCGCCGCCAGATCATGCACCGTCTGAGCCGCGCCGCCGAATACAAGGACAACGAAACCGGACACCATGTCATCCGGGTCGGAGAAATCGCGGCAGTTCTGGCCCAGGCTCTCGGGCTGGACGAAGCCGACTGCGCCAACCTGCGCGACTGCGCCCCGCTGCACGACATCGGCAAGATCGGCATCCCCGACGAAGTGCTGTTAAAACCCGGCAAGCTCGACCCTGCGGAGTGGAAAATCATGCAGCAGCACTGCATGTTCGGCTGCGAAATCCTGGGACCGCTGACCAGCAAGGAAGAGGCGCATTCAAGCTGCGAGCAATGGGACAGAAAGGACCTGGGCGGAAACGAGTTGCTCGACCTGGCCCGCATGCTGGCCCTCCTGCATCATGAACGTTGGGACGGCAGCGGCTATCCCTTCGGCCTGGCCGGAGAAGATATCCCGCTTGCGGCACGCATTGTCGCGGTGGTCGACACCTATGACGCTCTGTCCAGCGAAAGACCGTACAAGGAAGCCTTCCCGGAAGAAAAATGCCTGGCCATCATCCGCGAAAGCTCGGGCAGTCATTTCGATCCCGAAGTCGTCGAGGCATTTTTTGCCAACATTGAAAGCATCCGAAGCATCCGCGTGCGGTGGCAGGACTAGGATCCTCATCCCAAAATACAATGATTATCAGCCAGATGCATAGTAACTCCACAGGAGAATGGGAAATCGACTCCGCCAAGGCCTGCGGCCTGCACAATCAGACCATGATGGGCACCGTGCTGAAGGAACGGAAATGAGCATGCACCGCCTCTTGCAACGCCAGCTCAAGCGGGCCCGGATCACTCCTGGCGAGCTACCCTCCGACTTCGGACCTTTCATGAACCTCGTCGATGACGCCTACCGCCAATTCGATGAAGAAAAGGAGGTCCTGGAAAGGGCTCTGGAAATCAGCTCCGCCGAGCTTGTGCGTCGCAACGAAGTCATGCGCGCCGTATTCATGGCCCTGCCGGACGTATTTCTCTGGATCACCCGCGACGGCCTGATCACGGATTGCCGTGGCGGTCTGCAAGCCCTCTTCGGGGTTGAACCCCTCAGCCTTTTAAAGAAGAACCTGCGCGAAATCCCGGATATCGCCGAGCCCCAGGCTTTCTCCCTGGCCATGCGCATGTTGACCGAAACATCATTCTTCCAGGCCGAGTACTCCATCCACTCCACAGACCGGACCCGGCACTACGAAGCCCGCTTCGCCAACCTCGAGGACAACCTGATTCTGGTCCTGATCCGGGACATTTCCGACCGCGCCATGGCCGAGGAGGCTCTCCTTGGAGTGCAGCAACACCTGGATCACATCATCGAATTTCTGCCCGACGCCACGTTGGTGGTCGACAACGAACACCGGGTCATTGCCTGGAACAGAGCCATGGAAGGCATGACCGGAGTTCCCAAAGAGGAAATCCTCGGCAAATCGGGCTATGAGTACGGCACGCCCTTTTACGGACATCCGCGTCCTATTCTCCTGGATTTCATCGGCAAGGACCCAAGCCACGACTATCCCATGTACGAGCCCACCCAGAGCAACCTCGAAGGACTGGCCACGGAGATTTTTGTTCCGCTCCTTAGCGGCGGGCGGGGAGCCTACGTCTGGGCCAAGGCCTCCGCGCTGTACGACAAGGACGGCAACATCGCCGGAGCCATCCAGACCATCCGGGACATCACCGACAAGAAGCGCGTCGAGATCGGCACCCGGGTCCTCTATCTGGTCTCCACCGCGGCCAGCACCCCCCTCGCGGACAGGGATCTGCTCGCCAAAGTCTTCGACATCCTGGCCGAACACCTTGACGTCCAGATCATGTTCGTCTCTCTGCTTGGCGAAGAAGGCTCAAACCTCACCTTCCCATTTTTCAGCAGGCAAGAACTGGCCAGACACGAGACCTTGAAGCATATTTCCATGCTCTCCGCCGAGGCATGGGTGTCCTTGTCCCCACAAATCACGGACACCAGGCCGGAGGGCCTGGACAACGACAAGGCGCAGCCCGCGTTGTGGTTTGCCTCTCCCCTGCGCTACGGGGAACAACTGCTGGGATCCGTGGTCATCGCCCTGCCCGAGAACAATCACTTTGTCTGCGAAAAGGACACACACGTGTTGGCTTCGGTGGCAGACCATCTGGCGCTGGCCATTTCACGCAACGCCACGGAAAAAGCGCTGAGCCAAAGCGAGAAAAAGCACCGCGCCATCTTCGAAAACGCGACCGAAGGCATCTTCCAGATCTCGCTCGATCACGATCTCTTGAGCGCCAACCCGGCCATGGCCAGCATTTTCGGGTACGACAGTTTGGACAGTCTGATGGCCGGGGCCAAGGGATTCCTGCAACGCGCCATCTCCTCGTCCGACCGGGTCCGGTTATTGAGTCAGGCCCTGAAGCTCGGCACCGCTCAGAACTTCGAACTCGACGCGTTCATGGCAGGCGGAAAGAAAACCTGGATCTCGATCAACATGCGCACCGTAAAGCGATCCGACGGTTCCATCAGCCACCTCGAAGGCTCCGTGCGCGATGTGTCCAAACGCAAGAAGGCCGAACGCAGGCTCGCCATCCAGAAAGGCCTTTTCCAGCAGCTCTTCGACAATTCCCCGCAAGGCATCCTGCTGCTGGGCAAGGACGGGGCGCCCATGGACATCAACCCGAGCTTCACCAGCCTTTTCGGATACGCCAGAAGCGACCTCCATGCCCTTTTTGAGATGCTGTTGCACCCGGACAGCCTCGACGAAAGCTACGCCTTCGTCTCCACGGTGCTGAGCGGGACCTCGGTCAGCACGGAAACCCAGCGCAGGACCAAGGACGGACGAATCATTCCCGTCTCCATGCTCGGCTATCCCTATGTGCTGGACGGCACGATCTCCGGGGCATTCTTCATCTTCAGCGACATTTCCGAGCGCAAGAATTACGAAGCGCAGCTGACCAGGCAGGCCCTGCGCGACAACCTGACGGGGCTGCCCAACAGAGTGCTGTTCATGGATCGGCTGAACCGGGCCATGACCCGGCAGCAGCGCAACGGCGAATACCGTTTCGCCGTGCTCATGATCGACCTGGACAGCTTCAAGCGGGTCAACGACACCCTCGGCCATCAGGCCGGGGATCACCTGCTGCAGGAAGTGGCCGCGCGCCTGACCCATTGCCTGCGAACCATGGACACGGTGGCCCGCATGGGCGGAGACGAATTCGCCGTACTGCTCGAAGACTTCCAGAACAATCATGAAGCCATCGGCATCACCCGCCGGCTTCTGGACACCATCCGCCAGCCTCTCAAGATTCAGGACCGGGACGTGCTGGTCAGCGCGTCTGTCGGCGTGGTGCTGCAGACCGCGCGCTACACCTCGCCCAACGACCTGTTGCGAGACGCCGACATCAGCATGTACCGCTCCAAGGAGCTGGGCAAAAACCAGTTCAAGGTCTTCAGCAAAAGCATGTACGAACAGGTCGTGCAGACCGTGCAGCTTGAAAACGACCTGCGCCAGGCCCTGGTCGAAGACGAATTCGAACTCTTTTTTCAGCCCATCTATGCCTTAAGCGGACAGAAGCTCCGGGGATTTGAGGCGCTCATCCGCTGGAACCACCCTCAGCGCGGCCACCTCCCTCCCGGAGAATTCATCCCCGTGGCCGAGGAAACCGGGCTGGTCACCGAGATCGGCAAATGGGTCATGCGCCGCGGATGCCGGGTTCTGGCCGGATGGCAATCGCAATTCCCCGGACTTGACATCAGCCTGTCCCTGAACCTTTCGCCCAAAGATCTGCTGCAGGCCTCGCTCGTCCCCGTGCTGACGGAGTTGCTGCATGAAACCGGCCTCGACGCGCGGCACCTCAAACTCGAGATCACCGAAACCGCGGTCATGGACAATCCCGAGCAAGCCACATCCAGGCTGGAGCGACTGCAGAAAATGGGCTTCCAGATCGCCATGGACGATTTCGGCACCGGGTATTCGTCCCTGTCCTACCTGCAGCGCCTGCCCATCGACATCCTCAAGATCGACCGCTCTTTCGTGCAGACCATGCTCGAAAACCCCAACAACCTTGAAATCATCAAGGCCATCATCGGGCTGGGAAAAATCCTGGACCTGCGCATCGTGGCCGAGGGCGTGGAAACCCGGCAGCAGCTTGAAACCTTGCAGGAGCTCGGGTGCGACCTGGCCCAGGGATTTCTCCTCGGCCGGCCCATGTCCAAAGAACAGACCGAAAGCCTGATATCCGCATGCAGCGAGAACCCGTCGGCATGACCAGGTCCGCCCACCTGTCCCCGTTCCGCACATACCGCGCATCTCGGCACTTCGACCTCGTTTCCTTCCAACTCGTCATCGAGGAAACAGACCTGTGGGTCGCGGCGCAGGAAGACCTTGGCGCCCCCATGGCCGACCAGGTCCGGCTTCTACGCGGGCAGATCAAGACCTACGCGGCAGTGCACCCCGAATTCTTGACCTCGCTTGAGCCTCTTGAAGCCGGCCCGGGCGCTCCGGAAATCATTCGCCGCATGTGCCGGGCCGGAACCATGACCGGCGTCGGACCCATGGCCGCCGTGGCCGGCACCCTGTCCCAGCTGCTGGCCGAGCACTTCCATGAGCGCTCGCCGGACCTTATGATCGAAAACGGTGGAGACACCTACCTTTTCTCCACCCGGGACAGGCACATCGGCATCCTGAACATGCCGGACCAGGCCGTACGCCTTTGTGTGCCGGTGGCGGCCGGGGACTTTCCCTGCTCATTCTGCGCATCCTCGGCCACGATCGGACATTCGCTCAGTTTTGGTAAGGCCGACCTGGTCGTGGTCAGATCAAAAGACGCGGCCCTGGCCGACGCAGCGGCCACGGCCCTGGCCAATGCCCTGACCGGAGCCCATGCCATGGATGCTGTCCTGGCCCAGGCGCAAAAATGGGAGCCCCTTGGCCTCGACGGCGTCTTCACGCAGTGCGAAGGCAAGATCGGAGTATGGGGAAAAATGCAACTGGCCGTGATTTAAGGCTCGAAAAAACATTTCGAATCTGGACAATGCCTGTCGCCGGGCTTATAAGTAAATCAAAGGTTGTTCGCGTTAACCTCAACGGAGGGAAGACCATTGGACCATACACGTCGGTTGAGAGGTTGCTGAAAGCAGCGTCGCAAAAGAGGCCTTACGAGGCGGGGGAAATTTCCCGTCAGCCCAGGCAAACCAGACGGAGAGACCGTCACCAAACGCTGCGAAAAGAAGTTTTACGTGTTCAAAAATCTTCAAACTCACAGCACGAAGAAACGATCAAATTCCAAAATGCCTTGAAATGACTCGCCCCGCTTCACCATGAAGCGGGGCGTTTTTTTTGGCTCGGCCAAATCCGTCTCCAAACAAGTCAAACGTGCTCTTTGCCTTTGCCCCAACCTTTGCTAAACAAGGGATCATGCCCACTGCGAACGGCCCCGCGCCGGACAAAACGGCCCCAAAGGTCGACAATCAGCCCGCCAGACCAGCTCCGGCCCGTCTCCTGCGCGGGTTGCTGTTTTTCCTGATGCTGTTCTGCCTTGTCCTCGCCGGTCTGTGGATCGCACTGCCCCGCATCGCCCAGGAGCTCCTCGTGCCCGTGCTGGCCAGGAGCCTGCAGGCTCCTGAAATGCGCGTCGACATCCGCCGGGCGGATTTCAGGGGGCTTGATCTGGGCGACATTTCCCTGTCGCGCGAGCATGGCCTGACTGCCGGGGCAGTGCTGGTCGACTGGAGCCTGTCCGGTCTGCTGCAAGGACGGATCGACCGGGTCAGCGTTTTAGGTCTTGAGGTCCGAGTCCGGAAAAATGACGAAAAATGGGAGATTCCCGGTCTTCCCCGGTTGGAGAAATCATCAAACGCGAGCGCCGGACCCACATTCATGCCCACGGTTGGCCAGATGTACGTGGACGGCCGGATCAGTCTGGAGGGCCAGGGCCCTGGGTACTCGCTGCCATTCAGCGTGAATGGCAGCCTGGATGAGGATACTGTCATCCTGCTCGATGCCAAAACCGCGCTGGCCGGCCAGGAAGTGACCCTGGCGCTCCAGGGGAACCTGCGACAAAATGACTTCCAGGTGACCTGCGTCGTGCCGCCGGCGTCCATCGCGGCCCTGGCCAGCCTGGTTCCTGCCCTTGAAGGCCTGCCTCTCGCCGGAACCCTGCGGGGCGTGGTCGAAGCGTCCCTGCTCCCGGACCAGAAGCCCGCTCTTGAAGCGGCACTTGGCCTTGACTCCTTCCAGTCCGTGCTCGGCGGCACGTCCCTGGCACAGGATGGCAACGCCACGCTCAGCCTGGCCTGGCAAAACGAGCCGCAGCTTTCCCTCTCGGCCCTGAGCCTGGGCGCCCCCCTGCCGCTGACCCTGGTCGTGAAGGACATCACGGCAAACCTTGAGGACATGACCTTTGGCTGGTCCTGGAGCCTCACCACGCCGGCCCTGCCGGGCATCGCCTTTTCCTCTGCGCCGCGCCTGGACGGGAAATGCGAAATTGAGGCCACGGACCAGGGCTGGAGCATGCGCGCCGCAGCAGAACTCGGGGCTCTTGCAGCCCGGCTGAACCACGTCCCGGATCTGGACCTGACCCTGAACGCGACCACCCTGAGCCTTGAAGCTTCCACGGGTACATCCGGCACCGTCGTGGACGGAGCCCTGACCCTTGGCACATTGCGCCTGACCCGGGACGACGCCGGCGCGACCCTCTCAAGCCTGAGCCTGACCGTGAACGCGACAGTAGCGACGGACCTGAACGGGACAATAAATCTCTCCGGGGCGCGTCTGGAGGCCAGGCAACCCGGCATGGCCCTGACCACGACCAGACTGGACGGGCAATGCACCTTTGCCATGGCCGAGCAGCTTTTCCTGAACGGCATCGTCAATGTCGGCGCACGCGCCAGCAGCGGCGACACCGCCGCGTTCACGACCCTGCGCCTGCCCCTGGCCTGGCCCACCCCGGCGACATCATCCGGCAGCATGAACCTCGATCTGAAATGGAAAGGCAAGGGCCTGGCAAAAATTTCATGCAAAATCGCGCAAGATTTGCACGGCGCAAGCATTGACGGCACTCTCTCCGCTTTGCCCGTGGCGGTCCGGGCCACGCTGAAGGGACGCATCGACGCCAAAGACATTTCCGGCTCATGGGCCGAAATGAAGGCCGCCCAGACCATCTCCCTGCCCGGCAATCTGGCCAATCTCGTCCCGGCCGTGGGCGAACTGTCAGGCAATGCCCGCCTGGACGCGACAGCGCGTCTGGACATGAGCCGGGGAATACCCATGCTCCCCGCGGACTTAAAGCTCACCGGATTGTCTCTGGCGCACGCGAAAAGCGAAATCACCTTGACCAAGGGTGCTGTC
The DNA here is from genome assembly GCF_000023225.1 of Desulfomicrobium baculatum DSM 4028. NCBI lineage: Bacteria > Pseudomonadati > Thermodesulfobacteriota > Desulfovibrionia > Desulfovibrionales > Desulfomicrobiaceae > Desulfomicrobium > Desulfomicrobium baculatum. The sequence goes on from NC_013173.1 coordinate 2,683,018, forward strand.
GAACTGGCCTTTTCCAACCTGCTGAGCATGCGCTCCGACCCGGACGGGCGCATGAACTTCGACCGCCTGCAGCTGGGCACCATCATCCTTGAACAGGGCGACATCCATTTCCAGATCGAGGCCCTGCACAGCATCCTGGTCGAGGGGTGCCGCTTTCAGTGGGCGGGAGGCCGCATCGGCAGCCAGGCTTTTCGGATCAACCCGAGCGTGGAGGACTACACCGTCGAACTCTATTGCGACCGGGTCGAAATGGCGCAGGCCCTGGAGCAGTTCGGCATGACCCAGGCCCAGGGCGGAGGCACCGCCAACGGCCGCATCCCGGTGCATTACGCAGACGGAAACCTGACCTTCGACAACGGCTTCCTCTATTCCACTCCGGGCGAAAAAGGGGTACTCAAAGTCAAAGGGACGGAGATCCTGACGGCGGGCGTTGCCCCAGGGACGCCTCAATACGGACAGTTGGACCTGGCTGCGGAGGCCTTGAAGGACTTCACCTATGACTGGGCCAGAATCCGCATCAACACCGAGAAACGGGAGCTTGTCGTCTCCCTGGAGCTTGACGGCAAACCCGAAAAGCCGCTGCCTTTCACGTATAATCGAGACATAGGAGGCTTCGCCCGGGTCAGTGCCTCCTCGCCGGGGTCCATCTTCCAGGGCATCCGCCTGGACGTGAATTTCCGCCTGCCACTGGATCAACTTTTGCAATACAGACAACTCCTGGAACTGATGAAAAACGGAGGTTAACGTGCGAATTCCCTTAATGGCCCTGGCCGTGATGCTGCTCCTGCAAAGCGCCTGCAGCACCCGCCATGAGGTGCAGATGGCGCCGGTGGAGGTCAAACCCATCCACATCACCATCGATGTCAACGTACGGGTCCAAAAAGACCTGGAAGACTTCTTCGGCGACATCGACAAGGCCGATCAAAATCTGAACCCAAGCAAATGATGGAGCCCCATATGCGCAAAATGAAACACCTCATACCGATTCTGCTGGCCCTCTCTTTCGTCATGCTCTGCGTACAGGCCGGCTTTGCCCAGGGCATCAAGGACAGGATGCTGTCCCGCCTGCCCGTCATCAATGAACTCAAAGCCCAGGGCCTCGTCGGCGAAAACAACCAGGGATTTCTGGAGTTCCGATCCGGAAAGAAGCCGAGCGCCGATGTCATCAACGCCGAAAACACTGATCGCCAGGAAGTCTACAAGGCCATCGCCGCCCGCCAGAACGCCACCCCCGCCTTGGTAGGGCAGACCCGCGCCGCCCAGATTGCGGAAAAGGAAGCTCCGGGAACATGGATCCAGAGCCCCGATGGGGCATGGAAAAAGAAATGAACCGTTGATAAGAATGGACTAAAGATAGACCTAAAGATGGACGAACACGGACTGACACGGACGAACACGGCATTTTTAGTCAGTGTTAGTCCGTGTCAGTCCGTGTTCGTCTATGCCTATCAGTCCCTATTCGTCCTCACCCGCCCATCCCTCCGCGCCCCCTCTTCACAAGCTTGACGCGCTGAAAGCCGGTCGGTACAGCCTGCCGCTGAGCCACAGCCATTCCCGCTGGCGGCCATTTCAACCAGGACCTGCCATGAACTCCCGAACCGCTCGCGCCAACCTTTTCCTCCTGCTGACCGCCCTGATCTGGGGCGCGGCCTTCGTGGCGCAGCGCATGGGCATGGACCATATGGGCCCCCTGACCTTCAACGGCATCCGCTTCGCACTGGGAGCCCTGGCCCTTTTGCCCCTCATCGCAAACATGGACAAAAAACGCACCAGCGCCGCTCCGCCGCTGGCCACCCTGATCCGGGGCGGCGTGCTCATGGGCGGAGCACTGTTTCTGGGCGCTTGGCTGCAGCAATTCGGGCTGTGCTACACCACGGCGGGCAAGGCGGGATTCATCACCGGGCTGTACGTGGTCTTCGTGCCGCTGATCGGCATCTTTCTCGGGCATCGCTACGGCCTGGGCACCTGGGCCGGAGCGGTGCTGGCCATCGCGGGCATGTATATGCTGAGCGTGACCGAGAGCATGACCATGGACAAGGGGGACGCGCTGGTCCTCTTGTCGGCATTTTTCTGGGGCGTGCACGTGCTCCTCATCGGCAGGCTGACCAGCGGCCTCTCGGCCGTGGACGCCATCAAACTGGCCGCCGTGCAATTCGCCTTCTGCAGCCTGATCAGCCTGGCCGGAGCCGCCGCCTTTGAAGAAATCAGCCTGAGCGGTCTTTGGGCCGGCATCATCCCCCTGCTTTACGGAGGACTGATGAGCGTGGGCGTGGCCTACACCCTGCAGGTCGTGGCCCAACGCGACGCCCGCCCGGCCCCGGCGGCCATCATCTTAAGCCTTGAAGCCGTCTTTGCCGCTGTGGCGGGCTGGATGCTGCTGGGCGAAATCCTCACCACCCAGGCCCTTGTCGGCTGCGCGCTCATGCTCGGCGGCATGATCTGGTCTCAGGCCAGACCCTAAAACGCACCAAAAACACATCCTCCCACGTCACTCATTCCAGCCCTCATACCCGGCCGGGTAGCGAAAGACGTTTGTGTATCCCAGGCGCACGGCCCAGGCTGCGGCGATTTCGCCCAGCACTCAGCGAAAGCCCCGGCAGTAAATCACGATGGTCCTCCCCTTTTCCTCACCCAGGGCGTCCGCAAATGCCTGCCTGCGCTCCACAGACAGATCGGTACGATCCGTCAGGTCCACGGGCAGACTGACCGCGCCGGGCATGTGTCCGGCGGCGTACTCGTAGGCAAAACGCACATCGACCAGCAAGACGTCCGGATCGGCAAGCAGCATCTCGCGCAGTCCGGCGGTGGTGATCAGTCTGTAGCCTTCTCGCTCGGCCACGCGCTGGGCCTGCTGAAAAAGCGGGGAGACGGCTTCCTGATCGGCCAGCCCTGCGGTGACGCAGCACAGCGCCGTCAGCACGGCCAGGAATATCGATCGACGCATGACCCTCACGGCATTCCCCTCCTTACAGACGTAATGGCCGCCCTCGACAGATGACGAAGACGGCCATGGTTGAAGCATTCCGGATAAAGGGCAGGCCCGCTACTTCTTGATGGTAAAAGAACCGTCGGGAGCGAAGCTGACGTTGGCGTCCACGTAATAGACGTCTTTGAGGTCGGGCCGCATTGCCTGGAACATGTAAAAAGCCTCGCCGCTACGTGCGCCGGTGGTGCAAATGAAGACGATGGGCTTTTCCGCCGTGAACTCGTCTATCCTCTTCTCGATCATGTCCACGGTCATGTTTTCGGAGCCGGGGATGTGCGCGATGGCGTACTCCGCAGGGGAGCGCGCGTCGATGAGACGGATGCTGTCCACGTTGTTCCTGGCCAGTTCGGTGAAGACAGCGTTGTCGATGGACCCCTCGGACGCGCCGGCCTTCAGGGCTCCGGCCGAAGCAGCGGCCTTGGCCTTGGCCGGCGCGGGAGCGACCTCCTGGGAAGCCCCCTCGGCGGTCCAGACCTTAAGGCCCTTGGCCACCCACTCAGGATCGCCGGCCGGATACACGGCCACGTTGGTGTAGCCAAGGGCTTCGGCCTTCCAAGCGGACTGGTGGCTCAAGGGGCACTCCACGCCGCCGCAGTAGAAGATCAGCTTCGCGGTCTTATCGGCGGGCAGCACCTCGGCGGCCATCTTGTCGAACTGGCTGTCGGGCAGGCTTATCGCCGTGGGGATGTGGCCCTTGTCGTAGCGAGGCTGCTTGGGCCGGGAGTCAATGATTATCACGTCCTCGGCGGGCGTAGTCGAAAGCAGGGCGGCGGCCACGTACGGCTTGAACTGATCAAGGGTCAGCAGGCGGTGAAAGGGCCTCGTCACCTTGGCCGGGTCGAGCACGGGCAGGGGCGTGCGTACATCGCGCGCCGTCCACACCTCGTAGCCCAGGGATTGCCACTCCGGGTCCCCGGCGGGATAGACCTTCACGTTGGTGTAGCCTAGGGCCTCGGCCTTCCAGGCCGACTGGTGGCTCAAGGGACAGGCCAGCCCGCCGCAATAGAAGACCAGCAGGGTGTTCTTGTCCGCAGGCAGCACCTCGGCGGCCATCTTGTCGAACTGGCTGTCGGGCATGCTCACGGCAGTAGGGATATGGCCCTTGTCGTAGCGGGGCTGCTTGGGCCGGGCGTCGATGATCATCGCCTTGGGGGAGGGATCCTGTCCCAGCATGGCCTCAAAGACCAGAGGCTTGACGTACTCGATGTCCACCAGGGTGTGATAGGGTGTGGGTACCTTGGCCGGGTCAAGCTGAACAGCCGCGCCCTTGTGGCCACGCGCGCCGGAACACCCGGCAAGAAGCCCCAGCAAGAGTGCCACCACAAGAACATGAAGAATGGATGAATGTCTGCGCATTGTCGTGCTCCTCATCTGAATGTTTTTATCAAAGTTGAAATTTCCGCTCTTGCACCGCAGCGACTCTTATGAGCCCATGGCTAACCATCTTTTTCCTTTTCGGCGGACACCTGTGCAAACCACAGCGGATGGTGGTGTCTGGCGTAATGTTCGGGCACGCTACCCGTGAACATGGACAAAAAGGCCGGACGCTCCTCGCGGGAGATGGCGGCCATGAAAATGTGCACCAGCAGTCCCGCAAATACCAGGCCCACGGTCAAGTAGTGGATCACGCGGGACCAGGCCGCCGGTTCGGGGTTGTCCATGAATATGGTGGAAAAGAACATGGTCAGGCCCGTGGCCACGATCACGACCCCGCCCACCACCGAGGCCTGGGCAAAGACCTTCTGCCCGAAGTTGTAAAAACCCTGGGGAGGCAGGTCCGGGGTCAGGCCGAAGCGTTGCAGCCCTTTGCGGCCCAAGGTCATCTTCAGGTTCATCTTGGCCAGCCAGAGCATGTCGCTGGCCGGGGACACGGTGAAGACCTCTTTCAAAAAGACCCAAGTCTCCCGTGGCCTTAAGAGGACGTAGGCCAAAAATATCCCGGCCCAGACCAGGCCGAGGTACTGATGCACCATGAGCAGGTTTTCCCCTCCTCCGAAAAGGCTGCGCATCAGATTCGGCAGCCACGCGCCCACGGGGTTCAGCTCCTCGTTCTTGATAAGCCCCAGGCCCGTCAGCAGCAGGGCGAACCAGCAGAACGCGTTGAACCAGTGCATGAAGATGGAAAGCCTGGTATGTCTGTGGATCATTATTTCACTCATGGGGCACCTCAATCCTTCCCTGGGGCTGACGATTCATGTTCGCTCTCCTCCTTGTCCGGAGAAAAGATCTGCTTGGCCCACATGACTGCGACGCCCAGGGCTGACAGACCCACCGCCACCTTGACCACCGGATTGACCAGGCTGGCCAAGGCGGTGAACGCTCCGGGGAATTCCACTTCTCCCGCCCAGTCCGTGGGCGCGGTGGTGGCCACGTAGTACATGTTGGGCTTGGTATCGATGCCCCCTCTGGCCAGCACCCGTACGGTCGGCTTGTCCCGCAGCAAACGGGAAGCGTCGCTGTCCGGATCGTTCAAGTCCCCGAAGACCCGGGCCTTGGTCGGGCAGGTGTCCACGCAGGCCGGAAGAAGGCCGCGCTCAAGCCTGCCCGAACTGAAACAAAAATCGCACTTGTCCGGCACCCGCTTGTCAGGATGACGAAAGCGGGCACCGTAGGGGCAGGCCGTGATGCAGTTGCCGCAACCGATGCACAGCGCCTCGTTGACATGCACGATCCCGTTCTGCGGGTCCTTGTAGGTGGCGCCACTGGGGCAGGCCTGCACGCAGGTCGGATTGTCGCAGTGCATGCAGCCACCCGGCTGGAAGTGGGTTCGGGTCAGGGGGCCCTTAGAAAAATCAGGCATGGTGTGCTTGATCCAGTTGCGCCAGTATCCGTGGGGCACGTTGTTCTGCACCTTGCAGGAGACCATGCAGCCCTTGCAGTCGATGCACACCGAGGAATCGATGACCATGGCGTATTTTTTCATCAGCCGACCCTCCTCGTCACGGTGACCAGGGTTTCATGCATGGCCATGTTTCCGGAAATAAAATCCGCATGATCTTCCAGCACCTCGGCGATGCTCGCGCCCGTGTTGTACACCAGGGGCAACTGCGGAGACAGGGCCCCGAACCCGGTGGCCATATACACCGTCTCTTCCTCCATGCCTTCGAAAAGCCGGAGCGCGAGTTGCACCTTTCCGACCCCGCTGGCCACCTCGACCATCTCCCCGTCCTTCAGACCGAGCCCGGCCGCGGGCCTGGGGTGCATCCACAGGGTGTTTTCATCCATGAACTCGATGAGCAGGGCGTTGTTGGTGTTGCTGTGGGTGAAGAAGGCCGTGCGACCCACCACCAGCCTGAAGGCGCCCTCCTTGCGGCGCGGTGCCTTGTACACGGGCATGGGGTCGAGCCCTTCGTGGGCGTAGCGCTGGTTGAAGAGTTCGATCTTCTTCGCCTGGGTCTTGAGCGGCGAGTCGAAGTAGATGCCGTAGACCTTGCTCGGGTTGTAATACACGCCGTCGGCCTTGATGGCCTCAAAGGCTTCTGGGATGCTTTCCAGCTGCGATTTGCGGTATTCGTCCAGGGTGAAGTTGAAGCTCTCCGGGAAGCCCAGGCGCCTCGACAGCTCCGTGCAAATCGAGAGCATGTCACGGCATTCGTACATAGCCGGGACCACGGCGTCGCGCCACACGGCGCAGGCGCAGGCCGAGGAGCCCTGCAGGGCGGAGACGGGGTCGTTGCGCTCCAGAAAGCTTGGCGAAGGCAGGACCAGGTCCGAATACCAGGCAGTATCGCTCATGACGATGTCCGCGTTGACCACGAAATCCAGGTGCTTGAGCATCTCCAGGGTTTTGTTGCGATTGGCCGCTGTCTGCATGAAGTTGGTCTTGAAGGTGAACCACCCACGGATGGGATAGGGCTCCTCCTTAATGATGGCGTCGCGCATGAGCTTAAAAGACCCCTCATGATGGATGAGGCCCGGAGCCATGCCGTGGTCAATGCGGTCCTCGGGGTTGTCGTCGTACCAGGGCACGTCGAAGTACGGGGCGCGCACGCCCACTTCCCGCGCCGCCAGGATGCCACCGGGGCGATCCCAGTTCGACAACAGGGCGTTGGCGATGGCCATGGAGCGGCGGATCTGCGTGGAGTCCTCGTAGTCCGAGCTGCGACGGCCGGGATAGATCATCGCCGCCGGGGCCGCCGCCGCGATCTCGCGGGCGATGCGGCGGATGTCCTCGGCCGGGATTCCGCATTCCCCGGCCGCCCACTCCGGCGTGTACTGCCGCACATGGGCCGAGTACTCTTCGAGCCCGAACAGCATTTTTTCGGCAAAGTCCGGGTCATAGAGCCGCTCTTCGGTGATGACGTTGGTCAGGGCCAGAAAAAAGGCCATGTCCGTGCCGGGCCGAATGGCGTACCACTCGTCGGCCAGGGCGGCGGTCTTGGTGTAGCGCGGGTCCAGGACCACGATCTTGCAGCCGTTCTTGCGGGCTTCGATAAGGTCGATGGTGTCCGGGGTGATGATCGCCTCCAGGGGGTTGGCCCCGGAGATGATGATGTACTTTGAATAGAGCACGTCGGCGTATGGAGTCTCCCCGAAGGTGTCCAGGTACGCCCGGTTCTTGCTCAGCAGGCAGAGCGTCTCGTGCGAGGTGACATTATATGAGCCGAAGACCTCGGCAAAGCGGATCAGGAACTGTGACTGCATGTCCGAGCCCGGAGAAAACATGACGCCGCAGCGGGTGTATTTCTCCGCGATGCGTGTGAACTGCTCCGCAGCATGATCGAGAGCCTGCTCCCAGGTCAGCTGCTGCCATTTGCCCTCCCCGCGTGCGCCTTTGCGCAGGAGCGGAGTTTTCAGGCGGTTGGGATCATAGAGGTGCTCCACAGCCGCATTGCCGCGCGCGCAGACCATGCCCCTGGATTTGAGGAATTTGGGGTTGGGGTCGAGCTTGACCACCCGGCCGTTCTGCACCCGCGCGATCATGCCGCAACGGTTGAAGCACATGTCGCAGACCGTATAATGCGAGGTAATCGGAGCCTGCGGCGACGCTGCAGCAGCGTGCGCCGTGGACACATAGCCCTTCAGCGCAGGGACGCCGGCGGCGGTGGCCGCGACCGCCGCCGACGCCTGCAGAAATCCGCGTCTGGAGAGTGTTTTCCCTTCGGTTTTCATCCCGTGTTCCCTTGTCAAACTACCGGTGGCGGGTTTCAATATTCCTGCTCCTTCATGCATGTTCAAACTTCGTGGCCAATATTGGGCCGCGCGATCAGCCGCACTTGGCCGGGGTCGGGGAATCCTTGGCACCGTCGTGGAGATAACGGAAGATGTCCTGACGATCCTCATCGGAAATCTTGGACCACTCGTCCTTGCAGGGCAGGTCGCCGTAGTTCTCGAACACGGCCTTCCACTCGGCCTGGGTCTTGGCGTCGGGTCCGAGATAATGGGCGGGCTTGGCCCCCACGGGATTTTCCATATGGCACGGGCGGCAGTTCTGACGGAACAAAAAACGGCCCTTGCGCGCGTTGCCCGCTTCGCTGGCCACGGAAATGCCTACATAGGACACCAGGATCAGCGCAGCGGCGATGCCGATGAAAGTCTGCTTGTTCATGATTCACTCCTGTTCATATAAGATTGGATAAAAGGTTCTTTGTCATAGTATTGCCGGAATTTGTGAATATCGTAAAGCAGAACGCATACCAACACGCCCTTTCCAAACGAAGCATACTATCCTTCTGATTTATTGAAGGAAAAAAGAGAATGGCCCGGCGTGGTGCGGCTAAGCGGCATTGACAACTGTTTAATCGTGTAGCAGTTGTTAAAATGTTTTAAACAACTAACTCTAATTCCCGTTCAGGGCTCGTACGCCTCCGTGCGGCCTGAGGAGGGTCATGAATCGCTCTTTCCCCCCTGCTGCCAACCATAAGCCTCAACCCGCCCTCTCACCAACGCCGCCGCTAGAGACCCACTGGCACGAAATCGTGGATATCATGCAAGAGGGGCTGTTGCTGGTGGACCCGGACGGCTCCATCAAGATGGTCAACCGGGCCCTGGAGGAAATCACCGGATACACCCGTGACGAACTCATCGGTGCCAACTGCTCCCTCTTCAAATGCGACGCCTGCCGCCGGGTACGCTCCGAAGCTCGCCAGGCCTGGTGCAAGCTCTTCGAACAGGGTGTTTACGTGCGCCGAAAATGCAGCATCATGCGCAAGGACGGAACCTATGTTCCGATCCTCAAAAGCGCCTCCATTCTGCACGCCGAGGACGGGAGTACGGTCGGGGCCGTGGAAACCATGACCGACCTTTCGGAGCTGGATCGCAAGGAAAACGAACTGCAGCAGCTCTCGCGGATGCTTGACGAAGAGACCATGTTCCACGGCATGGTCGGACATTCGGCGCAAATGCGCAGGGTCTTCCATCTGATCGAAAAGGCCGCCCAGAGCGACGCGCCGGTGTTCATCTACGGAGAATCGGGCACGGGCAAGGAGCTGGTGGCGCGGGCCATTCACGATCTGGGACCCAGAAGCGACCAGCCTTACGTACAGTTCAACTGCGCGGCCCTGAACGAGGCGCTCCTTGAGAGTGAACTGTTCGGGCACGTCAAGGGCGCGTTCACCGGAGCCTTCAGGCATCGCCAGGGCCGCTTCGAGGCCGCCCATGGCGGAGACATCTTTCTGGACGAGATCGGCGATCTGCCCATGCCGGTCCAGGTCAAGCTCCTGCGCGTGCTGGAGACCAAGACCTTCGAGCGGGTCGGGGACAACCGTCAGCTGTCCGTGGATGTGCGCATCATCACAGCCACAAATAAAGTCCTGCCCGAGCTTATCTCCCAGGGCCAGTTCCGCGAAGACCTGTTCTACCGCATCAACGTCATCCCCGTGCATCTGCCCTCCCTGCGCGAACGCAAGGAAGACATCCCGCTCCTGGCCGATTACTTCATCCAGCGACTGCGCATGAAGAGCGACAAGGACATCAAGGGGCTCAGCCCCCAGACATTGAGACTGTTCATGGACTATTCCTGGCCGGGCAACGTGCGCGAGCTGAAAAGCTCCCTGGAATATGCTTTCGTGCTGGCCGACCACGGACATATCGAGCCGGAGCATCTGCCGCACAACGTCGTCGTGACCGCGCCCCCGGTGGCAGAACCACGATACGGCAATCCCGGCCATGACTCACAAAGACAGCAGCTTGTCCAAGCCCTGCACCAGGCCGGCGGCAACAAGTCGGAGGCGGCCAGGATCCTGGGCATCAACCGCGTGACGGTGCTGAACCGCATGCGCAAGCACGGCATTGACATGACCAGGGTCATCCAGTCCTGAAAAGTCGAGATGAATGCGGACCAAGGAAAAAATGTAATTTGTATGCATTACCGCAAACTTACCACGTCAAAAGCCGAAACTTGAACGCCAAGTTTCGGCCTCATTTTCATTCAGAAACGTCATTCATCAAAAGCATCCGCCATTGTGATGGAGCCCCCATATTAGACCGCGATCTCCGGGTGAAACACGCCCACCTCCTTCAGATCGTCACCCAGATACGTCCGTTCGTTGGGTCCGAGGATGCCAAGAGAGAGGCAGATCAGGGTCCACAGGTGCACCACGCCGTAATGGCCTTCGTAATGTTCGCTCAGTTCATGGATCTGGGCATGGCAGTTGTGGCAGGCGGCGATGCAATAATCGGCTTTGGTCGCCTTTATCTGCGAGTCCTTGGTCTGACCGTAGGCTAGGCGCTGATCCTTGAAGCCCGACTGCAGGAATCCGCCGCCGCCGCCGCAGCAATAGTTATTGGAGCGGTTGGGCTGCATGTCGATGAAGTTCTCCTCGCCGACGATTGATTTCACGACAAAGCGCAGGTCTTCGGCGATGGCGTCCCCGTAGCTTTTCCGCACGATCTGACACGGGTCCTGCACGGTGAACGTTATCTTCAGGTCCTTGTTCCAGTCGGAGTTGACTTTGAGTTTTCCCTCCCTGATCCATTTCGCGTAATATTCGTAGATGTTTTTGACTTCGAAACGATGCTCTATACCGAATTTTTCCAGTCCGGCCCGGACTGAGTACGTGACGTGGCCTCACTCCGTGTTGAGAAAGACCTTGCACCCCAGCTCGCTGGCCTTGTCCGCCGATTGGCGCGTCAGGCGCTCCCAGCTCTGGTTGTCCGCCAGAAACATGCAGTAGTTCTCCCCGGCCCAGCCCTTTGAACCATACGTCCAGTCCGCTCCGACCAGATGCAGGATCTTCCACAGGGGCAGCAGTTCGTCGGGCTCGGTCACAGGCTCGCGCGAGTTCTGGTTCAGGAAGAATTCCGCGCCCTCCTTGTCGATGGGCGCTTCCATGTCCGCGAATTCGGGCTGCGCCTCACGGCACTCCATCAGGATGTCGTCGACCACGAAGGCGAAGTCATCCGGCGCGGTGCCCATGGCGCTGCCGCTCTCGTTCTTGAGGGCCATGTCGCAGGAGCCCATGATGCCCTTGGGGCGGGTCTCCCGGGGCCAGGCCGCCCGAACCTCGTAGACCAGGCGGGGAATGTCGATCTTCATGGGGCAGGCGTAGATGCAGCGTTGACACATGGTGCACATCCACACCCACGGCGTGCCCAGGATTTCTTCGTCCATGCCCAGCGCCGCCATGCGCAGAAACTTGCGGGGGTCCATGTTTTCCAGGCCGGAAGCCGGGCATCCGGATGAACATGCCCCGCAGGTCAGACACATGTTCAGGTTCCCTCCCTCGGGCAGAATGTCCCTGACTGTTTCCAGAAAGGAACTTTTTCCGCGACCAAGCTCGATTATCTTTCCGTTCAACATCCCGGTATCCCCCGAAATGAATGGTTTCCCAAACGACTGAAACGGGTGCGGGGAAGGCCCTTTGCCAGCCCCGCGCCCGCGAACACCTATGCCGTGGCCGCGACTTCAACCACCTGGCCGGTCTGATCGTACATCAGCCCGCAGCGCAGGTCGAAATGGCGGTTGACGCTCATGGTCGGACAGGGCGCGTTGACCGAAACCTGCACCACCGTGGAACCGAGGAAGGCCTCTTCCGGGTCGTCGGCGTTGGAGTGGTGGGCCATGATGATCAGATCCGCGCCGATCTGGGTGGCCATGTTCAGGATCTCCATGGCCGGCCTGCCGAAGCGCCCCGCGTAGACGCAGTTGTCGATGCCCTGCAGCCGGTCGCCGTATTCGGCGTTGAGCCTGGCTTCGATCTCGGCGCGGCCCTGAGGTGAATCCGTGGAGGTTTCGCTGACGTTCATGAGCGTGAGCCTGGCCTTGTACTGCCGCACCATCTGACCGCCGTAGCTGACCGCGCATTCGGACTGCTCGGAAAAGTCCGTGGCCACGAGGATGTTGGAGAAGGCCGGATCCTTGCACTCCACGGCGCGGTGCACGATCATGACCGGGCAGCGCGCCTTCTGGCTGACCCGCTCCAATGTGCTGCCGGCCATGCCCCACATCTGGGCCCGCTTCTCCTCATATTCCTTGGTGTGCGGCCCCATGACCACCAGATCCGTGTCCTTCTTGCGCGCCAGGCGCAAAAGCTCATTATGCGGAATTCCGGCCACGACCTGCACCTTGGCATTAGGCAAATCGGCCAGCAGGGATGCGTACATCTCCCGAATGCGCGCCTCCAGCCGGGCCGTCTCGCCCGAGGCCTCCAGGGTCTCGATGGAACCCCAGCCCTGCTCCATGCCGGCCACGTGGACCAGATACAGGTTGGATTCAAACTTCTTGGCAAAACCCACCGCGGATTCGACCGCGCATGCATCCACGCCGCTGGGCGTCACGCCTACGATGATGTCCTTGAACATAACTACCCCCTTTGTTTTTAATCAAATTTCGCGGGCAAGCGTCTCGTCACCTTCGCCTGGCGGTTCATGCCGCCAGGCCCGGGATCTGATCCCGGCGCGCATGCTCCCGTCCATGCTCATGTTCGTGTTCAGGCGCACGGAAGGCTCTTCCAGTCCGAACGCGAGCCCCATGAGCTGGGTCAGGTACAAAATCGGCACGTAGTGGCCCCCGGCCGCGGCGTCATGCTGATAGGCCTCCAGGTTCATCTGGCACAGCGGGCAGACCGTGGCCACGGCGTCAACGCCTTCGGCGGCCTCCAGAATGGCGGCCACGGAGTGCATGGCCACCTCCGGATGGGTGACCATGAGCGAGGCGCCGCAGCACTTGTTGCCCACGTCCCACGGCTGGGGCTTGGCCCCGAGGGCGCTCAGCACATTGTCCATGGTCATGGGTTTGCGCGGATCATCGAAAACCTCGTAGGGGCGCAGGATCTGGCAGCCGTAGTACGGCGCCACCCGCATCCCGCCCATGTCCACGGCGACCTTCTCCTTTACGGCATCAAGCCCGATGTCGTTGACCAGAACGTCCAGAATGTGCCGTACCCCAACCGTGCCTCGGTAATTCAGATCCACCGCGCCAAGGGCCTCGTTGACCCGGGCGTGCAGTTCCTTGTGGCCGACGACCTCGCGGTTAACCTTCAGGAGATTGAGATAGCAGGCGCTGCATGGGGCCAGCACGTCGAGCCCGGCCAGATCCCTTTCGGCCAGGGCAAGATTGCGGGCTGGAAGAGCGTAATTCATGAGCGCGCTGACCGGTTCGGCCGCGCTGGCCCCGCAGCAGGTCCAGTCCGGTATATCGACGAGTTCCACCCCGAGGGCGGCCATGACGGCCCGCACGGACACGTCGAACTCCCGGGCGCTTTCCTGTAGCGAGCAGCCTGGATAATAGGCGTATTTCATGATTGATCCTCCATCTCACGCACCTTGGCGAAGAGTTCCTTGAGGCGTCCCTTCTGGGCGCTGCTTGGCGCGTGCAGCTTGCCGGCCTTCATCATGCGCACCCCCAGAGGCAGGTAGTGCAAAGGCAGGAACGGATCGCGGCTTTTCAGGAAGTAGCCGGGCATGAGGCTCGTCTCCTGCACGCGCCCGTACTTCTCCACGTTGTCCATGAATGCGTCGTAGAAGGCGCTGTTCTTGCGGATCTTCCAGGTCCCCCGTTCGCGCGCCAGGCGCTTCAGGGCGCCCATGGCCCGCGTCAGCTTCAGCCCGCGCGGGCAGCGCAGGGTGCACATGTAGCAGGACGAGCACATCCAGAAGGTCTTGCTTTCAAGAATGGTATCCAACATGCCGAACTGCACCATGCGCCACATCTGCCGGGGCGTCACATCCATGGCGAAGCCGTTGGGGCAGGACGCGGTGCACGTCCCGCACTGCATGCAGGCCCCGAGCTCGCCGCGCAGCTCTGCAAGAACTTCCCGGGTCACGGAGTCCGGGCTCCATGGTTTTGTTTGCGTCTGGTTCATGATCCACCTTCCCTTGGCCTAGGCCAATTGTTCCAGGGCGGCGTCGATCACCGCCATCATCGGTCCGTCATGGAAACCCTTGATCACTGTTGCGCTGTTGGGACAGACCGCCGCGCAGGCGCCGCAGCCCTGACAGAGCATCTCGTCCACCAGTATGAGCTCGTTTTCCAGATCCACGGTGCGCGCCCCGTAGGGACAGGCCGCCACACAGGCTTGGCAGAGGGAGCAGAGGGACGGCCGCACCGTGGCCACCAGGGTCTCCCGGGCCACCTTGCCCGCGGAGAGGATGCGCAGGGACTGCTGGGCCGCCGCCTTGGCCGAGGCCACGGTTTCGGCCATGCGCCGGGGCGAATGGGCTAGCCCGCACATGTAGACGCCCTGCTTCAGGAAATCCACGGGCCGCCACTTGCTGTCGGCTTCCTGGAAGAATCCGTTGCGGTCGGTCTTGACCCCGAAAATCTCCACCAGATCATCCACGTCATTGGGCTCCACCCCGCTCGACAGGGACAGGATGTCGGCGTGCACCTCTATTTCCGCGCCCAGGATCGGATCCAGGGCCCTGATCACGGGCTTGCCCTCGACAAAGGTCACTTTCGGCGGATTTTCCGGATCGTAGCGGATAAAGATCACTCCGGCCTTGCGCGCCTGGGTGTAGTAGCTTTCAAGAAAACCCTGGGCCATGATGTCGCGGTAGAAGACATAGATGGACAGCTCGGGCTTACGCTCCTTCATGGTCAACACGTTCTTGAGCATCTCGGGGCAGCAGATGCGGCTGCAGTAGTTGCGCTCGCCTTCCTTGCGGGACCGCCAGCACTGGATCATGGCCACCGCGCCAAGGCTGCCCACATCGAGCGCGCCGGTGGACAGCTTCTCCTCCAGGCCGAAGTGGGTCATCACGGTCCTGTGGACGCAGAAGCCGCTCTCGTAGATCTTGGCCTCATGGCCGCCCGTGGCCAGGATGGTCACCCCGTGCTCCAGCGGGAAGATGCCGTTCTCGCCGCTGATGGCGGAGCGGAAGCGCCCGGCGCTGCCACGGGACAGGACCACGCGTGCGTCCTTGAAGACCTTGATGCGCGGGTGCTTCTCCACCTGGGCGATGAGGTCCTCCATGTACTTGCGCGGGTCCGTGCCATCGAGTTGGGTGTGCAGGCGCAGGGCCATGCCGCCCAGTTCCTCCTCGGCCTCCACCAGACAGACCCCGAAACCCTGGTCGGCGATGGCCATGGACGCGGTCAGACCGGCCAGACCTCCGCCCACCACCAGAGCCGAGCGCGACACATCCATGAGCACGTCCGGCGGCGTAGGATCGACTCCCTGCAACTTGGCCACGGCCATGGACAGACTGGAGAATATCTCGCGGGCCACATCCACGGCGTCCTGACCGTTGAAGGTCGGGGTGTGCACGTCGACCACATCCATGAGCGCCGGGTTGAGCCCCACGGTGCGGGCCATCTCTTTCAAGCGCGGAATGTAGGCGTAGGGCATGCAGGCCCCGATAAGGATGCGGTTGGGCTTTTTCTGCTTGACTGTTTCAAGGATCTGCTTCCAGCCGGCCTCGGTGCAGGCCTGGAACACGGGCAGCACGGTGCCGACCGAGTGAACCCGGCCCACGGTGCGCGCCAGTTCTTCCAGGTTCACCGCCTTGCCCAGGGTCGGGCAGGAGGTGCACATGGCAACCAATGTGCGCACCGGCTCGCGGGAAACATCGGGATATTCCGGTTCCGGGGGCGCGGGGGCCGGCCCCAGCACGTCGTAGATATTGATCATGCGCGCGGCGGCTTCGGACGCGGCTCCTGCCTGCATGACGGACTCGGAGATATCCCGAGGCTCGCCGAAGGAACCGGCCGCGAACACGCCGACGCGACTGGTCCGCTCAGGCGCGTAGGGCTGGGTCTTGCAAAAGCCCCACTCATTGGTCTCGATGCCCACCGTGGCCGCGAACGTGTCCATGCCCTTGGGAGGTCTGGCACCCACGGCCAGGACGACCATGTCGAACTCTTCCGAGCGGCGCGTGCCGTCGTCGTTCAAGGATTCAAGCACCACCCCGCCGCCCTCGGCGGCAGGAAGCACGGAATGCGGCCGGTTGCGCACGAAATGCACGCCCTGCTCCACGGCCCGCAGGCGGTAATCGTCCCAGCCTTTGCCGAAGGTGCGCATGTCCATGTAGAAAATAGTGGCATCGACCGCCCCGTTTGTGATCTTCTTGGCCAGCATGGCCTCCTTCATGGAAAACATGCAGCAGACCGAGGAGCAGTAGTTGGCGTTCTTGCCCACATCGCGCGAGCCCACGCACTGAATCCAGGCGATCCTTCGCACCGGCTTGTTGTCGCCCGGACGGTTAAGCTTGCCACCCGTGGGCCCGGTGCCGCTCAACAGGCGCTCGAACTCCACGGCGGTGAGCACGGCCGGATGGCCGTATCCCCAGATATCGCGCCCGCCGTTTGGGTTCATGTCGGGATTGTAGCAGTCAAAGCCTCCGGCCAGGATCACCGCGCTGACCTGCAATTCCTCCGTGGTGTCGGACATGATGCGCATGTAGTGCTTGTCCAGCCAGGGCACGAATTTCTTGGACGAAAGCGGCTTCATGAACTGGTCCCGCGCTCCGCGCCGGATCAGTTCGGCGGCAGCCTCCTCTTCTCCGGCCGCAGTCAGGACGGCCACGGGCATGCCGGGGTAAAGTTCCTTGGCGCGGGCCATGACGCGCTGGGCATCGACGCCCTGCAGATTCAGGCCCACGAGCACGAAATTGATCTGCGCGTCGGACTCAAGCAGATCCAGGGCCTCCTGGCCGCTGGCGGCCTCAAAGACCGGAAAATGCAGATGCTCAAGGCTTTGCCGTACCGTCAGGCGGGTCTGTTCATCCTCGTCCGCGACCAGAATGCCGAACTGCGCCCGCTCTTCGAATTTGAGATCAATGGCCCCGGTCGGGCAGGCCTCGTGGCATTTCCAGCAGCGAATGCAGTTGTCCAGGTCCAGCACGTAATGGTTGGGGATGGCGTGGGGCACGGGCAGATACACGGCCGAACGCTGTGTCAGCCCGGCGTTGAATTCGCTCGGAACCTTGACCGGACAGACCTCGGAACACTTCCCGCAACTGACGCATTTGTGCGGATCGACCAGCGGAGAACGGCGGCTCAGGCTGACGAAGAACTTGCCCGGTTCGCCCTCCAGGGAGGCAAGCTCCGTAGAGAGCATCAGATCTATGTTTTCATGGAACATGCCCTTGCGCAGACAAAACTGGCTGGACGCATCCCGGCTCATGAGTGGAAGCATGCGGCACATGCCGCAATGATCCGAGGGAAACTGGTAATCCAGCTGGCTTAAGATGCCGCCATGACTGGGGCGTTTGTCGATCAGGGCCACCTTGTGTCCGGTCACGGCCAGATCAAGAGCCGCCCGGATTCCGGCGATGCCCGCGCCCACCACCAATGCGCCGTATTGTTTCCTCATTGCCTCCTCCTCGGGTTCACGCCAGGTGCGAAACCGTATCCTGATATTCGTCCTCCCTGAACACCGTCAGGGGCGGAGCCTGGTCCAGACTCAGGCCAGGCTCGTAATCGAAACTCTTCTGCGTGCGGGCGGCCACGGTGCGGAAAAGCTCCACGACCTCCACCCCGTTGGGGCAAGCGTTGGAGCATTGGCCGCAACCGACGCAGGCCGTGCTCATGTGCGCCATGCGCGTCAGGTGGTAGAAGACCGTGTCCGTGGGCAGCTTGAGGCTGCCCTTGCGCTTGGCCCAGTCCAGGTATTGCCAGGGCTTGTGCTCGAAGACGTCAGTGTTGAAGACGCACTCCTTGCAGTAACAGACCGGACAGGCCACCCGGCAGTTGTAGCAGTTCACGCAGGAACCCAGGTATTGGGCCAGTTTCTCCAGGGTCGAGGTCCGCTCCTCCACATCCTTGAACATGGCGTCGCGCGCGACCTCGCGTTCACTGACCAGGGCGGCGACAGCGGCCTCGCGCTTTCCGCCGGGCTCCTGCGCCGGCAGCCCCATGGCTCCGAGCAGGGCCTCTCCGCGAGGGCTGGCGGCCATGACCTGGATGCCTGTGGAAACATCGCCCCCGAAAAGGCCGACAACCATGTCCGTGCCTTGCGGCGTGGGATGCTCGCAGACCCGGCAAGCCCCGGCCAGATCCACGGCGGCGGGTTTGCGCCCCTCGGCCAGGGCCTTGTGGAAATCGGCGCTGGCAGCCATGGGCTCGCGCTCGCCCAGAAATTCGCGGTAATGCATGTTGTCGTAGGCTCCCGGACAATCCATGCCGATGAGGATGACCTCTTCCAGAGAGCCCTGGTTGAGCTTGACCAGCTCCACAAAGGCCCGGATCTCGCAAGGGCGCATGACCACGGCGAAACGCTCTCCGGCCGAGCCTTTGCTCAGACGCGAAACAAGTTTGGCGCTATTCAGGGGAAAGGCCGGAGCCAATGGATCGGCCCGGTCCAATTGGGCCGGATCGGTGACCAAGGTCGGCATGGGCATGCCGCCGCCGAAAAGGTGCACGGGGACCATGATCCCGGACAGGGACTCGTCCGCCAGCAATTTCCTGAAAAAATCCTGCAGGGCCGGCACCGGGCCGTTTTCGCCGACTTCAATCCGTACAGTGGTGGCCATGATTGTTCCTCCCCGTCCGCTTAAAGGGCTGCCATGCCGCGCACGTCCAGCGGCCCGAGCTCCCGTATTTCATTGATGAAATTATTGACCGTGGCCGCAAACTCGTTGCCCTCGCTGGCTCCGACCCAGGTCAGGCAGAGCCGCCGCTGGTCGATGCCGAACTGCGGCAGGATCTCGTTCAAGAGCTTGACCCGCCGCCGGGCCTTGTAGTTGCCGTTTATGTAGTGGCAGTCACCGGGGTGGCAGCCGCTGACCAGCACCCCGTCGGCCCCGGACAAAAGTGCCTTGATGACATATTTGGGATCAACCATGCCGGTGCACATCATGCGCACCAGACGTACGTTGGGCTGCTGCACCATGCGCGAGGTTCCGGCCAGATCGGCGGCGGTGTAGGTGCACCAGTTGCAGACAAAAGCCAGAATGGCGGGTTCAAATTCCTGGTTCATGCAATCCTCCTCACGCCCCTGCTCGGTTCGCGGGTTCGTAAATGTCTCCAATCAGGGCCATTATGTCCGGTTTGCGGTCCAGCAGACCGTCTATCTCGTTGAAAACCTGCACCTGGCGGAAATGCTTGATCTGGGCCGCGCCGCTGGGACAATGCCCGGCACAGCTGCCGCAGCCCTTGCACATGGCCTCGTTGATGACCGCTATGTGGCGACGCTCGTCGAACTCGATGGCCGAGTACGGGCACAGGCCGATGCACATCTTGCAGCCGACGCAGATGTCGGGATTGATCCAGGAGGTCGTGGGGGAAATGGACACCACTCCGCGCGCAGCCAGGGCCAGAGCCTGCGCCGCGCCACCGGCGGCGTGGGCCACGGCGTCGGGGATGTCTTTCGGGCCTTGACAGGTTCCGGCCAGGTAAATGCCGTCCGAGGCCGTGGAGACGGGACCGAGCTTGGGATGCTCTTCCAGGAAGAATCCGTCCCGACCCTGGGACACGCCGAAGATGCGGGCCACTTCCGTGGTGTCGGGGCGAGCCTCCATGGCCGTGCACAGGACGACCATGTCCACGGGCACGCGCAGCCGCGTACCGAGCAGGGTATCCTCGCCCACCACGACCAGCTTGCCGTTTTCCTGCACGACTTCGGAAGGTCTGCCGCGCACGAAGGTCACCCCTTCGTCCTGAACGCGGCGGTAGAATTCCTCGTATCCTTTGCCGAAACAGCGCATATCGATGTAGAAATTATAGACTTGCGCCCCGTGCCCGACCTTGTCTTTTATCAGGTGGTCGTATTTCAGGGCGTACATGCAGCAAGTGCGGGAGCAGTATTCGTGATAATTCGTGTCGCGGCTGCCCACGCAATGGATTATGGCAACGCTTTCCGGGGCCTGGCCGTTCTTCATCAGGATCTTGCCGCCGGTGGGGCCCACCGCGTTGTTCAGCCGCTCGAACTGCAGGGCGGTATAGACCTCCGGATAGCGGCCGAAACCGTATTCGGTCATGGGCGTGGGATCCATGGTGTCGTATCCCGTGGCCAGGATCACGCTGCCCACATGATAGACCTCTTTGCGGTCCTGCTGGGTGAAATCGATGGCTCCGGTGGGACAGGTCTTCTGGCAGATGCCGCACTTGCCCTTGGTGAGCATCTTGCAGTGCTCGGCGTCGATGACCGGGGTGCTGGGCACGGCCTGGGGAGAATTGCGGTAGATGGCCCGGCGCATGCCGAGGCCTTCCTCGAATTCGCTGACCACCTTGGTCGGGCATTTTTCCAGGCACGCCCCGCAGCCGGTGCAAATGTCCTCGCGCACGTAACGCGCCTTGCGCCGCACCGTGACCGTGTAGTTGCCGACAAAGCCCGTGACTTCCTCGACCTCGCTCCAGGTCAAGAGGTCGATGTTCGGCTCCTGGGCCACGGCCACCATTTTCGGGGTGGAGATGCAGGCCGCGCAGTCCAGGGTGGGAAAGGTCTTGTCGAATTGGGCCATGTGCCCGCCGATGGACGGGGACTTCTCGACCAGGATGACGCGGTGCCCGGAACGGGACACATCAAGCGCGGCCTGGATGCCGGCGATGCCCGCGCCCACAACCATGACATCGGGCACCACGGCCACTTCGCGGGAATGCAGTTCCTGATGCCTGCGCACCCGCAGCACCGCGGCTTCGACGATGTGCTTGGCCTTGGCCGTGGCTTCGCCCTTGTCCGCGGTCACCCATGAGCAATGCTCGCGGATGCAGCAATGCTGCATGAGGTACGGATTGAGCCCGGCCCTGGCGCAGGCCTTCTGAAATGTCTTTTCATGCAGACGCGGCGAACAGGAGGCCACCACCACCCGGTCCAGCCCATGCTCATTTATGTCCCGGATGATCATATCCTGTCCGGGGTCTGAACACATGAACTGATAGTCGCGCGCAATGGCGACGTTTTTGAGCCCACGGGCAAAAGCGGCCACCTCCGGACAATCGACCTTGCCCGCGATGTTCGAACCGCAATGACAGACATACACCCCGATCCTTCTGGCCATGTCATCCCCCTTGTCCCTTGATCAGCGAAGACTTCCGCCCTTGTTGAGTTCCAGGGTCAATTCACCCACCAGACGCTTGAGTTTCTCGTTCTCGACCGCCAGGTCCGATTGGCTTGGCGCCCTGGGCTGCTCCTCGAAAATAAGGTGGCAATGCTCCAGAAAATGCCCTCGCCATTTATAGTACAGACCCGGCCGCAGCTCATGGTTTCGGCAGATCTCGTTCACACACCCGCCCATGAGCCCTTCGAGCACGATACGCGCCTTGGTCCTTGCGTCCCATTTGCGTTTCATCCTCAATTCCTCCTCGCAGGGGGCACCCTGACAGCAGACCTCTGCCCCCCTTGCCGGGAAAGGCAAATAATGCATTGCCCCTTCCATGCGCCGGCATCAAAGTTACATTTCAATCCATATTCACAATGTAAAAGAACTCCGCTCCAGAACACCCACGCTCTCTCATGTTGTCCCTAAAAACACATTGCATGCCGAAACCTGTATTCTAAACTAATCCAGACAAATAAATCAAAAACAAGCGACACGGATACGTTGAGAACAGGTGAGAGACAAATCCATATTGTCTTGGGACAAAAGATGAGTCTTACTTGACGAGACATCAAAACAGTGTAGGTGAGAGCCATGGTCTCGCAAGTGCCTGTGCATGTCTTTGCAGCAGAGACAGCACTCTCTTTTGTGACACGCCAAAAGGCCAGACAGTCGTCTTGCGAGGCAAGACAACACTCCGGGAGCCCTCATGAGCAACATTCTGATCATTGATGGAGATGTGGCTTTCTGCCAAGTGCTGATGGCGGAAATGGCCAAGAACAACCTGCACGCGGCCCACAGCACGACCCTCTCCAAAGGTCTGGCCATGCTGCACGTAGGCGAATTTTCCCTGGTCCTGCTTGGCGACGAGGCCAGCGGCAAGAACAACAGCCTGGACTTTTTGTCCACCCTGCGCGAGGTCCCGTCGCGGCCGGAAATCATCGTCATATCCAAAAATCGCGACCCTGACGCGGCCGAGGCTGCGATCCGTGGCGGGGCCTGGAACTTCATGCCCAAGCCGGTGAACATGCAACGCCTCATGGTGCTGGCCCAGAGGGCGCTGGAGTACCACCGCGAACGTCCGGCCAAATGCGCGCCCGTGTCCCTGCGGCGCGAAGGCATTGTCGGCAACAGCCGCCTGCTCAATTCCTGCCTGGACATCGTGGCCCAGGCCGCGTCCACGGACGTGAACGTGCTCATCACCGGCGAAACGGGCACCGGCAAGGAACTCTTTGCCCGCGCCATCCACGCCAACAGCTCTCGCGCGAACAAACCCTTCGTGGTCGTCGATTGCGCGGCCCTGCCCGAAACGCTGGTGGAAAGCATGCTTTTCGGCCATGAGCGGGGTGCGTTCACCAGCGCGGAAAACCGTTCCGTGGGGCTCATCAAACAGGCCGACGGCGGGACATTGTTTCTGGACGAAGTGGGCGAACTGCCCGTGAGCACGCAAAAGGTGTTCTTGCGCGTGCTGGAAGGACGCAGCTTCCGGCCCGTGGGCGGCGCAAAAGAGATCAGCAGCAATTTCAGGCTGGTGGCGGCGACAAACCGCGATCTTGAGGCCATGGTCCGCGCTGACACCTTTCGCCGGGACCTCTTTTACCGCCTACGCGGAATCCGCCTGGAACTCTCTCCCCTGCGCGACCTGCTCGACGACCTGAACGATCTCATCTGCCACTTCGTCCGCCGCGCCTGCAAGCGGCTGGGCATAGACAACAAGGGCTTTGCGCCGGATTTGCTGGACACGCTCCTGCAATACGAATGGCCGGGCAACATCCGTGAACTGATCAATGCCCTGGATCAGGCCGTGGTCCGCGCCGGGACCGAACCCATCCTCTACCCCCAGCACCTGTCCCGGAACATCCGCGCCAATGTCGCGCGACTGCAGGTCGCGGAACTTCCCGTGCTTGAGGAGAGGACACCGCCAATCACGGACAAAGACACCTTTCCCACCCTCCGGGAATACCGCGAAAAGCACATGGCCGAACTGGAGACGTGGTACCTGAAGAATCTGATGCTGATCAGCAAGGGCGACATTCCCACGGCCTGCCGGCTTTCCGGACTGTCCAGGCCGAGAATCTATGCCCTGCTCAAGGAAAGGGACGTGGAGAAGAACGCATGATGTCCCTTCAAATAAATGAATCCAAATAGATACGTCACATATCGCCACTGCAGGACAACTCCATTTTCCGCTTGCAATGCTACGGAAAAAGAGTAGTCCCACCGCCTATTGATCAACCAAACAATATCATGGAGGTTCCCCATGGAGCTCCTGCATAATCCCATGTTCCTGCTGCTTGCCGTCATTCTGTCCGGACACCTGCTCGGCAAAGTCAAAATCTTTTCCTTTTCCCTGGGCTCTTCGGGCATCGTCTTCACCGGACTTCTGGCCGGATTCGCGGGCCTCAGCCTGCCCGGAGTGATGCAGAGCCTGGGACTGATCCTGTTCATCTATTCCGTGGGCCAGCAGGCCGGGCCGGGTTTTCTGCACTCCATGAAACGCGGAGGACTGGCGCTGAGCCTCGGGGCCTTGTCCATGGTTTTCGCGGGGTTGCTCACTGCGCTTGGCTGCAAGGCCTGGTTCGGATTTTCCAAGGAGATCACCGCCGGGCTCTTCGCCGGGGCCCTGACCTCCACTCCGGGCCTGGCCGTGGCCGTGGAACTGGCCCATGACAGCGCCGCCCCAGCGGCATACGGCGTGGCCTACACGTTCGGCGTGGTCGGGGTGGTGCTGGTGGTCAAGCTCCTGCCGCGCCTGCTGCGCGCCGGCATCAGGCAGGAAGAAGAAAAGCTGGAGCAGGAACTGAGCAGCCTGCATCCGCAAATGGAGTTCACGCACCTTCGGGTCACCAATCCCAATCTGTGCACCGGACCGCTGTCCCGGGTCCTCCCCGAGCGCATGGCCGAGGTGACCATCACCCGCGTGCTGCGGGCGGGAACCGAAAGCCCGGAACTGGCTGTGGCGGAAACGATCCTGAACATGGACGACACGGTCCGGGTGGTGGGGACGTCGGAAGCCCTGCATCAGGCCGAGGTGGTCATCGGACCTGTGGTGGAGGCGGATCTGGCATTCAATTCCGTACTCGTGAAAAAAGAAATCCTGCTCTCCCGCCCGGACGTGGCCGGAAAGACCCTGCGCGCTTTGAACCTGAGCCATGTCTTCGGAGTGCAGGTCTCGCGCATCACCCG
Source organism: Desulfomicrobium baculatum DSM 4028 (assembly GCF_000023225.1). Lineage (NCBI taxonomy): Bacteria > Pseudomonadati > Thermodesulfobacteriota > Desulfovibrionia > Desulfovibrionales > Desulfomicrobiaceae > Desulfomicrobium > Desulfomicrobium baculatum. The sequence continues at coordinate 2,707,547 of NC_013173.1, forward strand.
CAACGGCTTCGACTGCCCGGCCGGAGCCAACGTCCGATTGCGCCAGGGGGATGTGCTGCATGTGGTCGGGCACCCCGAAACCCTGGAGAATGTCAAGAAGCTGCTCGGCGATGACGTGCGCGCGCTTTTCGCCACCAGCGTGATGGTGCTGCTGTCCGGACTGTTCTGCGGTCTGGCCTTCGGCGCGGTGCCGCTTTACCTGCCGGGGCTTGGGATATTCACCCTCGGCTCCACCGGGGGGGTGCTCCTGGCGGGCCTTGTCTTCGGCGCGGTGCGGCAGATCGGCCCGGTGATCACCGAACTGCCCAGCACTGCCAACGCCCTGATCCGCGACCTGGGTCTGGGGCTTTTTCTGGCCGTGGTCGGCACGGCGGCGGGGAGCACTCTCGTGCCCACGCTACGCGAATACGGTCTGCCCCTTTTCCTGGCCGGGGCGATCATGACCCTCGCGCCCATGATCATCGGCGTGCCGCTCTGCACCAAAGTGCTGCGCATCCCGTTTCTGCGCATGCTCGGGGTCATAACCGGCGGCATGACCTCCACTCCGGGACTGGCCGCGGCCTCTTCCCTGAGCGACACTCCCTACGCCGCCACCGCCTACGCCACGGTCTATCCCGTGGCCCTGGTCGGCATGATCATGGCCTCAAAAATCATCATGCTGCTGGGCTGAGCAGCGTATTCCACGGGCCGGCATCATTCCCGGCCCATGGTCTGGGGCATGGGCGCGGCCACGACCTGCCCCCGGACCCGCACCTCTCCCAGCGCCGAAATCTCCACCTCCACCACGATCTTCCGGCCCCGCCTCTCCGTGACCCGCGCCACAAGCTCAAGCTCCGGCCCCAGGGGCGTGGGCCGCAGAAAATCCACGTGCAGGGAAGCGGTCACATAACGCGAAAGCTGCTCGTCGTCCGCGCAAGCGGCAGCTGCGGCCGTGGCCACCCCGTGACAGTCCACCAGAGAGGCGAGCATCCCGCCATAGACGAATCCGGGCAGCGCGATATGCTCCGGCCGGGGAGTAAAGCGCCCCACGCCCTGCTCTCCATCCCAGTGCGTCTGGATATGCAGGCCCTGGGCGTTGTTTTTGCCGCAACCGTAACAGTAGCTCAAATCCTCGGCGTAGCGGTACTGGACGGGTGTATCGATCATGAAATCCTCCTTGAAAAAGAATAGGTCCTATAGGTCTCATGGGACCTATAGGACCTATTCTTTATGCAGTGCAAGTACGTGAGGCTATGCTTCCGGCATGAAATGCAGGTTTTGCGGGGCAAAATCCAGCCGGACGGGCTGGCCCGGATCAAGCCTGCCCTGGGCCAAAAACCGGCGATCCAGAGCCGCGGTAAAGCGGGAGTTGCCGCAGGTGACTCCGCGTGTATTCATCTATTCGGCGACCTTGACCAGCGCCCCCAGCGATGCGGGCAGCGCGGCATGCATTTCCTGCGTCGCCACGTTAACGGGAACAAGCGGCGGCTGCCCTTGCGCCTTCAGGATGGCAAGACCGCCCTTCTCATCGAGCAGATAGGCCAGAAAGGCTTCGGCGGCCTCGGGATTGGCGGCGCCATCAAGCATGGTCACCCCGTAAGTGATGGAACTGCCCTTGAGTTCGACGAACTCGCCCGGCTTCTTGCCCGTGACCTTGACCACGGCGGTTTTATAGAAAGGATCCATGGCATAGTTGCCCATGTTGATGTGGTCGTCGAAGGTCACATACTTGAGCCCGTGTTGCACGGCCACTGACATGTATTCGAAGGCGTAGTCCATATTGCCGGATTCCATCATGGAAATGAGCTCCACGGATTTGGCGCGCACATTCTTTTCCGGCCGGTTGGCCAGCACCTTGTCGTACAGTCCGGCCTGGCCGCTGAACTTCTCGGCAAGCTGGATGGCCATCAGGCTGCGATAACCGCACGGGTCCAGATTCGGATCGGAATGACCCCAGACAACGTCGGGGCGTTGCAGAATCTCGGCCCAGTTTTTGTCGTTTATTTCAGAGGCGTATTTGCTTGAAGCCGTGTAGCAGAGCACGATCTGATTGGTGGCAAAACGAGCGTTCCATTTCGCAAACTCAGGCACGAGCATCTTGTCGATGACCTCGTAGTCGGCCGAGGCCATGATATCGGCGGGCTTGCCAAGCTCCGTGATCATGCGGGCGAGCTTGGTGCTCCCTCCTGCTTCACGCTGCACGTCGACCTTCGGGTATTTTGCCTCAAAGGCTTTTTCCATGTCCGCAAAGGGCACGGACAAGCTTCCGGCATGAAAAATGACCAGCTTGCCCGAGGGTTCGGCAAAAGCAGGGCTCCCCGCGCAAAGCCCAAACACGGCCATAAAAAGAAACATTCTCAAGGAAAAAGAACACATGAGCAACCTCCTGGTGTGGTGGGAAAGATGCCCAGCATTATGCCCTTTGCGACTTTTAAGTCAACAAAGACAGAAAACTTTAAATACGACCAAAAAAGTCGGCTCCATGCAAAGCCAACAAAAAAGTCCAGCCCCTGGCTGCGCCAAAGGCTGGACTTTTCCGCATGGAAAAACGGATGATGGTTATTTCTTCTGGGCCGAGAGCCAATCGACGATGAGCCCGTGCTGCTCGTGAGTGACCGCAGGGGCGTTGCCCTTGGCCAGCATCCGGGCCACCGTGGCCGACCAGGCCGTCTGGTCCTTGACTCCGTAGGCGGCGCGGACCCGGCCCAAGTCGTGGCATGAGCTGCAGGTTTTCTCCACAAGTTCCTGGGGCTCGCTCGCAAAGGCGAAGAACGTTCCCAGGCACACGACAACCGCGCTGACCATCATGATTTTCATCATACGCATCACAAATCCTCCTCGTATAGCGACCTGAAAAAACATCCTCCGGCAACCTATGCCAAGACGAACCTGAAGAAAAGATAATCCTGTCCGGACACGAAAGAGTATTCAGCGTTTTCCGACACGCCCCAGGGAACAGAACACGCCCGCCACGCAAAGCCCTGCGCAGACGGCAAAGATGATGCGCATGCTGGCCAGAAATTCCGGGATCGTTTCAGGGGCGATCTGGCGGTCATGCAGCAAAAAACCGAAGACCACGGCGGCGATGCCCATGGACAGGGTCATGCCGAAGGTGCGCATGGTCGCGACCAGGCTGGAGGCGATGCTGTAGTGCCGGGGTTCGACGCTGCCCATGACCACGCTCATGTTGGGCGAGGCGAACAGGGCGAACCCGAGACCCAGCAAGGCCAGAATCGCGCCGATCTCAAGCAACCCGGTGTGCAGGTCCACCCCGCACATCCCCAGCAGCCCCAGGGCGCACAGCGCCATGCCCAGGCTGGCCAGCCAGGCCGCGTTGAAGCGATCGGCCAGGACCCCGGCCAGAGGGGAGAGCAGGCTCTGCACCACGGGCTGGACAATCAGTATGAACCCGGCATGCATGGGCGAAAAACCCTTCACCACCTGCAGGTACAGACTGAGCAAAAAGCCCACCGCGAAGGTGCCCGCGTAATTGACCAGGGTCGCCAAGCTCGAGAGCAGAAAGACCCTGTTGGCCGTGAACAGCGAAAGGTCGATGAGCGGATGGGCGACGCTGCGCGAACGCAGCACGAAAAAAACGCCCAGGATCAATGCCGCACCGAGCAGAGGCAGTCCCCGCTCCGGCCTGGCCAGCCCGGTCAGTCCGTTGACGCAGCAGACCACAAAGGCGGCGTACAGGAGGCTCCCGATCAGATCGAAACCTTCGCCATGCGCCGGGCGCCATTCGTCCTTGATCCTGCGGGCCATGATCCAGGCCAGAAGGCCCGGAGGCAAGCACAGAAAGAAGACCGAGCGCCACCCGGCCAGGGAGGTCATCATTCCGCCCACAAGCGGCCCCACGGACAGGCCGAGGTAGACGCAGGCGACCATGATGCCCATGACCCGGCCCCGCTCGGTGCGCGGATACAATTCCGTGACGATGGCCACGCCCGTGGACAGAATCATGGCCGCGCCCACCCCCTGCACGACGCGCAGAGCCACGAGGCTGGTCACGGACCAGGCCAGGGATGCGCACAACGAAAAGATCACGAACGCCGCCGTACCCCAGACAAAGGTCCGCCTGCGGCCCAGAATGTCGGCCAGCCGGCCCACAGGCAACAGAATGGCGGCCAGGGCCAGGATATAGCTCCCCGCGATCCAGCTGAGTTCCACGGCCGTGGCCCCAAGCTCCACCTGCATGACCGGCAGGGTGATGGCCACGGCGGACATCATGAACGGAACCAGAAAACTGGCCACGGACGCGGCGGCCAGCGCGGATGTACGAATATGCATGCTTCCTCCGAAGATCGGCCCTGCTTAGCTCCGTGCGGGCACAGGGGCAAGTCCCGCAACCAAGGCTGCAAAAATGGCAAAAACAGTTGCGGACCTCTTGTTTTCAATCAATCGATGATCTATCGGCATGGCTCGCAAGGAGATGCCATGCTCACATCCATGAAGTCCATCATCGACAAGGCCCTGACCCTGCCCCGGCAGACCGTGGCCGTGGCCTGCGCCCAGGATGCCGAGGCCCTTAAGGCCGTGGCCGAGGCCCAGGCCATGGGGCTGGCCGATTTCATACTGGTCGGCAACACCGACAAAATCAGATCCATCGCCGATACAATCGAACTGGATCTCGCGCCCTTCGAGCTGGTCGACGCGCGGGGCGAGGCCTGCGGCGCGGCGACCACGGTGGCGGTCGTGGCCTCGGGCCGCGCCCAGATCCTCTTGAAGGGCTTTGTGGACTCCTCGGTCCTGTTCAAAGCCGTCCTGAACCGCGACGCGGGCCTGCGCAACGGCGCAACGGTCAGCCACACCGTGGTCATGGACGTGCCCGGCTTCGACAAGCTCTATCTTTTGACCGACGCGGCCATGATCATCCGGCCGGACCTTGAGACCAAGCGCCAGATCGTGCTCAACGCCGTTAAGGTGGCCCGCGCCCTGGGCAACCCGGACCCCGTGGTCGGAGTCTTGTGCGAGTCCGAGAAGGTCAACCCGAAAATGCCGGCCACCGTGGACGCCGCGGCCCTGGTGGAAATGAACCGCAGCGCTGTACTGACGGGCTGCCGCGTGGGCGGGCCCTACGCCCTGGACAACGCCATCAGCATCGAAGCCGCCCGGCACAAGGGCATGCGCGACCCGCTGGCGGGCAAGGCCGATATCCTGCTGGCCCCGGACCTGGCGGCGGGCAACATCTTTTACAAGAGTCTCATGTATTTCGCCCATGCCCGTTCGGCCGGAGTGGTCATGGGCACCAAGGCCCCGGTGCTGCTCAATTCGCGGGCCGACTCCCACCAGACCAAGATCAACGCCGTGGCCCTGGGCATCCTCATGGCCGCAAACGGAAACCAGGCATGAAGATTCTTGCCATAAACCCAGGATCTACCTCCACCAAGATCGCGGTCTTTGACGACCGGCAGGAGCTCTTCGTGGAAACCATCCGCCACGATGCGGCCGATCTCGCGCGATTCGAGCATGTCATGGATCAGGAGCAGCTCCGGCGGGAGACCATCACCCAGGCCATGATCCGGCACGGGCAGAGCGTTTCAGAGCTTGGTGCCGTCATCGGCCGGGGCGGGCTCATGCGCCCCATTCCCGGCGGCGTGTACGCCGTCGGCCCGCAGATGCTATTCGATCTGCGGTCCTGCGCGTTCGGCACCCACGCCTCCAATCTCGGCGCCATCCTGGCCCACGATCTGGCCACAAGCGCAGGCATTCCCGCGCTTATCGCCGACCCCGTGGTTGTGGACGAACTCGGGCCCCTGGCCCGCTACTCCGGACACCCCTCCATAGAACGGCGCAGCATCTTCCACGCCCTGAACCACAAGGCCGTGGCCAGGCGCGTGGCGGAAGGATTGGGACGATCCTATGAAGAGCTGCGCCTCATCATCGCCCACCTGGGCGGGGGCGTGTCCGTGGGCGCGCACGAGCTGGGCCGGGTGGTGGACGTTAACAACGCCCTCGACGGGGATGGTCCCTTCTCGCCCGAACGCAGCGGCGGCCTGCCCGCCGCAGAGATCGTGAGCTGGTGCTTCGCGCCCGGCGCGACCGAACGGGATATCCGGCGCAGGATCACGGGCCAGGGCGGTTTCCTGGCCTACCTGGGCACGGCCAGCGGCATGGAAATCGAGGAGCGCATCCGCAAGGGCGACGCACTCGCCCGGGAAGTGCGGCAGGCCATGGCCTACCAGGTGGCCAAGGAAATCGGGGCCATGGGCGCGGTGCTGCGCGGACAGGTCGACGCCGTGATCCTGACCGGCGGGCTCGTGCATGACCGGGAGCTGGCAAACAGCATCGCTGAACACGTGCAATTCCTGGGGCCGGTCATGGTCCATGCGGGAGAAGACGAAATGTCCGCCCTGGCCCTGGCCGCCCTGCGCGCAGTGGCCGACCCTGAATCCATCCACACCTATCCACCCCGCAAGGCTACCGAATCCGCCTGAGCCCGAACCGCGCCTTTGTCCACCAAATCCGGGATTAAACGGGAATTGCCCCTTTTCCCGCAGGGCGCTCTGGGTTAATGATATGTAATATTCTGCACCGCCAAGCCCAGGAGCCAAAAGGGAATGAACAAAAAAATCGTTTGGGATCAATCTTTTGAAACGAATATCCCCGAAGTCGACACCCAGCATCAACGCCTGGTCGAAATCATAGGCACCCTGGCGGACGGCATCGGTTGCGCATCCATGGACGACCTGCAAGCAGTCCTGGCCCAGCTCAAGGAATACGCCCAGTACCACTTCCGGACCGAGGAGACGATCATGGACGCCGCAGGCTACGCCGATCTGGCGGAGCACCGGGATGAGCATCTGGCCTTCGTCGACCAGCTCCAGCTCTTTGATCTGGATATCATCCTGGCCTCGGAAGGGCTGGCCTGGGACATGTACCATTTCCTGAGCGGCTGGCTGACCAACCATATCCTCGTCGTCGACAAGAAATTCTCGACATCGCTATCGGTCTGAAACCCGCCCGCGAACTTCGACGCAACTGTAAAGAGCGGCCCTCTGCCATTCACCTTTCAGATTCAGATTGCACGCATGGTCACGCCGCGCACAACCTGCTTCCTTCTCTGTCTTCCGGAGCGCATCGCATGAGGCTACTCGTTTTTCTTGTTCTCATTCTGAGCGGATGCCACGCCTTCACCCCCGTACCCCCGTCAGTGCCACAACCGCCGCAGGCGTACCGTCTGCAAGCCGGGGAACATATGCCCGGCGAAGAGTGGTGGCGCGCACTGCACAGCGAAGACCTCAACAGGCTGATGGATGAAGCGTTGCGCTCCGCCCCGGACATTCGCACAGCCCTGGCCCGACTCGAACAGGCCGAGGCCGCCGCGCAGAAAACCGGGAGCGCCCTGTGGCCGACCCTGGACGCCAGCGCCGAGGCTGCGCGGTCCTGGACCAAACTCCACGCCCAAAACCAGGTCGAGAGCGACACCTACGGTCTGGGACTGGCCGCCAGCTATGAACTCGACCTCTGGGGCCGGGTCAGGGCGCTGCGGCAGGCCGATACGCTTTTCGTCATGGCCAGTCGCGACGACCTGCGCACGGCGGCCCTGACCTTAAGCGGCGAAGTCGTCGGGGCCTGGATATCCCTCTGTTCGACCAGGCAGCAGCTCGCCGTGCTTGAAGAGCAGCAGCGCACCAATGCGGCCATCCTCTCCACCCTTGAACTGCGCTTCGCCAACTCGCTCGCCTCGGCTCTGGATGTGCTGCAGCAGCGCGAAGCCATCGCCCAGACCGAAACCGTCATTTTCCCCCTGAGGTCCGAAGCCGTGCGTCTGGAAAACCGGATCAACCTGCTCCTGGGCAAAGCGCCCGGCAGCGTGGATCTGGCCAGCGCCACCACTCTCCCGGAGCCCATGCCCATCCCAGGCACAGGGCTTCCGGCGGACCTGCTGCGCGAGCGCCCCGACATCCGCGCCGCCTGGCAGCGTCTGCTCGAATCGGGCTGGGACGTGGCCGCCGCCAGGGCCGACCGCATGCCGGCGCTGCGCCTGACAGGAAATTTCGAGCACAGCGGCGGCGATGCGAGCCGCATCTTCGACAACTGGCTGGCTAATCTCGCCGCATCCCTGACCGCCCCGATCATCGACGGAGGCAGCCGCCGGGCCGAAGTGGAACGGCAGGAGGCCGTGCGCAGGGAACGCCTGGCCACATATGAAAAAACCGTGTTCTCGGCCCTGTCCGAAGTGGACACCGCGGTCAGCTCCGTCCTCAAGCAAATCGAACTGGTCCGCGCCCTTACGACGCAGCGCGACACAGCCCAGGCTGCGCTGACCAGCGCCCGGATTCGCTATCAGAACGGCGTGCTCGAATACGACACGGTCCTTTCCCTGTTGCTGAAATTGCAGCAACTCGATCGCACGCACATTCGTGAACAGGCATCGCTTCTGACCCTGCAGACCGGACTTTGCCGGGCTCTGGGCAAAGGCTGGCGCACCTCTTTCCCCGACGCTCCCTCAAATACCAAAGCGGAAAAAAGTATATGATCATCCCTGAATGCGACAACACAAAGCCCCTGCCGAGACGAATCAAGCTCCTGGTTCTTGTTTTGTCCCTGCTTGTCATCGGAGCCGGAATTTTCATGGCCGTCCGCTTCATCAAAACCCGGCCCAAACCGCCGCAACGCCCTCCGGCGCTCATCGCCCCCCTGGTCGAAACAACCACGGTCACGGCGGGGCCGCAGACAGCCGTCGTCCAGGTCCTGGGAACCGTCGTTCCCGCGCGCCAGACCCAGATCCGGGCCGAGGTGGCCGGAATCGTCCGTGAAATCGCCCCCGGCTTTCTGCCCGGTGGAATCGTCACCAAAGGCAGCCCCTTGCTGCGGCTCAAAGATGAGGATTTTCGCCTGATCGTGACCAGCAGGGAGGCGGAACTTCAAAGCGCCGCAGCCGCGCTGGAACTCGAAATCGGCTACCAGCAGGTGGCCAGACATGAATGGGATCTCCTTGAGATGACGGGCAAGGCCGGGGAAAGTTCGGACCTGGCCCTGCGCAAACCGCAACTCGCCCAGGCCCGGGCCAAGCTCCGCCAGGCCGAAGCGGCGCTGGAGCAGGCCCGGCTCGACCTGAAGCGGACCAAGCTGACCGCGCCCTTTACGGCCCTCGTGCTGGACAAGAACGTGGAGCTCGGCTCCCGGGTCTCCATCACCGACACCCTGGCCACCCTGGTCGATACAGGCGAATTCTGGGTCGAGGCCGCCATCCCGGTGGACCGTCTGCCCTGGATCACCCTGCCGGGGAAAAACAGCCCCGGCTCGAAGGTGCGCATCCTGTCCCAAGCCAGCGGCGCCGAACGCAGCGGCCACATCCTGCGCCTGCGCGGAGACCTGGAAGAGCAGGGCCGCCTGGCGCGGGTGCAGGTCTCCTTGCCGGCCCCCCTTGAAGCCAAACCCGCGCCCATTTTGCTGGGTGAATACGTGCGCCTTGAAATCGAGGGCACCCGCCTTCAGAACGTGATCCGCCTGCCCAGGGCCGCGCTGCGCGAAAACGACACGGTCTGGGCCGTGCACAACGCAACCCTGGCCATTCGGCCCGCCACCGTGGTCTGGCGCGATACGCACACGGTCCTGATCTCGGACGGCCTTGCCTCCGGCGACACCGTGGTGACCAGCGAGCTGGCCTCTCCCATCGACGGCATGCCCGTCACCCTGGGCGAGGAAAGGTAGATCCATGCGCCAGAAAATTCAGCACGGCGCCATCGCCTGGATGGCCTCCAATCCGGTGGCCGCGAATCTGATCATGCTGCTCTGCCTCGTGGGCGGGCTGATCATGGCCTCCCAGATCAAGCAGGAAGTCTTTCCCGAATTCGAGTCCGAGATCGTGACCGTGTCCGTGGTCTACCCCGGGGCCAGCCCGGAAGAGGTCGAGAAGGGCATTGTCCTGGCCATCGAAGAGCGGGTCACGGGGCTGGACGGGATCAAGAAGGTCACGTCCTCGTCCACGGAAGGCGTGGGCACGGTCACCATCGAGGCCCTCGAAGGAACCGACATGGAACGCCTGGCCCAGGACGTCAAAGGCGAGGTCGACCGCATCTCCTCCTTTCCGGAAGACACCGAGACCCCGAAGGTGGTCGTCGCCTCGAACCAGCGCCGGACCCTGTCCATCGCCGTTTACGGGGACCTGCAGGAAAGCGTGCTGCGCGAAATGGCCGAGACCGTGCGCGACGAACTCCTGCAGGACCCGGAGATCACCCGCATCGACTTAAGCGGCGCGAGGGATCTTGAAATCGGCATTGAAATTTCCCAGGACACCCTGCGCGCCCATGGCCTGACCCTGCGCGAGGTGGCGGAAATCATCGGCAACTCGGCACTGGAACTGCCCGGAGGCAGCGTCAAGACCGCGCAGGGGGAAATCCTGGTCCGGGTCAAGGACCGCCGCGAACTGGGCAAGGAATTCGCAGGGCTGCCCATCATCAGCACCCCGGAAGGCTCCGTGGTCCGCCTGGAAGACCTCGGCCGCATCACCGACGGATTCGAGGACACGGACCTCTACGCCCTGTACAACAATCAGCCCGCCATCCTGCTCGACATCTACCGCGTCGGCGACCAGACGCCCATCTCCGTGTCCGACGCCGTCAAGCGCCACATGGAGCGCCTGAACCAGATTCTGCCTCCGGGCGTGCACATCGCCAAGCGCAACGACAGTTCCGACATCTTTCGCCAACGCATGGACCTTTTGACCCGCAACGGCCTCATGGGCCTGTGCCTGGTCTTTGTCCTGCTGGCCCTGTTCCTGGAAATCCGGCTCGCTTTCTGGGTCAGCATGGGCATCCCCATCTCCATCATGGGATCGTTTCTGATCCTTCCCGGACTCGGGGTGAGTTTCAATATGATATCCATGTTCGCCTTCATCATCACGCTCGGCATCGTGGTCGATGACGCCATCGTGGTCGGCGAAAACATATACCAATACAGGGAACAGGGACTCTCCCCCCTCAAAGCCGCCACCAACGGAGCCAGGGAAGTGGTCATGCCCGTGACATTCTCGGTGCTGACCAACGTCGTCGCCTTTCTACCCATGCTCTTCGTGCCTGGTGTGCTGGGCCGGGTTTTCGGCGTACTTCCGGCGGTGGTCGTCAGCGTCTTTATCATTTCGCTGGTGGAGAGCCTCTTCGTGCTGCCTTCCCACCTCGGGCACCTCAAGTCAGGAGGCAGATCCTGGCTGTCCTTCGTGCACAAATGGCAGGGCAAATTCAGCACCTGGTTCATGCACATGGTGAACACCGTCATCTCGCCCCTGCTCATGCTGACCATCCGCCTGCGCTACCTGACCGTGGCCTTGGCCGTGGCCGTCCTTGTCGCCACGATGGGATACGTGGCCAGCGGGCGCATGGGCATCGTCATGTTCCCCAAGGTCGAGTCGGATTACGCCTATGTCGAACTGGCCATGCCCTTCGGATCGCCGGTGGCAAGGACGGAGGCGGCCATCGAGCGCATGGTCCGCATCGCAGGCGACCTGGCCCGTGAAAACGGCGGAGCGGAACTGGTCGAAGGCATCTTTTCCCAGGTCGGCACGAGTTCCGGCGGGCACCAGGGTTCGGTGCGCGTCTTTCTGACCCCGCCCGAACAACGCACCCTGTCCACCACGGAATTCACCAACCAGTGGCGAGAGCGCGTCGGCGACATCGCCGGAGCCGAGTACCTCAAATTCGAATCGGATCGCGGCGGGCCGGGGTCGGGTGCGGCTCTGACCATCGAACTTTCGCACCGTTCAACACAGGTTCTGGAAAAAGCGGGAGAGGATCTGGCCAAGGAGCTTGGCGCCTATGCCCAGGTTTCGGATATTGACGACGGATTCTCCGCCGGAAAGACCCAGCTCGATTTCCGCATCCGTCCGGAAGGCCGCAGCCTGGGCCTGACATCCCAGGACGTGGCCCGCCAGATCCGCGCAGCCTTCTTCGGAGCGGAAGCCCTGCGCCAGCAGCGCGGCCGCAACGAAATAAAGGTCATGGTCCGCCTGCCCGAGGGCGAACGCATCTCCCTGCAGAATATCGAGGATTTCCTGGTGCGCACTCCGGCCGGAAAAAGCGTGCTGCTGCGGGAGGTGGCGGACGTCAGCAAAGGACATTCCTACACCAGCATCGAGCGGCGCAATGGCCGTCGCATCATCTCCGTGACCGCCGACGTGACGCCTCCGTCCGAAGCCGCCGCGATCATAAATTCCGTCAGGGACGGTTTTCTGCCTCGGCTGCAGGACCGCTATCAGGGCCTGGAGTTCAGCTTCGAAGGCAAACAGGCCGACATAAAAGAGGGGGTCGGGGCACTCTTGCTGGGACTTGGCATGGGCAGCCTGTGCATCTTCGCCCTGCTGGCCATCCCCCTGCGCAGCTACGCGCAGCCACTGATCATCATGACCAGCATCCCGTTCGGCGTGGTCGGCGCTATTTTCGGGCATCTGCTCATGGGCTACAGCCTGAGCCTGGTGTCGCTTTTCGGCATCGTGGCCCTGTCCGGGGTGGTGGTCAACGCCTCACTGGTGCTCATCGACTGTGCCAACGGCAAGCGCCGTCTGGGGCACTCGGCCCTGTCCTCCATCCACCAGGCCAGCCTGCAGCGCTTCCGCCCCATCCTGCTGACCACGGTGACGACCTTTGGCGGACTGGCGCCCATGATCTGGGAAACGTCCCGGCAGGCCCGGTTTCTCATCCCCATGGCGCTGTCGCTGGGGTTCGGCATCGTGTTTTCGACCTTCATCACCTTGGGGATCGTGCCGTCCCTGTACATGATTCTGGAAGACCTGAAGCGCTTCGGGCGCTCCCTGGTCAAATAAGGAGGAGTTGTGGAGCTTGGAGTACTGCTTGTGCTGGCCGCCGCGGCCGGAGCGCTGGGCTGGTTCTGGCTGGACGGGGTGGGCAGCGGCGAACGCCTGATGAAAGGCCGCCCCTGAGGCGTGCCGCACCCTCTTCCGGCGGAAGAGGAAAAAGAGAACGAAGGTCCGGATCCCAGAAAGATCCAGTAACACCTTGCCCTCCGGGCAAAAAAAAACCCTGCCGGGCAGGGTTTTTTTAAGGCTCAGATCGACGCGACTACCATCTGGGCCGGCGTTCACGCTCGGGACGGGGACGGGCTTCGTTGACCTTCAGGGAACGTCCGCCGTAATCGGCGCCGTCCAGGGCGGCGATGGCTTCTTCAGCGCCGCTCTCCATTTCCACAAAACCAAATCCGCGGGCTCTGCCTGTCTCACGGTCGGAAATGAGTTTTACGTTTGCAACCTGGCCGTATGTTGCGAACAGCGTTTCCACGTCCTGCTCGGTGGCACTCCAGGGCAGGTTTCCGACATAAATGTTCTTCGACATGATGCACTTGTCTCCTGTAAAAAAACTGAAAAATCCAGGTTGAGTCTCCCATCGGATCTGTCGCGCCTTTGGGCCAAAACCCTTCCCGTCTCCTCGTACCACGCACCAACCGGAATGGTTGATACATGGCTATGGAAAATACGTATTTTAAAAAAAAGAGGCAAGAGTTTATTTAAATAGTTTCCTTGGAAATGACGTCTTTTTTCGTTCTTTTCAAGCGCGCCCGATTCCGGCATTTCCCCGGGAGCATTCTTCTTTTCCGCATTGAAAAAATTAACGATTTTCATTATCAATTACCAATGCCGACCAACTCTTCCCCTTCCGGCGTCATCTTCGCCATCAAGCGCTACGCCCTGCACGATGGGCCGGACCTGCGCGTGACCGTGTTCCTGAAGGGCTGCCCCCTGTCCTGCCTGTGGTGTCACAACCCCGAAGGCATTGCGGCGCCCCCCGGCATGCTCACCGTGCCGGACAAATGCGTCGGCTGCGGAGAATGCGTGGAAGCCTGCCCCCAAGGGGCTTTGAGCCCCGGCCCGGATGGCATGCTCAGAAACCAGGACGCCTGCACCGCTTGCGGCGTCTGCGCCGAAGTATGCCCGGCCTTGGCGCATGAAGCCGTAGGCAGAAAATGGACCGTACTCGAAGTCATGGCCGAGATCGAAAAAGAAACGCCCTTTTTCGCCGGAAATCAGGGAGGGGTGACGTTTTCCGGCGGAGAACCCCTGGCCCAGCCCGATTTTCTTGAAGCGCTGCTTGTGGCCTGCAAAGACTTGGACCTGCACCGCGCCGTGGACACCAGCGGTTTTGCCAGCGCCGCGACCATCTCGCGCATTGCGCGGCACACGGACCTTTTTCTCTTCGACCTGAAACACATGGACCCCATCGCGCATCGCCGCCTGACCGGGGTGGACAACGCCCTGATCCTGTCCAACCTGCGTCTGCTGGCGCGGTCCGGAGCACAGGTCGCGCTCAGGCTTCCGCTCATTCCGGGCATGAACGACGACGAAGAGAACATCCGCCGCACCGGCCTTTTGGCCTCTTCCCTGCCGGGCATCCGCAGTATCGACGTGCTCCCCTACCATGCCTCGGCCCGTGGGAAATACGCCAAGCTCGGCCAGCCCTATCCCGGAGAATCCATAAAACAGAACGATCCGGGCAACGTGGACCGGGCCGTGGACATTTTGCAGCAATGCGGGCTTGAAGTCCGCATCGGAGGATAGATGAACCAGAGAATTGAGCGCTTGCGTGAAGAAAGTTTCGCCGCTACGCCGTCCATCTCCATCGAGCGCGCCCTGCTCGAAACCGCGTTCTACCGCGAACACTACGGCAAACACTCCCTGCCCGTGCTGCGCGCCCTGGTCTTCAAAGACCTGTGCGAAAAAAAGACCATCTACCTTGGCGACGGCGAACTCATCGTCGGCGAGCGCGGCCCCCGGCCCAAATGCGTGCCGACCTTTCCGGAACTGACCTGTCACTCCGCGGAAGACCTGCGCGTGCTGGCCACCCGCCCCATGACGAGCTACCATGTGTCGGAGAACGATATCGCGACCTACGAACGCGAGGTCATCCCCTACTGGACGGGCCGCTCCATGCGCGAGCGCGTCTTTTCCCGGATTCCGGACGAATGGAGAACCGCCTATGAGGCCGGGCTCTTCACCGAATTCATGGAGCAGCGCGCGCCGGGCCACACCGCCCTCGACGGCACGATCTACGAAATGGGCCTGCTCGATTTCAAGCAGCGCATCGCCGAGCGTCTGACCCGCCTCGATTATTTAAGCGACCCCCTGGCCTCGGACCGGGCCGAACAGCTTCGCGCCATGGATATCGCCTGCGACGCGGCGGTCATCTTCGCCAACCGTCATGCCGACCTGGCCTGGGAACTGGCCAAGACCGAAGCGGATCCGGCACGCAAGGCCGAGCTGACCCGCATCGCCGAAGTCTGTCGGCACGTACCGGCCCATGCACCGCGCGACTTCTGGGAAGCCCTGCAAATGTACTGGTTCGTGCACCTGGGCACCATCACGGAGCTGAACGGCTGGGACGCCATGACTCCCGGGCACCTCGACCAGCACCTTGCCCCGTTCTACGCGCAGGGGCTGGCCGACGGCACCCTGACCCGCGAAGCCGCCAAGGAACTGCTCTGCTGCCTCTGGATCAAGGTCAACAACCATCCCGCCCCGCCCAAGGTCGGGGTCACGGCCAAGGAAAGCGGCACCTACAACGATTTCACCAACATCAATCTCGGGGGCCTCAGGCGCGACGGCTCCGACGGGGTCAGCGAACTGTCCTACCTCATCCTCGAAGTGGTCGATGAACTCAGGCTCCTGCAACCGCAGACCAGCGTGCACATCAGCCAGAAGACCCCGGACCGCTTCCTGAAAGCCGCCGCCCAAGTCATCAGAAACGGCTACGGCTACCCCTCGATCTTCAACACCGACGCCGTTGTCATGGAGCAGATGCGTGTGGGCAAGACCGTGGAGGACGCCCGCGAGGGCGGCTGCTCCGGCTGCATCGAAACCGGGGCCTTCGGCAAGGAAGCCTACATCCTGACCGGCTACCTGAACGTGCCCAAAATTCTGGAACTGGCCTTGAACAACGGCCGCGACCAACTGACCGGCAAACAGGTCGGCCCCCGGACCGGCGAGCCCGAAAGCTTCGCCACCTTCGACGACCTCTATGCCGCCTTCACCCGTCAGCTCGACTGGGTGGTGGACCTCAAGATCCGCGTCAACAACTACATCGAGCGCATGTACGCCGCCCACTCCCCCGCGCCCTTCCTATCCACCGTCATCCATGACTGCATCGAAAAAGGGCTCGACTACTACAACGGCGGACCGCGCTACAACACCAACTACATCCAGTGCTGCGGCATCGGCACGGTCACGGACAGCCTCTCGGCCATCAAGACCCATGTCTTTGACGCCGGCTCCGTGTCCATAGGCCAGCTCGCAAGCGCCCTGCGCGCCAATTTCCACGCCTCCGAAGCCCTGCGTCTGAAGCTCTGGAACAAGACCCCCTTCTTCGGCAACGACGACGACCGCGCCGACGACATCATGCGCCGCGTCTACGACTCGCTCTTCGCCGCCATCGACGGACGTCCCAACACCAAGGGCACAGGCTACCACCTGAATATGCTCTCCACCACCTGCCACGTCTACTTCGGCAAGATGCTCGGCGCCTCGGCCAACGGCCGCCTGGCCCACCTGCCCGAATCCGACGGCACCTCGCCCTCCCACGGCGCGGACAGAAACGGCCCCACCGCCGTGGTCAAGTCCCTGTCCAAAATGGACCAGATCAAGTCCGGCGGCACCCTCCTCAACCAGCGCTTCCTGCCCGGAGTGCTCAAATCCGATCAGGACCTGGACAAACTCGCGCAGCTGGTTCGCACCTATTTCCGCCTCGGCGGCCACCACATCCAGTTCAACGTCGTGGACACCGCCACCCTGCGCGAGGCCCAGGCCAACCCCGCCGAACACCGCAACCTGCTGGTGCGCGTAGCCGGATACAGCGACTACTTCGTCGACCTGGACCTCGACCACCAAGAAGAAATCATCCGCCGCACTGAACAGGAAATGGCGTAAGATGCCTCCGGCGGGCAGGGGACGCGTCCCCTGCACCCCTTACACGTCCATCTTCCCTACCATCCTTCCGCACCACCTCAAGCGTGTCGGCGTGGTTCGGGCGAGGGCTGTCGGCTGTTTGACTGAGCCGGGCATCGTTTGCTTCCCGGCCGTCCCCCGCACGAAGCGCAAAAGATGTTCAAAGCTCAAGGCAGGGAAGCATTACGAGGCCAGCGAAGGAGTTCCGGCAGACCTTGACCGGACCACGCAGGCGCGCGCCCCACGCACATGAAGAGGCAACCACCCCGCCCTTCGGGCACCCCTCCTTGGCAGGAGGGGAGTCGGTGCAACTCTGTCAGATATTGATACTTCTCTACCATCCTTCCGCATCGCCTCAAGCGCGGCGGCGTGGTTCGGGCGAGGGCTGTCGGCTGTCTGACTGAGCCGGGCATCGTTTGTTTCCCGGCCGTTGGCCGTACAAAGCGCAAATGAATGCCCGAGCCTCAAGGCCGGGAAGCATTACGAGGCCAGCGAAGGAGTTCCGGCAGACCTTGCTCGGACCACGCCGACACGCGCGCCCCACGCACATGAAAAGGCAACCACCCCGCCCTTCGGGCACCCCTCCTTGGCAGGAGGGGAGTTGGAGCGGCTATTGGCGGACCTTGATGGGTACGTCTCCAAAAACCGCACACCCACATGCGCCACCACACCCATTCCGCTCAGCGAACCAACCATTCCGATTTCGACAGCCTCCTTGCATTTTCCGGCTTTTTGGCCCATGCCAAGGACGATTTTCCGCCATAGTGGCCAAACCCGTTTTTTCCCATCCATCATCAAGGAGGCTCCATGAAACGCATCCTGCTTTTCGCCGTTTTAGCCCTGGCCCTGTGCGCGACCACCGCTTCAGCCAAAAAGCTGATCGTGGCCACGGACACCAATTTTCCGCCGTTTGAATTCAAGGACCCCGAAAGCGGCAAACACACCGGCTTCGACGTGGAACTCTGGGACGCCATCGCCAAGGAAATCGGCGCGGAATACGACCTGCAGCCCATGGACTTCAACGGCATCATCCCCGGCCTGCAGTCCGGCCAGATTGACGTCGGTATTGCCGGCATCACCATCAAGCCCGAACGCGCCGAAGTGGTCGACTTCTCCGACCCCTACTACAATGCCGGCCTCCTGATCCTGGTCAAGGCCGACAACGCCGAGATCACCGACGTCAAAAGCCTGGCCGGAAAGATCGTGGCCACCAAGCTCGGCACCACCAGCGAAGATTTCGCCAAGAAGGAAGCCGGAGCCAAGGAAGTCAAGCTCTTCCCCAACAATGACGCCATGTTCATGGAACTCATGGCCGGCGGCGCCGATGCGGTCATCTTCGACTCCCCGGTAATATCCGAATTCGTGCGCACCGTCGGCAAGGAACAGACCAAGATCGTCGGCCCCCTGTACATGGGCCAGTCCTACGGCATCGGCTTCCCCAAGGGCAGCGACCTGGTCGCCAAAGTCAACGAAGCCCTCAAGAAGCTTAAAGACAGCGGCGCCTACCGTGAACTGTACATCAAGTGGTTCGGCACCGAGCCCAAGTAATTCCGCTTAAACCATCCCTGGAGGCAGGACATTCCTGCCTCCATTTCGAGACACCCATGGCCTTTCAATTCGAACCAAGCGTCGTTGTCGACACCTTGCCCATGCTCATGCGCGGAGTCTGGTACACGATCTACCTGACCGTCGGCGGCCTTTTTTTCGGCTTTCTGCTCGGCGTGGCCACTGGGCTCATGAAGCTGGCCCGCCCCTTTCTCGTACGCAAACTGGCCGACCTCTACGTGGAGCTCGTTCGCGGCACGCCCATGCTGGTACAGGCCATGTTCCTCTACTACGGCGTGCCCATGGCCGTGGGGCTGCGCATCCCTCCGCTCATCGCCGGAGTCATCGTCATCGCCATCAACTCCGGAGCCTACATCGCCGAGATCGTGCGCGGAGCCATCCAGTCCATCAATGTCGGCCAGACCGAGGCAGGACGCTCCATCGGCCTGACCCGGGCCCAGACCATGCGCTACATCATCTGGCCGCAGGCCTTCAAACGCATGATCCCGCCGCTGGGCAACCAGTTCATCATCAGCCTCAAAGACACCTCATTGCTCATGGTCATCGGCGTGGGCGAACTGCTGCGCACCGGCCAGGAGATCGTGGCCGTCAATTTCCGGGCGTTCGAGGTCTACATGGCCGTGGCCATGGTCTATCTGGTCATGACCATGAGCATCGCCAAGGCTCTGAAAATTCTCGAAACCAGACTGATTAACAAGACCAGCGGAAAAAGCGCATGATTGAAATAAAGAACCTGCACAAGAAGTTCGGGGAGCTGGAAGTTTTGAAGGGGGTCAACCTGACCGTGGCCTCGGGAGAGGTGGTCTGCATCATCGGGCCGTCCGGCTCGGGCAAGTCCACGGTGCTGCGCTGCATCAACCGGCTCGAAACGCCGACCTCCGGCACCGTGATTGTCGACGGACACGACATCATGAACCCGCGCACGGACATCAATTACGTACGCACCGAGGCGGGCATGGTCTTTCAGCAGTTCAATCTTTTTCCGCACATGAGCGTGCTCGACAACGTGATCCTCGGCCCGGTCAAAGTCCGCAAGATGCCCCGCGCCGAAGCCGAGCACCTCGGTTACGACCTGCTGGCCAAAGTCGGCCTTGGTTCCAAGGCCCAGGCTTATCCGGAACAGCTCTCAGGCGGGCAGAAGCAGCGCGTGGCCATTGCCCGCGCCCTGGCTCTGCAACCCAAGGTCATCCTCTTCGACGAGCCAACCTCGGCCCTGGACCCGGAACTGGTCGGAGAAGTGCTTGAAGTCATGAAGAAGCTGGCGGCGGAAGGCATGACCATGATCGTGGTCACGCACGAAATGGGCTTTGCCCGCGAAGTGGCGGACCGGGTCATCTTTATCGATGAGGGGGTGATTCAGGAAGCAAACAGCCCGCAGGAATTTTTCAGCAACCCCAAAAACCCCCGCCTGCGGGACTTTCTGGGCAAGATCGTCGGTACCTGTCAGGAAATGTAAACGGTCGAACCGTTACAGCCTCATTTTCTCTTCCGCGCCTTCCGCCTCCACGCGTCCCACCAACTGCGCGAACACGCTCGGCACCGGAGCGTCAAGCGTCATGCTCCGGCCCGAAAAGGGATGGGCAAAAGTGATGGAACGCGCGTGCAGCGCCAAACGGGAAAAGGTGTCGCCTTTGACCCCGTATTTCTTGTCCCCGGCGATAGGATGCCCCGCATCCGCCATCTGCACGCGAATCTGATGCTTGCGCCCGGTCAGCAGCGTCACATCCAGAAGCGAATATCCTCCCCTCTCCTTGAGCACGGTCCAGGCCGTCCGGGCCAGTTTGCCCAGGGCCGCGTCGCGCGTGGCATAGACCTTGTGCACCCCGCTCTCGACCAGATGGGAGCTCAGCATGCCCGAGGCCTTGCCCATCTGCCCGTGTACCACCGCGGCATATATCTTGGTGGTATCTTCCCACTGGTCCTGCAGGGTGCGCTTGGCAACCTCGGTCTTGGCGAAGAGCACGATCCCGGAAGTTTCGCGGTCCAGACGATGAACAATGAAAATCCTGTACCGGGACTTGGCATTGCCTTTGCGCACGTAGTCGGTCAGGGCGTAATAGGCCGTGCGCGTCTTTTCCGTTTCCGTGGCCATGGTCAGCATCCCGGCGGGCTTGTTTACGACGATAATATCCCGGTCTTCGTAAATGATGACCAGACCGGGCGGCAGGTGACGGGAGCCTGGACGCAGAGAGGCGTGCATGATTTGTCCTTAAAAAAAGTTTGCGGATTTAAAAATTCAAAAAAAGCCCGCGTCATCGAATAGATGACCGAAAATCGTCAACTCTCCCGCACAAACCCCTTTGACTTGAGCTTGTCTGCGTACTGGGAATGCAGGGGACGGATCAGGTTGAGTCTTTTTTCGGCCCGGGAGGCGAAAATATTGTCTCCGGCGGCCAGGACCACTCCGGTCTGGCCGTCCTGGGTCAGGTAGACGTCCGGGTCGGCATCGAGGACCAGGATGCGCAGGGCGTTCTCGAAAGGCAGGACCATGGGCCTGAAGGCGTGCAGGAAAGGACAGATGGGGGTCAGGGCGAAGACGTTGAGTTCCGGATAGATGAGCGGGCCGCCAGCGGAAATGGAATAGCCCGAGGAACCGGTCGGCGTGGCCACGATCATGCCGTCGGCCCGCACCGTGCCCAGGTGGTCGGTGCCGTACCACATGTCGAGCCGGATCATGCGCGCCAGGCTCCCGCAACTGATGACCAGATCATTGATGGCATAGCCCCGGTAATACTCCTGACCGCGCCGGAGCACGTGAAAACTGATGACCAGCCGCCGGGACATGTCGTATTCCCCGCGCAGAATGAGCGTCAGGGTTTCCCGCCAGTCCGTGGGAGAGAGTTCCGTCAGAAATCCCACCTTGCCGAGATTGAGTCCCAGAATGGGAATACCCAGATCCTGCACGGCCCTGGCCACGGCGAGCAGGGTCCCATCGCCTCCCAGGGTCAGGATCATGTCCGCACTCCCCCAGGTCGAGACGCAGTGCACCTTCTCCTTGGAGGACACGACAATCCGTGCCGTGCGGCCCTCACCCACGAGCCAGCGCCGGATTTGCTGGGCCATGTTGGCCGCCAGTTCATTTTCGACGTTATGGACGATGACTATGTTGCTAATGATTTTTCCCATTTGCGAGAGTGTAAGCAAAAGGTGCCGCGTATTCAAGGAGAGGAGCAATGTTCGCTGGAGCCGGGCCATGGGCGTGGGCGGAGTTTTTTCAAAAAAAAATTAAAGTTCGCGTATTACTGGCCGATAGGGTGAAATAAGAGGTATGCCCTGTGACAGTGAATCCCTTTCTCGTCAAAAGCGTGATGCGCACGTACGACCAGCACCAAGAAGCCGGTCGGCGTATCGCCAGGTTCAAAAAATACATGGACCGCGGCGGGCAGCAGGATTCCGTTTCCATTTCCAAGGAAGCCAAAAGGCGCCAGTTGGTTGAAAAAGTCGCAGGCGAGATTGTGGACAACCTCATCGGCTCGGACACCGCAAACCCGGTAGTCCGTGAAATCAAGACGCAGATGGCCAAGGAATTCGGACAGGACGTGCTTTTCAGGTATCCATCCGACGGAAGCGGCCTTCAAATACTGAAAAAAACAGACCAGGGGGTCGCGGAATTGACCAACGGCGAAAAGGATGCTTTCATGCGCCGTTTGTGGGAAGTTGCCTTGACCCGGGTCAACGAAACAATGCTCTAGGCTTTCCCCCGAGGCACATGCCTCCCGGATGACGGAAAAAGCCAGTGCGGCCGGAATAACCGGCAGGAGCGAAAAATGACGATCAACACCATCAAACCATTCAGCGGTTACGAGTCTACGCGACTGGACCATCTGGAGCAGCAGCGCCAGGAACACCAGAAGCCCGTCGCCAATCAGGACAGCGGCACCGACCGTATCTCCATTTCCGATGAAGCGCGGCTCAAGATGAGCATGCTCAAGGCTGCCCAGGAAAACGACGGGGTAAGGGCCGACAAAGTCGCCGACGTAAAGGCCAGGATCGAGGCGGGAGAGTATGAGGCAAGCGGCAAGGACATCGCGGCCAGCCTGCTCAGGCAAGAACTGGATATCTGGGGCTGACCCATTCCCGACCCGGCGGCAGGAAACGCCCGACCGACGCCCAGGCCGGACCCGGATGCCGACAAAGCCAGCTCAAAACCCTCGTCACTTGACGGGGGTTTTGTCATTAAAGCGGCATATTGCGCACAACGGGACTCAAACAACTGAAATACGAATTTGTCTGCATCGAGCGTTTGATTCCTAAAAATCACCTCCGCCGCAACTTTGCCGCGCTCATCGATTCGTGATTCAGCCACGACAAGGATCAAAAGCCGTGTTTCAGCGGCTTTTTTTTGGTCTTGTCCTTGCGCCCCACTTCCCTTAGTTTCCATCAGGATGCGCGAGCATCACATCGTACCTCAACAAACCGGAGCCCCCTTAATGCCCGAATCGCACGTTACCCTCACCCCCCTTGGCGGGCTGGGAGAAATAGGCATGAACTGCATGGCCCTGGAGACCGAGCAGAGCATGATCCTGGTGGACTGCGGGCTCATGTTTCCGGACGTCATCCTTTATGGCGTGGACGTGGTCATCCCCCGCATGGATTTCATCGTCAGCCGCAAGCACAAATTGAAGGGCATCATCCTGACCCACGGCCATGAGGACCATATCGGGGCGTTGGCCTGGCTTGTCCCCTATCTGCAGGAAGTCCCACTTTACGGCTCCGAGTTCACCCTGCGCCTGGCGATGAAACGCCTGCAGGAGCGCAACCTCGACTCCCACGTGAAGCTGCACCCGGTGCGCGCGCGGGAGCGGGTCGAACTGGGCGAATTCGCCGTGACCTTCATGCCCGTCTGCCACAGCATCATCGAGGGCTTCGGGCTCGGTATCGAGACCCCGGCCGGACGCATCGTGCACACGGGCGATTTCAAGATCGACCGCAACCCCCAGGGCGGGCACGCCACCGACCTTGACGCCTTCGCCAAATTTTCAAGCGAGGGCGTGCTGCTCATGCTCTCCGACTCCACCAACGTGGAACGCGAAGGTTTCTCCCTGACGGAACAGGAAATCCAGGACTCTCTGGATGAAGTCTTTGCCGAAGCCAAGGGCCGCATTCTGGTCACCCTTTTCGCCACCCATATCCAGCGCATGCAGGAAATTTTCGACCTTGCGGCCAAGCACGGGCGCAGGGTGGCCTTCACCGGGCGCAGCCTGGTCACCAACATCGACGTTGCCAAGGATCTCGGGCATCTGCGGTTCAACCGCGAAAATTCCTGCGACATGGAGGAGTTGGCCTATCTTGACGACGACAAGATCGTCATTCTGCTGACCGGCTCCCAGGGCGAACCCCTTTCGGCCTTGAGCCGCGTGGCCCGGAGCGAGCACCGGCAGATCAACATCCATAAGGGCGACACGGTGATCATGTCCTCGCGCTTCATCCCGGGCAACACCAGGGCCATCACCCGGGTCATCAACGACCTCTACCGGCACGGGGCTAGCGTACTCTACGAAAAAGTGCAGGCCATCCACGCCTCAGGCCATGCCCACAAGGAAGAGCTGCGGATCATGCTCGACACGGTCCATCCCAAATTTTTCGTGCCGGTGCATGGCGAATACCGCCACCTTTTCAAGCACGCCGAACTGGCCGTTTCGCGGGGCATCGCGCCGGAACGCGCGCTGATCCTGGAGAACGGCCACCCCGTGACCCTGTCCACGTCGGGCATCCGTCTGGAGGAAGCGGTCTTCGCGGAGTCCATCCTGGTCGACGGCAAGGGCGTGGGCGACGTAGGCCAGAGCGTGCTCAAGGAACGCCAGATCCTGGGCGGCGAAGGGCTCGTCATTGTGCTCCTGGTGCAGGACGAATTCGGGACCATCGTCTTCGGCCCCAGCATCCAGTCCAAGGGGTTCATCTTTGAACAGCATTTCTCCCACATCCTTGAAGACGCCAAGTGCATCATATTAGATGTCATGGAAGGCAACCCCGGCTGCGAGGCCTACAAGCTGGAAGAGAAAATCAGGTCCTCCCTGCGCCGCTTTTTCCGCAAGGTCCTGGAACGCGACCCCATCGTCATTCCCCTCATCGCCCGGGTATAATTTTTTCTTGCCAAGGATAAAGCACTCGCGTACCGACTTCAGTTCTCAAACACTCCACACGTCCGCATTTTTGGTTTGGCCCATTCGGGCTCCTGCGGGCGGAGGAATAAAACCAAGGAGATTACCATGGCTTATGTAAGTATGAAACAGATGCTGGAGACCGGAGTCCACTTCGGCCACCAGACCCGCCGCTGGAACCCCAAGATGCGCCCCTTCATTTTCGGCGCGCGCAAGGGCATCCACATCATCGACCTGCAGCAGACCGTGAAGCTGTACCGCAAGGCCCACGATTTCATCGCCGATACCGTGGCCCGCGGCGGAAAGATCATTTTTGTCGGCACCAAGCGCCAGGCGCAGGACGTGATCAAGACCGAAGCCGAGCGCTGCGGCATGTACCACGTCACCAACCGCTGGCTGGGCGGCACGCTGACCAACTACCAGACCATCCGCACCAGCATCACCCGCCTGAAAAAGCTTGAAGGCATGTTCGAAGACGGCTCCGTCAGCCGCTTCCTGAAAAAAGAAGTCGTGCGCATGGAACG